>CAYGUE010000059.1:0-35554 GCA_964352885.1 uncultured Pirellulaceae bacterium
GCCTAAAGGCGTCAAATACGAACAACATGCAATTGAGTCAGCGTTGCTCATGAGTTTCTAGGCCGCAATTCGTTTGATCCATTTCGAGATCGCGATCAACGCGGTTGTCACGACGATTAATGACCCAACGACTCGGAATAGGTTGGGCCGGGCGGCACAAAGAATAATCAAGGCCAGAGCAAGAATCGGCAGAACCGTGGGAACTTTTGACATGATCCCTCTCAGTTGCGGAAGAGCCAGCCAGGTCGCGAACAGCACGACGCCAATTCGAGCTGTCGAAGCGAGCAACACGTTGTTGAGATCGGGAGACGCAACGTAAAGCAGGCCCGTCATCAAAAGGCAGGCGAGAGAAATGCCGCCGACGATGGCGCGTTTAAATTGAAACGTTCGCAGCGCCAAAGCTTCTTTTCGCTGCGCATCCGTTTTTTCAGCAGCCATTAAGACGGCCAGACTTCAGCGCGTATCCGTTGGATCAAAGAAGCCGCATGGCCGATTTCTGATTTTTGCCGTACTGGTTCTTGAGGGATTTCACGCTCGATCGTTAGCGGCCCGTCATAGCCAATCGTCTTGAGCGTCTGCATGTACTTCTGGATGTCGACGTCGCCATCGCCGAGTTGAACTTCCTCACCCCATTCTTTTCCTGGTGACTTTCCCCAGCGAGCATCTTTGAAATGAACGCTGCGGACTCGCCGTCCAAGAATTTCGAGTGCCTCGATCGGCTGACCGGTCCCATAAAGAATCATGTTGGCAGGATCGAAGTTTACGAACAAGTTTTCGCATTGAGTGTCGTTGATAAAGTCGACTAGCCCGCGAGCGGTCTCTTGCCCCGTTTCTAGGTGCAGGCTTTGGCCATTCTGCGATGCGTATTCACAGAGCTCGCGAGTTACGTCAACGGTTTGTCCGTACAATTCAGCAGATCGATCGTGCGGAACGAATCCGAGGTGCAATGCGATGACATCACACCCAAGATGTTTCGCAAAGTCCGAAATCTCTTTCATCTCAGCGAGTCTTGAGGCACGCGTTGCAGGCGGGACCAGACCAACGGTCTCGATGACGGTCGGAATATCGGCGTAGCTCTCGCCTTCGAATCCTCCAAAGACGGCCGTGGCGGTAATCCCGTACGCCGTAAGTCGACTCTTGAGTAAGTCTGCTGCTACGGCGTCACGGTTGCCTGCGTGCGGGGCGTGAATTTGAATCGTGGGAATGTTCAGCTCTTTGGCGACCGCGAGATCGACTCCCAAGCCTGCGTCAACACTCGTGAAAACTCCAACGGGCCAATGTTCCATTTGATTACTCAATCGCTATCAGAAAACATTTAGCATAGCACATTGGGGCCAGTGATTCATCGACCCTCTAGCCCTCTAGAGCTACATGCCGCTGGCGACTCCCGCGATTCCAAGGATAAAGACAAAGATGATAAGCAGTAAGTAAAGTGCCATGATCGCGAGCCATATGATCGCCAGGACGCCGAGGATCTTGAAGAATGTTCCTAGCCGCTCATTAGCAAGTCGAAGTTGTGCTTGGTCACCCGTTTCAATTCCAACTGTTACTGCTTCACCGGCACCTTTTACGAGCCATCCCATCCAAATAAACAGCCAGCCTACGATCGCACCAATGATTGTCAGGCAGTAGAGGATTCCGATTACAAAGGCCATCCAACCCCAAATTTTCATCATGGTTCGCGCTTCGTAAAGCGGCTGCATGAGACTTGCAGACATTGAACCTCCGGAGGGCTTCTGAGCCATCGGCGTTGAGTAAGGCGAATGGAATGTGGGCGGCGGAACCGAGGATGGCAGACGCGGCGTAACGGGAGTCGCCATTGCTGGCGGTCCCGTCGAAGAAGCTACTGGTACACCAACGGCTGGAGGCAGCCCGACCGGTGCTGCGGCAGGTTGATCCAGAAAGCTTCCAATGTCTTCGAAGTTTCCGCCGATTGCCAAATCTGAGTCTTGCACAGACATCTCGGGAACGAGGCACTTTTCGTCACACTTGGGGCAACGTGCCTTCTTTCCGACGTGCTTTTCGGGGACGCGTAGTTTGGCACCACAATTGTGGCAATTGAATTTGATCGGCATGGTCGGCATCTCGGAAGCAGAATTGATGCCACTGAGTATATCAACCGGAATTATTCACGACGACAGGGCGTCCTGTTGGCGATTTTGAACGATTCAACGACAGCAATGACAAATTTGCGAGTCAATAAGTTCATCTAGCAGGTGAACTGTCAAAACAGCAACCTTTGAACACTTTCTCTGCAATGAAGCAGGTGCCTCCCGTTTGACGCCCACGCCTCGTGAATAATCCGGGATCAAGCCGATCAGATGCAATCAAAGACCTTTACTCATCGCCGCGAACCGTCAAGTCCGAAAGAGTGTAGTTCTCGATGTACCAGTTTCGCCAAGCTTGTTCGTTATAGGCAAAGTCGACTTCGAAAAGGCGGCGAAGGGTATCAAGTGATGCTTGATTTTCGTATTGCTTCATCTGTGTTTGCGGGCCGCCTCCCGTTTGAAAACTTGTGCCACCGTTTCCAAAACTCGTGTTCATTCTTCCCGCTTCGAGAGCACCTTCAATTTTTTCTTCATGCTCAGTCACCAAGGAATCAGCCAGCTGAATAACCACTAGGTCCCGGCTGAAGTCATCGGTTGAAGCGACTTCAGCGATCGCAAATGCTGCATTGAGTAAGATTTGACGATCTGGATTCGTGAGTCCTTCCGTCAGCGTAAGCACCGCCGTTGCATGGTCCATCTTTGACTGAGAGAGCAATGAGATTGCATGTTCGCGAACAGCTTGGTTGGATGCCTCCATGGCGAACTGACACAGAATTCGAATTGCGGTTCCTGAATTAACGGTTGCGATCGCATCGAGATGAACTCGAGCCAGTTCAAAATTGTTTTGATAATCAATGGCACTGTCGTACACCAATAGCAAAGTGCTTTGATCGCAGATTTGAGCCAGCACGGCTGGCTGAAATTGCCCTCGCTTTGCGCTTTTCAACCAGAGATTGAACTCCTTCTTTTTCGCACCAAACTGCACGTCAAGCTCTTCGTCATTGGCCGCAACGTATTTGCTGAGTTCAGCTACCCAATCGCGTTTCCTGTCAGCAACGTACCCTTGCCTTGATGCATAGTCGGCTCTCACGACCCAAGAACCATCCGCGAGTTTCATATGGTCGAGATGCTTTCGAGCATTCGAATGCTCAGGGTCGAGTCGGATAACATTTTCGTAGTGCCAACGAATCTGTTCTTTGAATCGTGTCTTTCCGCGATCCTGTTTCTGGCACCACTTAGCAATTTCGATGTGATCGGTCGCAATGTCGCGAACGCGTTTGAGCCGCGTTTCGTAGTCGATGTCGACTTGTTCACGAAGTAAAAACGTCTTGACGATGTCGCCCTTGTCGAGCTTGTAAATTGCGCCGGATTCAGTCTTCAGAAAGATGAAGGCTCCACCTTTTTCGGCTTTACCTTCTTTGACATTCCCGGTCAGAACGCGACCCGATTTCAGATAGACCGTGTCGCGTGCGTCGGCGAGATCGCTACACACGAACAGAAGAATCAGAAAGAGAATCGCTGCTGTGTGTGTTCGTTCCATGATCACATCTTACACGAGGCGACGTCGACGAACAAACGAGGCGATTCCTACGACGGCGAGGATTGCCAACGACGACGGTTCCGGGACGGCACTGGCGCTAATGAAGGAATTGATATCATCTGCGTAGTTGCCAATATAATTAATTCCAGAGAAATCAGCCCCTGATCTGAACGAATTCACGCCCAGTAACAACAGTTCTCCATTTCTCTCGATGAAAACCGGTGCGCCAGAATCGCCCGCTTGGACAAGGGTCTCGAATGGCACGTAGTCCGCATCACCAGGCATGTCACGAGCGAAGAGAAGTGAGTCTGAAAAATCGCCAAAGGTGATTTCCTCAATGTAGCCACTCACCCGATTACGTCCAACGGCTTGGTCAGTTCGAGTATCGCCACGCACTGTTTCCGAGATTCCGAATACGTAAGCAATCTCGTCCTGAAAAGATCCAGCGTTAAATATGCCCGGGTTGGAGTCTGCGTCGTAAGGCGGCGCTGAAATAAGCTCAGATGCAAAGTTGTAGTGTGCGATGTCTGAAGAGACCGGAGCGTCCAATGCGATCAGTAACAGGTCGCTGTTTCCGGAGTCGCCGACGAGTCTCATTCGAGAACTTTCAAATCGAACCTCAGGAGTCGCAGTCGCGTCATTTCCTGGGTAAAAGCGGTACTCGTTCGGTGCTGTTCCAGCAGCATGGTTTGCCGTGACAATCACGTTGCGGCTGATGAGTGTGCCCCATCCGTTGCGGCGTCCCACGCCGCTGAAGTCAAAACCACTACCGATGAACGACGGATCATTTGTGAAACGGTCGTTCGTTTCATCGGTGAAGCCATCAATGGTGATATCGGCAGAGCTGATACTGGCAATCGTAAGGACCAAGATTGCCGAAAAGATAGAAGCCATTTTACGCATGTTGATTTCCCTCAGGTTGCGGTCGAGCTACAATAGTTATCGGCCGAGGTGGGTGACATACTAAAATAAAGTAGCTGCGTCGAGACGCGAGCAGGTTTACCTCAGTTCCCCATTTTACGGTATGGGTTGTGTTAGGGCAATTTCTGACCGCTCAAACGGGTCGCATTTGGTGGCAATTGCCCCCAAAATCAGTCAAACCGCGAAAATCGTCATAAGGAGTCCAGTATGGCCAGAATTAGCTACCGCCAACTTGCCAAACTGTTCCAGCGGTTGGGAACCAGCTATTCTGCAGGAATTGACCTGCTTTCGATCTATGAGAAAGAGTCGAACATCTCCGGGAAGACCTATCGGGCGAAGTCAGGGCAAATCCGAAAGCAGCTTGCCGAAGGAGACTCTTTGACCGATGCGATGGCCGCGACCGAAGGGTATTTTCCGGATCTTGCTTTGGCCGTCGTCCGCGCGGGCGAGAAGAGCGGACGTCTGGAAGATTCATTCAAACGGCTGTCGCAACACTACGAAAACCTTGTCAAGTTTCGTAGTCGATTTCTGAATTCGATCGCTTGGCCTGCGTTTGAATTGGTGGCTTCGATTGGTGTCATTGGAACGTTAATCCTGGTCATGCACTGGGTCATGGTTGACATCGGTGGAATTGATCCAATCGACTGGTTCGGTATGGGGAGCACAACAGGTAACTTTCTGCTGTATTGTGGCGTGGTTGGATTCTTTGCACTGGTCACGTTTCTGCTGATTTTTGGTGCGATCAAAGGTTGGTATGGAACGCTCCCAATGCGGATTGCCCGCCGCGTCCCATTGCTGGGGAAAACGTTCGAGTATCTCTCGCTTTCGCGATTCGCATGGGCCATGTCAGCTGCGGAGAACGCTGGCATGGATGTACTTGATATAGGGAAACTCTCACTCGAAGCGACTGAGAACTATTACTATCAAATGGTGATTCCCGAAGTGCTCTACGATTTGCGAAAGGGTAAAAGTTTCTCGCAGACCTTTCTTGCGACCGATGCGTTTCCTGAAGAGTTCATCGCATCGGTTGAGAATGGAGAGACCGCAGGAAAACTAGCCGAAACGATGCACCGGATGTCGCTTGACCTGCAGGAGCGAGCCGAATCGAATCTGCAAATCATCAGTAAGATCGGATTCGTATTGATGATGGGTTTCGTGGGCATCATCCTCGCGACCGCGATCATTCTGCTGTTCAAAAAGCTGTATATTGACCAGATCAACAATATTGCGAATGGCCTTAATACATTGGTCGCTTCGATTGTGGATTGGATTTAGATTGCACCGCTTCAGGTGGTAACGATTCTGACGGTTCACTCCCGTTTGAACGGATTTTTCCAGGTTCGAATCATGCCGGTTGATATACTGGACGTAGATTCAAGTTTGCGCCCAGAATGAGCCCCACCGATGAAGAAAATTGCCCTTTGTGCTGTTGGTCTTGCTGCCGGTGTTGGTCTTGGCGCTGTCACACAATATTCGGTTCTTGAAATGCTGGGATACCTCCCGGATGAAGACAAAAATGTTGTAAGTGCCGAGCCTATTGACGACGCAGCGCCATCTGTTCTGTCAGACGCTGATTCCGATTCCGATTCCGATTTGGAAATGTCTGCTGCCATGCTTCCAGCAAGGAGCAGCATTCCCGCGAATACCATCGCAAAGAATCCAGAGGATGCAGCTGCTGTGATCAATCGTCCGATCGGAGCGGAGTATCGGCGCGGTGAATCCGAAACGGAGCAGGCAGTTGCGGACAAAGAAACAACGAAACCGAAAAAATGGCCCAACAAGGAAGTTGCGAAATCCTCAACGAAAGATTCGTTGACACCGGGAGGAAAGATGCCGGCTGCTGGAGCCGTTAAAATGAAAAACGAGTTTGTCACGAAAGACGAGCTCGCGGGAGATCGTGCTCCCAAGATCAAGATGTCAGTTGATTCGCAAAAAAGTAAAAAGATGGTGGTCGCGAAACCTCCATTGGATGAGGATAAGCCGGATGCAGTAACGGATGTCCAATCGAAATTGTCTGGTAAATGGGTGGTGGTTGAGGCAGTTCACGGAGGTAGAAAAATTACCGCGGAAATGCTCGGTAAAATGAGCCTTGAATTCGTCAAGGATGCCCTACTCATCCGACAGGGAACGAAAACGGAACTCGGGACGGTCGTCGTCGGTGAAGAAATGAAGCTCGGAAAAACTGTCGCCCATGAAATTGAAATCAAGTCAACGGGTAAAAATGTCCCGACGATCAAAGGCTTTTTCTACTTTGAAGGCGAAGAGCTAAATATGGTTTGGAGCTCGCCCGGTGGCGAGCGACCCAAAACGATGAATGCGAAAGATCTAGTCAATTCGCGTTTTCTCAAGCTTTTGAAGTAGCGTTTTCGTCTGGTTTTGATGTCGAGCCATTGCCTGATGCGTTTGATCCAACGCAACGGCTGTGACTTAATCAATCATAACCCGACGCGTGAGTTTTGAAGTTGCACTACTACAAGCCCGAAGCGCCAGCGAGTGAATAATTGCTTGGATTTTCGACTCACTCGTTTGCGCTTCGGGCTGGTCTTTAACGCTTCGCGTTTTTGGGTTTTCGATGGTTATTTCCAGATAAAATTTGAATTTTGATGCAAAGCGTGCAACTTCAAAACGCGTGAGCGAGGGATGTTCGCTGCCGTACCCGTGCAAGCGAAACTAAACCGTCCGCGCGGAAAAGTATCCCAATCGCGAATGCGATTGCATCGGCAATCCCTTGCGTAACGCAACGTCTCGTGACGAATTCTGCGCGACGGCCCGCTCATCATGTGGATGAACGAATTTGGTAACGGGAACTCGCATACGGTGGACAAAATTCCGTCCTGATGGTCGGAAACGTGCCCGGCTTAAAGCTCGGACGATATCGTGACCTAGGATGATTGCCTCACAATCGACTGTGATGTTGCTGGCTCATTCGTTTTGGTCATGAGCTCGAAAAATTGGGGAAAGATGAGGTTTGCTCCGACTGGCCGCTTACAGGATTGGGAGCGTAGGCGTAAATTGGGCGGCATGAAAAAGATTGTCTATCTCTGCTCCCAAGTTACCATTTCCAGTTCTGCAAATCGTCGTTCCGATGCGTTTGAGCACGATCGAACTCTGGACGCGCTGCGTCCAGAGTTCGACAAACGTCGGATGGTCTTCGAAGAGATCTGCTGGGACCAAATCGATGTCGCGTGGGAAAATTATGATGCGGTGATCATTGGCACGACATGGGATTACTGGGATCGCAGTGAGCTATTTCTGGATACGCTCGATCAGATTGAATCTCGGACGCGATTGTTTAACTCTGCGTCGATAGTGCGTTGGAATTCTAATAAGCGCTATTTGAAGGAGCTTGCGTCCAAAGGGGCGAAACTGATTCCGACCGAGTGGATTGAGCATCCGACAGAGGCCGCCGTAGTCGCAGCATTCGATTCGCTTCAGTGCGATGACCTTGTGATCAAACGACAGGTTGGGGCTGGAGCCAGCGGGCAGTATCGGCTGCAGTGTGGTGATTCAGTTCCGGAACTTGAACATCCGATGATGGCTCAGCCGTTTTTTCCGTCGATCCAAACCGAAGGCGAAATGAGCCTGATTTTTATCGATGGAGCATTCTGTCACGCCTTGATCAAACGTGCAGTCTCAGGAGACTATCGAATTCAGTCTTCTTACGGCGGCACGGAACATGCGATTATGCCTTCGGCCGACGATCTGACAAATGCGTTGTCGATTCTCGAGTCGCTGGATGAGATGCCGCTGTACGCAAGAGTCGACATGTTGCGAGCAGAGACTGGAGATCTCTTTCTGATGGAGCTCGAAGTGATCGAACCCTATCTCTATCCGCTTGAAGGTCCAGAACTCGGGCAACGAATGGCGGCAGCGGTAGAACGCCGATTGTCATAAGTTGACCCGCCATACAACTTGGTACTGGTTGCGTGTACCAAGTCGTTTTTCGTGTTCGATGCTATCGATAGATTTCCAGACCAAAGGAGAAGCCATGGATAAAGGCATCGTCTTCATCAGAAGTATCGAAGCCGGTGAACGGAGACAACAATGGTGTGACGTTGTCCGAAACCGTTGCTACTTGTCCGAGGAACATGGCGTTGTAGCCGAACCGCAGCCGAGCTGTTTGACGGAGCTGGTAGTGAGCCATCAGGTTGATTTCGTAAGTTGACGAAATGGTCGCGTTGTTGGCCTCGACGTCCAGAAGTTCGAAGCCTCCGTTTTCGAGGTAGTGGTCAACTTTGTTGATGTTTGCGTAAACGCCATACTTACTTAGCCCGGACACGCTCAATCGGTATCCGATGTCGTAGAACAATTCGGCTCCGATGTGAGCACCCAACATGTGGTTGATCGTATCCATGCGGTATCGTCCCGATACAGTGCCTGGAATTACATTTCCAAACGGATCACGGTTTGGAGCGGTGCTGCTCAGCTGGTACTGGTCATCCAAGTAGACGTAACGCCAACCGATAAATGACTTCAGTACATCCCAACCCCAACGAACCTTGTTGTACTCGAGGCTGTGTAAGGAAGTTTCCTTGAATTGAATTTGTTGTGATGCACCGAAGAATGCTGACAGGTCGTCAGGAACGATGCCTCCGCCGGGGACGAACAGGGCGTTGAGTCGGTTACGCGAATCGTTCGTCGTCTGGGTCGCATCGATGCCCAACGTTCCGAAGTAGCTAAATTCGCGTCCTTGGGTCATGTCGGAGCGTTGACCGAAAGTCAGTCTCAAGCCAGGGCCCCAATCAAAACCACCAACCGGATTGAAGTTCGAGTTGTTGATGTCACCATCTGCGCGGGTCAGGTACAGGAATTCGAGATGCGCGTATCGTCGAGCAGCACTGACAGAACCGTAAGTCCCATAGTCACAGTTGATTTTATTTGCGTTGTAGCATCCACCGGGACCGCACGAGTCGCAGCCGCCTGCTTGGCACGAATCACAGCCGTTTCCGCCGCAGCTGCCGCAACCTGCGACGACGCTGTCCATTGGAATAGAATTCACCGGAGCCGCATCGAAATAGCTAGGAGCTGCAATGGGTCCGTTGTCGATCATGATGCCGGAATCATTTGGGCCGACAAGCGATCCTGAGATGACGGGCGGAGTCGGCACCATGTTGGGCATCTCCGCACCAGGCATGACACCGAAGTTTCGAGGCGAAGCTATTTGTGGTTCGCGAGCCGATATCGGGTTGGGGAATTGAATGGCAGGAGCCGGCATACTGAGAGGGTTGCTAACTTGCGTCGCAATCGGCATTTTGGCGGGCGAAAATGCACGAGCGATGCGAGGCTGGCCAGGTTCATATCGACCAGCAACCTGCTTTACAACTCCGGAACCGATAGGTGCCAGTAATCCCGATTCCGTGGCTTCAGGCTTGCTTGCCTCACTCGGCTTCTGCTCCGTCTTGTACGTCGGCATTAATTGCTTGGACGAGTCTCGTGTATACGAAGGATTCGAACTTGCAACTGGCGCGGATGAGCCTTCGGAGCCCTGCACAATTGGTGGAAGCGAATATCGTTGATCTTGCTGTGCGGTCGCATCATTGGTAGCCAAGACGGGAATGGCTCCAATGATTGAAAGGGTTGCGAATCTCGCAAGCAGATGCAGTTTTTGCTTTTTCATGGGTCTGTTGGTGTACAAACAGGTCATCAACGGCAATCCAGTGCTGCCCCATCTGTTTTTCGGCGTAGAAACAGTGCGACTTTGCCGATTCTTCTGATTTTTGCAAATATGCCCGGTGTTCCCGATCTGCCGACTTTCTTAGTAAAGCCTATTGGGCCGTCTGAAACGCTTTCACAACGCCAGCCTTTACGGAGTAATTTAGAGCTGGATTCCGGCGAATACGGTATAGCAGCCGTCCTAGTCTCCCAATAACATGGGGGAGGAGATATCTTGCGCCGAAGGCATGATGCCAGCAATTTACAGTTACCAGAGAACCAATGAATTACCTTTTCTATCAACTGCGGCGACTTTTCATGTTTCCGTTTCGTTTGGTTACCTCGCCTGGAAAGGCGCTAGGGAGCGCTTGGTCTGAGTCTAGCCGGAACAAATCTCTTTTCCTTGGTCTGCCAGCACTGATCATCGCCGGACTGGCCGTCGCTGCGATCGGAGGCGTTCAATTGCTTAGTCAGGAGTCACTGGAAGACCGTTACGACTATCTTTACCAGAAAACGACAGCAGAACTCGTCAGCAAGTCCAAAGAGCTTGCCAGGGCACAAAACGTTCGGTCAATTAGCGGTGCTCCGGCGAATGTCGTTACTGAAGAGGACAAACTGGAGTTGCTTCAGCTGCGACAGACTCAGAAGATTTATCTCGACAAGTTGATCGCGCTGGATCCAGAAAATAGCGATTACCGATTCGAGCTTGCCAGTCTTGTTTCGTCGCGAAACGACAAAGCGCATGCGTTTAGTATTCTAAATGAGCTGGCTCCGGAGGATGTGCCGGGGTATCCCAGAGCTCACGCCGTTCTGGCCAAGTACTACTTCGAAAAGCCCACCCGAACCGAGATGGAAAATGCCGGCAATCGCGATATCGCTCTCAAGCACGTCAACCATGTTTTGACACGTGATGAAAGCAACTCGGAGGCGAAGCTATTAAAAGCAAAGATTTTAGAAAAACAGAAACGTTATCCCGCCGCTTACGATCTGTACAACGAACTGTTCGAGATTAACCCTACCCTCTACACCGAAATGTCCGATTTGAACAAAAAAATGGGCAGTTCGGATCGCGATCGGATGCTCTTTGAAAAAGCCTATCAAAGTTTTAAACTGTTGTCTGGCAAAGAGGAAAATCAGGTCGACGACAAGCGATGGATTGTTATCGAGCAAGGAATTGCGAAAACGCTTCAGGAGCTTCGGCGGTTTCCTGAAATTGAAGATCGATTGGTAAAACAAATCCAGAAGTATGCGGCTGACCCGCAGGGTGGTGGGCGTCGTAGGTTCTTGCAGCAACTGCTTGCAGAAACCTATATCGTTTGGGCCAATGACCTTGCGTCTGCCAACTTGTCTTACGATCGTCTGGATTCTAAGTTGCAGGCACAATTATTGGACCTATACACGAAGGCCTACAGCAATTTTCAAGAGAACGTTCTGGTGCTTCAGGCATTAGCGAGGCTTTCGCTGTCGTCGGATCCGCAAATTTCTGAGCAAGCTCGGGCGATCTACGATCCAAATGCAGATGTTGATGCTCCTGCACCCGTGTTGAACCAGCTTGGAAACAATGCTCTGGTGAAAAAACGATTTTCGGAAGCCATCCGATTCTATGAGCGAGCAAGGGAAAAATCACCTAAGGATTCGGCAGTGCTAAACAATCTTTCCTATACCTATCTTGTTGCTCAAGATGACGACCGGAACGCCGAACGTGCGTTACAGTTGATTAACGAAGCGATCAGATACCTTCCCCAGGACGTTGATCCAGCTGAGCGTTCAAAGTTTCTCCACACGAAAGCTACTGCATTAAAGCAACAGGATCGATTGCAGGAGGCATTAGCGGTGTTTGAACAGTCACTTAAGTCGAGACCAATGCACCCTGACACTCTGCGTTCCCTCATCGAGTGTTATCGAGGCCTAAACAAGATACCTCCGGAACAATACGGTTCGCGTTTGGAGCAGGTCGAGCAAGAAATGAGACTAGAAAGTCAGTCTTCGCCTTGATTCGGTGAATTTGTGAGAGCCCCTGATCGTCAAGGTTAACCAAATTTTGATGTGGTCGTTGGCGATTATGGCGACGTGTTGCTAAACTGATTTCATCTAACCGCTCGTTTATTACGTAATAAAATGGTCTTTAATCGTAACGACAATGATGGCTTCGGAAGTCGATCGTTCATGGACATTCTGTTGACTCCTTTCAGGTCCGTTCAGGATTGGATCGGCGATACCATTTCTGGCGATGATTCTTTTCGCGGTGGAAACGGCAATTCCATCGTCAGAATTTTTACGTTCCCCTTGCGACTGCTCTGGGGGTTCGCTGTCTTTATGGTGCAGGCGTGGCCTACGTCGCGAAATGGCATCGCGTTTTTGCGTGGTTTGCCCGCGTTCGCTATTCTTGCGTTCACACCGTTTCTGATTTGGGTGCTCAGCAATTATTCTAAACAGATCTCGTTAGGTCCGACGATGGGCTATCACGAAATGCATGTTCGAAACGATGCTCACGGCAACGCACTGTTGTTTGCAAAAAAACTCGTGGACTTAAAGCCGGATTCCAGTGAATACAAGTACTTGATGGCGGAAGACATTGATCGAACCGGCGACAACGCGGAGGCGATACGCATCATGCAGTACATCGCAGGTGGAATTGAAATCGACAAAGTCGTTGCCGCGTCAAACGACGATCAAGCAGGATTAGAAGAGACGCCGGCTTCCGGTTCCGATACGCCTGGGAAGTTTGCTGCTGCACATGTTTGGTTGGCAAAGCAACTCATCAGAAAGCAAAGAACGGAAATATTTGACGAAGCACGAAACACGTTGGCAATGGATCACCTTATTGCGGCTGTTGCAGCCGATCCGGAGAATATTCGTGCGAAAGTTAACCTCGTTGACCTTTACCTTGTGCGAGCAGATGAACTGGAAGAAGGTAGTGAGGATTATATTGAAAACCTGACACTGGCGAGGCAGTCGCTGGAGGCACTGACGGCTTTCGAAAATTTCAACCGAATGGAGCAGGTTTTGGCAATGCCAACACTTGTCGAAGTCTGTGTCAAATTGGGCGATGACGTCGGTGCACGGCGTGCTCTCAATGAAGCTTCCACCAAAGTCACCCGTATTGCCCGGTTAAACCCGGAAATCTACGAGATCTGGTTTTCGCTAGTACAGAGTGCGGTGGCCTTGAAAGACTATGAACGGGCCAATGAGTTTATCAAGACTGGTTACCAAAGCGTAAAGACACAGGATACTCGCCGGAAAATCATGCAGCTTGCGTCGCTGGTATACATCCAGAATGCGGACGATTTCACGGACACAACCGTGGAAGGAAATTTCCGACTTCGTCTTTTTGCTTTGTGCAAGGCAATCGCGACAAATCCGCGAGATGTAAAAATCTATGCGAGGCTCGTTGAATACATTGATACCGACGTGAATGAAAAAGAGAGGGATGTGTGGTTGAGGAATTCGATTCTCGACTGTCCGATTCCGGGTGTTGTTCACATTATTATTGGTACTCGCGAATTGCTTCGCGGCGATGTGGTTGCCGGAAAAATCAGTTGGGACATTGCCCAGCATCAATTCGGAACAACGGAATTTGTAACGCATCGACTTCTTTCGATCGCCGTTCGTAAGGATCCGAAGTTCGGAGCAGGGAAACTGCTTGACACGGCATTGCTCCTTTTTCCTGACCAGTACATGCTCTACGAGACACGCGGTGCGATTAAAAAGGGCCAAGGGCTTTACGAAGAGGCAATCGAGGACTTCGAAATCGTCGTCGAGAAAATGGACGACTTAATTACCGTGCACAAGCATCTCGCGGATTGCTACGAAGAAGTTGGGGATGCTGAAAAGGCCGCTTTTCATGCAACGCGTGTAAGCGAAATTCTCAACCAGGTTGACCAGAAAGAACGTGAGCTCTATGAAAAAGTGCTGAATGATTTGTAGACTGCATCTGGAATTAAACATTAGCCGATGATCCAGCTTGATGTCGCTGAGACCACCTTTTCAGCATTGCTCGGCAACAATGACTTACCTGAAACCGGTAGTCGGGCACTCTCACTGCAAGCATATATCACGATAAACTGTCGGGATGGTTGCCGTGTTTGGCTCGCTCTGACACGACCATCAGGAAAGATTTCAACGTACCTACCCTAAACTTCGAAATGCCTTGATGGCGTCAAAGTGGGTTCCGAAGGCCAGTTGCCGCTTGCGAATTTTTTCAGGCGGGATGAATTGCCAATCGTTAACCTCATCCTGCTGCACCTGAATCGGATCAAAAGATTGCACCCAAGACACAAAGAAGAGGTCCGTCACCGGCAAGATGACTCCAGCGTAAGAGTATCGATTGGGAAACGACGCGAGATACTGATACTCAGTGATGGAAAGATTCAGCTCTTCTTCCACTTCTCGCACCAACGCAAATTCAGCAGTTTCACCGGCATCGACAAATCCACCAGGTAAACCTAGCTTTCCTTTTCCGGGATCCTTGCCTCGAACGATAAATAGCATGTGACCTGCAGGATCTACGATCAATCCTCCGACCGCAGTCACTGGAGAAAAATAGAATTGATACCCGCAACCTGCGTCACTACAGGAAAAGGGTTGAGATCCTGCAACCCTCGTCTCCGCTCCGCAGAGGGGACAATGCTTCCAGGCTTTCTGAATGGACTTCGCATTCGAGCGGGGCATATCGTTCCGGATTTCAAAAATCTTCAAGAGACTGAATGAAGCAGTCGACTCCGGGCTTCAAGATCTCCAGCCACTTTGGCTGTAGCATCGTTGCGCACCAACCACGCGCTGCTGAACGCCACGTGAGCGTAGAATTCGGCAGTCCCGGCACAAGGCGTCGCCTCCGAGAGGCAAAACCTATTCGTCAACCAGCTTAACGAGGATGTCGTCCCCGTCCACTAAAACTTCATGAGCGGCTGTGTTTTGAGTGGCAGGCATGCAAGTCGCCTCTCCACAACGGATGTCAAACCTAGCACCGTGACGAGGGCACTCGATTTCGTGCCCCGCGAATTCACCATCACTAAGTGTCCCGCCGTCATGAGTACAAATGTCATCCAGACAAAAGTATTCTTCGCCGACTTGGAAAAGAATTACCAATCGCTCGTCGACCTCAACCAGCAGTTTTTCGCCTGGTTTAATTTCGTCTTTTGTCGCAGCTTTTATGTATTCGCTCATGTTGTCAATCTTGAAACAGTTTTGTCTTCATGTCGTCGGCTTAGGAGCAATTGGCACCCGGGGCTCTTTCGCCAAAGAAAAGGAAAGCTCCTCGTACCACGTGTTTTCGGAACCAACCAGCTTTTGGATTCGCTTCCAGATTTCGACCGGAGGCCCGAAGCCACTCCAGTCAACGGTCAGCACGCGAACCCCGCGGCGACGCATTTCAGAGAGCAATTTCTGGTAGTTGTCGTACAGTTGCTTCAAATAGTCCAGAGGCACGCCATCTTCTTCTGACCGACCGCGAGAATGCATTCGGTCGTAACACTCTTCTGGCGACACATCAAGGTAAACGAACACGTCCGGCGGCATGACATCGCGGCTCATGTTTCGGTAGACGTCAACGTAGAGGTCGTACTCTTCCGGCGTCATGAAACCACGCTCCATAGCGGTTGTTGCGAAAACAGTGTCACCGTAAATCGGACGATCCTGAATGACAATCGTTCCGTTAGTGCCCCAAGCTTGCTCAACGGCTAGCCGGTGCTGTTCGTAACGCTGACAAAGCATGAACATCTGCATCGCGAAGCCGCCGCCGGTGTTGTTTCCGGACTGGAGGTCGTCGTAGTAACGCTGCAGAAAGTGATTGAATTGAGGGTGATGCGTTGGCTCTTCCATCACCCGAGTCTGGTTACCAGCAGCCATCGCCGCCGAGGCAATCGCATGACAGGCGTTGGTCTTGCCTGCACCAATATTCGCGTCGATCGCGATGAATAGTCCGTTACGTTCGTTTCCGGCAAAGGCCACTATCATTCCTCCATTGATTGGTTGTTCTTTGGAACGAATTTATCGCCTACCGCTATCGTTTGCAACCAACGAATGTGTCATCGCGAAGGAACAGATAGAATAGATTCGGGCCGACTCATCGCATTGGGAAATGCTACGTAAGCGGCAAAGTCGTGGTACGTTCCATCAGCGTGTACTTGACAATCGTTATTCAGCACTGGGAGATCCGTGACACGTTTTAATCAAGTACTCTTTGCCGTTTCCCTGACGGTACTCAGTTGGCTCGCAATGATGGCGGTTCATGAGTTTGGCCATGTGCTGGGAGCGTTTGCGACGGGTGGCGTCGTTGAGCGAGTCGTGCTCCATCCGCTCACGATTTCCCGAACGGATGTGTCTCCAAATCCAAGCCCCGGCGTGGTTGTTTGGTTTGGACCGATTCTCGGATGTGCCATTCCTGTTTTGGTTTGGGTTTTGATTCCCAAGCGACTAGCCGCCGCTAGAAAGTTGGCCGCTTACTTCGCGGGATTTTGTCTGATCGCAAACGGCGCCTACATTGGGATCGGATCATTGGACCGAGTCGGTGATTGCGGAGTCATGCTCAAGCACGGTTCAGCGGTTTGGTTGCTAATCGTGTTCGCAACGGTCGCTGTTCCGTTCGGCCTCTATTTGTGGCACCGCATTGGATCGATCAAGCAGTTTTTGAATGATCCCTCACTTGTTGACGCAAAGATGGCCTACGGATGTTTCGTCGCGATGTGCGTTGTCATGGCAATCGAGTTCACGTTCTCGCCACGATAGGCATTACACTAGGCGAACGTCGCCGCCAGATCGGCGATGGTTTTCTTCTCTTTGTCAGAAACGGACCCAAGTCCAAAAAAGCCACCTGCAGATTCAGCGATGGTTTCTGCACGATTCACAATGGAAGCCCTGAGCTGAGAAAGTGCAGTCTCATCAAGCTTTGTATGAAGCATGCCGATGTATGCTTTCCAGACGTCCAGCAATTCACTTCCGGGACGTTCGCTCAGCCAACTCCCAAGTAATTCGAATGATGCCGAACCTTTGTCGATTCCTGCCGCCGCCGCTGCATCCAAGATCGCTTGCTGCTCAGTCTGCTCCATTAAATCATCGCACCAAGCTACGGCTACCAAAGGAATCAGTGACACTGCAGAGAGGCTCTCGGGAGTCACGCCGATAGCAAGCAGCAAATCCAAAATTTCTTCGTTCTCAATTCCACTCACGGAACTCAGTGCATCGCGAGCATGCTTGTCTTCGAGTTCAGCCTTGAGCTTTTGAAGAAGTTCCTGATCTCGCTGGCCAAAAAATACGTTTTCAAGTGCTTTTCCGCGGTCTTGAATGTCATTCATCTCAACTCACCCCGAATCGAACAGTCTGCAAAAGAAATACGCAGTCGAATCGGCTGTTCCAATTGCTGCGGTGTAGCATGCTATTCGAGAGCCGCATCGAGGGCTAGGGGATGCGGAATTTGCCCTAAAACTCGCATCGAAAGTGATATTTACGCACCCCGTCGTTTCGAGAAAAACTATCCTTTCGTCGGTAGCCACGATTCCTTGTTTGAATCAGAATGATCGCTGATTGGAGGGTTTTTTCCTCGCATTCAACGACTCAACCTATATCAGGTCTAACACTGTCATCATGTTCCACTTCCACTGTAACGAGAAATTAATCTTATTGCGAAAAGCAAAACTGGCCTGTACCGCTGTTATGTTCGCTGTCGTATTTGCGTTGCTGATCCCTCAAGCAGCTTCAGCCAACGACACAACGCAGCGGCTGCGTACCTCGGTTGCACGAATGAATGCTTGGCTCGGTGTCGGCAAGAAAGCTCAGACTTGGCGAAAAATTTTGAATTTAAATGTGCTCGATGCTCAGTCCGCGAAAGGTGAGCAGGCGGATCTTGAAACTTTGCGTGGTTTGTTGAGCGGGTTTGATCAAGGCGTAGCGTCGCTGCAAAATCCAATCTTCCAAGAAGTTCGAAACGCGATCGCAGCGCAAGTCGACCAACTGGACCGCTGCCTTTCGCAAGAGCTTTTTGATCTTCAATTCGCCGCCCAACAGGCCCTGGCCAACTTCGAGTCTCCTTCCATTACTAAGCTGGAATTCGTTCGCGATTTGGCACGCCACGAGTTGCAGTTTTTTAAGAATGCATATCGCCGCGATTTTGACAGCCGTTCTCGTGCAGAAGTCTTTTACCAACTGAAGCTCAACGAAACGATTGAACTTTTGTCAGACTTGAAGATCGAGTTGCCGCCGGAAGTTTCCGTTGGCAAAATGAGATCGATGATCGAGGACGAGCGAGTTCTCCTTGAAGCGGTCGTTGACAAAATCGATGCCCTTCCGATGAAACTTCCGAAGGAAGACGAAGTCACCGATGACGATGAATCAGCACCAATCGAGCTCTCTCCACCCGGTCCCGATGTAGAGGATGGTGAAGATCTGGAGTCTCTCAGGGAAAAAGAAGAAGCGATTGAAAAACGCATTAAAGAACTTCGCAAGAAGTACGCTGCTGTGTTCAAAGAAGATAGGCCGCGATTGCTGCGTCGCCGCGACATTGGGCGAGCACTTCGCAGAATCCAGGGACGATTTCGAAAGCTTGCGAAAAAACAAACAGATCCGGCATTTGCGTCAGCGAAAAATGCATTTGATCGATTTGCCGATGCCTACGAGTTTTCCACCGAAGACAATATTCAGCAAGAGTACCTCGAGCGCGTTGTCGATCTCGTGAACTTGCTTCCGTCGCTTGCTAATCCGAATGAGCCGCTGTCGCATGCAAAGCTCGGAGGTGTGTTGCGATGGTTGGAAGACCGACATCAACTTAAAGATTTGTGTGTTGCCATTCGGCGAAAGCACTCTGGTCCGAATGCCTATGTTTCCATTTCTTCGCGATTGATTCAGTCATTGGCGAGCCGTTCATCAGTAGAGAACGATCGAATTGCCGAAGATTTTCTCGGTCGATTTGCGCGAGGTAGTTCTGTTACGAACACATCAGTAAATGTTTTCCCTATCGATGATCCGAATCAAGTCCGCGTCAGTATCGTTTTGAATGGGACCGCAACTGCAAACACATATGTCCGTGAGCGGAATTTCAAAATCCGATCGACTTCATCGGGATACCTTTCGGGTCGCCGGGATTTATTTGCAAACCTCAACGGCTTGTATGCCAGTGAGAGCAGTGTCGATGCATCAATGTCAGCTCAGTATGGCGGAATCAGTTCGAGCATTGGATTGATTCAACGCCTCGCCGCAAAAAGCTTCGCGGAACAGCAAAGCAGTACCGACGCAGAATCGACACGTCGAGCCAGAATGCGATTGCTGGATCGCTTCGATTCGGAAACGTCCAGCGCGATTGATGAAGGAGTTGGCCAGGTTGAAACGATTGCGGTTCAAATTCGAAAGTATGCTGCTCTGCTTCCACAGCTTTATCTTCGTTCGTTTTCGGATCGGGTCGAAGTGGTTGCAAAGAAAGATACCCGTTCAGCTTTTGGGGCGACGATCTATCCTGGGTTTCGGACTGCTGGTTCTGATGTACAGTTAAAACTTCATGAGTCCATGCTCAGCAACTATCTTGATCTGATCTTCTCGGGGCGGACCTTTACAAAAGCTGACTTGGAGGCGGAGTTCAAGTCTTATACACAAGATTCGGACCTGTTTGGTTCCGCAAGTGACGTCGACGAGAAAGTTGAAGAAGTTGAGGACTTCAAGATTTGGTTTCCGGAAGTTCGTCCGGTACAAATTAGATTTGTAGATAATCGAATGAGCCTAACCATCACAGGTAGTCGCTTCGAGCAAGGTGAAAATTCGATTGAAACGAGCTTGTCAATCGAGCTTTCATTTAAGGTCGTTAACCGTAACGGCAAGCTGTTTTTGCAGTCTCATGGTGCACCGGAGGTGAGCCTTTCAGAGGGTGAAGAGCCAGGTGCGGATTCGATCGCGTTTGCCAAGATTTTGGAAAAACGTCTGGGCGAAGCCGTCGAAGCAAACGGGCGCAAAGGAATTGAACTTCCTGCGAATCTATTGCCACCGATTGAACAGCTTCAAGGCGGTGACCTGATTAAATCGCTGCAACTTGGGCTTTTCGAAATGAATGAAGGCTGGCTATATCTTGGTTGGAATTACCATGGTGGAATCATGGATACTCCTGCGATATGGAGTGACCTCTTGATCGATGAGTTACAGCCGATCTATTTGCCGGAAGGCCGATCCGATTTGATCGAACTGCCTTTAACGGAAGACTCAGTCATGGTTCCGTTGCCAATTCTTGATAGTGACGCGAATCCACAGTCCGTGATCATAGACGGATTATTTGATGACACCGGAACGGACGTAGGACAGTAAATAGAAAATTGCTGTCGTGTTCGTTTTCTGGAGTCCAACATTACTTCTCTATTCGTCGTGCGATTGACCGAAAATCCTTCCAGCGTATGGTTTTCGAGCTTCGTAGTCGTGGGATATGTCGAATACCAATCGCTTAAAAGCAACTCAAACTGATCCTTCCCCATTGTGCTGCCCTACCATGAAATTTCTTTTGGCGATGTTCCATTACGATTTTCCCAAGCGTGTTCGACGGTTAAAGAAAAATTCGCTTCTGTTTGAGCCACTGGAGTGCCGACGATTGCTCGCTGCGACGGATTTAAGATTCGTTACCTACAACGCGCTGAATTTCGATTCGTCATCGAGTAGCCGTCAGGATGAAATGGAAATCATCTTTGCAGATATCGAAGCAGATGTGTTGGCCATCCAGGAAGTCAATACAGCAGGCGGTGCCGACATTCTGCTTGATGCACTCAATGCAGGTGGTCAGGAGTATGCACGCGGCGATTTCATTGATGGTCCCGACACCGACTCGGTGATCTACTATCGAACTTCAAAAGTAGATCTTGTCAGTCAGAATTACATTGCGACTTCGTTGCGGTCTATTGGCGAATACACGCTGAGCGTTGCAGACACCTTGTTCAACGTTTATAGCTTGCACATGAAAGCCAGTTCAGGTGGTTCAAACGAACAGGCTCGACTTAGTGAGGCGACTTTGTTGAGAGATCATCTGGAAACGTTACCTTCGGACCGAGAGTTCCTCGTTGTAGGTGACATGAACATCTACTCCAGTTCTGAACCCGCGTATCAAAAATTCGTTCAGAGTGAATCGAACAACGATGGTCGCGTCGAAGACTTGCTTTTGCCAAGCCAAATCGGGAACTGGCATGTCAATTCGGCATTTGCCAGCGTGCACACGCAGAGCCCCCGAACGGCAAGTTTTGGCGGAGGATCAAACGGTGGCCTCGATGATCGCTTTGATATGATTTTCAGCAGCTTCGGGCTTAATGATAATGCTGGGCTCGAGTACGTTTCTGGCAGTCAATTCGTGCACGGCAACGATGGACAGCATTTCAATCAGTCTATCTTAAGCGGCTCCAACAGTGCTGTTAGCCAAGCCGTTCGTCAGGCGTTGCATGACGCGAGTGATCACTTGCCCGTCGTTGCTGATTTCGAAGTGTTTACCTCCTTCGGCGTCACCGTCGCGGAGTCCAACGGTAGCACGGCTGTTTCAGAAAATGGCACTGCGGATTCCTACGCGTTGGTTCTCGACTCTGTCCCAACTTCCGATGTGACAATCGTGGTAACTCCTGATGCTGAAGTCGATCTTGGAAGTGGCGCTGCCGTTGCGATTAGTTTGACGTTCACTCCTGCTAATGCGCTCACGCCGCAAACCGTTAGCGTATTGGCAATTGATGACTTAGATACAGAAGGGCTGCATTTCAGCACGCTTGTGCATTCAGTGACAAGTTCCGACGCAGATTATGACGGCGTGGCTGTCGATTCAGTTTCTGTGTCGATCACGGATAACGACGGAACAACGGCGTCGAGCGTTTTGTTGAACGAGATTTTTGCTAACAACCCAGGGACAGACTCAAACCTTGAGTACGTTGAAATTCTCGGCACGCCATCATCGTTGCTGACGGATATTTGGCTTTTGGAAATTGAAGGCGACGGAACTGCAGCTGGCACCATCGACAATGCACAAAACCTTAGTTCAATCGCCACGGGATCAAATGGCCTAGTCTTGCTGGGCGATGGTTATTCGAGTTCAACGCCGTGGGGAAGCGAGATTAGCCCGTCCACGACGCTGGCCAATCTTGAGGGCGAAACAATAGAGAACGGTTCGCTCACGTTCATGTTGGTCCAAGGATTCACCGGCTCATTTGGCATTGACCTCGACGCAAACAATGACGGGCAATTTGATTTCACGCCGTGGTCTTTGATACTCGACGGCGTTGGCTGGACCGACGGTGGATCAAGTGATCACGTTTACGTTTCCGCGTCCTTGGCTCAGGACGGCAATCCAGATGCGGCGACCAGAGTTTATGGCGACGATCAAAGCGACTCTCTCTCCAGCTGGTTCAATGGCGATGTGGCTGGAACGGTGACTTACGCACAAGGCAGTTCCAATTTGCCGACCAACGCCGTGCTCACACCCGGAGCTGCAAACTTTGGTGCCACTGCCCCATCGCTGAGTTCCGTCGATATCAACAATGCCGAAGCTCAGCGTTCGAGCATCAATCAACTGGTCCTGACGTTTGATGGCTTGGTTGATTTCGAATCCGACGCCTTTCGCATAATCCAGCGAAGCGATGGTGATGGAGTTGCGACTGGAGTTTTGGTCACGACGAGCTTTTCTGACATCGAAGTGGCCAGCAATACGGTTGTGACGCTTACTTTTGACAGTCTGACACGCAACGCTATGGGTGCACTGTTAGACGGCAACTATCAGTTAACTGTCGACGGCACCAAGGTGAAACGGTTCGGTACTGATTTGACGATGGGTACGGACTTCGTTTACGGCGACGTAGCGGCTGAGAATTTCTATTCGTTTTTCGGTGACGCGTCGGGTGATCGAAATGTCAACGTGTTCGATCTGCTAAGTTTTCGCCAAACGTATCTGTCTCAAACGGGAGACAGCAATTTCAATGCGAGTCTCGATTCCAATGGCGATGGAAATGTCAACGTGTTTGACCTGTTGAGCTTCCGGCAGAACTATCTAGAGTCGCTGCCGTTTGTTTAACGAACATGCGTGGAGTGTTCGTAGGGCGGAGCTGCCCGATTGCACGACGGCGAAACTGCCCGACACCCTCGTCGGCCCTTCCAGAGAGTGGACTGTTGAAAGTACTGGAGATAGCAATTTCTCTCCAACCGATCCAAACCGCCGTTGGCTTGGAAAGCTGAGCGCTCGCGATCCATGTCACTCGGTTCTCCGAATCGCAATCGCGCGTGAAGTATTCTGGCAGCTATTTAAAAAATCAAAAATTGCCGAGTCGACAGGATTCCCATTCGCCAAACCTGAGGGTTCGTGATGATCGCTACTGGACTTTTCCGCCCACCAAATGAATCACGTGGTCCGATGAATTCGCCATCTCTGCATCATGAGTCACCATCACGATTGTCAGATTCTTGCGGCTACGAAGCTCATGAAGCGTCTTCATGACTTCAGCTCCGTTTTCTTCATCGAGGTTTCCTGTTGGCTCATCAGCCAAGAGAACGTTTGGATTCGAAATCAACGAACGTGCGATCGCAGTTCGCTGCATTTCGCCACCAGAGAGTTCGCACGGCATGTGCGTCAGACGGTGACTCAGCCCAACCATATCTAACAATTCAATCGCTTCCTGTCTAAATTTTCTTTTGTTGGCAAGGTAGCGAAAAAAGCCATGCTGAACCATTCGCGGAATCAGAACGTTTTCCAGCGTCGTTAGCTCGGGCAGCAGGTGATAGAACTGAAAGATCAGCCCGAATTCTTGGTTACGAAGCGCCTCGCGTTTCCTCGATGGGAGATTGTCGATGCGGGTGTCGTCGTAAACGATTTCCCCTTTGTCGGGAGCATCAAGCGTTGCCAGCAAGTGCAGCAACGTGCTCTTTCCTGAACCACTCTGGCCAATGATCGTCGTGAATCCACCTTCGGCAATTTCAATGTCGACGCCCTTCAGAACTGGCACTTCGAGTTTTCCTTTGCGGTAGCTCTTGTGCAGGTTGTTCGTCGAAAGGAGGGTTCTGTGGACCAAGTTGAATGGCGTTCGAACCGGTTTGTACTTTTTACCCCGACCCATTTTTGGTTGTGCTGCGGAGACCGATTTATTCATAGCGAAGTGCCTCTACTGGATGAAGTCTAGCAGCTCTTAATGAAGGCAGAACTGCGGCCATGACCGCGATCGCGATGGCTCCCACGGCAACGCCGAAGACCATCCACGGGCTGACGATGGTTGGGATTTCTGTAAAATAGTAGATCGTCGGGTCGAAGACTTCCTGCCCCGTGATGTTCTGAACCAAGTCCGCAATCTCGTTGATGTAGCGAACAAACAGTAAGCCCAGAACGATTCCTGCTCCGGTTCCGACCGCACCGAGTGAAACGCCGTACCCGAGGAAGATTGACATTACGCCGCCGCTTGGCGCTCCGAGTGCTTTCAGAATTCCAATGTCACGAGTTTTTTCAACGACGATCATGTAGAAGGTTGCAAGGATACCGAATCCAGCCACTGCGATGATCAGGAACAACAGGATGTTCAGGATCGTGAGCTCCATGTTGACGGCGCTCAGAAGTGGTCCTTGCTTGTCCGTCCACGTTTGAATGTCGCAGAAATATTCATTAATGGGGAAACGAGCGAGCATCGCCATTTTGGCTTCATTCAAATCGACGCCCGGTTTAAGCTTAACCTGAATCGTAGAAACGGATCCTTCGCCCGTCATTGGATTCATCATGCCACGCATTTTTTGCAATTCAGAAATCGGCATGAACGCAAACTGCGAATCGTACTCGTGCATGTTCGAATTGTAAAAATCAACGACGGTGCACATGTCGCTGACAGGTTTCGGGCTGCGGCCAACGGTGGTGACCATGATCTGCACATCGTCGCCCGGTCTTAGCAGGTAAAAGTCGGAAATTTTCTCGTTCTCGTCGACAACAGGCCGCTTGGCAATCGCCTGCCCGATGATGATGCCTGTGTAGTGGTCGATGGCAGAATCAAATATTTCATCTTCAGAAACTTGGGCTCGAAGGTGAGCGTGTGGATCGATGCCAGTGAATCGTGGTGATTCGGAAACAGTTTTATGTTCAGCGATTTCCTTTTCAGATAATATCTCTTCGATCGGCCGGATCGTTGTTGGTAGCGGTGCGAACCTCGAAGCTCCTGCGGTTGCCTCCTCTGCGGAATCAGCCTGCTGATTGACTGGCTCCTGCCATGAAGCTTGAGCGATTCCGTCTGGCTCGTTGCCCCATCGGCTCTGTTCCGCTTCCGCGCGCTCCATGTGCTGCCGATGCATTTCCTCAATCATCCGCTCATGTTCGGCTTTCCTGCGTCGTAGTTCCCAACCGGACATGCCGTACTCGGTCGCATAGCCGTTGTTTTCGAGTTCGAAACTAAAGTTGGTTTTCTTATTTGCGTGCTGCAAGTAGGGTTCAAAGTCGGTGACTTTGCCGAACGTGTTGTCATCGATTCCGATCAGGATAACTTGCTGCTGAACCGACATGCCGTTGGGGCTTTGAAACGCCATCAACGCTGGAGTTCGCACGACGCAAGTGACTTCTTCGAGATCGTCGCCAAGCAGCTCGCGAATTTGCTCGACGGTGTACTCCGAGTGATGAATTTCGCTCAGCAGCGGAGCCGACATTTCGATATCAGAGAGCACGCCGTGCAGGCGATGTTTCATCTGATCAACGAATCCTGACATGACGCTGTTGACGACAATTAGCGTCGCCACGCCAAGTGTGACGCTGACGATGGACGCCAATGCAATGAATCGTGTGCGGAGATACCGCCACGACAGAAGAAGTTTGTACATTCGCCGATCCTTGGCTGTGAATTAACAGCCGGGATCGTAACTGAATGTCCAGCAAATCCCAAGATTGAAGTAAGGCAAAAGCCACATGGGAATGGCATATGTCAGGACTGCTAGCGTTGTGCGAGTTGGTCTCACGCGGAGGTCGCGGAAAAAATCGCAAGGTTCTAGGATCCCGATGAGGCTAATATTGCTGTCCTAATCCGTTTGCTGCTCTCGAAGCAGCGGAAACAGAATGATGTCTCTGATCGAAGAACTGTTCGTCAGCACCATCACCAGACGATCGATGCCGATTCCCAAGCCGCCCGCTGGAGGCATGCCGTTGCGAAGGGCTTTCACGAAATCGGTATCCATCCGAGCCATCGAATCCTCTTCCGCCATGCCTTCAAGCTGCGTTTCGAAGAGCTGCTGCTGCAAATCGGGATCGTTGAGCTCCGTGTACGCGTTGGCCAATTCCATGCCATGAATGAACAGTTCGAAACGTTCGGCGACAGCCGGATTGTCACGCTTTCGCTTGGTCAACGGGCAAATGCTGGCCGGATAGTCAGTGACAAATACGGGGCCAACGAGTGCATCTTCGACTTTCTCCTCAAAGACATCGCTTTTGATCACATCCCCGTGTTTGCCGTCAGTATGCAGCCCGATCGATTCCGCATAGGTTTTCACTGCGTCCGCATCGACTGGATCAACTCCAGTGTGTTTTGCGAACAGAGAATCATAGGTTTCGCGAGCAAAAGGTGTTGAGAAGTCGATTTCTTTGTCGCCCCACGGCAACACGTTGCCGCAACCGATGGCTTCGATCGCGTTGGCGATCACTGCTTCGGTCAGGTCCATCATCGAATTGTAGTCACCGAAAGCCTGATAGACTTCCAGCATCGTGAACTCGGGATTGTGTTTCGGGCTAATGCCTTCGTTACGGTAAACGCGGCCGAGTTCGAACACGCGTTCCATTCCGCCGACCATCAATCGCTTGAGGTGCAGTTCGAGCGCGATCCGCATGACCAATGGCATGTCGAGCGCGTTGTGATGGGTGTTGAACGGACGGGCGGCAGCACCACCAGCGATCGTATGCAGTGTGGGACCTTCGATTTCGACGAAGTGCTTATCCGTCAGCGTCCTGCGAATCGAAGCGACGACTTTGGATCGATCGAGAAAGCGATCTCTCACGCCTTCGTTCCATGCAAGATCGATGTAGCGTTGGCGTTGACGTATCTCTGGATCGACTAGTCCGAGATGCTTTGCTGGCGGCGGGTCGAGTGTCTTTGTGAGAAAGGTGATCTTCGACGCGAAGATGGAAAGCTCACCGGTTTTCGTGCGGCGCAGTTCTCCATCGACGCCAATCAAGTCACCAAGGTCTAGGCACTTGATCAGTTCCCAGTTTTCTTCGCCGACCAGTTTCGTGTTCACGAACAGTTGGATTCGTCCGGTCCAGTCTTCCAAATCGATGAACTGGGTTTTGCCCGATTTGCGATGCAGCATGATGCGGCCGGCCGCGCGAATGGTCGGCCCGGACTGCGAGCCTTTGCCTTGCTCCTTCATCCAATCAGCGAGCGTACCTGCTTCGATTTGATCGGCTGGAAGATCGAGCTCTGTGCCGTCTTCGAGTTTGAATTTGATTTCGTCCGCACGGGTGCGAATGTCGCTAGTCATTTGGCGATCGTTGAAACGATGACCCCAGGGATCGTGTCCGAGGGCTTCGATCTGTTGCAATTTTTTGCGGCGGGCCTCAAGAGGGCTGTCACCACCGCCGCTGTTTTCACCGTCTGTCATCGTCGTGCAAATTTCCTTCGCGGATGCTGATTTTCAAGCATGAGAGTTTCCGTCAAAAAGAGGTTCGGGGCAAGGGTTGTGCTTTCGCGCCTCGGCTGTGGCTGAAGATGCACCATGGCGATGCCTAACAGCGGCAATTACCATAACGGCATGCGGTTTTCACTTAAATTTTTGATCTTGCTGACATTGCTTGTCGCCATCGGAGTTAGTTTTATTCCGGTGTTGTCGTCGCTACGCCACGCCGACGCCAAAACGGATGCGAAGACTCATCTGGCATTCTGTTTGTACTGGAAATCCAGCCTCCCGCTGCACGCCACCGATCGTGTGTTGGCAACGCTGCCGATAGACGCCAATGATCCTGACCAAGTCCAACGCGACCCTGACACTGGCCTTTTCCGTGTTACTCCACCCGCACGATCAGAAACTGAGTCAGGGTCGGAATAGGCTTAGTTCTTTTTGTTGTGGTAGCTGTCTTGAGGCGAGGCTGCCGAAAACCGTGCTATGAAAGCCGCAAATCCAAGATGCCAAGATCTATGGAAGGAGGCATGCTTGCGCGAGCGTGAGACATGGCCCCCAATCATCATTGAGAGAATTGCCGACCCGACGTGCCCGTTCCCATTACTGGTTCGTCCGGATTTACCACACGAAGTGGCTTGTCGAGACCCGCACGCTCCGCATCGGTCAGTTCGCGACCGAAGTACTTGCCCAGCGGACTGGCCAGAACGGCTGGAAGCACGATCAAGTCGCCAACCAAAGCCGCCGCCAGTAGGAACAACATCAGCGTTCCAAATCGCTGCGTCGGAGTGAACGTACTCAACGCGAACGCGGCCAGACCAAGTCCACCGATCAGCGTCGTTTGCGTCATCGCCGTAGCGACTTTGTCGTAAGCATGCTTGATCGATTCTTTGCGAGTCTTTCCTGCTCCGAGTGCTTGGCGATACCAGGTGAGATAGTGAATCGTATCGTCGACTGCGATTCCCATCGCGACACTGGCGGTCATCATGGAGCCAATGTCGACTTTGATTCCACAGAGTCCCATGATGCCGAACACGACGACGACTGGGAAGATGTTGGGAATCATTGCCGCCATACCGCCGCGGAAATTAAAAAGGTTGTCTCTGCGGAAGCCAGCTTTCCAGTCGCGAAGCAACAGCATCATGACGATCGAAATCATGAAAAACGCGAGCAGAATACTCTGAATCAGGCTCGAAAGAAGCGAACGTTGAGCCTTGTAAACGATGGGAACGATTCCGGTGTACATCGCAGAAATTTCGATGGGCTTTCCGTCGTCACGAAGTTCTTTGGCCGTCATCATCCCGCGAAGCGGCGACTTGCTGACCGGATCGATCAGAAAGACGTGTTCACGGCAATCAACAAAGTTCTTCGCATGTTGCTTGAGGAATTCGGCGTCGAACATTTCATCGTCCTTCAACAGAACGACGCAATCGTATTGGCCGATGTAAGCGGGATCCGTCTTCAGCGCTTCGCGAAGTTTGCGAACGCTGTCTTTTTGTTTTTCATTGAGCTTCGGATTGTTCACGTTGTACAAGGACGGATCCCGCCACGTATAGGATTTACGACCTTTTCGTAGGATGCCTCGGTTTTCTAGCAGGTCCTGAAGCGTATCCCCGAAAATGAAAGTCTGATCGATCAGCGTCGAAATGGATTTGCCTTGCGCCAATTCTGCTTTGATGTCCGTGTCGTAGCGATCCGGATCGGGGCCGAGGACGAGCACTTTCGTATCAGTGACGCGGCCGGTTTCGCTGGCGTCATAGATCGCCGTCAGGATATCTTTGCGGAATCGATAAGCCGTCATGATCGGCTCGTTAACCGCTTTCAAATCACCGATGAATTCGCCATAGTCAACGTCACTCAATGCCGCCAAGCGAATGCTGATGCGCCATTTTTCACGGCCCAGAGTCGATGGATCGATGATCTGTTGTTGAAAGCGTGCCGCTCCGACTTCTGAGAGGCCGTGAACGGCAAGATAGTCCTGCAAAAGCATGTCATCGCGACTGTCGTACAGGCGTTTGCTAAATACGTCGCGACGTACGCTTTTTTCCGGCGAGTCAGATGACGGTGTGAACACGTCTGTCGACATGCCGGAGCCAATATCTCCGGTGCCGTTGGGGCCAAAGAACTGTTCCAAATAACCACGCACACGCCCGGACAGCTCAATCCGTTCCAGCATCGACAATCGCATGTCGTAGGCACGGCTGTCGAGGTCCGCGACTGGTTCGTTCGCCTCGAGTTCTTTTCGTTCTTCATCTGTTTCGGCTGCGGCGATGGCCCGCTGATGAGCCTCGATTGCTTCGGCTTTCTTCTTCTCTTGGTAGACTTCCTGCTGTACCGAAGAATCAACATTGATCACGATCTCAGCTGGTACGAGTTCACCTAGGTTGTCTTCAAACCAGCGATAGTCTTGCAGGATCTTCGCAGAGGGATCGAATAGCTTCAGCAAGTGAACCTGTGTCTGGACTTTCGAGATTCCGTAGGTTCCGATCACCATGATGATTAGCCCGGCAGCAAGAACAGGCCGATAGTTTCTGATCACCCAATCGCCGACACGATCCCAGAATCGCCCAACAGCCGCCATCGCGCCAGTTTCGTTTTCGATGTCTTTCGGATCCATTTTCTCATAGCCGGGCTTGAACAAAGTCAACGCCGCAGGGAGATATGTGAACAGCAAGATGACGGTCGCCATCGTCGCGATCGCCGAATACAATCCGAACTTGTAAATCGGAGCGAGCGTGCTGGTCGTCAATGAATATAGTCCGAGTGCCGTCGTGAACGCAGCCAATGAACAAGGTCCAATGCAGTGCATGACAGCCGTTTCGGCCGCCAATTCAGGCCCGTTTTCACGGCAGGCGTCTCGATAGTAGTTCACTAAATGCACCGCACCTGATAAGCCAAGCACGTACACCAAAGAGGGCATCGACATCAGGATCGCATCCATCGAATCGCCCGCCATCCAGACGATTGCGAGGCTGCCCATCGCCGCGACGCCGCCCACAAAGAACAGCATTGCCGTCACGCGGACGCTGCGGAAGCAAGCCCACGCGATCAGGATTCCAATCAGCGCTGAATACTTAATCAGCTTGACCAGCGTTGAAGTTCCCTCTTCGTCGATCGCTACGTTGTCTGCCGGCGGGCCGCCGATGTGAATGTTTTCCTCGCTGATACCACATTTGCTGATCGCCAATTCAAGGATGCGGCCACGTCGTGGCTTTCCGGGTACTGGACGGCCGACGGCGCGGTCGAGCTCAGTGATGATCGGGTCATTGAGCGTCACGACCAAGCAGGTCTGTCGCGGCGGCGGATCGAGTTCCAGTTGGTACCAGAGCCGATACCACAATCGCAAACGTTCTTTCTGGCTGGCAGCGGCCATCTTGCTGCGGCTGCCGTCGTATTCTTTTTCGACGATCTCGCTGACGAATGCGTTGAAACGCTCGCGGTAGATCGTATTCGATTGAAGAATCTTCCATCGATCTTCATCGACGTGCTTCAGCAGCGAAGCAAATGACCAAGTGAATTCTTTCGCGGGTGTTGCACCGAAAAGCGCCCCCGTCAGTCGCTGATGGGCCTCAATTTTTGCATCAAAAGCAGATTTCTCATTTTCCTCGTTGGCACTAATTCGCAGCGTGCCGTTTTTGCCACCGATTTGTTCGAGAACTTCCAAACCGGAGACGACCGACTTGAACGGACGGCAGCATAGCTTTTTGGGATCTTCGTAAAAGGGGTTTTCTTTTCCCTCGTTCAAGTTGGGTGGCGGGCCGAACTGATCAACCAGAAATCCATCTGCTTCGTTGCGACCGTTTGAAGACTTTTCCATCCAACGCTGGACGCCTTCGACGACATTGTTTTGGCCTTTCCATCGAAACAGTTGGCCCTGTCGATCGATGAAATACCACTGTTTGTCTTTTCCTTGAAGCCATTTTTCCTGTCGCTGGCCCCAATCTTCATGATAGGTCCCGTTGAGTTTCATCAGGCCAAGTTCATCGCCGACACGATGAGCACGAAGTTCTTCGTCGCGCCCGGAATCGATCAGAATCTTTTCATACTCGAGGGACTCTTCCTGAAGCTTCTGTCGCAGTAGATTAAATTGTGGATTGCCTTCCTTGCACCACGGACCACTGACGACCACGAACTGGTCTCCGTAGAAATACTTACGGAACTCCTTGAGATCTTTGGTCTCCGGATAGTGGCCCGGAAGCCAGTCCGAGACGTCGTTGGTGATGTTTTCCATCCCCAACTTAGCGCTACGCGCGAGCAAAGGCACGACAAACGCAATGACGACGAGAATGGCGACGGCAACGTTTCCGCCGAGTGGAAATTTACGCGAGAAGAATGGTTTAACCATGACACCAGCTGTTCCAGCACGAGGCCGCGGCCGGAAGTGCCGCGTCAACCTGTAAGCCTACTCGTTTTATCGGAATGTCGTCCACTTCAAACTGCCTGAAATGCAGCTCATTCGCGATGGTGCCCAAGCTTTTCGATAAGCTGTGCTGATATTTGGCGTTACGATTGTTGTCGGGGTCAACGCGGCACAGCCGGTTTTCAACCAGTCGTTCACAAATACAATCTCGAAGCTCAAGCGAATGAATACTCTACCGGATCGGAGTCACTCGTTTGAGCTTCGGGCTTTTATTTCACTCAAACGCACGAAAAAACGCCACCGAAGCGAACTTCGATGGCGTTTGAGTGGAGATGACCGGGCTCGAACCGACAACCTCCTGCGTGCAAGGCAGGCGCTCTCCCAGTTGAGCTACATCCCCAACGTTAGTACAGTATCCCTGGGAGGATACCATATTGACCAAATGTTTCACTGTTGGTCAGTGGTCGTGGCAAGATTCGAACTTGCGACCTCGTCGTTATCAGCGACGCGCTCTAACCAACTGAGCTACACGACCGTGTGGTAAATTGCGGTCAAAAAGCATGACGCTTTTCGCCCTTCAAGCTTCGCTATTCTATGGAAACCTCAAAGCCTGTCAAACCATGGTTTGAGCAAATTTTCGGTTCTTCTCGAACTGTCCAAGAGGGCCAAAAGCCTCCTTTTCTTGCTCCTAATGCTATCACTCCAACATCGTGGTATCGAGCCCTAAACTGAAACCTCGTTTGCCTTTTTAAGACACTTTTTCGGTTTCCATAAAATCGCCGCCGATGATAGCCAATTTCGCTAACCCGCATAGCCTCCCCAGAACAGAAGATTGATCGTCTTATGACTGTTAATTCAGAAGAAATCGCAGTGGTAATGTGGTTCTGTTTTGCGATATAAACAAAGCGAAGAACTCCGAGCCAATGCTCGGTCACCACAAAGTCTACAGGTTTAACCATGATGTCGTTCGACCAAACCAGTCCAAACACCACCCGCCTGTCAAAAAAGCTTTGCACGCTCGCAATTCTGATCGCCGCCCTGATCGGAACCATGTCTCCTGATGCATTTGGCCAATCCCCCAAGAAGTTTTCCGAGTCCGAAATTTCCACGGCTCTGACCTACAAGGCCAAGCAGAAGGAGGTCGACTATGACTTCAAGGTCGATGGGCGTCCGCCGGAAGCGTTGGTCAAGAAAGCTCAAATGCAGAGTAGTGCAGTACTTTTTGGGAAAACCGGCTATGTGTTGGCTGACTCTACCAATCGTGTGATCCGGGTTCTGTTGGATACGAACAAGGACCGCAAACTCGATTTCTTTTCGTACTACAAAGACGGGATCGAAGTCTATCGTGAAATTGATACGGACTACGATTCAGAGCCAAACGAGTATCGCTGGATGGGTTCGGCGGGAACTCGTTGGGGTATCGATAAGAATCAGGACGGTGAAATTGATCAGTGGAAGTCGATCTCGGCGGAAGAAGTTGCCTACGAAGTTTTCATGGCGATTAAAACGCGAGACGACGCCCGCTACCAACGATTGTTGCTCACCAATAATGAATTCCGCTCTTTGGGGCTCTCAGGCGACATCGCGAAAGACGCGGCTGCACGTTTGGAGAAAGCTCGCAAAGAGTTCGGCGACATGGTTCGCAGTCAAAAAATAATCGATAACCGAGCCGAATGGATCAATTCCGGCAACGGGCAACCCAGCCTAGCTGTGGCTGGCAATGGACTTGAAAAGGACGTCGTTTGCCATGATCACGCTTCGAGCGTTTTCCAATCAGCTGCTGGAACGGATACGCTGGCCTTGGGCACGATGGTTCGAATCGGCGAATCGTGGCGTCTGATGGAGCTGCCTCAAGTTGTTCCCCAAGGCAAAGCAATCGTAAACGGTGGGCTTCTGTTTCCCGTAGTTCAAATCGTTCCGGATTTCGATCCTAACGGCTCCGGTCCCATTGATCGTGTGGACGAAGAACTGGCGGGTCTTTATGAAGAGCTTACCAAATTGGAAAGCTCGATCGGGGAAGAAGGTGACGCGGGTGTGGCGATGGCTAAACTGCAGAAAGATCGAGCGATGCTCCAGTGGAAGATCTACCAGAAGGTACCCGAAAAGGAAAAAGCGAACTGGTTGGAAAACATTGGCGACACCGTTACCGGTGCCTACCGGGTCGGAAATTATCCTGAGGGTTTGAAGTTCCTCGAGTCTGTTATTAAGACTCTCCGGGACAACAAAAAGCTGGATAGCCTTGATTACATTCGTAAGCGTATGCTTGACACTGACTACTACAAGCGAATCGACGAAGGTGACAATCGGGAAGACGATAAGGCCAACGAGTGGTACTTTGCACAGCTTGAGAAGTTTGCAAGCGAGTTTCCAAAGAGTAGGTTCTCTCCTGATGCTTTGTTCGCGATTGGTCAAAACTTCGAAGTTAGTCGTAATGCTGATCCAGCGAAAGCGGCCCGTTGGTATCAAGCTTGTGCCCAAAAGTATGGCGAGACAAGTATTGGCAAGCGAGCTGCCGGAGCCGTCAGGCGAATAGGCGGACGTGGCAAGCCGGTTCCATTCGTGGGCACCACGGTTGATGGCAAAGCATTCGATATTTCAAATAAGACCCTTCGAAATCGAATAGTGGTCGTCTACTTCTGGGAAATGTGGTGCGCAGATCAGAAAGCAAATGCAAAAGGCGACACAGCCTTCGATGTTTTCCAAGATCTCAAAAGCAAGTTCAAAGACGAAGTTGTGATTGTCAGCGCCAACATTGAGGCTATAGCCACCAAGCAAGCCTATGCTGATTTCGATGGCGACCTAAAGGGTATCTTTGAGATGCACGTTCCTGGCGGCATGGAAAACAGTCCTCTTGCTACCCAGTTGGGAATCGTCAGCGAACCAACGATGATCGTATGGGACAAGGAAGGCAACATGATCGACAGTGAGTCGGGTGTTGGCGATCTTGAACGGATCATTCAGAAGCAGTAAATACTTGCCAAGTAGGTAGACTCAGAAATGAATCTTCAAAACCCGCATGAAAAATCGTGCGGGTAATTTTGTGGCAGGATGGTCCCTGGGGCGCCTCGGGCACCGAGAAGGTATCGCGCAAAAAAAACCGCGACTCAGCTTGACGCCAAATCGTGGTTCTCGTTACCAGTGGTCAGGGGCGGGCTCGAACCGCCGACACCGGCCTTTTCAGGGCCGTGCTCTACCAACTGAGCTACCTGACCGTTCCCAGACTGAACCGAGATTCGTTCTGCGAAGGGAAGAATATTAATCGATTGATAGCAGGATTGTCAATCGATGTTTGGGTTCGTTGAAATCTTTGAGCCTTCTACGAGCCCATCGCATCAGTTTGGGCCGGTTGCAACGCCTCGAGAGCTTCGATTCTGCGACCAAGGATCCTCGGTGAGCAAAACGTGTGATTACTCAAATACGGTTTGACATGGGGTCGATCAGCACGCTCGGTGTGTAGATCACAGAGGAACCCGAAAAATAACATAA
>CAYGUE010000060.1:0-30686 GCA_964352885.1 uncultured Pirellulaceae bacterium
GGGATCATCAGCGGCGTTTCGCGATTCCGATATCGCCCGACACGTTCAGTTCCTCTGTCGCGAAGAACTCGGCGGACGCATGACGGGCTCCAAGGGCGAACGAATGGCCACGGCTTACGTTGCGGCCTATTTCGATTATCTCGGGCTCAAACCAACCGGCGATGACGGAACTTGGTTCCAGAAGTTCGATTTTCCGGACGGTGCGATACTCGAGAATGGCAACAAGCTTTCAGTCACATCAAATGAAGCCACCGCAGAAAAGATTGTTGATCAAGATTGGCGGCCGTTGTCGTTTTCCGGAAGCACCTCCGTTGATCCCGCAGAAGTTGTCTTCGCTGGATACGGCATTGTCGCGGGCAAGACGGACAAGTTTGAAGCCTACGATTCCTACGACGGTCTCGACGTTAAAGGAAAGTGGGCGATGGTTTTCCGCTTTGTTCCTGAAGACATCTCGCCGGAACTTCGACAACATCTCTCATTCTTGGGTGGCCTTAGAAAGAAACTGCTTTACGCTCGCGAACGCGGCGCCGTTGGACTGATCGTTGTCAGCGGACCTTCTTCGAATGTGAATGAGCAACTCATTCCTCTCTTTAACGACTTCTCTGCGTCGGGATCCAGCATTGCAGCCCTTAGCATCACCGATGAGCTCGCGTCCCAACTCATGCCCGGAAAAATCCTCGCGGATTTGCAGAAGCTGTTTGATGACGGTTCGAAACAACCGGGATTCGCAATCGACGGAATACAACTATCGGCGACCACACGTGTAAAGAATGTGACGGGACGCGGACAGAACGTTCTTGGACGATTGATTGTTGGAGCCGCACCGTCTGAGAAAGTCATCGTCGTCGGAGCCCACATCGATCACCTAGGTATCGGCAAGTCAGAAGGATCTTTGGCTCGTGAGGATGAGAAAACCAAAATTCACGTTGGCGCTGACGACAACGCATCAGGCATCGCTGGAATGCTTGAGATCGCTGAGTACGTTGCGAAACTGAAGAAAGATGGAAAAACAAAACTTAAGCATGACATCGTTTTCGCGGGCTGGTCGGGTGAAGAACTTGGACTTTACGGTTCAAAACACTTTGTCAAAACGTGGCCTGGACTCATCACCGATGCCATGGAGAAAAGCAAACCTCGAACACCGGATTCCTTCCACGATTTCATCGTCGGCATGGCCGCAGACGGAAGCTTGAGCTTGAACGGATCGCCAACGAACTTGGACGCTCTCGAAAAAGAGATTCGCGTCGTCGTCAAACTGGCTCCTGATTTCCCCGTCGAATTTGAGGTCAATGCGAATGCAGCGAAAGCCGATTCCGATCGCGCTGTTGAAAAACTGAAGTCGTTTGGACTGACCAAACTGAAGATCAAGGAAGGCGTCGGTGCGGCAATCGATCCAATGGCAGATCGTAGTATCGTTGCGGCGCTGAACATGGACATGATCGGTCGACTCGAAGACAAACTGGTCTTGCAAGGGATCGGCAGCAGCGACGCCTGGAACCGATTGATTGAAACCAGCAACGCCGTTGTAGGATTGCCGCTGACGCTGAACGAAGACACCAAACTCCCTACGGATGCGACATCGCCTTACAAAGCTGGCGTTCGATTGACGCTGACGCTGAACGAAGACACCCAACTTCCTACGGACGCGACATCGTTCTACAACGCTGGCGTTCCGATCCTTTCGGCCTTCACAGGATCACACAAGGACTATCACACGCCTCGTGACACGCCTGAGAAGCTCAACTACCCCGAAGCCGCGCGCATTGCAAAATTGATGGGCTTGGTGACTCGCAAACTTTCGATCAGCGAAACGCAGCCTGTTTGGAAGCGTCACGAACCGAAACAAAAAATGGCGATGCGTGGCGGAGGACGAGCCTATCTGGGAACCGTTCCTGACTACGGGACGGTTGTTGTGGGTGTTATGCTGGACGACGTAAAAGCGGGCGGACCTTCGGAACAGGCTGGTGTTCGCGGCGGTGACATCATCGTTGAACTGGCCGGCACGAAGATTGAAAACATCTACGACTACACTGCTGTCATCGATCGACTCAAGCCCGGTCAAGTTGTTAAGATCAAAATCATGCGTGACAAAAAAACGGTTGAACTTGATTTGACGCCCGGTTCTCGGCAGTAACGGGATTATTTAAGGCTCCTGCCGTCACTCTGGGCCACAATCACAGCCCGATCAGTTTGTGATTTTTGGTGACAACAACAATACCCTTCCTCTGGAAGAGTCAGACACGAGGAACGAGTGACTCGGGAGGGTGTTCAAAACACAACCCAATGCGTACGCAGAGCACGTCGCTCACTCGCTTGCGCTTTTTGAAGTTGCACGAATACAACCTCGAAGCGCAAGAGCGCCAGAGCGCCAGAGCGCCAGAGCGCCAGCGAGTGAATAATTGCATGGATTTTCAACTCACTCACTGGCGCTTCGAGGTTGTATTGAAACGCTTCGCGTTTTCGGTTTTCAATGGTTATTTCCAGATGGAATCCGAATTTTCAGGCAAAGTGTGCAACTTCAAAACTCACGCTTCGGGTTATGATTAGGGTCCTGACCTCGCGAATTAAACGGCTCAGCCCAACGCAATCATGACAAAAACCGACTCAAGCAAAGCCGACGACACGAATCCCGGATACAATATTTCTCGTGTCGTTTCGTTTATTTTATTGATCGGCATCATCGCAATCCTAGGCGTGATTTTCTATCAGGTCATGGCACGCTTCCTGGTTCCGCTGTTCCTTTCGGCGCTACTCGTCGTGATCTTTCGTCCACTGCACCGCTGGGTCTTGGAGAAAGTAAAAGGTCGGCAACAGATCGGGGCATTGCTAACGACGCTGCTCATTCTGCTGTTGGTATTGATCCCGGTTTCGTCGCTCGTTTTTTTGGCGGCAACCGAAGGCTCTTCCGTCTTCAAGCAAATCAACACGCCCAAGATCATAGATGACCTTGCGAGCGTACGTTCAAAGCTGAGTCTCGACATGCCGAGTGCCCGGGAAATTCGTGCCATCGAATCACGACTGACCGAACTTCAAAGCTCGATGGTGTTGGATGAGAAGGACATGGAAACTCATTCGGCGCTGTTTTTCGAAATCATGAGCGACTCAGTGCTGATCGCCAAAAACCAGAATTTGGAATGGCCGACTGAGGTCATTGACGACGAATCGTTGGTTCCGCAACGAGACATGCGCGGTCACTGGCGACGGTTCGGCCACCAACTCGGCTTGGCAAAGGGGCTTCAAGATGAGGTCTCGCGACTCGCGCGACAGAGAACCGTTGCGGTTGAAGATTCTGCCTCAGATGGCAGATCAGACGAAGATCAGGAAGCCACGATCAAATTTGCCAAAACCAGCGTGGACAAGCACGAGAAGATCCACGACTACATCAAAACGATCGGCGAAGCCAGCTCCGAGTTTTTGAAATTCAAGTATGCGCTTTTGGGGGGACGTACGAAGGCCACCATCATCGAAACCGCGAATCCGACCGGTGAGGAACTGCAACACTATTCGGGCCAATTGATCGATTTCCTGAGAGACAAACTGTTCGCCCTTGGTGGGTCGATCACAGCTTTCGCGGCCAGCACTCTGTTTGGCGGCGTCATCATGATCATTGGCTTGTATTTCTTTCTGCTCGACGGTCCGGCGATGCTCGTGGGACTTCAGGGCCTTTCCCCAATCGAGGACAAGCACGAGAAAGAACTCGCCATGGAATTCGCCAGAGTCAGCCGCGCGGTCGTCGTCGCAACGTTGCTATCGGCAGCCGTTCAAGGAATCCTGGCAGGCATCGGTTTCTGGTTTTGCGGACTCGATTCGATCTTTCTGTTGACGCTGCTTTCAGGAGTGTTGGCGATGGTGCCTTTTGTTGGTGCCGCAGCAGTCTGGATTCCGTGTGCACTCTACCTGTACTTTGTCGACAACAATCCTACCGCAGCGATCGGCCTCGCGATCTACGGAGGCGCTGTCATTTCGTTGGCCGACAACATCATCAAGCCGTGGATCCTTCACGGGCAATCCAATTTGCATCCATTGCTGGCGCTGCTCAGTGTGATTGGAGGAGTCGCAGTCCTCGGACCAATTGGAATCCTGATCGGGCCGATGATTGTCGTGTTCCTGCAGACACTGCTTAAAATTCTGCAGAGAGAAATGCACCTGATGGAGAACACCAAGCCGCCCGTTCTCGAATCGGTCGTTGTCGAAGCAAACATAGAGGCCAAGGATGCTTGATCGGGAATCGGATCTGGCAAAACTGTTCGTGAACACGATTCACGCTGGTGAACCAGAAAAAGTCGATCGACTTTTGACCGAAGTGAATGGTCTGGTCGAAGCGATCAACGAACCGTGGTGCCATTTCGATAGTCCACCGATTGTTTGTTTGAAACAGAATCGTGAAGTGGTGGGTGTTCTGCTTAAGCACGGAGCCGACATCAACCGCAGGTCAGATTGGTGGGCCGGAAGCTTTGGCGTCTTGGACGGCGTTGATCGCGAGACGTTTGATTTTTTGGTTTCAAAAGGTGCCACACCTGACATCCACGCATTCTCTAGTCAGGGATTGGTTGCTGAAGTTCTTGGCTGCCTTGAAAAAGATCCATCCTGCGTAAACGCGCGAGGCGGTGATGGCCAGACTCCATTGCACGTTGCCGCCAATATCGACGTCATTGATACGTTAATCAGCCACGGTGGTGATTTTTCAATTCGTTGTCTGGACCATTCAGCAACGCCTGCACAATACGCAATCGATAAACCAGAGCTATGTCGTCACTTGCTCGCTGCAGGTGCGACTGCAGATATTTTCATGGCCGCGACGTTGGGCGACATCGACCTGGCTAGCAAAGTCGTCGCCAAACAGCCAGATGCAATTTCGATGCGCATCGGTTTCTGCCCTCACACGTCACCGATTCACGATAAAGCAGATCGACATATCTACTTTTGGAAGTTGAATAATGCCGAGACAGCCATGGAAGTCGCGAGAAATTCTCGGCATGAAGCCATGTGGAAATTTCTGTTTGACAATGGCACCGAAAAAGATCGCTTTCTATCGGCGTGCTGGGAAGCCGAACAGGAAATCGTCGTCGAGCTAATCTCTCGTTCACCGACGATTGCTTCACAACTCGATTCGCACGATCGCAAAGAGATGGCTCGCGCCGCGTGGCTTGGGAGGGCAGAAACGGTTCGACTCATGCTCAAGGCCGGCTTTAATCCCCACATTACGGGCGCTGAGAATTCGACGCCACTGGATCGAGCTTGCTTCCACGGCTTTCACGAGATCGTTGAGATACTACTGGAACGCGATCCCGATCCGCCGCTAGAGTTCAAGAACCAGTTCGGTGGAACGCCATTAAGTTGTTGCATTTGGGGCAGCGAGCATAGTTGGATGAAAACGGACCCTCGCAGCGACCACAAGCGATGTGCGCAACTCCTGATTGTAGCGGGCAGCCAATTCGAAACATCCTGGATTCCAACGGTGAACCCGGAGATGGATGAGATCTTGAAATCTCATCTTTGATCAAACTCTTCATCCGCGAACGTGCGAAAGATGCACGGGGCTCTGACGGCAGACGTAAGCATTGCGACCAAGAACGTGCAAGATTTTTTTTGAGCGGCGCATCAAACAATAGGCGGAAAAAATATGAAACGGCATCGAAAAAAGTCTCTTCAAATCACCGGCATCGTTTTCGTGGCAGCATGGGTGGTCACCGTCACCTCGGCCACTTTCGCGCAGAACAGACAACGGATTGAAACGCAGACGCCGGAGTATTCGCAGGGAGTAATCTTGGGATCGCCGTTGAAGTACTTGCTCTATCTCCCCAAAGATCTCAACGATTCGAAAATGACGGAGTTGCCGAAAGTTAAAACGCCAAATGAGAAAGAGGCGATCCAGCAGTGGCCGCTTGTGCTGTTTCTTCACGGTGGAGGCGAGGGTGGCGACGACATCAATTTGGTCAAGAAACACGGACTGCCAAAGTTGATTGCTGCCGGGCGCGATTTCCCATTCTTTGTGGTGTCACCACAAAACCCAAACGAGACTCAGTTTTGGGATGACCAGCGTTTGATGCAGTTGCTAAACGAAATCAAATCCACACATCCGATCGATCCGAAACGAGTCTATCTAACCGGCATGAGCCGAGGTGGGTATGGTGCGTGGCGGTTGGCAATTCAGAATCCTGATCACTTCGCAGCGGTCGTGCCCGTCTGCGGTGGAGGTGCGTTGCCGTATGTGAAGCGGCTCAAGTCCGTGCCGATTTGGGTATTTCATGGAGCCAAAGATCCTGTGATCCCGCTAGAGGAATCACAGCGTTTGGTTCAGGAGCTAAAAAGAGTTGGTGGCAATGTGAAATTCACCATTTACCCGGAAGCAGATCACGACGCGTGGACTGAAACGTATGACAGTCCTGATCTGTACAGTTGGTTGATGGAGCAAAAAATCAGATGACACGGGTTGTCGGTCAAACGCGTCGAGCAAGAACAAATTCACGCTGCTGAGGACTTAAGCTTTCCAGTTGATCTGTTGAGAAAACGGCAGATTCGATTTTCGCACAGACAGCGCCACCTGTTGAATCGGTAAAGAATGTCGCGCCGATAAGTGAGCAATCACTCAAATCGACATCCGAAAGATTGGCTCCCGAAAAGTCTGCTCCCTCGACATCCGTTTTGGAAAACGTGGCACTCGAAAGATCCGCACCCACGAAACTGGCATTGGAAAGATTTGCGTTAGAGAAGTCTGCTGCGATCAGTGAACACTGTTCAAACGAAGCGTCACGCAAACTGGCACCAGACGCATTGAGTCCGTCGAGGTTTCGGTTGCTCGCATCAATGCTACGAAGATCGCGATCGGAAAAGTCCTTCGATTCGATTAGCTTTGCCGCCTCGCGCCGATCAATCGTTGCCGCCATATAGCGTTGCTCCTTCCAGGGATCGGCCAAGTTGTGATAGCCCGCGTCGGCCTCCCAGTAGCCCAATCGATCCTCCGACAACAACTCGATTTTTTCCAGCCACTTTACGCTTTTGTAGAAATACTTTCGCGGAACGATGTTGCGAATTGGACCGCCATGTCCGACGTCAAGTGGCTGACCTTCCGCCGAAAGTGCGATCAAACAATCGTGTTTCAATGCGACTTCGATCGGAAGCGATGTTGAATGGCGTCTTGGCGAACGCGAAACGAAAGAAATGAATTTCGCTTCTGATTGCACCGAAACCTGCTCCAACAATGACCTCAAAGAGACCCCCCGGAAGGGCACATCCAGTTTTGACCATCGCGTCACGCAGTGGATGTCGATCACCATTTCCGTTTGTGACAGCTGATGCAATTGCTCAAGCGAGAACACCACAGGGCTATCGACTTTTCCTTCTACCGAAAGTGTCCAGTTAGATTCTGTGCTGGTCGCAGGTTCACGTTCTCCAATCACAGGCCATTTATTCGCTGCAACTACTTGTTGCCCCGGCGGAATTTTCGTGAGTTCTGGCATAGACTGACGGTTAGTTCAGGAAGTGGGTTGTTGGCTACAGAGCGGCTGATTGTATCGTTCCCGCTCCGCCGAATCCATAAGTACGCCGCATTGTCTTTTGAACCACGGGTCACAAACGAGGAATCTCATGAACAAATTACTTGCTTGCCTAGTCGCTGTTGTGGCGGTCAGTCTTGTCGCTGAAGAGTCGAATGCCCAGTTTTACCATGGTGGTGGATCTGGAATTTCGATCGGCATCGGCAACGGCTTCAACGGAGTCGGTTACAGCAACTTCAATCGCGGCTACGGCCGATCCTACAGCGGGGTCAGCATCAACCTCGGCAATCGTGGTTACGGCCCTTATGGCGGATTCGCCCCAGTCAATCGCGGCTACTACGGAGGAGGCGTCCGATACTATTCAGCCCGTCCCGTTGTTGTATCGCCAGTTTATCGCGGCGGCTACTACGGCGGCGGCAGACGCTATTACGGAGGTGGGTATCGTGGCTACGGCGGTGGATATCGCGGCTGCGGATACTAGAAATTAGAAGCGGTTTAAAAACTGCGTAAAAGAATCGTGGCTGTGGCGTCCCGCCGCAGTATTTCTTGGTACAACTGCGGCGAGACGCCATAGCCACAGGTTTTTAAACCGGCTTTCGTATTTGACGTTGTCCGCGGCATGACACAGCGGCATGCATTACACTACAATTTGAGTAAATCCGAAAACGCAGATTTGGCTTGTTTCAAATCTGCGTTTTCGTTTTATCCGGAATTATTCACGACGACAGGCAGACGACTAAATCCTCAGGCATATTTTCGGTGCGAAAGCGAACCAACCGATTTGATGAAACTTCACGCGACCGGTGAATTTTTGGCGTCACCATTATAGTTAACAGCTCGAGAAAACAGGTCCAGCCGCAAACTCACGGCCACGCCTCGTGAATAATCCGGGTTTATGATCTCCGTTTTGAAATTTCCGGCAGGACAATCCATGACGATCGACACCAATCAACGAGCACTCGGACAGCCCAAACTGGTCGCCGGTAGTCGCGTTGGCATCGTTGTTTCGAGCTACCACAAGAACATCACCGGCAAGCTGCTCGACGGAGCGATCGAGTCTTTGACCGGCGTTGGAATTTCGAACGATGACATCTTCACGGCTTGGGTTCCCGGCTCTTGGGAGATTCCGCTTGCTGCCCAGCGATTGCTGGAGACCGAAAAATGGGACGCCGTGATCTGCCTGGGCTGCGTGATCCGTGGCGAAACGACTCACGACCAGCACATCAACACGACGATCAGCAACGCTCTGGGCATGCTGTCGCTGGACTATTCAAAGCCCGTTGCCTTCGGTGTCCTAACCTGCAATACGCTCGAGCAAGCCGAGGCACGCTGCGGTGGATCGGTCGGCAATAAAGGCGTCGAAGCTGCCGAAGCAGCGCTGCATATGCTCTCGTTGTTCGAGGAAATCGACCGCTGAGCCCGTATCAAGCTGACGGCTTCCCGCCATGGCTCCGTCGATTAAACTGTTGCCACAGATCATCCGCATAACACAGCACGACTCTTCCCAATTCATCTTTTATGTCACGTCGCAGTCGAGCCCGAGAAATCGTTTTGCAGGTTCTTTACCAAAACGAGCTCAATCCGGAACAACCAGACTTTGTCCGCACTCGCTTCGTTGATGCGAGGCTCGGACACAACAACAAACTGGTCGCGTTTGCACGATCACTGATCGATGGCATTCGCGAGCATCGTGAGTCGATCGACAGCGAACTCGGGAGGACTGCCATGAACTGGCGACTCTCACGGATGGCAGCAACGGACCGAAATGTTTTGCGTCTGGGAGCCTACGAGCTACTTTATACCGACGCGCCTGGGCGAGTCGTGATCAACGAAGCCATCGATTTGGCTCGGCGATACGGCTCCGACAATTCAGCATCGTTCGTCAATGGAGTTCTGGACAAGCTGATGAAAATGCAAGCTGAGAATAATGTTTCGGCAGCGTCGAAAGACTCGACTGCACCCAACGACCCAACTCAAATCGATTGATTTCTGGATAGCTATGGCCAAGTGGAACCCATTTTCAAAGAACAAGCCAGAGGATGAAAGTCCGCAAGCACCCGATCCGCAAACCGACGGGGCAGGGCAGGGCGGCCGCATCGATAACGGCAATACTCCTCCACCCTCGCCTGAACCAGCCAAATCGGATAAGGAAAAGCAAGCGGGCTTCTTCGGAAAGTTTAAGAAGGCTCTTAAGAAAACCGTCAACGTTCTCAACACCGACCTTCGTGACATCGTTAAGGAAGGTCGCTTGGTCGATGATGAATTCTTGGAAGAAGTCTTTGCGTTAATGATCCGCACTGACATGGGGGTTGCGTCGGCAAGTAAAATCCGTGACGACATTAAAGCAAAGTTTCGCGCTCGCAAGGTGGAGTTTTCTGAGCTTGTCGATTCCGCAAAAGAGACCGTTCGCGAGATCATGCGACAGGACACGGCAGATCTGAACTTCGCTGAGTCTGGACCAACCATCATTATGGTTGTTGGCGTCAACGGAGCAGGAAAGACGACATCAATCGCCAAGCTTGTAAACCGTTACAAGGAAATGGACAAATCCGTCGTGCTTGGTGCCGGCGATACTTTCCGTGCGGCGGCTGTCGAGCAACTGACCGTTTGGGCCGGTCGACTCGATGCGGAAATCGTCACGGGAAAGTCAGGAAGTGATCCGGCAAGCGTCGCTTGGGCAGCAACGGAAGCCGCCTACAAAAACAATCATGATGTCTGCATCATCGACACCGCTGGCCGACTTCAAACACAAGCCAACTTGATGGATGAACTTGGGCGGATCAATCGCTTGATCAACAAAGCAGCCAACAAGGCTTCGGAAGGATCGACGGCCCCACACGAAGTACTGCTTGTCCTCGACGCCACCGCTGGCCAGAACGCAATTAGCCAGGCAAAGGGATTCTCGGATGCAGCCAACTGCACAGGCATCATCCTGGCGAAACTCGACGGTACTGCCAAAGGCGGAGTCGCCATTCCGATTTGCCAGGAATTCGGCTTGCCAGTCAAGTTCATCGGTCTCGGTGAGACTCCCGATGCATTCGCCCAGTTCGACGTCGACACGTATGTCGATGCGTTGTTTGACGAAAACTAACGAACGGACGTCATCGTGTAAGGGCAATACCGTCAATAAACCCGATCAACTCATCCGTTTAGGTTGCGACTTTTTTGCGAATGCATCATAACCCGACGCGTGAGTTTTGAAGTTGCACCAATACAAGCCCGAAGCGCCAGCGAGTGAATAATTGCAGGGATTTTCGATTCACTCGCTTGCGCTCTTGCGCTCTTGCGCTCTTGCGCTTCGGGCTTGTATGGGAACGCTCCGCGTTTTCGGTTTTCAATGGTTAGTTCCAGATATAGTCCAAATTTTCAGGCAAAGTGTGCAACTTCAAAACGCGTGAGCGAGGGATAACACGAACGAATTGATCCCTCGCTCACACAACGGATTATGATCAGCGCTTTATAAATTGAAACTTGACTGAATCAACAGACCGGTAAGCGAGGGATTGCCGAAGCAATCGCATTGGCGCAGGGGAAACCGTTACTCTTTTTTTGAACTTGGCTCGCCTATCTCGACGAGCTTCTGAGCCGCGGAAGCCCATTTGGATTTCATCGCGTCGTGAATTGAGAGCGTGAATCGGTCGCGACTCTTGTCGATCTTGGCATTCAGCTTGTTCACCAGCTTGTCTTCCTTCTCGGCAATCTTTTGATCGGCCTTCTTTCGCACGGCTTGAGTTATCTGCTGCGCGATCTCGCCTCCGGCTTTGCTGACGTGATCAATCCGGAATTCCGTCAGCTTTATGCTTGCTGCTTCAACGCGCGGGTCAAAGATAATGTCGGGAGGAAATTTGCTGACATCCATCTGCGAGCCGAGGCTGACGGACAACGTCAACTGAACGTTCGACGATCCATCTGCACTGATGCTGTAAAGCTGCAGCCCTTTGACCCATTTCGACTGACGAGCTTCCAACTTAATTTTTGCTGTTAAACGAACGTCGAATAAGACTCGATCCGATTCTGTTTCCTGAAAGTTATCCAACTCAACGGAGAAACTATTACTGGGATCAATCAGTGCAGCTTCGTAGCGATTCCACATGCCGTGGTTGACTCGCTTCTTACGTCGCTTCGTTCTTAAACGGCCATTTTCGAATCTGACCTTCACTCCATCCCATCTCTCCGACTGCTTTCCCCAATCCTTGTCTTCAACGTACCGAACGGGCATGCTATCCAAAGCCATCTTCGTAAGAAAATCATCCAATTCTTTCGCTTCGTCAATGGTTTCTTGCGTCGGTTGATCGCTGGCTTCCTGAGCGCCAGCGCTTCGACCTCCAATCACAGCAGAAAGGATCGCGACGACGAAGAGAATTGATTTAAAAACCAATTTGGACATGGAAAAACTAACCCAAACGAGAGTAGGTGATCGCGGTGAAAAAGACAGACTGACATCGTCGGCGGCAGGACCATTGTGATAGAATCGGCGGCCCTAGGCCATCTCAATCTTTGGAAGACTAACGGTCGAATGTACGAATCCAGTCGAATCACGGTTCAGATATTGCTGGCATTGACCCTTATTTCCACTGGCTGCACACCAGACAAACACGCTTCGGTTCCGGTTTCAATCAAACAACAGCCGCCCTATTCCTATCAGGGGAGGATCGAACGCATCTGGGGTGGCGACAACTTCGAAATCGTCGACAACGGAAAACTTCACTTCGCTTACATGCGCGGCATCGTCACGCCAAAACCGGGGCAGAACTTTCACGAAGAATCAAAATTAATATTGCGACAGCTTTCAAGACAGCAGCGAACCACGATCCACGTCATCGACCGCGACGAATGGAAACGCGAAATCTGTGACGTAACAATCACCGACAAAAAAACTCAAGTCATCTGTGATCCGGCACTCGAGTTGATTAAAAATGGACTGGGCTGGTACGACCAAAGCGATGGTCCGTACGCCGATGACTACCGTAACGCAGAATTGGAAGCCCGAGAAAAACAGATTGGAATCTGGTCGCACCCAAGTCCTGTTGCTCCATGGGACTATTGGCAGCTGAAAGTAAAACAGATTCAGTCAGAACAATAGCAATCAAAAAATCGCTCAAAAAAGCAATCGGCGCGTAAACAAACCTCTCCGAGCGAACCCGAAGAGGTCTGTTTGTTGTCTGAATTTGTTAGGCCTCAATCTTCGATCAGCATAACATTTTCTGCACGTGGCCCCTTAGGACCGGTACCTTCCTGGTACTCAACTTTTTGTCCCTCTCGCAGTTCCTCAAATGAAACTCCTTCGAGTGCTGAAAAGTGGAAAAAGATATCACTATCCGCTCCCTGGATAAATCCAAATCCCTTATCAGCCAACTTCTTAATAGTACCTTCCGGCATAAAAATCCCCAAAATCACTCGACGCAAACCAAAAGTGTCACTCAAAGTTCGAGCAAGGTAGAGTGACACAAAAACAATCAGGACAGGCGAATAAATTACAACATCGAATCTGGGATCATCCGCAACACGAGCATTGGAATTCTTGGTCAGACCACGCTGGTACGTATTCAAACCTTGCCTTTCCAGATTTCATGATATGCGACCAATCAGCGCCAAGCAAGCAACGAAATTCACGTAACGGAAAACGTGTGGAAGCGTTCCCAACAAGCATCATCAAGTGTATTCTGGCACGAAAATCAAGCAAAACCCGGGCTCTCAGGTCATCCATCAATGACTTCAGTTAAAACAAATTGTGCAGACCGCCTAACCCAATAGCAATTTCTATCCCAAAAATGTGAGTTTATTTATCAATGCTACCCTTTGAAGACACTGAAGCACTCATCTTTGATTGCGATGGCACGCTCGCCGACACGATGCCGCTGCACTTCATCGCATGGCAAAACGTGTTGGTCGATTACGGATTTGCATTCGACGAAGACCTGTTCTACTCACTCGGCGGTCAGCCTACCGATCGCATCGTTGCACAACTTTCAAATGAACAAAACATCGACGTTGATGTCATGAAGGTCACTCATGAAAAAGAGGCAGCTTTCCTGGACTTGATTGATCAGATCGAGGCGATCCAAGCCGTCGTTGATGTGGCTCATCAGTTTCACGGCAAGCTTCCCATGGGAGTTGGATCCGGCGGACAGCGAGAAGTCGTGAAGCAAATCTTGGCAACGCTCTCCATCGATTCGTTCTTCGATTGTATAGTCGGATCGGAAGACACGAAATTACATAAGCCAGAACCCGATGTGTTTCTCGAAGTTGCATCGCGACTGAAAGTCGAACCTTCGAGATGCCTCGTCTACGAAGATGCTGACTTGGGCGTCGAAGCCGCTCGCCGCGCCGGCATGCAGTGTTTCGATGTTCGGGAAATTCACACGCCTCGGCGAATCACGCCCAATGATTCTGGAACTGCTCAATGCTAAATGTTGACGACATCCTTGCAGATGGAGGAGCGGTCGCCAAACGACTCAAGAACTATGAGCAGAGGGAAGAACAACTGCAGATGGCTGATGGTGTCGCGACTGCTATCGCCAACAAACGACACTTGGTGGTCGAAGCAGGTACCGGCGTCGGAAAAAGCCTGGGCTATCTCGTTCCCGCGATTTTGAGTTTGGAATCGAACCAGGAATCGAAAAGCGAAACCAAGCGACGCATCGTTGTCTCGACTCACACCATCAGCTTGCAAGAGCAGCTGATCGAGAAGGACATTCCGCTGCTCAATAGCGTTATCCCATTGGAGTTCTCGGCCGTGCTGGCAAAAGGACGGAGTAACTACGTGAGCCTGCGTCGACTCCGCGATGCCGCAAAGAATTCTCATACGCTGTTTTCGTCCGAGCAGGAGATCAGTCAACTGGAACCGCTGCTCGAGTGGAGCAAAACGACGGTGGACGGTTCCCGTAGCGATTTACCGATTCGCGTTCTGCCTCAAGTTTGGGACGAAGTCCGCAGCGACAGTGGAAACTGTCTGGGAAGAAAATGTCCCAGCCACAGCGATTGCCATTATTTCAAGGCGCGACAACGACTACAAAACGCAGACATCCTTGTCGTCAACCACGCACTCTTTTTCACCGACCTCGCACTCAAACGACTGGGGGTGAATCTGCTGCCGGACTACCAATGCGTTATCCTCGATGAAGCCCATACAGTCCCCGATGTCGCCAGCGATCATTTGGGGCTGGGCGTGACGATGGGCCAAGTCGACTACACATTGCGGCGACTGTACAACAACTCGCGAAACAAAGGCCTACTGGTTGTTCATGGCCTCGCAGAAGCTCAAAAGCAGGTGGTGCGTTGCATTGAAGCAGCCAACGAATTCTTTGGCGATGTCCAGGGCTGGTTCGAACGCACCGTGACCGGCGGTGCCAACCGACGCGGCAGCACACTTCGCGTTCGCAAAAAAGGCATCGTCGCCAACAAGCTCACCGCAGCGATGATTCGACTATCGGAAATCGTTGCCTTGGATGCAGAAGGCGTCAAATCGCCTGCCGACAAGCAAAATCTGATCTCGGCTTCGGACCGACTGACCGTCATGGCCACGTCCATCGAACAATGGCGAACTCACGAGATGGAAGATTCCGTTTACTGGATCGAAAGTTCGATGCGTCGCAACGGCAAGCAACACGTTGGTTTGATGGCGGCGCCATTGGATGTCGGGCCGCTGATTCGCGAGAACCTGTTCGACAAAGTGGATACGGTGATCATGGCCAGTGCGACGATTGCGGTCGGCGATGCCTCGTTCGATTTCTTTCAGAATCGAGTAGGCCTTACCAAAGGCGACAGCTTACAACTCGGCAGCCCCTTCGATTATGAAAAGCAAGCCAAACTGATCGTCGTTCGCGACATGGCAAATCCTTCGACGCATCGTGACTTGCACGAACGTCAGTGCATCGACGCGATCCGGCATTATGTGAAACAGACCGACGGCCACGCTTTCGTGCTGTTCACCAGCTATGAATTTCTCAGCCGCACCGAACGTGAGCTTCGGCCCTGGATGATCGAGAACGACTACGGAATTTTTAGTCAGGCTTCGGGCGTACCTCGGGGTCAACTATTGGAGCAGTTCAAAAGTTCCCCTCGTAGTATTCTGTTCGGAACCGCAAGCTTCTGGCAGGGAGTCGACGTACAGGGCGATGCGCTTCAAAACGTGATCATCACCAAGCTTCCCTTCAGTGTGCCGGATCAGCCGTTATTGGAAGCCCGTCTGGATGCGATCCGTGAGGCCGGTGGTAATCCGTTTAACGAATACCAACTTCCGGAGGCGGTCATCAGGTTCAAGCAAGGTTTTGGACGCCTGATTCGCAGCCAGCAGGATTCGGGAATCGTTGTCGTGCTCGACCCGAGAATCCGCACCAAGCCTTACGGCCGCGTATTCATTAGCTCGTTACCCAAATGCAATGTCGTCGAAGAAACTTTGACGACAGAAGTTTAGGATCCGTTTCAATACAAGCAGTCTGCTGACTTAATCATAACCCGCCGCGTTATGATCAGCGCTCTGTAGATTGAAACTTGACTAAATCAACAGCCCTTAAGCCCGGATTCGCAAATCTGGAAGTTGCAGTGCCTTGAGTCGCAAAAGAACGTGCCGCCTCTGCTTGCCTAGCCCTCAGTTTGCCGCCGCCACGAAACCCGCTAAACTAACTCACTGCATTTTCCTTTTTTACGACACAATGCAGTACAGAATCTATGTTGTGCAACCTCTGATAATTGCAACTCTCGACCGTCTTCTTGATCGAAATGGTGATCCGCTCGAGGCATTGAATCCCAACCCAATGGTTACACGTTGAAGAAAGGTAGGCGATGACAGCAATTGCAAAAATTGTGCAAGCTTTGGAAGAAGGCGACATCGAACAGCTCACGAACGTTGATGTCGGCAAGGCCGCGTTGTCTGACGACGCGGTTCAAGTCGCACTGCGAAGGTCGGCAAGAAAAGTTGTTTGGCATCGCCTAAATTACCGAACTACGATTCAAAGAGTCATAGAATTGGGCGCGCCATGTGACATCTGGACGGCGGCCCGAGCCGGTTTGCTCGACGAAGTCCGAAAGCTCGTCACCGACAACGCAAGTTTGCTCGACGGTCAGGATGAAAGCGGGCGAACTACGTTGCAACAAGCTGCATTGGTCTACGGCTCATGCAGCGAATGCGAACAGGTCGTTGATTTTCTTCTGGAGTCGGGCGCCACTGTCGACATCTTCACAGCTTCCACGTTTTGCATGTCCGACGTGGTCCACGCCGAACTAAAACGTGACCCCGAACTCGTGAATCGGCGTTGCGCGGGGTCGACGCCGCTGAACTGGGCAGTCCGCCCTCGTCGGAACAATGACGCCGCGCCGGAAATCTGCAAAGCACTTATCGCCGCGAAGGCAGACGTCCATGATGCTGATGAGTACGAGTCCAACATGACGCCGCTGCACCATGCAGCCGAATGGGGACCAAAAATCTGTTTGCAGCTTGTGGACTTACTGATCGAATCCGGTGCCGACATCAATGCAAAAGATCAACAAGGGTGGACGGCGCTTCAATTCGCGAAAGATCGCGGCCGAAAAAAAATGATCGAACATCTCACCAAACTCGGCGCAACCTAAGGCTACATTCCCTGCGGTAGCCCCATGAGTGGCGGACATGCTTGCGGTCGCTCGCGTGGCAATGATTAGTGTGCGATTGGCGCGAGTTAGTGTTCCAGAAAACATGGCGCGCCGAACACTAATCTTCTCTAATTCAACACTAATCCGGACGGACGTATGGTGCGATTCCAATGGCCATGCTTCAACGGCCGGACAACATGGCTTTGCCGCAAGGGCCTGTTGCCCACACCTTCGTTGGAGATTCACGCTCACTGGCGTATCATTAGCTGTTCATAATTCAACGTCTTCAGCTTCGGCAACGGCATGCTCGAACCTTCGTCAATTCAAGCTGCGATACTTTTCAAAATTCAAGAGATATTCAAGCCGTTGCTCCCAAGGCCAGAGAGTGTCACAAAGCTTCCATCGACTTCCTTCCATTGAACCAAAACCCTTACGACTCGCCCGCACCGACCAACACCCGAAAGAAATCTCGCCTCGCTGGCCCCTATTGGGTCGCGACGGCAATCGTTCTTGTTTGTTTCGTGGCTCTCGCAGCATTTATCTGCTGGATAACCGATGCACGAATTCAAGGCAACGAAATATGGTTTCACATTCCCGACGAATCAAGCGATCCAATCGTGGCGTCTGACAGATTCCTCTACACGACGCTGGGAGGTCTGGCGGCACTTTGCAGCGTATCCCTTGCGGTATCGCTTGCGATCGTTAACGGATCGATACTCGTTTGGCGACGGCGCAAACGCCCAACATGATGTTGGGTTGAGTCGCTTCGCGATGCAGGCTTTTACGCATTGGCCTTACGCTACGTACTTCCTTGCGTGCGATCTACATTTAATTTGCTAACATGACTGCTGCGATTGATTCGAAACGATTAAGTTTTTTTATCATTCAGCCTGAATTTACCAAACGAAAACGATCGAACGACCTATCCTTGGAGCCAACAATGACGATCTCTCGACGAAAGTTTCTACAGGCTGGGGCGGCAGCAACGACATGTACCATCATTCCGCGACATGTGCTTGGCGGACGAGGATTCACCGCACCAAGCGATCAAGTCAATGTCGCGTTGATCGGAGCTGGCGGACGCGGATTCAAGAACGCGAACGAATTGATGAAAGTCGATGGAGTCACGATCACGGATATTGTCGATCCAGCTGAACGCTGGGACTTGGAGAACTTTTACTACAAGGGCGTTGCCGGTCGGCTGCCCGTCGCCGCTGCGGTCAACAAGCATTACTCTCACGAGAAACACGAACACAAATGCAGACTCCATCAGGACTATCGAAAATTTTTCGACGACGCAAAGGACGTTGATGCGATTTTGTGCGCGACTCCCGACCATGCACACGCTCTAGTGAGCTTGCGAGCAATGAGGGAGGGCAAACACGTTTACTGCGAGAAACCGCTGACACACAATGTCGCCGAATCGAGGCTGGTCGCGAAAGTCGCCAAAGAAACAGGAGTGGCAACTCAGTTAGGCAATCAAGGCCATTCCAGCGAAGAGGTCCGTAAAATTGTCGAGATGATTCAAGCCGGCGCGATCGGAAACGTGAGCGAAGTTCATGCTTGGGTACCTGCGACGCGATGGAATCCAAAGCTTGGTGGTCGACCGACCGAAGCGATGCCGGTGCCCAAAGGACTCGACTGGGACCTGTGGCTTGGTCCGCGGAAAACGGTCGATTTTCATTCGGCATATGCGCCTGTCGCGTGGCGTGACTTTTGGGACTACGGACTCGGCGCGATGGGCGATTTTGGGTGTCACGATCTCGACGCTGCGGTATGGGCGTTGAACTTGGCGACGCCCACCAGCGTCGAGATGTATCCTGCTGGCTATATGGACAATGACATCATTCCTTTTGGTGAAATCGGCTACTTCGATTTTGCAGCTCGCGGGGATCAACCGCCGGTAAAAATCACCTGGTACAGTGGCGGACCCAAGCCAGAAAAACCGGAAGCTCTCAAGGACCGCGAATTGCCAGGACGTGGCGTGATGTTCGTCGGCGAAAAAGGGCACTTGTTGAACGCGGCCTACGCAGGCGGACCGGAATTGCTGGAGCCAGAACTGAAAGAGAATTTCGAAACTCCAAAGCAAACGATTGTTCGCAGCAACGGCCATCATCAAGACTGGATCGATGCGGCTCGCGGCGGACCAACGGCAAGTTCAAATTTCGCGGTTGGCGCGCATCTTACTGAGATTACCTTGCTGGGAGTCATGGCGCTTCGGTTGGGCAAGAAGATTCATTGGGATCACGACAACATGAAGGTCGCCAACTCGAACGAAGCCGATTCGATCATCAACGGCGAGTATCGCAACGGATGGAAATTAAACTAGGTTTCGCCACGCTGATTTGAAAAGTGTGCCATGCCTCGCGATCGCGAACATGTCCACACTAGCGCACAAATGCACCGGTGATCGCAATGGCGTCAAGTGTTGTTGTTTCCGCCGAGCAGCGCGAAATGAACGAAAGCCAGTTTCAAGACTGTCTTGCAAAGTAGCTCGGTCTGTCCCAGACCATGAAAATCAAGATTCGCGAGTCTGTGACAGACTCGCATACTGGTTTTGAAACCACTTCTAGTTCGGTTTAGCCATTTCTCGATTGCAAGAAGATTCGACTTCCTGACGCACGCGGCTGGAAGACTCTGTCGCGAAACGATTTTGTTGCTTTCGAAGGTATCGAGCAAACAGTCGAGCAAGCAATGTTTGCGGTCGCGAAAACGATCCGATGAGAAAATCAACTTCGTCGGTTTCGTAGTCCCAAAAAATCGAGAACCGTTCTTCACCGGTCGCCGCATGCCAAGGAAGCGTCCCTAACCCCAAAGAAAACATTCGGTTGGCAACGGACTCCTGTTCCTCCATATAGACGACTTTGCAAAAATTCGAAGCCCAGACCCCAAACGCTCTGGCCGTCAAACTGAACGTATCGCCGACCTTAAAATCGCCATCTCGATGACAGTCGAGCCATGGCAGGTCGAAACATACAGCTTGCCGAATCGCTTGCATGCCCAACCGATAATCGTGGAGCCCGGATCCAATGGAAACGCGGCGATACTGCAACAGGTCGCCATCGACAACTTCTGAGATAGGAAGTTTTGCAAAAACAGACGTTGGCCAAGATTCTGTGGAGCCCACGCTCTGGTAAGTAAATCCGTCATATCCATATTTTTGAATCAGCGAAAGGAGCGTTCCATCCGAAGGTTTGAAAAGAGAAAGTTTCATCGCCTCGCGTTCGCTCCTGATGTCACAACAACCGGTTGGTTCATGTTCTCGTTGGCTCTGGTCAAAGCACAACTTCCTGTATTCCCGATGTGTTCTACCTTTACTGTATCTCTTGTGAGGCAACCGTTGCTTGCGTCCGATCGCAACCGCATTCCAAAACACTCAATTAGAGATATTCAATATTGCGCGAAAAAGTAGACGTTAAACCGACGGATCCTGATGAAGCGACCGCAAACCAGTTGCAGGCAGCACGAAAAGTGAACTTCAAGCACAAAAGCGACAGGCGGAAACTTCGTGGCTTCTGGGGAAAGGGAAGAAGGCGATTGTTGGGGAAGAGTGACCCCAAACTCCAAATGAGCGTATCAAGATCGACTCGAAACGCTTAAAAAGTTACCATCATGAGCCTTTGATCGCGAGCACCCTCCAGGAAGCCCCAGTGCGTTTTCAGATTCCCCATCCAAATCTCCACTTAGTCATCATTGGCTTTCTTCTCGCGTGGAGTTTCGCGACCAGCGTCCAAAGCCAAGAGATTGCAACACCGACCGTTTCCGACGAGGCCGTCAAGCAGCTTTCCAAAATCAAACTGCAGCTCGAAGCGGATGCAAATCTTGATCCGTCCACGAAAACGAAGATCCTCGCTGACGTCGTAGCGGCCGAGCAGAAATTAGATTCGATCGCCGCGAAGAACACCGAACTAAAGCAGCTTGAGAGTGCAATCGAAACTGCCGAGCAACGAGCGGCTGAATTCCAATCTGAATTTGAAACGCTGAAGTCAAAAGAACGCGAAATAGTTGACTCCGACATCCCGAGCGAAGCGTTGGCGACTCAAATCCAAGAGTTAAGAACACAGACCGAGACACTCAAGGTCGAACTAAAGAAGAACGAAGAATCAAGCAATGAACGCAACATTCGAAAAAAAGACTCCCGGCAAACAATTGAAGCACTGACCATTCGAATTGGGGAATTGAGTGCCCAACTGGAACAAGCGCCTGTTGACGAATCGCTGGCTGCACAGGCCGCGTTGTTAAAACTCAAAACGGACTTACCGTTTGCCGAACTGGAGAAAGCAAGACTTCAAACAGAACTAAAGCGGGATGATGCCGAGCAGCAATTTGGCTTGCTACAACACCAACATGATGTAATTGAACTGAAGCTGACACGTCGCGAAAATGTTCTGAAGCAGCTCGAGGAAATACAGCGAAAGCGGCTGGAATCGAAGGCTCAGCAGTCGCTTCAGGCAGCCCGTACAAAAGAAGCAGAGGCAAAGGATTCAGAGGACTCGAAAAAACTGCTTTTGTCCAGCTACGAGGAAAACACACGCCTTGCAGAACTGGTTTTCAATACCGAGCAATCGGTTACCGACACCAAAGCCAATGCAGAAAAACTCAAAGAGCTTGTCAAATCCCTGAAGAAGAAGTTTCGTGACACCGAAGTGAGAGTCAAAGAAATCGGTCTTACCGAATCAGTGGGTGCACTTCTAAGAAAACGTCGTGCCGAGCTCATCAAAACTGCCAACGCGGGCTCATTGAATGACGATGCAAAATCGAGAATCGACAAGCTGCAGTACGAGCTCTTTGATATCGACCAGAAACGGGAAGACATCTCTCCAAAACTGATTCGACTTGAAATCGAAAATGCAAACGGGCCGCAGACTCCGGAGATATGGCGGAAACTCGATGTGCCGATCAATGAAGTCATTGAACTTCGCAAAGAAGAATACGCGGCGTACAAGGCCAGTCTCGATCGCCTGTTTCCCTACCTGCTGGACGTGCAACAGTTTGACAAATCGCGTCGTAAAACGACCCTGAATTTCCGCGAGTACATCAATGAACGGATTCTGTGGATTCGAAGCAACGACATTCTGTTTTCGGAGATCAACCTGGACGATTCGGATCTTAACGCTCTCAGCCCGGCCAAATGGTCCGAAGCGGGCGTTCAGATTCTTCAGGTACTCGGATTGGTTGCGATCGAACAGAAGGCACAGGTTGCGGCGACTTCGGTTGCTGCCGAAAATCAAGACAGGCCTCCAGCTGAATCTACCATTCGCGAAGCAATATCGACTCAAGCGTCTTCGGCAAGCTCGTACTTTCGATCTCCGATGATTGCAGTCGGAGCATTGATATGTTTTCTGCTGATCTTCAGCAAATCACGGATGAGAAAGGAAGTCGACCGTTTGGGAGTCCAAGCGGCTCGCGGAAGTTGCGTTTCATTTTGGCCGACGGCCCGCTCTCTGTTTTTTACCATCCTAATCGCGTTGGCATTACCACTCGTGGCATTGCTGCTAGGCATCGCAATCATTTACGCTCCGTTTCAAGGAAGTGGATTGTTTTACGCGATTGGTCAATCACTCATTCGCGCCGGCCTGTTTGCATTTCCGGCGGAAGTCTTGCGACGCTTGACTCGGCCGCAAGGAATCGGCAATCGGCATTTCGACTGGCCTGACTCAAGTGTTGCCAGGCTAAAGAAGAATCTCGATTGGATTGTGCTGCCGGGTTCATTGCTGGTTTTCACGGTTAGCCTTTTACACAATCTCGACCTCTCGCATCGCATTGACATGCTGGAGCGGATCATCTTTATTTGCGGGATGATTTCCGCGACGTACTTTCTGTACCAAATTTACAATGCAAAAACGGGGGTCTTTAGCGAGCACCTGAGAGCCCATGAAAATTCCTGGGCGAATCAAACTTCGGCACTCTGGATGGGCTCAATTCTGTTTATCCCACTCTCATTGGCGTTCCTGGCTTTTTGGGGTTTCTACTACACAGCATTAAATCTCGCGGAGTGTGCCTATGCGACTCTGGTGTTTACATTAGTCATCGAAACGATCCGCGGACTGGCGCGGCGTTTCGTTTTGGTAAGAAGGCGAAATGCGTTTATCCAAACGGCGAAACGCAAACGATTGGCACGCATTGAGTCCGCGAAAGCAAAACGCGAAGAAGAACAGGCCGCGGCGGCAGCAGGAGCCACGCCTATTCCTGAGATGCCGGCCTCTCCAAGCGAATCCATCGAAGCACTGACTGAAATTCAGCCAGAGGAAATTGAAAAAAACGTAAAGCAGGCGTACAAACTGATCTCGATGGGCCTGCTACTCGTGTGGGCGATCGGTATCTGGATGATCTGGACCGACGTTTTGCCAGCGCTCAAAGCGCTTGATGACTATACACTTTGGCCGAATCAAGTCGTCGAGAACGGATTCGAGTCTCCAGCGGTTTCGTCAGAAACTCAGCCTGCTGACGCAAAATCAGATGGCTCATCATCGGGAGATGTCGCGCCATCTCCCATGATAGGCATGCCGGCAGCAGAATCTGGCGCGGTGTCAGCCTCAATCCATAGAGTGACCGTCCGCGATCTTTTGTTGTTCATCGTGATCTCCATTGTGACGTGGATTGCGGCAACCAATTTACCGAATGCTTTTGAGATATTATTTCTGGAAGAGCTGCCGTTCGATCGATCGCTCAGGTATGCGATTAAGGCATTGACCAGCTATGCGATCGTGATGCTGGGAGTCTTATTGGCGTTCAGGGCGCTGTCCATTGGATGGTCGAACGTGCAATGGCTCGCGACCGCGTTGACCTTTGGCTTGGCATTCGGTCTGCAAGAGATTTTCGCGAATTTTGTCGCCGGTATCATCCTGATGTTCGAACGCCCGATGCGAATTGGCGACCTGATCACCGTTGATGAATTCACCGGCGTCGTCACAAAGATTCGAACGCGTGCGACCACCATCATAAACTGGGATCGCAAAGAGTACGTGATCCCAAACAAGGACTTTATCACCGGACGTCTTGTAAACTGGACACTCAGTGACGCGATCAACCGAATTGAACTGACGGTCGGAATCGCGTATGGATCGAATGTTGAACTTGCGAAAAGCACGCTTTACAAAGTCCTGAAAGAGCACCCGAAAGTCGTCGACGAGCCTCCTTCACAAGTTATCTTCAATGAATTTGGGGAGAGCTCCCTAAACATTCTTGTAAGGTGCTTTATTGGCGACATTGACAGCCGTCCACTCGTAAACGATTCGCTTCACACGCAAATCAATAACGCCTTCAACGAAGCTGGAATTGAAATCTCGTTCCCACAACGCGATTTGAATTTACGAACGATTGACGGACCGGCGAGCGAAGCGATTGCCGCATTGGCCAAAGGTAGCAAAAACTCTTAGTGCCAAGTTTGATCGCGTCAACAAAACTCGACAGAACAAAGTGACTTAAAAAACCTAGGGCACGTCTACGGGTTCCAGGTCCGCAGGCGGCCAGCGGGGCTTCTGATGGTCGAGGTTTCTGCGGGACTTGCTCTGACAATCAAAACAATCAAATTTTCGCATCGAAAAATTATCGCAGATACCTATAATGCGTGGTCCTTAACCACTACCCCCTGGAGACCACCGTGGCAAAACGCATTGCAATCGCGGGAGCAACCGGAGCTGTCGGCACGTTGGTGCGACAGATGCTTGAAGCCCGCAATTTCCCTTATGAAACGATCACCTTTCTGGCGTCGAAACGATCCGCTGGTTCAACGATTGAGTTCAAAGGAGAATCGCACACGGTCAAACTCTTGGAACCAGATGCTTTCAACGATATTGATCTGGTGATCGGATCGACACCTGACGACGTGGCGGCCATGTTCGTTCCGTGGGCTGTCGAGCGGGATTGTGTGGTCGTCGATGAAAGTGGCTACCATCGCATGATGGATCATGTGCCCTTGGTTGTTCCAGAAGTGAACGCCGACGCGATCGCAAAGCACCAAGGAATCATTGCCAGTCCGAACTGCAGCACGACCCAGATGGTCGTCGCCATGAAGCCAATCCATGACTTTGCGAGGGTCAAGCGAGTGATCGTGTCGACCTACCAGGCAACCAGTGGGGCAGGGGTCAAGGGCCAGGCGGATCTCACAGAGGGCTCCAAAGCGTTCCTTGAGGAGCAAGAGTATGAATACCAAGCGTTTCGCCATCCAATCGCTTTCAATGTGATCCCGCAAATTGGATCTCATAAGGCAGATGGCTACACGTCAGAAGAACTGAAAATGGTTTACGAGACTCGAAAGATCTTCGGTGACGATTCCATCCAAGTCTGCCCGACCTGCGTTCGCGTCCCAGTTTCGAACTGTCACAGCGAGACAATTTTGCTTGAAACCGAACGCCCCGTTTCTGCACAAGAGGCGCGGCAATTATTCGAAGCTGCGGATGGCATCACCGTTGTTGATGACCTCGAAGCGGGCGTCTATCCGATGCCGAACAATAGCCACGACCTGGACGACGTCTTCGTAGGCAGAATCAGAAAAGATATCAGCTATGAAAACGGTTTGACGTTTTGGTGCGTCAGCGACAATCTGCGAAAAGGCGCTGCAACGAATGCGGTTCAGATTGCAGAACTTCTGGTCTCTGACAAGTATTCGGCATGCGGCACCTCAAACTGACGATCGCCTACGATGGCAGAAACTACGCCGGATGGCAGGTGCAGAAGAATGGAATCACCATTCAGCAACGGCTGGAGGAAGGCTGGACGGACGTTACGGGCGAATCGATTCGAATCACGGCCAGCGGGCGAACCGACAGTGGCGTGCACGCGCGTGGTCAAGTTTGCTCGTTGGCGACCGATTCAAAAATTCCGAATGCTGATTTGATCCGGGCGATCAATGCCAAGACACCGGAAGACATTTCGGTGTTGAAAGTTGAAACGGCGATCGAGGGCTTCAACGCAATCCATCATTGCGAGAAGAAAACATATTGCTACCAGATTCAATGCGGTCGAATTTTGGATCCGCTGGGGATGGATCATTGGTGGTTCGTGCCGCACCACCTAGACATCGACGCGATGCAGGAAGCTGCCTCTTTGCTGACTGGCCAGCTCGACTTTGCCAGCTTTCAAGCAACGGGAGGTGTCATCCGACGTACGACCGTTCGCAACGTAATGGAACTGAGAATCGAAACGTTGCAGCGCGACCCATTTACGGAGGTACGAATCTATATCACGGCTGATGGTTTTCTCTACAACATGGTTCGAAACATGGTGGGGACATTGATGCACGTGGGACGCGGCAGCGAACCGCCGACTTGGGCAAAATGGGCTTTGGAACAGAAAGATCGCGTCCATGCAGGACAAACGGCACCAGCAAACGGGCTTTTTCTGGAGCAGGTTTTCTACCCGCCAGAAACGCTGATCCAGGATTGAAGGCACCGCATTTTTGGGGGGTGCATGAGGGTCGAAAATTCCCGCAATTCAAGTAGAATATGCCAGCGATCAAAACATGTGGATCGTCACTCGCGTCTCATTTTTTCGGAAATCACAGTGTCAATTGGGCGAGATTTTATTGGACCGTTTCAGCTGCTGAGGTTGATTCGTTCCGGCACCTCGACGCAAGTCTGGGAGGCACTCCGTACGGGTGAAAAAGAACGCATCGCCCTGAAGGTTCTGCTGCGTGACTATCGCAAGGATAAGCACGAAATTGAACAACTAAAGCATGAAGCAGCAGTCGGAAGAGAATTGGATCACCCCAACGTCATCAAGATCTTTGGATATCACCAAGACCAAGGATTTCCTTTGCTGGCGATGCAACTCTCGAGCGCAAAGAACTTGAAGATCGTTCTGCGGGAGCAATCCGAACTGATCGCTTCGCACATTCGTCCGGTCATTCGGGGCTGTGCGAAAGGGCTACGACATCTTCACAGTAAGGGCTGGGTTCATTGCGACGTCAAACCGGACAACTTCCTTGCAGACGAACAAGCCAACATCAAGCTGATTGACTTTTCAATTGCCGCAAAAACTCAGAAGCGGAAGACTGTACTGGGCAAGCTATTCGCCCGTAGACCAAAACAGGCAGCTGGGACGCGAAGCTACATGGCTCCGGAACAGATCCGCCGTGAGGCTGTGGACTTTCGATGTGACGTGTATGGACTGGGTTGCGTCCTTTTCGAATTGCTTTCGAAGCGAACTCCATTTTCGGGTACGTCGCCTGACGACCTACTCAACCGGCACCTTCACCAGCCGCCCCCATCGCTGGAAGCCGTTAGTGATGCTTCCACAGAATTTGCCGCTATCGTTCGCAAGATGATGGCCAAGGATCCGGACAATCGCTACGACGACATGACACAGTTCCTTTCTGACTTGGCCAGAACCGAAATTTACAAAGCTGGCAAACGGCCCAAAGACTACCAGCGATAAGAAGCCAACTCATTCCTAATTTTTATTGTTAGACGACAAGATGGACTATCTCGATTTTGAACAGCCTCTGGCTGACCTCGCGGAAGAAATTGAACAAGTGATTGCGACTGCGGAGAATCCCGAATCGTCTGAATTGGCCGATCGCGTTCAGTCGATGCGCAAGAAGTTGACGGATCAAACGCGAGAGATCTATTCCAAACTGACGCCTTGGGAGACCGTACAGGTCGCGAGACATAAAAACCGCCCACATACGACCGACTATCTTTCGCTGGTTTTCGATGAGTTTATCGAACTTCATGGCGATAAGCTTTTTGGTGATGATCCGGCAATCCGCGTCGGATTCGCCTCACTGGGAGATATCAAGGTGATGGTCGTCGGTCACCAAAAAGGCCGCACATTCAACGATCGACAAAAAACGCATTTCGGTTGCGCACACCCGGAAGGTTATCGCAAAGCAATGGCTAAAATGCGGATGGCTGCCAAGTATGGTTTGCCGGTAATCTGCATGATCGACACGCCGGGAGCCTATCCGGGCATCGGGGCCGAAGAGCGCGGACAGGCTCAGGTCATCGCCGAAAACATGTACGAGATGTCGAGGCTGAAGACGCCGATCATCTGTGTTGTCATCGGCGAAGGCGGAAGCGGAGGGGCACTCGGGATTGGAGTTGGAGATCGAGTCGCCGTCCTGGAAAATGCTTACTACTCCGTCATCAGCCCCGAAGGTTGTGCTGGAATTCTATGGAAGGGCGCCGAACACGCCGAAAAAGCTGCAACAGCGCTGAAGTTCACTTCTGGCCATCTTCTCGAGATGGGCATCGTCGATGATATCATCGAAGAACCACTCGGTGGAGCTCACCGTGACCATCATGCGATGGCAGCCAGACTACGGCGATACTTTCAGAAGAACCTTAAGGAATTGATTGGCGTCGAAACCGAAACTTTGCTGGCCGATCGCTATAATAAATTTCGCAAGATCGGCGTCTTTCTGGATGAAACTCCACAATCGCCCGAATGACGTGAAGTTTTGAAACGCGGAAGCACGGAGTCCGCAGAGACGAGCGATCGTGTTTAGGACGCAGGTTGAAACGTCGATACTGCGGGCTTCCATCGCTTCCACCCGCAGCTAATCGCGACCGCTCCATGCGGAGCGACAGCGTTTGTTCAGTATTGTGTGGGTGTCGTATGCCACCACACCCCACAACATTTACCAGAGTCCGCTGCAAAACCTGTGGCTGTAGCGTCTCGCCGCAGTTCCGCCCGAATAGACTGCGGCGAGACGCCACAGCCACGATCCACTTGCGGTTTTGAAATGGGCTCTAAACTCTTTCATTTATTGGGGCTTCGGTGCTCAAAAAGTGCAAAACACGAACTTAGGCGCTAGGCGGTATCGAATACTCTTCTGCTCGCTCCCAAAATTCCATTGGCGACTTGGGATCTTCCTCGGCATCGTTTTCAAGCTTGGCTATGGTGAATGAACGAAGCCCTCCGCAAATCTTGATCCAGCGAGCGAGCGACGGCAAACCTACGAAAAAAACCAGCAGACTCAATTGAGCCTGATGGTTTTTATTAAGAATACATATTGTTGGCTGACGCCGAATTTACTCGATCGTCAAGACGTTGATCGTTTTTGCAATCTCGTCGAAAGCATCGATCAGTTCCTGGTCGGTGTTGGCATGAAGATGCTGTCCGCCAGTTATGTCTGCGACGTCTTTCATCAACGTCTCATTTGCACCGGCACTAAACGTAATTGTGTGCACAATAACCCCTAGATCTCTGGCTCGGCGAGCAACCACGACAGGGTTGATGCCACGATTCTGGTTTCCATCGGTCATCAGGACAACTGACTTCAAACTGAAGGCGCCTCGTGAGCCAGCATCGTTTTGAATCGAGTCGATTCCAACCTCCAACGCGCGGCCGATTCCTGTGAAGCCACCAGGGGTTTGCGTCTGGATTGCTTGCTGAATCAATGCGAGATTGTCCGTCATATCAACCAGCTTTGTGGGCGTTGCCTCGTATGCCGTCAGCGAAACTCGTTCTTGAGCAACCGAAGCAGTCATTTCGTTGAGGAACACGTCGACACCGTTGAGCAGTGCAGCAAACCGACCGCCGGTTGACATTGATCCAGATTTGTCGAGGACAAGTGCGATGTCACGATCAAGCCGTGTGGCTGTAGAAGAGGCCACTGGCGAAAATGAGTCGGTACCAAACATCGGGCCGAATACCAAAGACACAGAGCCGTCTGGCGAGCCAGCCGTACGTTCTCCAACGACGCGAACCGTATTGATAAACGTGGTGCTTTCAGTGAAAGCGAATTTTCCGTCACTGCCTCGAGTGGCATTGCCGAACACAATGTCATTCGCATCAAGAGTTAGTCCAGTGCCGGCGACAAGGTTTCTTTTTCCGATCGCGATAGCCGCATCAGTCGCTTGCTGAGTGTTCTGGACACGACCCAATGACTCAACTGCTGCTCTGGCTGCTGCGTCTGTAGCCGTGCGAAGCTCACTTCGAGTCAGGTGCATTCGTGCGATATCAACCGCAAATGCACATGCGACAAACATCAGCACGATGACAACAGCAACCATGGGAAGCATGGCTCCTGTTCGATCGGTCGCCTGAGAGCCGACGCTTGGACGATTCGATTTGATTTGGAAAGTTGAATTCATGGTAATTAAGCCTTGATGTGTTTTCTTGATGATCAAACAGCTTGCAAATCGCTTGCCAACCACAAGAAAACCTGTGTTCGTCATGTGAGACTACGTTTTTTTTCAGTCCAGCCAAGAAAAAAACATTGATTCCCTCGCTCAAAATTCGATGTATTTGTTAAACGTTGGAATCAATCCCAAAACGATGATGCGAATTCGCATCATGAATCGATGTCACCTTCCGCAGGGCACTTGATGAGGGTGGTTCTTCAAGGATTTTAGTGGCAGTTCACCCAGGCAGGGGTTTTAGCAATTAGCCGCTGGTTGAGCGCAATAGTAGCTCGGTCTGTCCCAGACCGTGACAACGAGGATGCGCGAGTCTGGGACAGACTCGCCTACAAGGACTGCGACTTTGAAGGAGTCACAGCAATTAGCCGCTGGTTGAGCGCAATAGTAGCTCGGTCTGTCCCAGACCGTGACAACGAGGATGCGCGAGTCTGGGACAGACTCGCCTACAAGGACTGCGACTTTGAAGGAGTCACAGCAATTAGCCGCTGGTTGAGCGCAATAGTAGCTCGGTCTGTCCCAGACCGTGACAACG
>CAYGUE010000060.1:30786-35103 GCA_964352885.1 uncultured Pirellulaceae bacterium
CGCGAGTCTGGGACAGACTCGCCTACAAGGACTGCGACTTTGAAGGAGTCACAGCGATTAGCCGCTGGTTGAGCGCAATAGTAGCTCGGTCTGTCCCAGACCGTGACAACGAGGATGCGCGAGTCTGGGACAGACTCGCCTACAAGGACTGCGACTTTGAAGGAGTCACAGCGATTAGCCGCTGGTTGAGCGCAATAGTAGCTCGGTCTGTCCCAGACCGTGACAAACGAGGATGCGCGAGTCTGGGACAGACTCGCCGACTGGTATCGCTACTCCTTAGGAGTTAAAGCCATCAGAGGGTGATTGAGCGCAGCGACACCACCGGCATGCTCTCAGCCCTCTCTGACGGACCAATACTAGCAAACGCCTTGCCGCTCAGATTCACCGAACCAACATGATTTCGCGCATAAAAAAAGCAGGACTGATCCTGCCTTGATTTGATCGGAGCGAAAACGCTTGTCTACTCTTCGGTTGCCGGAGCTTCTGTTTCAGCTTCCGTCTCTTCAGTCTGTGAAACGACTTCTTCAACTGCCGGCTCATCTTCGATGACTGGCTTGGCAGCAGTCGTCTTCTGTTTGACTCGATCGTTCTGACCGACAAACTCAAGAATCGCCTGCTTACCAGCGTCGCCAAGGCGAACACCCGCTAGTTGGATGATACGAGTGTATCCGCCGGTACGATCGACGAACCGAGGAGCAACATCTTCGAACAGGATCGAAACCGCTTCTTTGTCGCGAAGCACTGCGAATGCCCGGCGGCGAAGATTCACAGCCGGTGCAACGGCCTGATTCCACTCAACCCATTCCTTGCTTTCGCGCCATTTCTTCCACTCAGCGGAACCACGCTCAGCCGATGTTTCCAGCTGATCGGCGGCTTCCTGATGAGGAATTGCTTTCTTGGCAAGCGTAATGCACTTCTCGATCATCGGGCGAACTTCTTTCGCCTTATGAATCGTCGTCGTGATTCTGCCTTTGACTCGTGGCGGCTTGACGGCAGTCCTACCATCAGCCTGCGTCATGCCTTCGTAAAACATCTCGTCGCGTTCTGTCAAAAACAGAGCAGACGCCAAGTTACGCAGCAAAGCGCGGCGGTGACTGGAGTTACGTCCGAGCGTACGGCCTTTTCTTCTATGTCTCATTTCTTCACCAACAATTTCGCCCGATCAGGGCATGAGTTATCTGTTTGAATATTCGTTGAATGGGCTCAGTTTTAAGTAATCAAGCAACTAAGTAATCACTGGAGCCTTTGGAACTTTCATGCCTAGGTGCAAACCAAGACCCGTCAGAACCTGTCGTACTTCGACCAGCGTCGTTTCGCCAAAGTTGCGAATCTCCATCAGCTGATCTTCGTTGTACTGCACAAGATCACGAACGTTTCCAATATTCGCGAATTCGAGGCAGTTGTTGGCTCGAACCGAAAGTCGCATCTCAGCAACTGACAGGTTCAACTTGGCTTCTAAAGCCGCGTCGATACCACCTTTGCTTTGTGGCTGAGCATGAACTTGAGCTCCAAGCTCTGCGTACTGCACGAATGGGTTGAGGTGCTTACGAAGAACTTTCGAAGATTCAACCATCGCCATTTCAGGATTGATCGAACCGTCGGTCCAAACTTCCAGAGTCAGCCTGTCGTAGTTTGTTTTCTGCCCCACACGAGTCTCTTCAACGTCGTAACGGACACGCGTGATCGGGCTGTAAACAGCATCAATTGGAACGATGCCAATCTCATGATCACGACCGCTGTGTTCCGTAGACGGAACGTAACCGCGACCATTCTCAACGACCATTTCCATCATGAACGGAACGTCTTCCGTCAGATTGACTAAAACGTGATCGCCGTTGATGACTTCAACTTCGCCATTCGTTTGGATATCAGCACCCGTTACCGGACCTGCTGTGTCCTTTTCGATGGTGATCACTTTCATCTGATCTGAGTGATTCTTCACGATTAGTGACTTAACGTTCAGGACGATATCAGTGACATCTTCCAAAACGCCAGGAATCGAGGAAAACTCGTGGTTTGCACCGCGAATCTTCAGCTGAGTCACAGCACTTCCTTCCAAGCTGGAAAGCAGTACTCGACGCAGGCTGTTGCCAATCGTCGTACCGAAACCGCGCTCGAAAGGCTCGGCAATAAATTTGCCGTAAGTCGCGGTGAGCGAAGGACGATCACAATTAACAACGCTGGGAAGTTCAAGGCCACGCCATCGAATGTGCATGGAGTTTCTCCGTGGGGGATTTTGGGGGTGTATTTGATCCGCAGGCGGATGTCACTCCGAAAGCAAAACTGACACAAGTAAATGTGTCCAACGAAACTAAACGCGACGCTTCTTGCGAGGGCGACAGCCGTTGTGTGGGATCGGAGTCACGTCCTCGATCGATTTGATATTCAAGCCAGCTGCCTGCAGAGCAGTGATCGCACTTTCACGACCGCTACCTGGACCTTTGACACGAACATCCACTTCCTTCATGCCGAACTTAACGGCCTTTTCTGCGGCTTGTTGAGCTGCACTTTGACCCGCGAACGGAGTGCTTTTTCGAGAGCCCTTAAAACCACAGGTACCAGCGCTGGCCCAACAAAGGGTTTCGCCTTTGGTGTCAGTGATGGTCACGGTTGTGTTGTTGAAAGTTGCCTGAACATGAGCAACTCCGAAAGTAACGTTACGCTTGACGCGCTTCTTTTTGACTTTTGCCACTTCTTGAAATCCCGAAAATCGGGCTCGCTTTTAGATAGTGTGTTGGTGTGTAAAAATTGATTGGTGCCGCCGACCAAGAACGACTCGGTCGACGGGGGGATTGTCCAGCCAGTTTTCACCAGCATTACTTGAGGTCTTTAACACCCTTTTTACCAGCAACCGTCTTTTTGGGACCTTTGCGAGTTCGAGCATTTGTTTTGGTTCGCTGTCCGCGAACAGGAAGTCCAACGCGATGGCGGATTCCACGGTACGACTTGATATCACGCAAACGACCGATGTTCTGAGCAACCTGACGACGCAACGCACCCTCAACGAGGTAATCGCGCTCGATAACCGTAGCGATGCTACTGAGCTCTTCATCGGTAAGGTCACGAGCCTTTTTCTCTGGATCAATTCCAGCTTTGTGACAAAGGTCACGCGAGGTCTGATGACCAATTCCGAAAAGATAGGTCAACGAGATGTGGGCCTTCTTGTCGTTTGGGATGTCAACACCGAGTAGACGGGGCATGTATAGCTCCAGCCTGCACCGCAGGCGTATCAAGTGATTTGGATATTAAATCGAATCGAAACTGCGTTTCACTCTGCAGACTTCTCGTCTGAGAAATGCGATTCGGACGAATGGTTCAGTGACGTGAAAAAGCGAGCCCTAGCCCTGACGCTGCTTATGGCGTGGGTTGGTGCAGATAACGTAGACCTTGCCCCTACGGCGGACGACCTTACAGTTTTCGCAAATTCTCTTCACACTGGCGCGGACTTTCATCGCCGATTTTCTCGCAATTGGACGCAATTGGTAAAACGCACAAGTATATGAGCGTGGCGGGCGATCTAACAAGGCCCATTTTTTGCCGAATCTGCCATATTTGTTGCTTTAGGGCACAGTGCCGTGCACTGGCTTGTTTTTGCATCAAAACTCAAACAATTGTGGCTCGAAGTAGTCGAAGATTGCCGTCGCAATCTCCGCTGGCGTTGTTGAATCCGCCTCCACAACCAGATCGGCACAAGAAAGGTAAATCGGCGAACGGACGGTCAGCATTTGCTCGATTTCCTCAATTCCCCCGGTTTGCGTCAAATTGGGGCGCCGAGTTGCCGTGTTTTCATCGCCACAGATTCGCTGATGAGACGTTTCGGCGGAAACCTTTAGCCAAACCGTTCTCCCTGTCTCGGCGATCCTCTTTCGGTTGCGTTCCGCCAAGACGGCACCACCTCCCAGAGAAACCACCGTTTTCTCCAACATCGCCAAGCCCTCAATAACCGTCGTTTCCCAGCGTCGAAAGCCAGATTCTTGCTCCGATTCGAAGATCTGGCTGACCGTCTTGCCAGCAAGGACTTCGATTTCGTCGTCGCTGTCAATCACCGCCCAACCAAGCAGCTCGGCGAGAATTGACGCGACGGTCGATTTCCCGCTGCCGCGATAGCCGATGAGATAAAGGTTCATGGTTTCGGTTTTCAATAAATGGTTTTCGGTAAACGGTTTTCGGTGTGTGGTAAAAATCATAACCCGACGCGTAAACCTCACCGTACTACACAAGTGATGATAGCAACTATTTGACCCCGACAGGGCTTTAAGCTTTTAGCCGGTGGTTGAGCGCAGCGACACCACATAGGCATCAACTTAAGGAATTGAT
>CAYGUE010000061.1:0-34517 GCA_964352885.1 uncultured Pirellulaceae bacterium
GTATTTCAGAGTGGTTCATGAGCCTTCAATCGATCAGGTTTATTGACGGCGAGCCTCGTTTCGTGGACAAGTCAACGTCTTACCCAATCCGCGATCGATTATACATCGAATTTTGAGAATTTTTTAGGGACGGTATCGCCGAGTTGTTGTGGGTGGGTCAAAGTGGATCCGCGCTTATCGTTGGGATCTTAGCCACGATCGACAGTCTCGTTGCGGCGCAGGACCAAACCGGGAATTTGCGTGAAACGTGGTTTGTACGATTCCCCTACGTTTTGAGCGAATAAAAGATGCCATTGTTGGGGTTCGACCCAACTGCGGGAACAGCGGACGTTCAGGATCTAAAACCCTGCGCGGTGCAAGATGTGATTAAAGTCCTGTTGGCAATTTTTTATTGACGCCTCAAAAACGTCGACCGAATCTGACACAGATCTGATACAACGTTGCACAACATTGTACCAATTTGGACCCGACCCCGAATCAACGTTCAACTGCTTTTGGCGCGCGTTTTCAAAGGTCAAATTCGAAAATGTCCTGCTTCTGCAACACATTTCCAACATGCCATCTCTAGATTGACATCGTGGAGGTCGTTGGTTCAAGTCCAATACCGCCCACTCGATAAAGTCCTGACCTGCAATAGGTTAGGACTTTTTCTTTTGGCACCTCTACGTTTTCTGACACAAGGATCTGACACAACGTTGCATTTGCGTTGTGTATCTGAATTCAAGCGCAATCCAAGTGGTTTTACTTGTCCGCACAACGCGATTCTTTGGGCACCGCTACGTCATGTTCGTGGAGGTCTTGGGTCTAAGACAAGGTCCCAAACCCGAAACTGTAGTCTCGATTCGATAACTGACAGGTCTGCCGAACAGGTGGCCGCGGTCCGGGACTAACCCTGCACTTTGGGAATTGTCAGAAACTCCAGGTGAATTGCATCGCGGCTCTCAAACAACTGCGTCACGCGCTCCGAAGCTAGCTCTGTTGGACTCTTCTTGCGGAAGGATTGCTTTCACTCTACGTGTAATAGATCAGCAAAAATGCGCCGAGTAACACTGCGGCCCAGAAAGCCATCGTGCTGGTTGCCCATGGCCGACCAAGAACGCCGCGTTCGTTGAAAAACTTACCCAATGTGGCGATCAAGCCGCCGATTCCGGCGACGGCAATGGAGCGCCAGACGGCGTCGAGTTTGTGGTATATCTTGCCGAGGCCTTCCAATCCCGTGGGAATGAAGCGACGGTAAATCCAGTCAGTGTCGAGATTGGTCGATCTTTCCTCCGCCGGGTAGAGCTTCGTCTTCATGAGAAACACAAACGCGAGCACGGCAAACATTAACAGCTGCAACTGCATCACGACGTGCGGTGCGGTGTAAGGCTTGTACGGTTCGGCGTGTCCGTCGTGATGGATCATTGGCTGCGATGGTAACAGTGCATAGAGGTACCAATAGAAAACACCCAAGCCGATGCAAAGTGTTGCGGCCATGCCCATCGCGATTAGCATGTTTAACGGAGCTTCCTTGACGCGTTTGCCGCTGTCATGAGCGAAGAAGGCGAAGAACGGGATTTTGATTCCCGAGTGCTCCATCACGCCAGCGGACGCGATTAGCAATACGATCCAGACCCAGAACATATGCTCTTCGCCGGCCGCCGAGATGATCATTGACTTGCTGACGAAACCAGACAGCAGTGGGAATCCCGAGATGGAGCCAGCGCCGATCAGGCAGAATCCTGTCGTCCATGGCATCGACTTGTGCAGCCCACCAAGCTCCGTCGCTTTCGTGGTGCCAACACGATGTAATACGGCGCCCATCGACATGAAAAGCAACGCTTTGTAGATGATGTGACAAAACGCGTGAGCGGCTGCTCCATTGATCGCCAGTTCGGTTCCGATGCCGATGCCAACAACCATAAAGCCAAGCTGATTGTTGAGGCTGTAGGCCAATACACGGCGGAGGTCATTCTCAATCACGGCAAATACGATCGGAAACAGCGTCATCGCACAGCCGATCCAGATCAATTCTTCGGTACCTGCGAACCCTCGAGCCAACGCATAGATGGCGAGCTTCGTCGTGAAAGCACTCAGGAAAACGGTGCCGGTTGCAGTGGCTTGTGGGTAGGCGTCCTGCAACCAATTGTGAAGTAACGGAAATGCCGCTTTGATTCCGAACGCCAGTAGGATTAGCTGGGCTCCTGTGCTAAGCGTGAGAATTGATCCGCCTTCATTGGCGAAAGCATCAAAGGTTAGCGAACCATGTTCAGAAAACTCCAGGACCGCACCCGACAGCAATAGAACTCCGGAGATCACTTGAATGATCAGATACCGCATTCCCGCTTTGAAGGCCTGCGTTCCGCCGCTGGCCCAAACCAAAACAACGCTGGACACCGCCGTCAATTCCCAGAACACAAACAGCGTCACGAGGTCGCCAGCGCAAGACGCGGCGATGGCACCTCCCGCATAGATCATGGCCGCGACGTGTTGCTTCGTGTCATCAACGTGCAATGCGTAGATGGAAGCCATCACGGCGGCCAGATGAAAAATGATTCCAAAAATTCGGCTCAGCGAATCGATGCGAACCATGTTGAGCGTGTTGCCAAACAGCTCAATGTTGCCGTAGTTTCCTGCTGGCGTGAAGCAGAAAATAGTGAAACTAATCAGTGAGAGAACCAAGGCGCCAACAGCCGGCCCTTGCTTGCTAAACTTTGCCAGGATTGGAAGCAGAAGCGCTCCCAGCATCATGACGATACCGGGCGGCAAATGTTTGAGGCTATCGATCATAATAGTCCTCATCTCGCTTGATGATCAATCTCAAGCCCATGCCCAAAAAGACGACGACCACGAAAGCAACGAATCCGAAGATCGCTTGAAAGCCAACAAAGTTCTCGTAGTCTGGAAAGTGTGGGTGATGGTTTTCGTAAGTGAATTGGGCCAACACCAGTCCGACACAAACCACAATCAATGCAATGATCATCAGGCGGACGTTGGATGGTTTTTCGAACCAGCTTTGATTGGTTGGAGTTTGCATGTTGATTATTGCTTCGCCTCGTTCGCAACTTCTGTGATCGGAAGCAACACTTCATAGATCGCTTCGGCAAAGAAAAACAACGCCACGCTACCGGCCGCTGTGATACACAGCGGAACCACGCACATCATCGGCCCTTCACTGAATTTCTGCGGCTCTTCGCCCTTCGGTGTCATGAATGCCAGAACCGGAATCGGGACGAGGTACGCAATGTTCAACAGCGAGCTAATCATCAGCGTCGCCAATAGGAAGATCATGCCGCGGTCCGCCGCTCCGACCGCCAGGAACCATTTGCTCCACGCTCCACCGCCAGGCGGCAGCCCAATGATGCTGATACTGGCCAGTAAAAATGCGCCGAATGTAAACGGCATCGCACGCCCTAGCCCTCGCATGTCGCTGATGTTCGCTTTATGAGCCCCAACGTAGATGGCTCCGGCACAGAAGAACAAGGTGATCTTTCCAACAGCGTGCATGGCGATATGCATGCCGCTTCCAATGACGCTTCCCGAAGTTGCCAACGCTGCTCCAAGCGTGATGTAGGCCAATTGACTGACGGTGGAATACGCCAGACGAGCTTTAAGATTATCCTTGGTCATTGCAACCAGCGAACTGATCAGGATGGAAGCTCCTGCGACATAGCAGAGCCATTCGCTGATGCCAGTTTCGCGAACGAGGTCAAATCCGAAAATGTAGACGACAACTTTCAGTACGCTGAATACGCCGACTTTCACGACGGCAACCGCGTGCAGCAATGCACTCACAGGGGTTGGTGCTACCATCGCAGCCGGGAGCCAACGATGAAACGGCATCAAAGCTGCTTTGCCGATGCCGTAGGCGAACAGGCCTAACAAGATGGACAGTGATAACGTGTCGATCCGTCCGCCTTCATACGCTTGCGTCAGGATGCCTCCGGGCTTGAAGTCCAGTGTTCCCGCGAGATGCCAAGTCCAGACGATCGCCAACATGAAAAATGCGACCGATGTTGAAAGTAGTATGCCGAGGTAAACGCGACCTCCGGCTTTGGCTTTTTCATCACCGTGGTGCGTGACCAATGGGTATGTCGAAATTGTCATGACTTCGTAAGCCACGAACAGCGTAAACAGATTGCCGGCGAAAGCAGCAGCCAGCGCCGCAAAAATGGCGATCGCGAAACAGGCGAAAAATCGAGTTTGGTTGATTTCGTGATGGCCTCGCATGTATCCAATTGCGTAGACCGTCGTCAAGATCCAAAGCCCTGACGCGATGAGTGCGAACAGCATGCCCAACGGTTCGACTGTAAACGAGATTGAAAATCCGGGCAGCATTTCACTCAGCGTTACCGAAGGACGTTCGCCCGCGAACACGTGGCTGGCCAGCATGCAGTTAATGGCAAACGTGGCGATCGAAGCGGTAATTGAACCTGCCTCGCGGACGTTGGGGATTTTCCCGAAAATTGCAATCCAGGCGACGGCAACCAGCGGCAAGCCCATTGCGATCCAAATCAGCTGTTCAGGAATCATTGACTGGCTCCTCGAAACAGGAACTCAGCTGCTTGCATTGCCTGTCCGACGGAGAAGTCAGTCCAAACGCCGAACACAATCGTGGCACCAATCACAACGTAAAGCGGAACCAACATCGACATCGGAGCCTCCTTTGCTTTCGCAACAGCATCCGATGGCTCGGAAAAATAGAGTACTTCGACGACTTTCCAAACGTAAACCAACGCAAGCAGCGAACTCAACAACATCAACGCAGCGACTTGCCAGCGACCTGCGGCGAAAGAACTAGTCAGTAATAGCCACTTGCTGACAAATCCAGCCGTCAGTGGCACACCGATCAAGCCGAGTCCACCGATCGCAAATGCCAACGAAGTCAATGGCATTGTTTTCGATGCTCCGCGGAGGTCGTCTAGCTTGACGGATCCAATGCGAAGTGCGAAACAACCCATCGCCATGAACAGCCCGCCCTTAATAAGAGCGTGATTGAACATGTGAACGATTCCTGCGCCCAGTCCGCCGACGCTGACCAATCCGACGCCCAACAGCATGTAGCCAATTTGCCCGATGCTTGAATAAGCCAGCAGACGCTTCACATTGTTTTGATAGATAGCCGCGGTCGAGGCGACGAAGATGCCAATCAGCGAAAGCGAAATCAACGCCGTGTCCAAGTGCTGCATCTCAAACGCGAATTTCGGCGTAAAGATCCCAAAGATCAATCGAATGAATGCGTAAACCGACACCTTGGTCGCAGTCGCGGCAATAAAGGCCGTGACAACCGAAGGAGCGTACGTGTAAGCGTTTGGCAGCCAAGTGTGCAGTGGAAAAACGGCCATCTTGATGAATAGCCCGACGGTCATGAACGCAAAAGCGACCAGTTTCGTGCGACTGCGATTTTCAATGTCCAATCGGTTCGCGATGTCCGCCATGTTGAGCGTACCTGTCATCTGGTAAAGCAGTCCGATGCCGAGCAAAACAAACGTTGCTCCGATCGTTCCCAGAATCAAATACTGAAGCGCTGCCAATGGGGCTCGGCGTGTCTTTCCAAGGCTAATCAATGCGTAGGACGAAAGTGAGCTGATCTCCAAGAAGACAAACACGTTGAACAGGTCGCCCGTGATGCACATGCCCATCAGGCCAGTCATGCACAGCAGATACGTGGCGTAAAAGAGATAATGTTTTGAATGCGGAATCTCATCGTCAATCGAAGCCTTACCATACGTCAGCACAATCGCACCGAGTGCCGAAACAAACATCAGCACGAAACCGCTCAAGCTGTCTACGACGTACTCGATGCCATAGGGAGGCTTCCAGTTTCCTATCTCATAGTGGATCGGTCCCGATTGGTTGACCTGAATCAAACAAGCCAGCGAAATTGCGAACGTGCACCATGTGACGATCAACGCCAAGACGTACGTTAGCTGTCGACCGCCCAGCAGCACGCAAAGCGGCGCCGTCACCATCGGCAATACGATCATCAGGATCGGAAGTTGAGAAACGAAGTCGATCACGCGGCTTGATCCATTTCCAGAATTTCATCTTCCTCGATCGTTCCGTATTCTTCACGAACTCGAACGGCAAGCGCGAGAGCAAGTGCTGTCGTTGCGACACCGACGACGATCGCCGTCAACATCAGGACGCTCGGTAAAGGGTTGGAATAGATCGCTTCGGCGGTTTGATGAACGGCGTCACCATGATTTTGAACGGCGTCTTCGAATCCAGCCAGTTGAATTGAATGCTCTCCTCCCAACGTGGTCGAATACTCGCCTTCCCCGGCTACGCCGACCCTGTCAGTTAGAGGCTGTTGAAGGTGCATGCCGTAATCCGTCGTATGATGAGTTGCCCCTTCAGGTCCATGACCGTGATCATCATGCCCCGCATCCAACGGCATGATCGGAGCGGTACCGCCTTTGACTTTGCCCATCGTCACGTAGAAAAGGACGACTGACGTTTGAAAGATATTCAGTCCAATGATCGTTTTAATCAGGTTGCCGCGAGCAATGACCATGTAGAACCCGGTCATCATCAAAAAGATCACGACCCAGTAGTTGTAAAGGCCCAGTGCTTGAGCAAAATCCAGTTGTGCAATCATCCTTCGACCGGCTCCCTACCTGCGAACGCATAAAAGATCATCGTCATGACCGCCGTCACCGTGATGCCGACACCAAGCTCAACCAGAAAGATCCCGAGGTGCTGACCGGACAGCGGTTGAAGCCATTGGATGTTGTGGTTGAGTGCTTCGTAATCCAAAAAGTTACTTTGCAATTTAGCACCGCCCTCCCCTGTTTGTGGAATCAGCATCGTTGCGACGCCCGTGCCCGCGTAGATCAAGAGGCCCAACGCAATTAGCTTTTCGACCACTTTGACGGGAGCAACACGCTTTATCGCTGGCAGTCCAAACACGAGCCCATAAAGAATGAATGCAGACGCAAAAATGACTCCCGCCTGAAAGCCTCCACCCGGTCCAAAATCGCCATGAAACTGGACGTAGAGTGCGAACAACAGGATGTAAGGGATGATGATCTTGGTCAGCACCCGGATGATTGGGAACGAGATCATTTCTTAGCCCTTCCCTTCAGTTGAGCTGAATAACTTTCGTTTAACGGCAAGCTGTAGGCGACAGCGTTGGTTGCATGTAGACACGCAGTCGCCTGCGGCTTGCCGTTAAACAAACCGAGGGCAAACGCCTGAAGAGACGAAACCAGCATCACAAATTCTCCTTTTTGCCATCGTCGTTCTTTCGCAAGATCAACAGCACGGCAATGCCAGCCGTGAAAATTACAGCCGTCTCGCCCAATGTGTCATAGCCTCGATAGCTGGCCAAAACTGCTGTCACCACGTTGGGTAATCCGTGCCCGCCGTGCGACATGTCATGACTTGCTTTTTCAACAAACGATGGATTCGGATAAACCTGACTTGGCGCGTTCGGGTCGCCGAAAGCGGGCATGTCGAAGGTCCCGTAAATCAAAGCGGCCCCCGTGATGCATACAACGATCAGGGACATGATTGAAAACTTCGTTGGCTTTTCCGTTTTGCCTGTCAATGCAAGCGTGCCCAGCATCAGAAACGTTGAAATTCCTGCACCAACGGCGGCTTCTGTGAACGCGACATCAGGAGCATCGAGAATCAACATCCAACTCGCGCCGAGGAAGCTGTAGATGCCCGTGAACATCACGGCCGCCCACAAGTCACGAATCCGCGCAACCGCGACTGCGGTCAAGGCAAGCAGAGCGAGAATTGTAATGACGATGAAAATCATGAGTCGGTGTTCGGTTTGAGTCGTAACGACGGTTTCCAGCCGTTGTTGTTTCAGTTTTCAACGGCTGGAAGCCGTCGTTACATGGTCGTGCTTAGTCTGTACGGTTTGATTCGTATGTGTTGATTTCAAGGACTGGCTTAACTCCCTGTGAAAGTGCCGACCGAGCCAAGGCATGGCACGAACTTGGGCTGCTGACCATCAAGAAAAACAAAATCATTAATAGCTTCGCCAGAATGAATCCGCTGCTGATTTGAAAACACAAGCCGAAAAGGATCAATCCCGCGCCCAGTGTATCGGTGACTCCACCGCCATGTAGTCGCGAGTAAAAATCGGGCAGGCGAACGATTCCGATGCCGCCAACGATCGCAAAGAAAGAACCGCTGATCAGGAATATCCACGAGATGATTTCGAACACCAAAGTCATGACACCGCCTTCTGTTGCTCATCGCCTTCCGATTCACCAAAATAGCCGAGCTGGGAAAATCGCAGCAACGCCACCATGCCGATGAAGTTCATCAAGCTGTATAGCAACGCGATATCAATGAAATCCTGTCGGCCCGTCAGAAAACTGACGACGCAAATCAGCAGAACCGTTTTGGTGCCGAACATATTCAGGGCCAGAACGCGATCGAAAACCGTCGGCCCGAGCATTGCTCGAATCAGTGCCAAGGTCATCGTGACCAAAATTGCCAGCGAGCATGCGATGTAACCGTATTCCATGAATCCGTATTCCATCAGCTAGTCGCCTCGTCGATATTGCCGGACGTACCTTCAAGGCCACAGATGCGACGGCCCATTTCACCGGATAGCCCTTCTTCGGCCCCCTCGAAAGAGAGTGCATGCACGAGGATGCGATCGTGCTCCATCTTTACTGAGACGGTTCCGGGCGTCAGTGTGATCGAATTCGCCAAGATGACGCGGCCAAGCTCCGATTTCTGATATGCTCCGACCTCGATCATGTTTCGCTTCAGCTCCATCTTGGGCGACAGAATCATTTTAGTGACTTCTAAATTGGAGACAAAAATTTCTTTGGTCAGCCAAGGAATGAAGAGCAGCGGGCGGAATCCAAGTTCCACAGGGGCACCAGCACCTTCTTCGTCGACGATTCCCATTCGCTGCGAAATCCAAAGGCTCAGCAGGACAGAAAGCCCGCCGATGACGAGCATATACGGCTCGGAATGCCCCGACCACAGAAACCACACCGCCAGCAAAGCGATGCCAAGGGTTAGCGTGTATTTCATAAGGAGCCTGTTGCGATCCGTGCGCGAGTCTTGGTCGGTTGCCGATAACTGATTTTAGTATATCGAGCAGCTGCGAAATCCATAAGGCGGCGAAGCTAAGGATACGCGGCCTAATTTCAGCCGAATTGTTCTCATGTTAGCGAAAACTGTTGGCGGTTTTTGCCTAACTTAAACCTCCCCCGAAGCCTGACTCTCCAATTGCGCCATTAGCGACAATGAATGCATCAAGTAGCTGGGCAGATCAGAATGGTAATCAAGGCTCCGCCCGTGACTCAGCGGCCGATGATTCGTGGTTACCGCACCGCTGAAATAGGATTCTGGAACTGTGAAGAAATTGTGTCCAAGGCTTATTGACCTTAGTGGTTTGCGTCTTCGCCGCGAGGCATCGGCGGATCCATCAGGTCTCCAAAGAAAATCGCGTTCATGAAAAGACGATTGGTTGCTTTCCAGAATCCGCGAAAGTTTGGATTGTCAGCCATCAGGATAAACCGACCACTTCCGGTTGGACGGACGACGACACTGGCTGAGCCCTTGAATTTTTCGACGTTTTCTTTCGAGCAATAGCCCGCCATCAGCGGGCGTTGGCTATCGTAGATCATTGGATTGCAATACGGATTCCCAGATGGTTTGAGGAACTTGGCGTGATTTCGGAACACCGCAAGTTGAGAATCGGTGAATCCGAACAGCAACGGGTGCGTCAGATCGGCACGCGCTTTGAAGATGGCTCCGCTGATCAGCTTCAACGCCCGTTCATTTGACGCCGAGTCGAATGGTTTTTGGATGGAAGTCTGTTCCTCTTTGATCTCTTCGTCAGTCGATTTGTCGACCTTGGCATCGCTTCCCTTTTCGGAAGAGGACGGTTTCTGCAATCGTTCAGCGACCGAGACTGCGAGCCTTCCGATGACGATAACGGTGCCTCCTTTTTCCGCAAACGATTTCGCAACGTTGAGATCTGAGTCTGGAAGTCTGCCGTCCGCCATGATCAACGTTGAGTAATCATCAAGTTTCGTTTTCGCAAAGCTGGAATTTTTGAGCAACGTAACCGGCATCTGATATTGCGAGTCGAGCAAGTGCCAGATTTCTCCGGCGCTGTAGGGTGAGACGCCATTGCCGATCAGCATTGCCACGGTTGGCTTTTTCGCAACGGCGAACGATGGGCTACCAATGTCTGGGCCAGAGCCATTGAGTCCGCTGGTAATCGCCGTGACTTTGGCACCTTGATTCACGGCGTCAGTAATGATTCCTGCGATCGTTTCACGTTTGTTTGTTTGAACTTGAATTGGAATCGATAGTGTTCCACGTCCAAATTCGATCTGCCCTGATTCGGCAGTCGTTCTGAAGGGCTTGGTTGCGACACGCACGTTGACACCCTCGTCCAACAGTCGAGTTAATAGTTTTGGTGCTTCATCGGATTGATAGTCAACAAGATATCCAAGATCGTTTTCCTTGATGTTGAAATTGACATCCAAGTAAGGATCCGACATTTCAGAGGAATACTCGAACAACCGGTCGGAGTCGATTTCTATTTTCAGATTAGTCTGATTCACTCCGTAAGCCAACGGAAGCGTCCAACTTGAAACGTCGTAGAAGATGTTTTCTTTGAAGTCCTTCTTTCGCATCAGTAGTGATCGCAGAAATCGATACTCGGGCTGATTGGTCGGAACGGCCAATGAAAACTCAGCGTCAAATGTTTGATCGCCGTATTTCAAATCCTCTTTGAGCCAGTAGCTTTCGATGTCATGACGTTGCAAAATTCGCGCGAATTCGTCAAGGCGTTGACGATTGTTGTCACAGCTGAACAGGTAAGTTTTGATTTTTTGCTTCGCCGCCATCTTCGATGCCTGCTGATAGAAGCTCTGTTTGTACTTGAGCAATTCGTTTCGCATCGCACTGGTCGCACGAAGGCTCGACAGCGACGTCGTGAATTGATTGCCGATGGTCTCCGTGAACTTTAGGATGCCGTCTTGGTTCTTCTGCATGTGCCCGCGAGAAGACGCTTGCTCGAACAGGATTCCAACACAGCCATGCAGGTCTGGATAGGTTGATCCTTTTCCCATATAGAAATCGTCGAAACGTTCCTGTGTGAAGTACAGGCTGCCGCGTTTGTCGAGCGCTTTCGCGTGATAGCTCGCAAACTTTCGAGTCAGTTCCTGATTCTTCGCAGGCGTCATCGGGTTGGTGCGCTCGGGAATTCCAGGCTGAAAGAAGTAGGTCGAATTGGTGCCCATCTCGTGAAAGTCCAGCACAACGTTTGGCTTCCACTGGTGATACGAATTCAATCGCCCTTGGCTTTCTGGATGGACCAGCGGCAACCAATCGCGATTCAGATCGAACCAATAGTAGTTGACTCTTCCTGGCGGCCACATTTGGTTATGCTCCGCATGAGCAGGGTCGGGGTTTGGTACAACGCCTCGATATCGATTCGCCCAGTTCGCAAACCGGTTGAAGCCATCCGGGTTCAAGCTCGGGTCGAGCAGGATCACGCAATCGTTAAGCCACTGGTCAATTTCGTCGCCTTTGGCTGCCGCCAGATAGTAGGCAACTAACGGCGCGCAATTCGTTGCACTCGGTTCGTCGCCGTGGACGCCGTAGCCCATGTTGATGACGGCCGGAAGCGAATCGAGTGTTTTGGGGTCTACCGTGTGCGCGTTGGGTTTGGTCATCTGGACGTGCGTGTCGAGAATCTGTTCGAGTCGCTCTCGATTTTTTCTGGATGTGATGGTCAGTATCAGCAATGGTCGTCCGCCGTGACTTGTTGCGTATTGCTCAACCGAAATTCGATCAGAGACTTCAGCCAGCTTGCGAACGTAATCGGCGACTTGAGCATGGGTTAGATGCCGATAGCCAATGTCGAAACCAAAGAACTCGCGTGGCGTCGGAATGGAGTCGTCGACTTCAACGCCTTCAGGCCAGTGTTGTGTTGGTTTGGTTTGCTCGACGTTATCGCCATTTGTGCTGCCCGAAGGCCACGACAGTAGCAACATGACGAAAGTAAAAACACGAACGACAGAGATGCCAAATTGCATTGAAGAAAACCGCAGCGGATGAATTGAAATTACTTGACTCAAGTATAGTTCCGATTGCCAAACCATTCACTGAAAACATTCTGTATCGTGTGAGGATTCTTCATTCGCTCCGAATCGGAGAGTGGAAGCCTTGCATTCAAGGTTCTGCTGCTCGGCGACGTAGAACTGTGGAGTTTCCTAGCTAGTGCATGTCGTCTGCATCTCTGCGACTCTGCTCGCGGCAATATCTAAAAAAGCTCCGCCATCTGTCGAATTCGTTTTCGGATCATGACAGGCGTTGCTGAAGCGAACCCAAATACCAGGCCGTTACGGCGTTTCTTGGCAGGCGTTTCGGGAAGGTAGTAACCTGACAATGGACGAGCAATGATTCCTTGTTGATCAAGCGCTTCAACGATCTCCGTATCTCGCTGTTTCGTTTTTAAGATTGTTGTGCAGTGCAATCCGGCTGGACAACCGATCACTTCCAGTTTGTTGCTCAAGTGCTTTTCGATCTCGGCGACGAACGTTTCCCGTCGCAAAGCATGTGTCTTCCGCATGCGACGCAAGTGCCGTACGAAGTGGCCCTCTCGGATGAATTCGCTCAATACGATTTGGTCAATTTGAGAACCCGGACGCGACATCAACTTTATCGCATTTTCAAACGCAGTCACCATTGGCTTTGGTACGATCGCGTAGCCCAATCCAAGCGCCGGAAAAACCACTTTGCTGAAGCTTCCAACGTAGATCGTTCGCGACCCGTGATCCAATCCCTGCATGCAAGGCAACGGTTGCTGTGCATAGCGATACTCGCTGTCGTAGTCGTCTTCGAGAATGAGTGCCTCAGTTTCATGTGCCCAATTCAGCAGCGCCAATCGACGTTCGATCGGAAGCGTTACACCTAACGGATACTGATGCGAAGGCGTGACGTACGCAAGCCGAGCATTACGGTGGTTGCAAACAGCTTCGATCAGAGCTCCCGAATCGTCGACAGGGATCGGAGTGATTTTCGCACCTCGTTTCACGAATGCGTCGCGAGCACTGACATAGCCTGGGTTTTCAAACAGCACCTGATCGCCATGATCGATTGATATTCGAGCCACGATGTCGACGGCTTGTTGTGTCCCGCTAACAATCATGACCTGGCTCGGATCGCAGTTTACGCCGCGCCGAATGCTGAGATATTCGGCTACTTGAGAACGAAGCGGTGAATAGCCCGCCGGTTCGCCATAGGATAACCGCGATGAATTAAGCGTTTTCCAGACTCGGCGCACAATTTTCGACCAAACGGAAATCGGAAACTCATCGAGCGCGGGTTCGCCAGGGCAAAACGGTTTGGATTCTCCCGTGTGCCAGTTCGTGCGGTCGGTGTCCACGATCCTTCGGCCGTTCTTGCCGAGATGATTCGATCGATTGTTTTTTGTGGAAACCAGATTGTCGCTGATCGGTTGCGGTAAAATCTGTTCGTCCGGAATTTCGCTGCTGACGAAAGTTCCCCGCCCTTGGGACGTGTGAAGGTATCCTTCGGCAATCAATCGATCAATCGCAGAGACGATGGTCGTGCGGGAAACACCAAGCTGCTCCATTAAATCACGTGATGATGGAATTCGACTGTTTGCTTTGAGCCGCCCATCGAGAATCGCGGCGCGAACTTGATCGTAAAGCTGCAGGAACAAAGGAGATTTACGTCGTCCGTCGAGCCGGAGAAATCCAAATTCGTTAATCGTGTTTTGCATCGGAGCTGATTGGTCTGAAAGTTAGCGGACAAAGCCTCCGCAAGGGCGATCTGCGGGATGAGAAATTGGCCTGTCTAAAAATGTATGTATTGGATCTTTTAACCAATCCAATATTCCACGATAGTTGTTGCCTGTTGGTAAAGCAACCAAGCCAAATCAGAACATGATCAAAGAGGTATCGATGACTTCACCCGTATCCAGAATCCCGGCACTGCCAGTCAGTGATGCGATCGAATATTTCGAAAAGAGACTCGCTTACGAGACCGATTGCTGGGATGTAAACCACTCAATAACCAGCGAAAAGAAGGATTTCGTTTTGCTGGACGTGCGCAGCGAAGAACTATTCGCATTAGGACACATTCCAACTGCGATTAGTCTGCCTCACTGGAAGATTACGGAGCACACGCTACTCGACTACCCAATGGATACACTGTTCGTGGTTTACTGCGCCGGTCCGCATTGCAATGGCGCAAACAAAGGAGCTCTGGCGCTCGCGAAGTTAGGGCGGCCAGTGAAGGAGATGATTGGCGGATCGATCGGTTGGGCCGACGAAGGATTCAGTTTTAACACGAAAATCGAGAATTGATCATGCAACCTATCTACATCGTCGACTCATTTACAAGCGAACCGTTCAAGGGGAATCCGGCAGGCGTCGTGATTTCGGATACGCCGCTTGAAGTCAGTCGCATGCAATCGATCGCCGCCGAGCTAAATCTGTCGGAGACCGCATTCGCTACGCCACTTGCAGAACAGGCTTGCTGGTCGATCCGGTACTTCTCACCCTTGCAGGAGATTCCTCTGTGTGGTCACGCAACGCTGGCAACGTCGAGGGTGCTGTTTCATCAGCAGTCCGATTTTTCCGAGATCGAGTTTACGACTCATTCCGAACTCACGCTGAACATTCGAAACGTCGCTGAAAGTATCGAGATGGTGTTTCCCATCTATTCATTGGCCGATGACGAGGCACCACAAGCGATGTTGTCTGCATTGGGCATCGAGAAGGCGACCTACGTGGGTTACAACTCAGAGACCAATATTCTGATGTTGGAAATCGAATCGTCGCAACAGTTGGGTCAACTCAAGCCAGATTTCACTGCTCTTCGCGACTCACACGACTCAATTCACGGCGTGTCCGTAACCGCTGCTGGGCACGATAAGTTCGATTTCCATTCGCGCTTCTTCTGGCCGTGGAGCGGAGGCGAGGAGGATCCCGTCACCGGCGCGACGCACACTTTTCTCACGAAGTACTGGTCGGACAAGCTGGGAAAATCTGTGCTGCAAAGTTTTCAGGCCTCGAAGCGAACAGGGCAGATGGAAGTCGAAATCACTGACGACGACAGGCTGCTTATCCGTGGAGACGCCGTATTGATTCTTGAAGGGGAGCTGAAAATCTAATGAGCGAAAATGACTTTCAACAGACGCAAGCCAATCGAGTTCGTCAAGCAGCGAAGCGTGCGGTTTATGACCGCGAAACCGTATTTCAAGTTCTCGATGCCAGTTTGATCGGCAATGTAGGTTTTAACACGCCTGACGGCCCGTGCATCATTCCGATGTTTTTTGCTCGCCGCGGCGACGAATTGCTGTTTCATGGTTCGACAAAGAGCAGGCTGATGACGATGCTCTGCAGTGGTGATTGCGTTTGCGTGTCGGCAACGCTGCTGGACGGGTTGGTGATGGCCAAGTCTTTATTGCATCATTCGATGAACTATCGATCGGTTTCCATTTTTGGTTCGGGTTCCGAAGTCAAATGCGAATCGGAGCGAATGGAAGCGCTAAAGATTTTTACCGACAAAACAATGGTCGGTAGATGGGATGATGCGCGGCAGCCGAGTCCCAAGGAAATGAAGGCGACTCGCATTGCAGCGGTTAAGATCGAATCAGCAAGCGCTAAAGTTCGCACCGGCCCGCCGGATGACGATCCAGAGGATTTGAGCCTGCCCGTTTGGACGGGGGTCGTCCCATTGCGGCAGGTTGCTGGAGAGCCGATTGATCGGCCTGATGAAGAGGCTGATCTAGGAATCCCTGAATATGTAAAACTTTGGCGAGAGCAATTCAATCATTGAGCTGATCGAATGTTGGCCTGCGGACGGAGCCGCGCACAAAGCCGCAAAAGCGCAGAGTTTTTCAATGACACGCCCTCCGCGCCTCTGCTCGCGGAACTTTTGCAATGGTTCCAACACTGCGTGAAAACCACTTCTGCGTTATCCTGCTGTGATCCTTTCGTTCTTAATTCACAACATCGCCATGAATTACAAAATAGCAACTCCCGAGAATACTCGTATCGGTTGGGTCGGAACCGGAGTCATGGGGCTCGGTATGTGCCGCAACCTGATGGATGCTGGCTATCAAACCACGGTTTTCTCTCGCACGAAATCGAAGGCGCAATCGCTGATTGATGCTGGCGCGGTATGGGCTGATACGCCCGCGGAAGTTGCTGCGGCGGCTGACATGAGCTTTGTGATTGTCGGCATGCCGGATGACGTCGAGAGCGTTTGCCTTGGCGACGCCGGATTGCTTGAAGGAGCTGTGGCTGGAAATATTTTGGTCGATATGACGACTAGCAAACCAGAACTTGCTGTCCGCATTCATGCGGCAGCCTCGGAAAAGTCTGTGGCCTCGATTGATGCTCCTGTTTCTGGAGGAGACGTCGGTGCGAAAAACGGAACGCTTTCGATCATGGTTGGCGGCGATGAAGATGCTGTCGCGGCCGTGAGCCCGCTATTTGACGTGCTGGGGAAGACCGTCGTGCACCAAGGGCCTGCGGGTTCCGGACAGCACACGAAGATGGTGAACCAGATTCTAGTGGGCGCAGGAATGGTCGGCGTTTGCGAATCGATGCTCTACGCGCTCCAATCTGGGCTGGAACTTCAAACCGTTCTAAAATCAGTCAGTAGCGGAGCAGCGGGCAGTTGGGCACTGTCGAATCTTGGTCCACGAATCATTGAAGGAAACTTCGATCCTGGATTCTTCGTTGAGCACTTTGTAAAGGATTTGAACATCGCTTTCGAGGAAGCGAATCAAATGGGTTTGAAGTTGCGTGGATTGGAGCTTGTTCGCGAACTGTACTTGGAACTTCAAGATGCCGGCTTTGGGAAATTCGGCACGCAAGCTTTGCAAAAGACTCTGGCGAAGAGTTCAGACTGCGAGTGGCCATCTTAGTCGTGGCTGTGGCTTTTAGCTGCAATCGATTGCAGCTTCGTACCGTCTGCTTCGAGCCGTTAAGTTTTTCCGTTGATCATACGACCGAGCAAGAATGATTTTGAAACGCGGAGTCGCGGAGGAGGCAGAGAAAGAACGGATCCTGTCATCAGCTTATCCGCTTGTTGTCCCGACTTTGGCAAACAAAATGTCGCGATGCAGGATGGCTAACCTTTTCCTTTTGTAAGGGTTGGGAAAGCTTCTGTTTGATCGCAGCGGTTCCGACATCACGGCCCATTCGATGCCTTACTGCATGGCAGGATGAGATCTCGGATCCGAAGACTGGGGAAAATCCAAATTGCAATCGATCGAGGATATCGCCATTTGAAGTGACAACAGCGTCCGGATGGCAGTTGGTTGCCCCTTGTGGTTTGGGAATCAGGGCACGGAAGACGAAATAATTCCTTGGCACGGCACTGCAAAAGGACTGTTGGCGTATCGGGATGCGAATTTGTTCGATACCGAGCCAGCAAAAATTGGGTTAGAATGAACTGCAGGAAGTCAGAACGAAGATGGCGATTGGGGCGGCGGCAAGTCGCTAGATTGTGCTCAGCTTCGTCGGACTTTCGCCACGGGAAAATTGGAGCCAGCGACGAGCAGTTGAAGCTTTGGGAGCCAGTTCGGTAGAAGAGACGGCATTGTGAACGGAAACGCTGTTGCATGCCCTCGAATGCAGTTCTCTCGACGAGTTGCTCTGCCAACGACTGGGGTCCCATACTCGAAGCGGCATTTTGTGGCTGTTGAACGCGATCGAGATAATTTGCGTATCGATTCATTTGCCGATCGGGTTTTATTTGCCAAACTTTGGTAATACGAACACATGTTTCCGCTGGTTTTTGCTGCCAGTGCGTTGACGATAGTACATAACATCCTTGGGTCAAAAGATGCGGCTCAACCAAATACTGGCCGAATTTGCGGAACCTAGCCAGCGCCTCTAAAACAATAAATTTAACTTCACGAACGAGACAAACTGGTGGCTCCCGAAGAATCATCCGCCGTTGAAAAGAAACCGCGTCGCACAGGTAGGCGCAAGACCGCTCATCTAAAGATGGTGCCCGGCAGCAAATCAATGCGTGAGCATCTTCGTAGCCGCTGTCGCGAAGTTGCAGCGACGCTAGACCACGGCAATCCGCCATCGAAAGATGAGCTGGAAGCTTTATCACGGAAAATCCTCTTGGATGAAGATCAGCCAGAAGGATTCCTTGGCTGGATGATGGTTGTTTTCTCCAGTGCATTTTGGGAAAACCAAATCAAGGGTATTCCTCATTCGCGCCGTCTATTTCTTTTGCCACACTGTTTCAAACACGCGGAAGGCTGTCCAGCTGACAACGACGAATCTGGGTTGGCTTGTAAGACTTGTGGCGGTTGCAGTAGCGCTGGCATTCGTGGTGCGGCAGAAGAACTCGGATACAAAGTTCTGGTCGCCGAAAGTTCTCCAATCGTTTTGAAGATCATCGTTAGCGGTCACGTCGATGCGATCGTTGGGGTCGCGTGTTTGAACGTTTTGGAAAAAGCGTTCGACAAAATCATGCTGGCGGGAATCCCTTGTATGGCCGTGCCGCTGCTTTCGAATGATTGTCGCAATTCCTCGGTCGATGAAGACTGGGTTGAGCAAATGGTTCGCGTGCCCCATGAAGAAGTAAAGAATCAAAGTAGCAGCTACATTCACTTGATGCGTAAGGCTGCAACGCTGTTCGACACGGATTCGCTTGAGGCTCTGGTTCCTCGAATCCGCGGCGGCAAGTCGCTCGCTGAATCAAATGGAAAGGGAGTCGCTGGGCTTGACCCTTTGGCTGCGACTGAAGCGATTGCCTACGATTTCCTTTCAGCGGGTGGGAAGTATTCGCGGCCGTTCATCACATTAGCTGCTTACGATGCCGTCACTGGCGGTGCAGCAACCAAAACCGACGGTGATCAAGTCCTCGAAGAATGGGACAACGCGATTTTTCACACTGCGATGTCGATTGAAACCTTCCATAAAGCTTCTCTGGTTCACGACGACATCGAGGATGCTGATTCGTTTCGCTACGGTGACGACACGTTGCATCAGAAGTATGGTATTCCGACGGCGATCAATGTTGGCGATTACATGGTCGGTATGGGCTATCGTCTAGTCAGTCGCAATCGAAAATCGTTGGGCGCCGAAACGGCGGTCGATGTTCTGGACACTCTCGCCGACGCGCACCAGCGACTGTCGGAAGGCCAAGGCACGGAACTGATTTGGCGGGACGCGAATGATAAATGCCTCAATCCGATCGACGCCTTGAGGATCTATGCGTTGAAGACAGCTCCTGCGTTCGAGGCGGCCATCATGAGCGGCCTGCGTTTGGCTGGTCCAACGGATGACTACGCAGAACCCGTGAAAGCTTTCGCCCAAAACCTAGGGGTGGCGTTTCAAATTCTGAATGACCTCAAGGATTGGGAGCAGGACGATGATAACAAGCGATCTCTCGGTGCTGATTTGCTGGGCGGGCGCCCGACGGTTTTGCTAGCATTGGCCCTTGAAGGCTTGAAAGACGAACAACGCGCAGAGCTGGTTTCGCTTTTGGCAAACGATTGTGACAAGGCTTCTGAAGTCCGCCTGTTGAGGGCTCGGCATTTGTTCTGCGAGGCGGACGTTTTCGAGAAAGCATGCCGTTTGGTTGAAAAATATCAGCAAAAAGCTGAGGAAATCGCAGATTCGATCGACCCCGATGAACTCCGTCGGTTGTTCTACTACCTTGTTGATACGGTATTGGATCAAACGACCGAAGTGAAGCCGTCGGTCGACATGCCCCATTTGAGTTTCGAAGAAGTTTTGCCGATTGTGAATCGGTAGATGCACCAAAACAAAAACACTCCATTTTTGCCATCGCCATCGTGACCCCAACCGAATTGCCCCAAGTTGAACTCGACGCTCTGGTCGGATTGTTCTTTCCCGAATCGAAATCCAGGTTCGGCGTCTGTCATGAGGTCGACCCATCATCGATGCCGACCGATGCGGATTCTCTTTTGAATCACTCTAAGCACATGACGGTCATGATCGAAGAGTTTCACAACAGTGAAGTGGACGTCAAAGTCCTTGAAGAGCAGGATTCCGGCAAACACTACTCGCGTAAGATTCTCCTGACACGAAGGTCGGATGGTGGCGTCGTTCAGTTTGGGATCGTCCGCCTTGATATGTCAACGTTGCCGCAAGTCGTTCAGGATCAAATTCGCGAACGCAAGATTCCGCTTGGGCGAATTCTCATCAGCCACGATGTAATGCGCGCGGTTCGCCTTGCAAAGCTTTATCGTTTTCAGGCTGGCGAAGAGTTGGCGATTCATTTTGGCGTTGCTCCGGGAACCGATGTTTTTGGTCGGACCGCTTGGATGTACTGCAACGGCAAGCCTGCGATCGAGTTACTTGAGATCGTGAATTTAGCTTAGGTTACGAGCCCGAATCGCGATCGTTTAACGGCAAGCCGTGGTCAATTGCACGTTGTTCGTGGCGCAGTCGCCTGCGGCTTGAAGTTAAACGTGATGAGTGGATTGGCCACGCAATCTCCCCACGACAGATTCACACAATCCGATTTTGTTTGCAGATAATCCTCTAACGCCGCGTGCCCCATCTCACGCCCCCAACCTGATTGCTTGTAACCACCGAATGGCAACGCCGCGTCAAAATGCTGTAGCAATTGACCCAGACAGTTCTCGCTTTCACCGCCTTGGCAAACTTGTGTGCTTTCGAAATGTCTCGGGTCCAGATTCCTGCGGCGAGCCGGTAGACCGAGTCATTGGCCTGTCTGATAATTTCTGAATCATCCTTGAACGGCATGGCGGTGACGACTGGCCCAAAGATCTCTTCTTGGGCAACAGCCATTTCGGGGGTGGCGTTTTTCAAAACGGTTGGTTGCACGAAGTATCGATCTCGATCGATTCCCGCTCCCCCGATCGAGGCTTCTGCGCCGGCTTCCAGTCCGGCTTTCAAATAACTCGTTAACCGTCGAATTGTTCTCGCGAAACGAGCGACCCCATTTGAGTCGCCGCATCGAAACCGCTACCCACCTTTCTATTGGCGGCAATCTCACGAACACCGACAACCACTTCTTCATAATTGCCTTGCCGAACGAACAGACGAGATCCCGCACTGCGGACTTGGCCTTGGTAAAAGAAGACAATGTCGGCGGCGCCTGCGATGGCCGTCTTAATATCTGCGTCGTCCTAAACCACGTTGGGACTCTTGCCACCCAGTTCCAACGTGACTTTCTTGAGATTCCCAGCAGCAGGCTTGAGAATAATTTTGCCGACTTCTGTAGAATCTGCGAATGCGACTTTGTCGACGTCGTGTTTCGCGATCGCAGCGCCCGCGGTTTCGCCAAATCCGGTGACGAACATCGCTTCCCACAGGGTTCCGCGTTCACAAAACACCCAGCCGCGAACTGATCGTCGTTTAGTCAGTCTTGATGTTATACGAGCTGTAGCAAATAAGTTCGATCGGCGACTATTTCAACTCTTTGATAAACAGATTCCGAAAACGATAAGTCTGGCCCTTTTCACCGTGGTGTTGGATGCCGATGAAGCCTTCCGAATCCGTGTCGTCTTTGAGTTCCGTAACTTTGACACCGTTGAGCTCGATCGTAATCTCCTCACCGCGGCACGTGATCTGGTATCGATTCCAGCCGTTACGTTTCAAAGCGTTGCGGATTTCGGGCTTCGCGAAATGAGCCTGTGATTCTTCTTCGTACTCTAGGAACTTCTTTTCGTTGGAGCGTCCTTTCTTACTGGGCCAAACCCAACCACGACGTCCTTCATCGTAGAGTCCAGCTGACCATCGTCTCTCCGAACCATCGCACTCTGCCTGGTAGCCGTAAACCTTGTTAGGCTCAACGTGGCAGCGGAACATGACCCCTGAGTTCGCTGCGCCTGCGGGCAAGTGAATCTCAACAACGACTTGAAAGTCGGAATATTGCTTCTCGGTGACCAAGAAAAACTTCTTATCTGCCGTGAGATGGATCTCACCGTTAACGACCACCGCGTTGCCGTAGTCGAATGGGTTTCGCCATCCTTTGAGGTTCTTGCCATTGAAAAGCGGCCTAAACCCTTGCTGCTTCAAGCGTCTCTCAATTCCTGAGACGATGCCGCGAGTAAAATTATTTGCGGTTTGCAATTTCCAGTCGTCGGTTCGAAATAGCGAGGCCGGCAGGTCTCCCGAGTTGACGAGGTTGGCACCTGCGGGGTTGGATGCCCACGCGTAACGAACTGCAACCGGCTTTGGAACTGATTCACTGCTGACCTTGATCGTGTTGGTTGACTGAATTTTGGCTTTCGCCCAATGCCACTGTTGATCTTCGCCAGCGATCTCAAATCGCTTTAGCTCGCCACCATCGCGAGACTTCAAACCTGAACCAACGTTTTCCATGGTGACAACGATCTGGTCGTCCAAAACACGGTGGCTTTTGTACAACGGACTCGCAAAGGACTCGATACTTTTTCCGTAGTGATTCTTTAGTGCCAGCAAAGCTAGGCGGTGTCCAACGTCACGTTTGTTCTTTGGGTGAATGTCATTGGCGGCTCCGATGTCGTTGGTGATCGCGATGCCGCATCCGGGTAAACTTTGCGCAACCAACGTTTGAGAGTTCTGCAGTTCAGCCCAGCTATTGGGTACACCCGGTTCGGTGGTCGGTTGCTTGAAATTCGCCAACTGAACGATGTAAAAGGGGAAGTCGTCGTCCCACTTGGCTCGCCAATCTTCAATCAAAGCGGTCAGCAAGCTTTCGTATTGGACCGCGCGTTCCGAATTCGATTCGCCCTGATACCAAATCGAACCGGCAACGGCGTACTTTGTCCAAGGGGCCACTTTCTGGTTGTAGATTGCACTTGGGAAATTAGGGTCGCGATTCGGAAGGCCCTTCATCTGAGGACGGCGAGGAAGTTTAGGCTTTGTTCCAGCTACGGCCTTTGCCTTGATTTCTTCGGATCGTTTCTTCCATTTCTCCATCGCCATGTCGTAGTTGGCTTTTGCAGCGTCCGCATTGTAGTCGGCTTGGAGGCTATCCCATTCTTCAAGCAGCGGTTTCGCATGATCAACCGATTCCAGCTTCTCGCGACTGGTGAACGCTTCGACTGGCTTTCCGCCCCATGACGTATCCACGAGTCCAACAGGAACTTTCAGTTTTTCGTGCAGTTCCTTTCCAAAGAAAAATCCGACAGCCGAAAAGTCGGATGCAGTATTAGGCGTGAGGACTTTCCATTGGCCTTTGCAATCCGTTTGAACCGTTTCTGAAGTTTCCGAACCGGTTTTGAAAATTCGCACGTTCGGTAGATTGGCGTCATTGATGGCGGGATCGTTGGTGTTCTTCAATGTCCATGCCATGTTTGATTGACCAGAGCACATCCAAACTTCGCCAACGAGAATGTCTACTACGGAAAGCGTTTCGCCCGATTCGGACGTCACAACCAGCTTCGCCGGTTCCGCGGAAATCTGCAGTGACTCAAGCGTTGCCAGCCAGTTACCATTCGCGTCGGCCAACGTTTCGATCGATTGTTCACCGAACGAAACCGTGACTTTGGATTCTGGCTTTACCGTGCCCCAAACAGAAGTCGGCTTTCCGTGCTGCAGCACCATGTGGTCGCCGAGTGGTGCGGCGAGTTTGAGAGCGTCGTTATCTTGCTGCGCGACGGATTGAATTGGAAGCAGAAGGCAAAGAAGCAGAATCGAAACGTATTTCATGGGTCACCTAGCATCAACAATGGGTAAGCCGAATATGGTAACCCAAAGATGCCTCGATTGCGACGAAGGGCTCAACTCCGTGCCGAGATGGCGACAGCCTGTCGTTTCCAAACCAATCTTAGTAGAACGAGTATCCAAAACGTTCAATGTCGGTGGCGTAGGTTGAAGCAACCATTTCTTGAGTTTGCTCGTCGTACGCGATCCGATAATCCTCACGCTTCGTGGCGTTGAGTCGAGGAAGGCGATACGGAATACCAATCCGCTCGCAAGCATACTTGAAATCGCTGGCAAGATTTTCAAAGCGACCGACGAAATCGACGACGGATCTGCCTTCATGCATCAGAAAAGATGCCTGCATCTGAGATCGTCCGTCGCATCGCCAGCGAATGTACTCGTGAAAGTCCTTCAATGCTGAAACTTCAGCGTGATTTGCGTGCGAGTCGTTTTTGCAGATGTATCGATAATGGGATAGTTCCCAGTCCCAGGGGTTTCTCACGAAAGCGAAGCTGAACATTCGGTCGAATCGCTCGCGGCCAATTTCGCCGATCAAGTCCGTGGCCTTGAAGTGGTCGCCTCTGCTTGGCGGACCGAACTGGGGGACCCCGATTCGTTTGAACACAAAATTCGCGCCTTCGTGCCATGAGGGCATCGCGTAGCGGCGAACCGCTCGCTTGATGCTGGTTCCGGCGGTCTTAAAGATGTGGACGAAGACGAATTGTCGTTTGGTCGAAACAATCATGCGTTTCGAAATATCATTTCAACGCGATTGGGTCAAGTGAAATGTTCTTTGTTGCATGCTTCGAATTGGCTGGTTCGGCACGTTCGCGGCCAAGAATCTCGGACTTTCGTTCGATAGCAAACGTCATTCGCTCACGAATTGAGGGATGCAATCCGCTTCGGCGATTGACGTGCTGTGGGTAGATGATGGCAAGTTTTTCCAACGCCGAGTTGACTGAATTGGCCGAGTCCCCTGCCCCGCCGCGATACAGTGTTTCGATTGCAAATTCATCGGCTTCGAATTCCATGTTGCGGAAGAGCCAGCTGGACGCGATCAGCAAATAAACGAGGAATGCAATCGCTGGCAAGAATTTCGTAAGTGCGCCAAAGGCGTTGTTCAGCATGACGCTGTCAGTTATTGCTGCGTGCAAACCCCAAGCCATCGATTGATCGACGGCGAGCAGGAACAGTGGCACCAAAACCATGGCGATTCTTTTGATACAGTGTCTTCGTTTGATATGTCCGATTTCATGAAGCACAATCGCGTCGAGCTCTTCGTCGCTAAATTTTTCAAGCAGCATGTCGCTCAAGACGATGATTTCCGTTCCAGGCACGATTCCGATCGCAGCGGCGTTGGCTACGCTTCTGCCCGTTTGCCATACGTAAACTTTTCGATTCTGCAGACCCGCCGCGCGGAAGAGTCGCTCAAAACGAGCTTTCAAATCTTCATCGGTGAGTGGTTTCGTATTCCAGACAAGCAACATAATTTGAGGATAGAGAGCGATCGATGCGATGACTGCCAATCCAACAACACTCCAAAGGGCAACGACGCCAGTTGTCGAAACTTGAACCTGCGTCGCAAGTCTTAGACAATCAGTCACGCAAAACGCAAACAGAATCGGCGCCAGAACCATCAGGATCCGCATCCGCAACCAAAGTGAAAAAATGGCGGATGGTGATTTGCTGATCGACAATGTCCCGCACGGAGCTGCATAAACAAAAATCGCCCATGACGAAATCAGGCTAATCAGAGCCGGCGCTATCAGCACGACGTCATCGAGCAATGGAAACGTAATTGCGCCGGGTATTAATCGCACGGCGTCGGGCCAACGCATTACAAAAATGATGGTGAGTGAAATGAAAACCCAAACAGCCATGTGTGCAACCACCATGAAGCGGAATCGTGAGATCCAATGACCGGGCAGTTCCTTGCGATGACGCTTCCGACCGACCCACATTTGAAATGCGGCAAAGCTAGGAGCCAAAAGCGAAATCAAGATGACCTGAACCGCGATTCCATACGTACCGACATCTTCGACTGGAGTTCGAAACTCGCTCCAGAGAAGTGAAAGCAAAAGGACGGCTGTGACCAATAGGCTCATGGCGTTTCAGGTTGAGGATGGGGCAAGCCCCGATTCTATTCTGATAATTGAAAACCCCCGCTTTGGAATTGGTCGATCGCTGGCCAAACCGTTCTTCGCCTTCGGGCTGCAACGATTATGCGATAACTCACGCGATGCCATGGGGGAGATGTCGCCCCGTATCTCGCAAGCCACAAACAAGGTTTCTTATTTCTGATTTCATTCTGCAAAACATTTGTTGGATTGCATGGTTCAAGCTTGACAGTTCACTTTCAGTCCGGATTATTCACGAGGCGTGGGCGTCAAGCGAGAGGCACCTGCTACATTGCGGAGGAAGTGTTCAAAGGTTGCTGTTTTGACAGTTGAGCTACTAGATGAATTTATTGATTCGCAAATTTGTCATCTCTGTCGTTGAATCGTTCAAAATCGCCTGCGGGATGCCCGTCGTCGTGAATAATTCCGGTTCAGATAGCCGATGTGTCAGTACAATGGAACACTGAAGCATTCATTCCGCGATTCGTTGATCCAACTATTTGTAATATGACGAACTCACATTTTCGATACAGAATTCTTGTTGCTTTTTCATTTGCTTGGGCGTTTGCGTTAGCATCGGTTTGCGGGGCTCAGGAAAATGTCAACTTCGCTCGCGACATCAAACCGATCCTTGCCGAGAACTGTTTTGCCTGCCATGGGAAAGATGCCGAGACTCGTGCGGCAGATCTGCGACTTGACGAACGCGAGGCAGCGATTGCATCCGGTGCCATCGAAGCCGGCGATTCCGAAGCGAGCACGTTAGTTGAGCGCCTGCACGAAGATGATCCCGACACGATCATGCCTCCTCCGGAATCTGGAAAGAAGCTGACCGATGCCCAGAAAGATCTGCTTAAGCGATGGATTGACGAAGGAGCCGAGTACACAAAACATTGGTCACTTGTCGCGCCGATGAAATCAGAATTGCCTGCAGTCAAAAATAAGAAATGGGCGCGAACGGAAATCGATCATTTCGTTTTGTCACGTCTCGAAGCCGAAGGCCTTCAGCCAGCAGCAGAAGCCGATGCGAGAACACTGTTCCGTCGGTTGAGTTTGGACATCGCGGGCTTGCCGCCAGCAATCGAAGAGATTCAATCTTTCGAGCAGGACTTCGCCGATCGTGGAGACGAAGCGGTTTCTGACTGGATCGACAAACTGATGCAGCGACCGTCATGGGGCGAGCACCGTGCGCGATATTGGCTCGATGCGGCACGCTACGCCGACACGCACGGGATGCACTTTGACAACTATCGTGAGATGTGGCCGTACCGAGATTGGGTGATCAAAGCTTTCAATAAAGATATGCGGTTCGACCAGTTCACCATCGAGCAACTGGCGGGAGATCTCCTCGAAAATCCAACGACCGATCAATTGGTTGCCACAGGGTTTCAACGCTGCAACATGACGACCAACGAAGGCGGTACGATCGATGATGAAAACCGCGCCGTTTATGCTGCCGATCGTGTGCAGACTTTCGGCTGGGTTTACCTCGGACTGACAACGAACTGTTGTCAGTGTCACGATCATAAATTCGATCCGATTTCGATGAAAGAATACTATTCGTTGGCAGCTTTCTTTCGCAACACGACCGAGCCTCCGAAGGACGGCAACGTCAAAGATGGCAAAGGTGCGACGCTGAAGGTTTTCTCCGAAGCTCAGCAAAAGCGGCTCGACGAAATCGAAGCCGAACTTGCTGAATCAGTCAATCAACGTAAAGAGTACCGATCATCCTCGTCGGAAAAGTTTGATACCTGGTTGGCTTCTGCTGCAACGAAGTCGGACGCCGATGTGAAAACTGAGAAAACTGAGAAAATGGTTCAGCCGGTTTTCAGATTCCGCTCAATGAAGGCAGTGGCAATCAAGTCACGGCGGCGATCGGCATCGAGAACCCTGTTGTGTCGAAGAACGGCCTGCAGTGGGACGCCGACGGCAAGTTCGGGCCCACGATCGTTCTACAGAAGGACAAAACCGTCGATCTCGGAACCTTCCGCGACTTCACGTTTGAAGATTCGTTTAGCTTTGCAGTCTGGACGAAAGCTCCGAAAAAGTACGGCGGCGTGGCGATCGTTGCCAAGATGGATGAAGGTGCGAATCATCGAGGCTGGGACTTGTTTCATCAGAATAATCAATTCGCAGTCCACATCATCGATTCGTGGCCCGAAAACGCTTTAAAAATCAGGACGAAGAAAGCGGTCGTCAAGAAAGACAAGTGGCAACATGTCGTGGCTACCTACGACGGATCGAAAACGCCCGAAGGAGTCAAAATCTATGTCGATGGCGAGTTGCAAGAAACAGAAACTGAAATGAACACGCTCAAGGAAGAGGCAAAGCTGGATACGAAAACGCCGCTGAAAGTTGGGCAGCGTAGTTCCGGTGCACTTTACGATGGCGCGTCCGTTCAGGATCTGCGAATCTTCGATCAGGCTTTGGCAGCCAAAGAAGTTAAAGCTGTGATGGAAAGTGGCGGTGATTACATCGAGTCACTGATCGCGATGAATGATGATGAAAGAACGGAGCCGCAAAACGAAACCCTTTTGAGCCACTATCTGAACAAAGTGGATTCGTCATACCCAACGTTGACCAAAGCGGTGACGGACCTTGAAAACGAAAAGGTCAAAATCAATAACGAGGCTCCGATCACGCACGTCCAAAAGGAAAAAGCAGACTCCGTCGCGATGACGAATATGCTGATGCGAGGCGCCTATGATAAGCTTGGTGACGAAGTGATTGCTGAGACTCCTTCGGCACTTCCTCCAATGCCCGAAGGCGCTCCAAAGAACCGAATGGGACTTGCGAAATGGGTCATCGATCCCGCCAATCCGTTAACAGCTCGCGTTACCGTCAATCGTTTCTGGCAGGAACTCTTCGGCCACGGAATCGTCGCAACTTCTGAAGACTTCGGCGTGATGGGAACTCCACCTTCCAATCAGGCGTTGCTCGATTGGATGGCAGTTGACTTCCGCGAGTCAGGTTGGGATGTAAAACGGATGTACAAGAAGATGCTGATGAGCTCGACGTATCGGCAAGCCGCAAAGGTGACGGCCGACAAACTCGCGAAAGACGAAGACAACTCGTTGTTCTCCCGGGGGCCACGCTTCCGGATGGACGCCGAAATGATTCGAGACTACGCACTCGTCGCCAGTGGATTGTTCAATGACGAAATGTACGGGGTCGGTCTCAAGCCCTACCAACCCGAAAATATGTGGGAAGTTGTCGGCATGCCCGGCAGCGATACGCGAAAGTATGTTCAGGATAAGGGCGACGCTGTTTATCGCCGTTCGCTCTATTCGTTCTGGAAACGGATGAGTCCTCCGGCAAACCTCGAGGCATTTAACGCGCCGAATCGCGAAGTCTGCACCGTGCGACGTGAGCGAACCAATACGCCACTGCAGGCGTTGGTGACTCTGAATGATCCGCAGTTCTTCGAAGCCGCTCGCGTCCTTGCTGAAAAAGGAATCAAGGCCGGCGGAGACGATTGGCAGGCATCACTGGACTTTATCGCGCAGCGAACCGTTTGTCGAAAGTTCAGCGAAATCGAAACTGGAATCGTAAAAGAAGATTTTGACGCCTACTTTGATTTCTATCGCGAGAACGTGGAAGAAACAAAGAAATTGCTGGCCGTTGGCCAAGCCGAAGCGGACAAGAGCCTCGATGTGGTTCAGATGGCGGCGTGGACGATGGTGTGCAACCAGATCTTGAACCTCGACGAAGTGTTGAACAAGTAAGAAACGAAATTATGAATCCGATCGAACAACTAAAACAGCTTCAAACGCGTCGTCACTTTCTCAGCAAGGGAAAGCACTTGCTGGGCGGCGCGGCGCTGGCCACGCTGCTCGGGCAATCCATGGCTGGCAGCGCGTCTGCTGCGATGCCGATTCCTGACATCGGCATGCCGCACTTCCCCGCCAAAGCGAAACGTGTGATCTATCTGCATATGGTCGGCGGACCATCGCAGATGGACTTGTTTGACTACAAGCCAAAAATGGACGAGTGGTACGACAAGGATTTGCCCGAATCTATTCGCAAAGGTCAACGTCTAACTACGATGACCAGTGGCCAAACTCGCTTTCCAATCGCACCGTCGAAGTACAGCTTCAAGCGACGGGGAAAATGTGGCATGTGGATGAACGAAAAATTGTTGCCGTGGCTGGGTAACAAGGCTGATGAGATTTGTTGGATGCGTTCCATGCACACGGAAGCCATCAACCACGAGCCCGCCATTGCGGCGATGCAAACCGGAAACGAAATCACCGGCCGTCCCTGCCTTGGGTCGTGGGCGTCCTATGGGTTGGGAAGCGAAAACGAAAACTTGCCGGCGTTTGTGGTCCTTGTTGCGACGCCATCCAATCGCGAACAGGAGCAGGCGATCTCCTCGCGGTTCTGGAGTTCAGGCTACTTGCCAGGCAAGCATGCTGGAGTCTCGTTTCGCAGCAAAGGCGATCCGATTCTGTTCATTAACAATCCAGACGGCGTGCCAACTGCGATTCGCAAGCGTTCGATCGACGGGCTGAATCGTCTCAATCAGTTGAACTTCGAAGCACTCGGCGATCCGGAAACGAACACGCGAATTCAGCAATACGAGATGGCGTTCAAGATGCAATCCAGCGTTCCCGAGTTGACTGATTTGTCTTCGGAGACAGAGGCTACGTTTAAGCTCTACGGCGAAGCGGCCAAGAAGCCAGGATCGTTTGCGAACACGGCTTTGATGGCGCGGCGTCTTGCCGAGCGAGGCGTTCGCTTCGTTCAGGTTTACCACAACAATTGGGACCATCATTCGAATGTCAACGCGCGGATGCCCGATCAGTGCAAAGACGTCGACCAGCCTTGCTACGCTCTGTTGGAAGACCTCAAGCAACGAGGCATGCTCGACGACACGCTTGTGATCTGGGGCGGCGAGTTCGGCCGCACGATCTACTCGCAAGGCGGATTGTCAAAAGACAATTACGGACGTGATCATCACCCCCGATGTTTCACGATGTGGATGGCTGGCGGCGTATCTCGCAGTGGTCAAATCTACGGCGAGACTGATGATTTTTCCTACAACATCACGAAAGATCCAATTCACATCCGTGACTTTCACGCGACGGTGCTGAAGTTGATGGGTTTCGACCACAATAAGTTCAGCGTCAAGTATCAGGGCCTTGATCAGAAGCTGACCGGGGTTGAAGAGGCTCATGTGATCAAAGAGCTTTTGGCGTAACTCATTACTCGGGAAGTGAATACTCGAAAACTTGACCGATAACTGTTAGATTGCTGTCTTCGCGAAACTGCCATCTCGAGGACGTTCATGGCCAAGGGCTTGAAGAAACTGTACGGAAAAATTCACCAAGGCGACTGTGTCGAAGGTCTGGCGAAAGTCCCCGACGGTTCCGTTGATTTGGCTTTCGCTGATCCGCCGTTCAATATCGGTTACGAGTACGACGAGTACGATGATCGCTTAGAAGACGAACACTATTTCGAATGGTCGCGGCAATGGATGAGTCAAGTTCATCGAGTGCTCAAGGATGATGGCACTTTCTGGTTGGCAATTGGCGATGAGTACGCTGCTGAGCTGAAAGTCGAAGCCCAGAAAATTGGCTTTCACTGTCGCAGTTGGGTGATTTGGTACTACACTTTCGGCGTGAACTGTAAGAAAAAGTTCACTCGTTCTCATGCCCACCTGTTCCACTTTGTGAAAGACAAAAAGAACTTTACGTTCAATCACGACGATCTGGACCTGAGAGTCCCGTCTGCGCGTCGGCTGATTTATAATGACAAACGCGCCAACCCGGATGGCAGAATGCCGGACGACACATGGATTCTTCGTCCTCAGGAATTGGTGAACGGCTTTGACCCCGGCGAAGATATGTGGCATTTTCCACGAGTCGCTGGAACGTTCAAAGAGCGAGCCGGTTTTCACGGCTGTCAAATGCCGGAGCAGCTGTTAGGCCGAATTATTCGTGCGTGTTCCAGCGTAGGCGAAATCGTCATCGATCCCTTCTCTGGGAGCTCATCCACGCTGGCGGTCGCCAAGAAGCTTGGTCGGGAATTTTTCGGATTCGAGCTTTCGAAAGAATACGTTCGCTTGGGCTCTGAACGTTTGGAATCGATTGCGTCCGGAGATCATTTGGTCGGTGCCGAAGAGCCCAACATGACAAACATTGTCGCAAAAGACAAACGCGAGGCGAAATCCAAGAAGAAGCCCTCGAAGGATCAGCTGACTTTATTTCCCGTAGAAGGTTTGATCCATGACGAGATTGCGTCACAAATCAATGGCGTTGTTGAGGCGTTTTCATATTCGAATCAAGGCCATTCGGTTGAACGCGTTGTCGCCGATCCAACCTTGAACGAAGATTTTCAAACGGCATGTCAGCGATTATCGATTCCTGGGTCTGAAGCAGAACGAAACCGATTTTTGTTTCGAGCTCGCAAGGACGGTCAACTAAAGGCGGCTCAGATTCGTGTCGATGCGAAAACCAAAATCAGTTGGAAGGACATTCGCTCGTTTGTCTTCGCCAGCGAAATCGCCTGGCGACAAATCAGCAACAAGTACACGTTGAGCTTGGATGAGATGTTTTGCGATCCAAGAATTGCGTTTCAGTTCGATGCAATTGCAGCAGGGTTTGCTCCGGGATATATGCCATTGGATTATCGCTGGGCCGCCCTCAAGCTACGCAAGGAATGCAGCGTCGCGCGAAAAAGGGCGAAACGATTCTCGGCAAAAGAGTTTGGGATCAACAAGCTCGCCGTGAAAAGTCTCAAGCCTGGAAAAGGACAGCGGATCGATGAGCTGGACTTCGATTCCATCCCGGCGACTCCCGGAGCCTATGTCATTCGTGACGCTGATGGAGAAGCGCTTTACGCTGGTGAAACTGACAATCTCGCGTCCCGAATTGCTGCGAAATTTGCAAACGAGGGGCCTCGATCGCTTTGGCTTCGACGATCCGCTGATTTGGAGCTTTTTCTTTCGACAGTCGCGAAAATCGAACCGGACCAACAGTTCGCACGTCAAAGTCTGCTGCTAAAGTGGCACAAGCCAGTATGGAACTCGGTGAAAGAGCTGTCCGCATGATGTAAAATGCATTTAATAAATTTTGAACCGCCCCACCAACGGACCCACGATGAAAACGACTATTTGCTTTTTAGTTGCCGCGTTTCTGATCGCAGGCATTTCGCCACTTGTTGAGGCACAAGACGAATCTGAAAAAGAAATCGTTCGCTCGATCGAGAAACTCGACGACGCCCTTGATGCATTGATCGATGTCTCAACACCGATCGAAGTCATCTCGACCGGACACCAATGGTCGGAGGGACCCGTTTGGAATCGGGAAGGTAAGTTCCTGCTGTTTTCGGATGTGCCGCGGAATAAGATTAGCAAGTGGGATCCGGCGACAGGGGAGACAACGATCTTCATGGATCCAAGTGGATACGATGGTCCGAAAACAGAATGGGGCGAGCCCGGTTCCAACGGTTTGATGATGGACGCAAACGGACTGCTGACGGTTTGCGATCATGGCAATCGCCGCGTTTACCGACTGGAGAAAGACGGAACGAAAACGACGATTTGCGATCGGTATGAAGGAAAGCGTTTCAACAGCCCCAATGATCTGATCTTCCATTCCAACGGAGATATCTACTTCACGGATCCGCCTTACGGCCTAAAAGATAAGGCGTCTCGCGAAATTGAGTGGCATGGCGTCTATCGCGTCAAGCCGGATGGCACCGTGACGCTGTTGACGAAAGAGATGACGCGTCCAAACGGCATTGGTTTGTCACCCGACGAGAAAACGCTTTACGTGGCGCAGTCTGATTCAAATCTCGCCGTCTTCAAAAGTTGGCCAATCAAGGATGATGGAACGCTGGGCGACGGAAAGGTAATACTTGATGCGACGCCGTGGGGAAAGAAAGGCGATCCTGGAATGCCTGATGGAATGGCTGTCGATCAGCAAGGCAACATTTGGGGAACCGGCCCTGGTGGCGTGATGATCATTTCCCCCAAAGGGAAATTGCTGGGGCGAATCATGATGGGCAAGCCAACAGCGAACTGTGCGTTCGGCGACGACGGATCAACGCTGTTCATAACCTCTAGCGGCTTCATCTGCAAAGTGAAGACGAAGGTAAAAGGTCTTGGATATGGGGAGTAACTAAAACCCGTTGTAGGGCTGAGCGTATCCGCCGTTGTAGCTGCGATTTGCGTGAGGATTCACTTGAAGGCCTTTGGTCGGTGCCAACGGTAAATCAAATTCGCGCGGTCTTCCCCCGACGATGGGTGGCCCGAGATCATTGCTGGGGAAAGGGTCGTGGATGACGGCCCTTTCGCGTTGCATGCCGATCGTTCCCGGCGGACCGAGGTTCAGTTGCGTGCTACCGCAACCCACGGTGAGCGATAGGAATGCAGCGATAGCCAATCCTGTAGCTGATGATTCGATTTTGGCCGCAGTGCTCATGATTGGACTTTGGCAGAAGTCATTAACTCGGCAAGAGCAGTTCTGCTATCAAGATGCACTTTCTACGAATGTCAATACCAGCCCGAAGCGCAAGTTATGAAGTTGCACTACTACAAGCCCGAAGCGCCAGCGAGTGAATCATTGCATGGATTTTCGACTCACTCGCTGGCGCTTCGGGCTTGTATTGAACGCTTCGCGTTTTTGGGTTTTCAATGGTTATTTCCAGATGAAATCTGAATTTTGATGCAAAGCGTGCAACTTCAAAAAGCGCCAGCGAGTGAATTTCCGGCGTTCTAATTCACTCGCTGGCGGCCTGGCGCTTCGAGGTTGTGAATTTTTGCAGACATACCTGGATTAATTGTTTGAAT
>CAYGUE010000062.1:0-34468 GCA_964352885.1 uncultured Pirellulaceae bacterium
TAATTCTTAATTCTTAATTCTTAATTCTTAATTCTTAATTCTTAATTCTTAATTCATCGTTAGTGGGGTCGGAGGGATTCGAACCCTCACCATGCGTTTTAAAAGAACGCTGTGCTACCGTTGACACTACAACCCCGATGGGAATCGAAGCTGAGATACGTTTATGTCGAAAGCGAGTTTCCAATTGTGTTTCCTTGTTGAATCGAATTTGTTTTCGGAACACTGCTCTCTGAACACTGTCCACTTTTTCATCAGTGGTAGCCCTGGGAATTGAGCCCAGCACGTCAGAGATATCAGCCCTAACTGGGCACCAGCCCTCGACTACCGTTTCGTGATTTCTTTAAGTCAGGTGAGCGGGGATCGAACCCGCGTATCGAGAATCTCAATGCCTTGTGTGGCAAGGGTTTACGCGATCGGCCGAATGGCTGCGCAGTAAATGCGCAGTGTCTTGATTGCTTGAATCGGCAAACATCGTCATCGCTTGTCAGTATCCGGGACAAAAAACTGGGAATCATTGTTTCCAAATGGCCATCTCTCCAGCCGCATATTCAAGAAGCCATCCTCACGCTCTGCGATGCTGCTTTGATAAGAACAGATCGCCACCAGCACTAATTCGAATTCAATTTCATTAGTCACGATGGCGACCTGTCGCATCGCGATTTCTGCTTTGAAGATTTATGGCTTACCCAAGTGTCCTGGGAGCCTTGCAAGAAATTCCGATTCTGAGATTCCAATTCGAACATCCTACAGGATGCACGAATCTGCACGACCTTGAACTTCCGGTTAAACCCGATTCAAGGAATCATCTCATTGTAGGTTCAGTCGAGTTTCTGAGAAATCACAATGAGCAATTTATCGATCACCCCAATGCTTGTTGACCAACTGTTTGAATTGCCTAGCCACCTACGCGGCAAAACTCTGCTTGCCGCCGTATCGGTCAAGCAACAAAGGAGTTTCGACACCGAACCAGACATCGGGTTGATTCGAGCATCATTCGCAACCTACTGGGAGAACCGCTTTGCAATCGGCATTCCTTTTCAGGCTATGCGTGAACTACTGGATCCACCAATCCCTGTTTCACACATTTTGGGTTTTTGTCGTTTGAATTACTGCGCAACCAAAACCGACTTATCGACAGAGCTTGAAAACCTCGCTGACAATTTGAATCGCGAAATATCAAAAACACAGAACCCAAAACAGACTTGCCTCTTTTCAAAGGGTGACGATAAATTCGAGAAACAAATCATTAATTCACCTTTCAGCGGCAAGTCAGTTGATGACCTGAATCAACTGGCAAAATCCGAATGCAAGTTCCCAACGATCTATGCAGACCCTCCTTGGATGTATGACAACCGGTCCTCACGAGGAGCAGCAGAAAACCACTATCCAACCATGCCCGTCGATGAGATTTGCAACTTGCCGATTTCCGAGCTGAGCGATGACAATGCGCACCTTCACCTTTGGACAACCAATGCTTTTCTGAGGGACTCATTCAGAGTAATCGAGGCGTGGGGGTTCGAGTACAAATCCTGTCTCATATGGATAAAAGACGAGCTTGGTATGGGCAACTATTGGCGGGTTTCACATGAGTATCTTCTGTTTGGAGTTCGGGGGAATCTCCGTTTTCAATCCAACTGTGATCGAAGCTGGCTTAAAGCAAAGCGTACTTCGCACAGTCGCAAACCATCGCAGGTGCGTGCTTTGATTGAGAAGGTGAGCCCGGGCCCATACCTTGAACTATTTGGGCGCGAATCCTTGCCATTTTCTTCTTGGACTGTATTCGGCAATCAGGTTGAGCATCGCCTTTTCTGAATCAATACCAAGAGCAACAGAATTTGATGCACACTCTGGAGTGTTTGAATGCACGGCGAATTAGGAGACCTTCTCGATAACATGTTTCTCTGCATCAAAAGCAGTATTGAGAATCGTGACGAACAGACGCTCTTACAATTGCTCCTGGGTTTGCTGCGACATGGCCTTCCATCTGAACCTTACCTGGTCAGTCAAAAGGGCTGGTCAGGCATGCGCCATATTGTTTCGGTGATCGACAATCGGCGGCCTCCCAATTCAACGTGGCAAGCTCCGACGGTTGAAGAAATCATCGAGATCGTTCTTCGCAACCCTAAGCTCCTTGAACTTGGTACAAATCAAATTCGCGCACGTTCTGGCCACAGCATTCGCGGCATTCACGTTGGTAACGACAAAGACCGCAGCAACGACGTTGGCACTGATGATCAATCGGAAAATGCAATCCAGGCCGCATTACGGTTTGTCTTGAAAATCCTCCGTCATAGCGCAGAAGACTACTCGATCATTCTGGATCGATATGGCTGGGCCAGTGTTGATGATCTAATTTTGTTGGTTAACTACCGGTTTCAGATCAACAGTTATTGGAAGGACTGGAACCGGGCAGCCGTAGAAACCATCAGCGATTTGCAAAGCGACCGTTTGGAAATGAAAAATGGAACAGTTCGTGCCCTCTACGGCCACAGTATTTCCCATGTAAAAGCCGCGGGAGTTGGCGTGCCCCCTCGCCGCTTATTCCATGGAACATCATCAATCGCATTGCCTTGGATTTTCCGATGTGGGCTACAACCAGCAGGCCGAAACTATGTTCACCTTACTTCCGACGTGCAATATGCACAATCGATAGGTGAAGCGATTGAGGCTCCGGCAAAAGCAGTCATCCTGGAAATCGACACCTCACTCAGCCGCAAACTTGGCATTAGCTTTCACCGGGCCAATAGGCACGTTTGGTTGGTGGTTGGCCTGCCGCCTTCGGTTGTCACCCTGGCGCAGTACAACGCTTTTTCGAATCAATCCTAGAGCGTTGAACCCGTGATTTTGAACGTTGTAACAGCCATAGCGGCAATGAGCCAGGAAAACGCCAGCCGAGTCTTACTTTCCGTTGAACAACAGTCGCGTATTGAAATTCAAGTCAAGATCGCAGCACAGTTGTCGTGGCGGCTTCTCGTGACTCGGTTGGTGCTACTGACCACCAAGTGATTGGCCACGAAGGCCATCGCCGTTGGTGTAGTCCTGCGGTGCATCAAGTCCGCCAGTTAGCAACAGACCTTCGATGTTGGCGTTGGCTTGGGCCAACCGTCCTTGGGCCTGAATGTAACGAATCGTTGAATCGTAATAGGTTCGGCGAACGACCAGGACTTGTAGGAACGCCAGTTCTCCCGCTTGGTAAGCGCTTTCCGAAAGTGTCAAACTTTCGTCGACCTGCGGCAGGATTTCTTGGTTGTACTTTTTAACCGAAGCATTCGCTGACTCAAACTCTTGGGCCGCGCGGGCCAAACGGGATTTGATTCCCAATTCAATTCGTTTGACATTCTCAATAGCGCGTTGGTAGTCGGCACGTGCTGCAGCGATGTTTCCACAGTTCTTGTTACGGAACGGAATCGGTGCGCTAATTTGCAAATTGATAAGTCCTGAATCGGTGGCTCGATCGTATCCCGCACCTAACTGGCCAGTGAGGTTGGGGATCATTTGGACTTGTTGGCGCTTGAGAACCGCTTGTTTTTCGCAGACGATCGCGTTTGCCGATGCCAGCTCTGGACTTTGCGCCAAGATCGTGTTGTAGGTACTTTCCCAATCGACAAATTGTTCGTTCGATGCAAGCTCACCGTCAAGGCGGGCAGGTTGCAAGTCAGGAAATCCAGCGATTGCCGCCAAGTCTTTCCAAGCGCCCCGGTAGGCTGCCTCAACTTGTTCTTGTGCCAAATTAGTTTCGCTCAGCAAAGTCTGCGATTGCAAAACGTCGATCGCCGTACCTTCACCAGCATCCTGGAGTTTTTTTGCTGCGTCCAATCCACTGCGAGCAACGTTGGCAAATGCGGCTGTCGCTTCAAGTTGACGTTGAGCAGCGATCGCTTCGTAAAAACGGATGCGCACGTCCGTCAAGATTCGAAAGCGTTGGGTGTCGATTTCCAAACGCTGAGCATCATTGGTGTGTCGGAGAACTTGGCGGTTGAGAGCCAGCTTGTTTCCTCTTACGAATTCTTGTTCCAGGAACACTGTGTGTTGTTCGGTGGCCTGGTCAGCCAGCTGATTTGCTAAATATCCGAGCGTAGGATTAGGACGCGTGCCGACTTGTTGAAACAAGCCGTTTGATTTTTGCAGGTTGGATTGTGCAGCTGCCAATGCCGGATTGTTGGCCAAAGCGAATTGCTCAATGTCCTCCAGCGTAAATACTTGTCCCGTGCTGTTGATATCCGCCGATGGAAATTCGTACGGATTTGTCAATCCGATTTGTGGGAGGAGTTGCGTCTCTTCAAAGGGGGGGTGCTCGTTGGAACCCTCTTGCTGAAAACTCACTTGACGGACATCTGACTCGATTGGTTTGACGGCATTTTTGCCAACCTGCTCGACTGGACGGGACAGATTCATCAGCGATGGTTGAGCAGCTGGAAAGTCGGTATCAACCGCCTGCTGATGCGCCGCTCGACAGCCTCCAAAGGCCACGAGTAGACCGAGCGCTAAGCTCAAATTCGATTTCATCACTTAACATCCTGTCGATAAACCCATTTCAGCCTAATACGACGGTACGAAGCAAGGTATCGACAGTAACGACTGCAACGAAAAGTCTTTTGCGTTTCATTCCAATTGTGCCGATCATGCGTGTTTTTCGTAGAAAGATATTGCGACGCAGAGTTGGGTGAATGTAGTCAATTCGGAGACACCGTGATGAAATTGACGGCAAAGTCGGACCTGTTCGAACGAAGCAAAACTGCTGTTTTCTTTGGAAAAAGTAGTTTAGTTTGACTGGCACGCGGTATGCGAGTTGTTAATTCGTTGCCGACGCAGGTTACGATCCGCTGGCATAAGAACAAAATGATATGACTCTAAAAGTGTTAAGTCACCGATTGCAACTTGATTTTCCCGGCCTATACTGACGAAAACGTAGATACGTTAACAACCAGTGATTGAGAAGTTTGTTCTATTCATGATCCGTCAAATTGTATGTCTGATACTCGTTCCTGCTTTGCTTGCAAATCAGGCGGTATTTTGTTGCGCACATACTCACGCGGGTTCGGAACCGACCGATCATTCGCCACGGGCTCACGCCCATCAAACTGATCACGCGCACGATTCGTCCCACCATCATGGTGATTCGGCCCCGATCACAGGGCTGGAAACAGGCGACCCAGCTGGGCATGATCATGATGCGATCTACATCGGCGAGCAAGTTGATTTGCATTTGCCAGCAAGCAGAATTTCAGTCGAAGAATCGACGGTAGCCGCCCATGGGCTGGTCGTTGAAAACCCGCCTGTCATTCAGCTAAGGCATCGGTACCAGGTTACACGTGCGGGCCCGCTTGGCCTGTATTCTACTGACCGATGCGCTCTCTATCTGCAAACATGCCGTTTGCTCATCTAAAGCAAGTCCAACCTGATTGACTTGTATCTTTTGGAAGGCCAATCGCCTTTCTCCCTTTGTTTCCATGAGAAAAATCGGTCTGTTTTTTTGCAGGCGGAAAACGTTTTGAGGAGTATCTATGCGCTTAAAAATAAGTAGCAAATTGTGGCAGCCATTTGCCTACGTCGTCGTGATTGCCGGAATTGGAGTCGGTGGTTGGTTCAGCCGCGATTATTGGCTACCGCTGTTGAGCACCGATTCCCAGATAAGTGAAACTGCGGAGGAAGACAGTCCTCCTATCGAAGCACCCAAAATGCTCAAGCTAAGTGAGCAAGCGAGGGCAAACCTCGGGCTAGTTTCCAAGCCCGTAAACATTCGGTCTTATTGGCGTAAGGTTCAGATTCCTGGCGTCATCGTCGACCGACCGGGTGTAACCGATCAAGGAATCACGTCCCCGATCGCTGGTGTTATCACGCAAGTGCATGCTTTCAAGGGCGACATCGTTCAGCCAAACGAAAAGCTGTTCACCTTGCGGCTGGTAAGTGAGTATTTGCAGAAATCGCAATCCGACTTATTTAAGGCTGTTCGAGAAACAGAAATTCTTAATCAAGAAATTGTGCGACTTCGCGAACTGGCCAATTCCGGAGTGATTCCGGGAAAACGTATTTTAGAATTGGATCAACAAGTTAGTCGCCAGGCGGCTTTACTCGATGCGTATCGTCAGGATTTGACGTCTCGCGGGTTGTCCGCTGAGCAGGTTGGCCAAATCGAATCTGGCAACTTTCTAACAACGATTGACATTCACGCACCCACATTGACGAAATCTGACCAAGAGTTCGCACCAGTCGGATTCACCCGAACCATCAGCCCTTCAGAAAAGGGGTTTTTTGAAATTCAGGATTTGAAAGTCGACTTGGGGCAACAAGTTGATGCAGGCGAGGCGCTTGCCGTCTTGGCAAATCACCATTCGTTGTACATCAAGGGACATGCATTCAAAAAAGAAGCCTCCAACCTTGCGAGGACGGCAGAAAATGACTGGCCAGTCGATGTCGAGTTTACCGAAGACACGGCGAAGGACTGGGAAGAAGTCAATCAGGAATTCCAAATCCGGAACTTGGCCAACACGACTGATCCAAACAGTAGGACGTTCGACTTTTTCATTCCGTTGACGAATCAGTCGCGAGTATATGAAAAGGATAATCGCACATTTGTTGTCTGGCGGTATCGACCTGGGCAACGAGTCATCATTGATGTTCCCGTTGAAGAAATCAACGACGTGTTTGTTGTGCCCGCAGCAGCGGTTATTTCTGAAGGCCCTGAATCCTTCGTCTTTCAGCAAAACGGCGACCTATTCAATCGCATTTCCGTCCAGGTGCTTCACCAGGACAGATCCAACGTTGTCATCGCCAACGATGGGACGATCACGCCCGGTTTTTATCTCGCGCAAAGTTCAGCGGCATCGCTGAATCGCGTTCTCAAAGCTCAAGCGGCAAGTGGCATGCGTGCGGACGTCCACGTCCACGCTGACGGCACAACCCACGCAGCACACTAAGGAATACATCAATGCTCGACGCTGTAATACGTTTTTCACTTCGATACCGCTTCCTTGTCATTGTTGTCAGTTTGATCCTGTTGGTTTACGGGTCATATCTGGCAACGACGATGCCGATCGATGTGTTTCCAGATCTCGACCGACCGCGAGTCATCATCCTGACGGAATGCCCCGGACTAGCGACCGAAGAAGTCGAAACGCTTGTCACTCAACCGATTGAAGTCGCGTTGCTTGGCGCCAACGGTGTCGAGGCCGTTCGCAGTCAAAGCACTGCCGGTCTCAATGTTATCTATATCGAGTTTGGCTGGGACACTGAGATCAAGACGGCCCGTCAGACGGTGCAAGAACGGTTGTCATCTCTGTCGGGTGTTTTGCCGGAGGGCATCAATCCACAAATGACTCCGCCATCTTCGATTATGGGCCAGATTGTCATCGCGGGAATGTACCGTCAAAAAGGTCCAACTGGCGGATTGCTGGTACCGGTTGGCAAGACTGGCCTGATGGCCGAACTCGTCGAAGACGGAAACTCAAATTCCACTGTCAAAGTTTGGAAACCGGTAGATCGGCATGCACCGCAAACTTGGAAAACGGTCACCAATGCAAACGTAATTTCGACTGGCATCACATCACAGGAAACTCAAAAACAAACCGACGTCACGGTTCAGGTTGCCGGAAAAGATTACACCATTCAGTTCCCCACCGAGCTTCAACAACAAATTGAATTGGGCACACTCGGCGACTGGGTGGTACGGCCTCGACTCTTGAAAGTCGCCGGAGTTGCCGAAGCGTTTTTACAAGGCGGAGACCGCAAGCAATATCAGGTTCTGGTAAATCCAACTGCCTTGATTGAATATGGCGTCACATTGCAGGACGTCGAACGCGTCGTCCAGGAAAGCAACATCAATACCAGCGGTGGATTTGCAATTACGGGCGAGTCCGAGCGACCCATTCGAATTCTTGGGCGAGTTGGCCCGGACGCAAAACGAGTTGTCGAAGACTTGAACAATGTCCCGGTAAGAGTGACGGACAAACGTTCCGTATTATTAGGCCAGGTCGCAACCATCGTTGAAGGTGCTCAATTCAAACGGGGTGATGGCGCAGTCAATGGTCGACCAGGTCTTGTTTTCACTGTCGTCAAGCAGCCCCATGTCGATACGCGCGGTTTAACCGACGCAGTCGCTGAAGCCCTCGACGAGGTTGAATCTTCTTTGCCTGCTGACATTGTCATCAACAGCGAACTTTTCCGCCTCCGTAACTTCATCGACCGTGGTGTTTTCAACGTCGGCGAAGCACTGGTGATTGGTGCCGTGCTGGTCATCATCGTCTTGTTTTTGTTCCTGCTGAACTTCCGGACGACGTTTATCACCCTGACTGCGATCCCGCTGTCACTGGTCGTGACGACAATGGTGTTCCGCCTGATGGGATACATGTTTGACACGTCATTAACGATCAACGTGATGACGCTGGGAGGTATCGCGGTCGCCATGGGAGAATTGGTCGATGATGCGATTGTGGACGTCGAGAATATTTTCAGACGATTGACGGAAAATAACGCGATCGACAATCCGCGGCCAGCCATTCAGGTCGTCTACGATGCCAGCCGTGAAATTCGCAGTGCAATTGTATTCGGCACCATTGTTGTGATTCTTGTTTTTCTTCCCTTGTTTGCGATCTCGGGAGTCGCTGGTCGATTGTTCGAACCGCTTGGAATTGCTTACATCGTTTCGATTTTGTCGTCATTGCTGGTTTCCCTAACGGTGACACCCGTTCTGTCCTATTATTTGCTTCCGACTTCGAAAGCAACTCATCGTGAAACCGATGGATTCCTGTTGCGATTTTTGAAGCGGATTGGCGGATGGCTAATCAAGACGAGCATGGCGATTCCCGGGCCTCTGTTGTTGTTGACATGCGTTGCCGTTGCCATCGCGGGCATCATGTTTGCGAATCTTGGAAGCAGCTTTCTTCCTGAATTCGACGAAGGAAGCGTTCAAGTCAACGTAACGTTGCCGCCTGGTTCCTCGTTGGATGCGTCAAATCAGGTGTCGGGAACGATTGACGATAAGTTTCGTGAGCTGCAAAAGGGCCCTGACAATCCAGACGGCGAGATCCTCTATTTTGTTCGCCGAACGGGTCGAGCTGAAATGGATGAACACGCTTCACCTGTTAATGTTGGTGAGTACATTCTGAGCATGAATCCGGATGTTCACTTGCGTCGCGAGGAAGTCATCGACAAATTGCTGGAGGAGCTAAAAGAAGAAGTCCCCGGCGTGGATATCGAAGTCGAACAACCCCTGGCTCACTTGATTAGCCATATGGTTTCCGGAGTCTACGCGCAGATCGCAATTAAGATTTTTGGCGACGATCTGGATAAGTTGCAGGAACTGGCGACTCAGGCAAAGTTGAGCATTCAAAACGTCGAAGGTGTCACGGAGCCGATTATCGAACCGATTCGCCAAACGGACGAACTTCATATTCGTTTGCGTTCGCAAGACCTGGCAATCCACGGCGTCACCCGAGCCTACGTCGCACAGGTATTGCAAACCGCCCTGCAAGGAGAAGTCGTTTCGCAGGTTTTGGACGGCCAACGTCGATTTGACTTGCTGATTCGACTGGAAGAACAATACCGAACCGACTACGCAAACCTTGAGCGGTTGCGAATCGACCTTCCGGATGGGCAGGGGCAAATTGAACTGAGTGATTTGGCCGACGTTGAAGTTGGATCGGGGCCGAACGCGATCAATCGCGAAAATGCCCGGCGTAGAATCGTCATCCGGTGCAACACCCAAGGACGAGATCTTTCCAGTGCGGTCAACGAAATTGAATCCCGATTGAAAAGTCAGTTGAACCTGCCCGAAGGTTACTTTCTCGAATTCGCCGGGCAATTCGAGAGTCAGCGGGAAGCAACCAGAATGATCTTGATTTTGAGCGGCGTATCCTTCATCGGGATGTTTGTTGTTCTAATGGTGCTGATTCCCTCGGTTCGAATCGTGTTACAGCTGCTTTTTGCCTTGCCGACTGCATTCATTGGCGGCGTGGTCGCTCTTGTGATCACCCAGCAAGATCTAACCGTCGCCAGTCTGGTGGGATTCATTTCATTGGGAGGAATTGCTGTTCGCAATGGAGTTCTTCTGGTAACCCACTACATGCACTTGTTAAGAGAAGAAGACGCAGAATTCACGAAGGAGACAATTCTTCGAGGCAGCCTGGAACGACTGGCGCCAGTCCTAATGACGGCGCTGACTGCCGGAATCGCATTGGTTCCATTGGTCGTAGGCGGTCGCGAGCCAGGGCGCGAAATCTTGTATCCGGTTGCGACCGTGATACTTGGTGGTTTGTTCACATCAACCTTTTGCGAATTTTTGATTCGCCCAGGGTTGTTTTGGAAATTTAGTGGCAATGATGCCGTCAAGATCGCCACGAAGAATGAGCTTGACGAGATTTAGTAAACCAGAGCCCCAGGACGTTCTTGGGCAATTTATTAACACGAGGAGTTTGAAAATGAAGAAGTTTCAGTTTTTGTCATTCGTTGCAATCGCAGCGTTTGCGTTTATGGTCGGCTGCGATTCAAAAAAAGAGGACGCCAAAGCCGGTGGCGGCAGCGTGGACACTGGCGAGCATGTTCATGCTGATGGCGCAGTTCACAAAGGGCATGAAGATGAAGGACACGCCCATGGCGAAGGACCGCATGGCGGTACAGTCGCGGATTGGGGCGGAGGCAAATTCCATGTCGAGTTTACCGTCGATCACGACAAACAGGAGGCAACTGTCTTCATCCTGGGTGACGATGAGAAAACCGCGACACCCATCGACGCGGAAGAAATCACTTTGTCCATCAAAGATCCTGCATTTACTGCATCATTGAAAGCCAGTCCACAGGACGGCGATCCGGAAGGCAAAGCGTCTCGCTTCGTGGGCAATCATAAGAATCTTGGCATCGTCAAAGAGTACGAAGGTTCGATGTCGGGGGCCGTGAGTGGAACGCCTTACTCTGGCAATTTTAAAGAAGTCGCCCACGATCACTAGGGGATCTTTGATTTGCGATTGATGGTTGTTGATTGCCAGTATGTAAATTGACAATCAAAAATCGACATTCAATCCAGCTCCTGCCGGACTGCATCAGAGTCTGTGGAGACTCCGACGGTACACGGTTCGGTAGGAGCGTTTTCGAAACAATGGCGATCATATGAAACTTATTTTGCAAATACGAAAACCTTCCTCAACGTTTTCATTCACAACACAGTGAAACTATCGCCATCTACTTGTCTCCAACAGGACGTGATTGCATCTGGGATAAACAATGATTCAAACGACCGACCATGACGCTGTTTAATCAAAAAGCCGATTTTCGTATTGGGAAACGCGTACTGATTTCGATCTTCTTCGGGAAGCCTAGTCAGAGGTACGAATTTCGTTTTTTCCCTTTTTGATCCACAAGCCTATCGAATATTACAGATGCAATTACAGGAATCTAGATTTATTAATTCGTTCATTAAAATTTTCGAAAAGACCATGTCAGACGGCATCCGGTCTACATTCAAGAAATATTTGCGTCGAATCCGCGACGAATATATGGATTGGAAATTGGGAATCCAGACAACCGGATTTGTTCCCAGGTCAAAATTGACCGATAACGAATCGTCGAGAGACTACGTTGCGACCGATTACCGCTGCCTTCGACGATTATTTAAAAATATTGACATCGACGATGACACGTTGGTCGAATTTGGTTGCGGAAAGGGACGAGTTTTGGTGGTTGCAGCCTTGCACCCATTCCGACGCGTCATCGGATTAGAACAATCCGCCGAGCTATGTGCAATTGCGCGAAAAAATCTCGAGAGAATCAAACTTCCCCTGGTATGCCACGTCGAAGTTATCGAGTGTGATGCAGCCGATTACGATTTACCCAACGATGCGACAATTGCGTTTTTTTTCAATCCATTTGGCAAGGACCTATTGGACGTCATTCAATCAAAAATTGTGCGATCACTCAATGCATTCCCACGTCGATTTCGAATCGTCTATATATTTCCAGCAAAGAATGTCGATTATTTCAGCTCGGCCCAAAATTTCGAGTTGACCGATGAATTCTCCACCACTGGATGGCAAAAGTTCAAGATTCGACTCTACGAGTCCAAGTGACGTTGTCATAAACTGACACGACCGATTTCAACAAGACGCAAATAATCTAATTCTTTTCGTTAGCAAACTTGGTACGGTGCAAAATCAGTTTCGCGTATCCATCCAACCGTAGTCGATCAATTAAAACCATCGAGAATCCTATGTGGCTAACTCTATTTAAAGGCATCATTGCCGGGGCAATCGTGGTTGCCGTCATCGAGATCGGCCCGAAATATCCTCGTATCGGCGGACTGTTATTAACACTCCCGCTGGTCAGCATGCTCGCGTTTGTAATGGCTTGGACGAAGCAAGGCGACTTGCCTGCTATTTCAGCGTTGGCAAAAGAAACGTTGATACTGGTACCGCTCGGTTTACCGTTCTTTTTGCCACTGGCATTTGCTGATCGACTTGGGCTCGGATTCTGGTCGGCAATGGCAGTTGGGTTTGCGTTGGCGTCCGTTACGATCGGATTTTACTTCTGGTTTTCGACGCCGGTTTCGCAGTAGTAGGAAAAAATAAATCGATCTAAGTGCCTAACTCCTCGAGCAGCAATTATTTCGATTTTCCCCGCAAGTTGCCGACGAAGTTGGGATGCGGTGAGAACGGGATTGACAAGTAAAAATGAGCACCTGCTGATTCGCACAATCGCAAACTAGCACCACTAGCTCGAACCAAATCACTAAAGATTTCTCAGAACCAGAGTGAAGAAAACTATGGTCGCGATCGTCTAAACGACGTCCTGTCCATCCAGTGAGATTCGACGATGCCGCCACTGATCGGAACGACAATGATACTTAAATCAAGAACGCTATTTTGAATCCTATACTCCGAGCCCCACGTTCTCTTCGCATTCAAATTGTTGTCACCGTCAACAGTATGTTGCTACTGCTAGTGGTTGCGCTGTTGATGTCCGACTACCGTCGCGCGCTGAACGACCGATTCAATGAAAAAGAAACAGCTCTTCAGGAAGTAGCCAAGACTTTGCTTCCAGGGATTTTGCATTTGAATTCGCATGGTCGATCGACCGTCCAAAATTACGTCGACGAAGTTTGCGGGGCGATCGAGAACGAAAACTCGCCCCATCATCATATTGCAGTCGAGCTAAATGGTAACCTGATCCAAGCACACGCCCATCATCGACAGTCGGAAGAATTGGTGGATGCGATGAAGGTGGCTGCAAGCAAGGATGAGCAGCGAATCCAAACAGCCGATCATGATCTAGTCGTCGGTGTACGAACACAAGACGCGATTTCGGTTTTCGTGAGCGAAGATGTTTCAAGGATTCGCTCTCAGATCTTTTCGGATGTCGTCCGGAGGATGTGGGGGTTGGTGCTGCTCGGAATTGTCGCGGCGGCAATCGTTAATTGGCTGCTGACTCGAATGGTTGCTCGACCATTGAATTCTTTAGTGGAAAAAGTTCGCAGAATCAGTCAAAGTGATTTCACATCCCAGCTCAAGTCCTTCGGCAGCAGAGAATTGGATTATCTGTCGTCCGAGATCAATGCGATGAGTGATGCACTGGAAGCATCCGAGTCCGAACGCAAGTCAAGGTTGAACAAGGCTCGCCTGATTCAAGAAAACTTGCTTCCCAAAGAACTAAAGATTCCTAACATCAGTATGGGCATGGTCTATAGCCCCGCGGAGTCAGTTGGAGGCGACTATTTTGACATCTTGCCGCACGGCGACGACGCTTGGTTGATTTGCATGGCCGATGCGACCGATCATGGCGTACCCGCTGCCATGACCGCCGCAATGTTGAAAACACTGCTATTACAAACCAAAAATATTGCAACAGCTCCGTCTGAGATTCTGGCTCAGATGAATCATGTGTTCATGGAAGCCAATCTTTGCGGCGACTTCGCTTCGATCATTCTATTGCGACTTGACTTCAAAACGAAAACTCTAACGTATGCCAACGCCGGCCATGACCCCGGTTGGTTGTTAACTGATGAGGGCGAGACTCACGAACTCATCTCGACCGGAACATTGCTGGGAATTCTAGAAGACGAAGAGTGGGAGGAGGAAACGATTCGACTCAAGGAACATTGTCGATTGGCACTTGCGACCGATGGAATTCCTGAGACGTTTGACGTGAATGAAAACGCGTTTGGCAAACAGCGACTGCTGGACTTGTTACTGAAAAATGCTGGGCAGTCGGCGGACGATACTGCGGCGGCCGTCCTTGAAAGTGTGAAAGTGTTTCGTGGGGAAGCCAAACAATCGGATGACGTGACGCTGTTGCTATTGGACTTGATGCCATCGGCTGCGGACACTGAAAAAAGGATTGGCCCTAAGTCCATTGGACGAATGACTGCTGACGGATTTAAGTCCATTCCGCAAACGCGGAGTCTATCGAGCGGGTAAAACCACCTACGAGTGTTGCGGCAAAGCCACTTTGAAATGTTGATACTGAGAATTTCCGGGCAGGGAAACGTCGAAGATTTCGGCCATCTTGACCCGGTTGTCGAGTCGCCGAAGCAACCGAAGCGGGCCGATTTTAGATCCGAATAGTCTTGAGATTGCAAAAAATGCGGTACAATGGTCCCTGAAGTTCGACTCTTCAGAGGCGAGTATTAATTGGGAGTAGAAGTATGTCCGATCAAAGGCGCGGATTCACATTGGTTGAGTTGTTGGTAGTCATTGCGATTATCGGCATCCTGGTTGGACTTCTGTTGCCTGCGGTTCAAGCAGTTCGCGAAGCGGCTCGTCGTACGCATTGTCTGAACAACTGTCGGCAGATTGGACTCGCGATCCAAAATTATGAATCCGCACACCAACATATACCAACAGGTTGGATTTCTGAAAATCCGGTTGACCGTCCGGGCTGGGGTTGGGCATCACTGATCTTGCCGTTTGTCGAGCAGGACAACGTACATAATCTAATAGACTACAATGTTCAATTTTCTCTGCCGGCGATGGCAGAGGTCAGAACCGCCGTGATTCAATTGTTCCAATGTCCGTCTGATAACGGGCCACTGATATCACAGCTATATTTCATTCCCGATGACGATGAAGAATCGTTTACCAATGTCCTGTTTCATCCCATTCCTGAAAAAGATATCGACCTGTTCGTATCCAAGTGTAATTATTCCGGCGTTTTTGGAAGCCAACCTATCGCTCCAAATCCGGCAAATGGCGACGGTGTTTTTTATCGCAATAGCAAGACTCGATTTCGAGACATTACCGACGGTTTGAGCAATACGATAATCGTCGGCGAACGCCGTGGAGATCTGGGGACAATTACCTGGGTGGGCGTGGAGCCGTTGGTCGAGCAATCAGCAGCGAGGATTGTCGCAACGGTGGACCATCCGCCCAATCATCCTGATGGACATTTCGAAGACTTCCGCAGTGCGCATCGAGTTGGAGTTCAATTTGTATCCGCCGACGGGTCAGCCAGGCTAATCAGCAATTCGATCGACCAGGATGTCTATCGTGGACTTGCGACTAGATCTGGTGGCGAAATAGTAAGTTACGAAAATTGAGTTTTTGGCTTTGTCGTTATAGAGAGCCAATTGGTGACTATCCCTTTCCACCGAAGAGCAGGAAGTACGCCATACCTGATATGGCACTGATCGCCAGCGTGACAATCATGCCGCGTTTGAATTTGAGCATGGCGATGAAAGCGCCGATGGCGATTACCAAGGCCGCGATGTCCAACGTGAACAAATCGGGAACGAACCACCGGGCTCCCAGCCAGTGAATTTCATTGACCGTGCCGAACAGTGTGTGAAGTGCAAACCAGATCGACAGATTCAAAACCACCCCAACGACTGCGGCCGTGATTGTCGAGAGCGCGGCGTTGAGTGATTTTTGCCCTCGCAGGTATTCGATATACGGCGCGCCCAAAAAAATCCAAAGAAAGCACGGGACAAACGTGACCCACGTCGTGATGACGGAGCCAATGATTCCGGCGGTTAACGGATCGAGCGAGCCGGGATTTCGAAACGCGCCCATGAAGCCGACGAACTGTACGACTTGAATCAGCGGGCCGGGTGTCGTTTCCGCCATTCCCAATCCGTCAAGCATTTCACCCGGGGCCAGCCAATGATGCGTGCTGACGGCTTCCTGCGCAATGTAGGCCAAAACCGAATACGCGCCGCCGAAGGTGACGATCGCGGTTTTGCTGAAGAAGACTGATTCCTGTGTGTAAACACTCTCCGGCCCAGTGAAATACCAAAGAGCAATGACTGGCGCAAACCAAAGTGGCAACCAGACTGCCAACACGCGAACGGCACGGTTAAAACTTGGGCGGGTTGCAATCGCTTGATCGTCGGATATTGCGCGGTCATCGGCTTCGTCTGTTGTCGTTGCGTGCCCTTTGATGACAACGAAGGTATCGGGGCGGAGTTTGCCACCGATAAGACCGATCACGGCTGCAGCCAACACGATCAAGGGAAACGGAACTTGAAAGAAGAAAATCGCCACGAATGCGATCGCGGCCAATGTGACCATCGTGCGATTTTTAAGCGATCGCTTTCCAATTCGTATGACTGCCTCAATAACAACGGCGACCACCGCTGGCTTTAGCCCATAAAAAATTCCTTGAACAATCGTCATCTCGTTGTAACACGCGTATAAAACGCTGAGCGCAAGAATACTGACGAAGCCTGGCAAGATAAAAAGCAGGCCTGCCATCAACCCGCCGGCGGTTCGGTGTAACAGCCAACCGATATAAGTCGCCAGCTGCTGCGCCTCCGGCCCCGGCAACAACATGCAATAATTCAGCGCGTGCAAGAAACGGTTTTCACTGACCCAGCGCTTTTCTTCGACCAGAATGCGGTGCATTACCGCGATTTGTCCTGCAGGCCCACCGAAACTTAGCATCGCCACTTTGCACCAGACTTTGAACGCTTCACCAAAACTGATTGAATGGCTGTCCTTAGGATTGTTTCCTCCATTTCCTGATGAGTCTTCCTTCGTGTCTACCATGATTGCCGAATCCGAGAATGGAAACTCACCTTTTTCTTCGAGAACTTGCTGCAGCATCATCCTCCTATTAACAGGTTGCGACAACTAATCCCGGATTAAAAATCTTTCATCTTTGCACTTGCTACTTGCTCGCCCTGCACGGGCACGTGTATCAAGGTAATGAGAAAGATCCCCGCACAACGTATCAGGCAGGCGGATGGGGTTTTTTAGAGTCACTTTGTCCAGGGAGTCATCGACATGAAGGTCCCAGTTTACTACTCGGTTGTGGCGTGCTTACTATTTTTGACTCCCACCGTTTTTGCCAACGAGCATGAAAGTTGGGACTTTCAGGAAATGAAAGTCGGTTCGGTCCCGGACGGTTGGATCAATGGTGTGACCGGTTCCCAGCAAGGCAATGCTCCGCGATGGGAAGTCTTTCAGGACAATGGTCGTAAGGTGCTCGGGCAATTAGAACCGGGAGGTGCAAACGGCGATTTTCCCGTCTGTCTAAAGGAGGGCAGTTCATTTCTCGACGGTACGGTTAGCACGCGATTCAAATCAATCTCAGGCAAGGTCGATCAAGCCGGTGGAGTCGTGTTTCGAGCCATCGACAAGGACAATTTCTATATTGCAAGAGCCAACGCACTTGAGAACAACGTCAGTTTCTATGTCACCAAGGACGGAAAGCGAAAGACAATCAAGTATTGGGACGACATCGAAGTTGCTCTTGGCGAATGGCATGAACTGAGGGTCGAGGCGACCGAATTCAATTTCAAAGTGTGGCTAAACGATAAACTGGTCGGTCAAGTCGAGGACACGGAGAAAACGTTTGGCGAATCCGGCTTGGTTGGCGTTTGGACGAAAGCCGACTCGGTCACCTACTTCGAAAATGTTACGGTTTCAAAACCCTCGCTCAAGCTTGTTTCGTTACATGTGGATAAAGCGCCTGAACTAGACGGCCATTCAGGCGATGGAGTTTGGTCGAATGCTAAACCGTTGAACGTAATCGTCAGGCGCGTGATGGCTCCCAACGTTGGAGCATCAGCAACGGTTGATATTCGGTCTGTTCATACCGATACACATCTTTACTTCCTGGTAAATTGGGAAGACGAGAAGGCAAACGTATCGCATAAAACCTGGAGATGGAACTCTGAATCGAAAACCTACGAAGAAGGAGACGATCGCGAAGATATGTTCGCAATCGCCTTCGAGCATAGCGGCACTTTTGACATCGACATGCTATCAGGGGAAACAGGAACGTGGGACGTTTGGCACTGGAAGGCGATGCGCACCAATCCACAAGGATTCGCCATGGATAAAAGTCATCATTACACGATTGTGGAACCAACAATTAAAGCCAAATCATATGAAGCCCGGAACGGAAAAACGATTTGGATCGCGCGTCCGGAAGATGCTGGTGAAACCGTCGAAACAAAACAGCCGGCTCCCACCGAATTAACCGAGCAATACGTCGTTCAGTATTTACCAAGTAGTCCTAGTGGCAGCGCCGCTGACGTGCGTGCCAAGGGCGTATGGAAAGAGGGTCGCTGGACTTTGGAGTTTGGTCGCAAGCTGGATACTGGCAGCCCAAATGATGACACGGTATTTGAGCTATCGCAACCCTGCAAAATGGCCCTTTCAACATTCAATCATACGGGGGACATGGACAAAGCCTCTGGCGTGATCGAATTGACATGGGATATCCAGGATGCAAGAAAATGACAACTAGACTCAAGTTGGTTGTTACTTTTGCGTTCGTGGTGACCGCCACGACGATGTTCGGTTGCGATTCCAGACCTCTCGATGGCGATAAAACAACACGGCTTTCTATCCATACCGAAAGCTCAACGACCTTGGAAGATAGTTTCGAAAGCGCGGATCGGTGGGAAAATGTTTCCGGAGCGTGGTCGGCAGAAACAAACGGAAATCGCAACGTATTGAAACAATCAGCGACGGATCAAAATTATCCGGTAGCGCTGCTGCGTGATTCGAATTTTTCTGACGTTGATATCTCGGTTCAATTTCGCCCCATTTCCGGCAAGATCGACGCCAGTGGCGGAATCGTGTTTCGCGCTCAAGACGGCGCGAACTATTACATCGTGCGAGCCAACAGTCTCGAAGGTAATTATCGCCTGTATGCGACCGCTGTTGGTTCTCGACAACAGATTGCCAGCACCAAAATCGACGCTCCCGCTATTGGCCAGTGGCACACGATGCGCGTCACTGTCGTAGGTGACCACATTCAGGCGTACTTGAACGACAAACTCCTGATTGACCACCATGACGACCGCTTCAAATCGGGACGAGTCGGGTTGTGGACAAAAGCCGATGCAGTTACCGAGTTTGATGAATTCAAAGCCACCGGAATCCCAGATGAGTCGTCGAAATAAACAATGGAGAGGTTTAATGAGTTCAACAACTCGGAAAATTTGCGTTTTTACACTGTTGGCTGCGACCACATTCTTCGGCTGCTTTCGGCCGCAAGGCTCGGCAAACAATAATGCGATCGATAAAGGCAATGTCGTCGTCTACACATCCGTCGATGAGGTATTCGCGGAACCCATTTGCAAACAGTTTGAAGCGGACACCGGCATCCATGTCGATTTGGTGCCTGATACGGAAGAGACAAAAAGCACGGGCCTGTTGAATCGCTTGATCGCGGAAAAGGAGCGCCCGCGCGCCGATGTGTTTTGGAGCGGCGATCCCGTGCGGGCAGCGATTCTCAAATCCAAAGGAGTTTCTACCTCCTGTGAATCTCCGGCAGCCAAGGGTTTGCCGATCGAATTTTCGGATGCGGAACACCATTGGACGAGTTTTTCGGCCCGAGCCCGGATCATCATTTACAATAAGGACCTGGTCCCCGCCGACCAATTGCCGACTTCGATTAATGATTTGGCCGACCAACGATTTAAGGCAAAGGCGTGCATTGCTAACCCGTTGTTCGGAACCACGTCCATGCACGCGGCCGCATTGTTTCAATCACTCGGCGATGAAGATGCACAGAAGTTTTTTCAATCGCTCGTTGATAACGAAGTGAAAATTCTTTCGTCCAACGGAGAGGTCCGCCGCCGAGTCGCCAACGGTGAGTTCGCGATTGGTTTGACGGATACCGACGATGTGAATGTTGCCATTCAAGAGGGCAAACCAGTTGGATTTGTTTATCCCGATGCCGACGGAAGCGGAAGACTGGTAGTGCCGAACGCAGCGGTTTTGATAGCGGGCGGCCCACATAGCGAAAATGGCAAACAGTTCATCGACTACTTGCTTCGCCCGGAAACCGAAGCAGCTCTTGCACGCAGCGAGGCGGCTCAGATGCCGTTACGTTTGGGAGTCGAATTGCCCGCTGAGTTTCCCTTCAAACCGGTGGGTCAGCTTAGAGCGATGGAAGTCAACTACGAAACGCTGGCCGAAACCATGGAAAGAATCTCCGGAAGTTTCCTGAAAACTTGGGTTGATAAGCACCAGTGATCTCGCTTGAACAACACCGCAGCTCCTTGCTTCGCTGGCTGACTCTCATTTCGTTGATGTGCCTGGCGGTTGCCCCGTCGCTTCCATTGGTTGTGACTTCAATTGGTACCGAACCGGCAAGACCGTTTTGGACAGAAGCATTTGCCAAATCCATCGAAAGTTCGCTGTGGATGGGTTTGGGTGTTTTTGTTGTTTCGTTAGTTGTTGGATTGCCTCTGGGTTTGTTGGTCTCGCTGTATCGGTTTCCGGCCAGACAGGCCCTCATCCTGTTTCAGGCGTTACCACTTCTCTTGCCTTCATTTTTGTTATGCATCGGATGGAGCAACGTCGCAACTGCAAATGGGGTGTCGTGGTTACCAACTCCGGGAGGATTTACCGGCTGCGTTTTCGTTCTAGGCCTGCAAGCCGTCCCGTTATCGTTCTTTGCGACATGGGCCGCGTGTCGAAATCTGACCGCTTCACAAATTGATGCGGCGCGACTGCACGGCGGCGAGCGTTCCGTGCTTAAGCAATCAGCTCTGGCCTGTGCGCCGGTAGCAACGCTGGCCGGTTTGTTCGGCGGAATACTTAGTCTTTCCGATTCTGGTGCACCATTGATTTTTGGCTGTCGAAGTGCCGCCGTCGAAATCCTGACCAGTTTTTCAGCTCTATTCGATTACGAATTGGCAGGTCGGCAATGCCTCGCATTGGCTGGACTGATTCTTGCATTGACGGCACCAATTTTATTGATCGGGTTGAATTGGCTTTCGTCGGCGGTGTTTGCTCGTCAAACGCGACCGGCTGTTCCGTACCAGCACAAAACGATGAGTAAAGTAGCATTTTTTGCATTGATCATCTTGTTGTCAGTTGGAGTCGCGATGCCAGTCCTTGGTTTGTGTCTACCCGCTACGCAAAACCCGATGATCGAACGGGCCGTCGCGAAAGTTTCTGACACCGCTGCGACGACCATGTTGTTTACCGGAGGAGCGGCGTTGATTGCCGTCGTGTTGGCAACCGTCGTCGCAATCAGTGGGTCGTCGAGCTATCGAGCAAGAGTGACCGTGTTGGCGGTTCTCCTGGCATTGTTGGCCATGCCGCCCGCGCTGGCTGCGATCGGCATGACGCAGGTGGCAACTCATGCACCGGCACAACTTGATTGGTTGTTGCGAAGTCGGTTTACGGTGATGCTCATTCTAGGCTTGCGTTTTTTACCGGTGGCGACCATCGCCATCATGCGAGCGACTGGAAGTCTTTCACCGACTTGGACAGAAGCGGCTCGTCTTCATGGTGTTTCCCGCCCGCGATTCTTTGCCCGCGTGACTCTGCCAAATATCGCACCGGCAATTTTCGTCAGCCTGATATTAGTGATGGTGCTTGCCTCTGCCGACATTACGACGACGCATTTGCTGCAGCCGCCCGGCACGCAGTCATTGCCGGTTGCAATCTTCACAGTGATGGCCAACAGCCCGGAAGGTCTGGTTGCCTCATTGTGTTTGCTGTATTTACTAGGCGTAGTCTTGCTACTCTGTATTGTCGCACAGCTCCCGCGCTTTTGGAGGCGGACGGCATGACAAAACTTGTTAGTTGCCAAGGATTGGTTTGTCGGCTGGGCAAACAATTGGTGCTCGATGGAACAGATTTTGATGTTCAAGCAAATGAATCAGTTGCTCTGCTGGGATGTTCAGGTAGTGGCAAGTCAACTTTGCTGCGCGTGATCGCGGGATTGGAACTTCCGGAGCAAGGCGAAGTGCTTGTCGAAGGACAAGCTGCGACTCAAGCCGGTCGGTATCTTATTCCGCCTCATCAACGTGGCATCGCGATGCTGTTTCAAGATCTGGCTCTTTGGCCCAATCTCACTGTGGCGGGAAATGTTCGGCTCGGTCTTTCCGGGTTGAGGCTGTCCCGCCAGGACTCGCGAAATCGCATCGCGCAATCGCTTGAGTTATGCGAAATTTCGGAGTTGGCAAATCGTCGGCCGGGAACGCTGTCTGGTGGTCAACAACAGCGAGTCGCGTTGGCCCGCGCTTTGGCAATGCAGCCCAAGCTATTGTTACTCGACGAACCACTGGGCGGCCTTGACCTGTTAACCAAACAATCCGTCCTCAATCAACTAGCGGAACTTAAGTTGCAGCTGGGCTTTTCGCTCGTTTTGGTAACGCACGATCCAATTGAAGTCCGCGAACTTTGCACATCACTGGCCGTCCTTGAATCCGGTCGAATTGCCGAACGCGGTTCGCTCGATGAGATCGCAAAGAATCCACAAACTGAACTTGCCAACGCTCTCGTTCAAGCGATAGACAATAGCACGCTCAAATGAATCGACTAGCCGCGTGCGAGTGGAAGCTGGATTGTGCAAGTCATACCTTGATCGGGCTGACTTGTGATTTGAATTTCGCCTTCGTGGGCGACAATGATAGTCTTGACAATGCTTAAGCCAAGTCCCGTTCCGCCTTGTTCGCGACTGCGAGACTTATCGACTCGGTAGAATCGCTCGAATAGGTGTGGCAGATGCTCGGCCGGGATACCGATGCCGTTGTCTTTGATCTGTACATGTACGAAGTCACTGGTCGAGCTTAGCGAAACTTCGATCTTTCCGTTTTCCGGTGTATATTTGATCGAATTGTCGAGCAGGTTGTAAAAAACTTGCCGCAACTTTCCGACATCACCGACCACGCAAGCTCCGGAGGTACCTGTACATACAAGCGTTTGTTGTTTCGCGTCCGCCAGCGGTTTCATTGTTTGGACGACGTCATGCACCAACTGGTTCAGGTCAATCAATTCACGCGCGTATTGGGCCATGCCGGCATCGGTACGTGAAAGTGTTAATAATTGGTCGGTTAAACCCGAAAGTCGCTGAATTTCCTCCAATACGCTAGCCAACAGATTTTGTCGTTGCGGCTCGTCCATCGGCGTTCGCATCGCAACTTCGACTTCCGCCCGCAAAACAGCCAAAGGCGTGCGCAACTCATGTGATGCATCGGCAGTGAAGCGGCGAATTTCAAGAAATGAACGTTCCAATCGGGCAATCATTTCATTGATGGTTTCAGTCATCCGGCCAAGTTCGTCGTCAGGATTGTCCACCGGCAATCGTTGGTCGAGTTTGTCCGCTGTGATGCGGTCGGTTTTCTCTCGCAAGCGTTCGATCGGAGCCAATGCCTTGCGAGACTGCCAATACCCGATCGCTCCAGCAAGTAGCAATGCCAGGGGAAACGCAGTGAACATCACTGTACGCACGCGAGCGAGATTTGTCTCGACTTCGGCCAATGGAGACATCAACACAACAGAAAACGATTCGTTTCCAGCAGGGAAATTGCCCGCAAGAGTTCGTTGAGAGTCAATGATCGGCAGCATTTGGGTCGCAAAACGAAGCTCGTTGGTGTCTGGTATCGGATCCGGTGGGACGCTGACTTCGGCCAGGCCTTCGGTGCGAAAAATCAGTTGTCCGTGTGAATCATATACGGCTGCGAATACGTTAACGTGTTCCTTAAATTCACGGATCCAATGTGGAATGCGGCTTTGATAATCAGACGCCATCATTTGATCGTCGTGTAATTCGGCCAATTGGGCTTGCAGCAGTTGGTCGGTTTGTCGAACCATCGCTTGCCGCAACATTCCGTAGACAAGCGAACCACATACAAGCAACAAAACTGCCGCCGAAAACGTGTTCCAAAGTGTCAGTCGCCAACGAAGATTCAACTTTTTCATTCGCCCGTCCTGAGCACATATCCAACGCCACGCATTGTGTGTATCAACTGCGGCAGGTCAGGTTTCTCAATCTTTTTGCGCAACAAATTAACATAGACGTCAATGATGTTGGTTAACACATCGGGCTCGTGCCACACTTCGTGGGCCAGCATTTCACGCGAGACCACGTTATCTTTGTGCCGAAGTAAATATTCCAACAGCTGAAATTCTCTTTGAGAAAGTTCAATTTCTTTTCCATCACGATTCACCTGACGTGACATCAAATCAACTTCCAGCTTGGCCACTTTAAACGAAAATTGACCTGTGATTGTTTCTCGACGCATCAACACTCGCAAACGCGCCACCAGTTCCGCGAACGCAAATGGCTTGACCAGATAATCGTCGGCCCCGTTATCAAGTCCGCGAACTCGATCTTCCACGGTGTCACGCGCTGTCAGCATTAGAATCGGTTTCTTGAACCCGTTCTTTCGCAAATCATTCAAAATCTGAAAACCATCGCGACCCGGAAACATCACATCCAATACCACCACATCCACGTTGTCATTCATTGCACTTTGATATCCATCGTCACCCGTCACTGCCGTGAGAACATTAAATCCCTCGTCAGAGAGTCCGAGTCGCAGGCTTTCCAGCAGCTTCCGCTCATCTTCGACAACTAACACATTTGGCATCGAAAATTCCAAGGGGTGATTCAATGACTTCCGCCGAATATCAAGCGTGCTGTCCAGCACTCATTGTCGATCGGTGGACGCCAATAGTAAATCATCTGATAATTAAAAATCTTTCATCTACGAGCTGCGCGTATTGCGATGTCCGTGAAATGCGCCCAATAATCTATTCACGTCGTTCGCGAGTCATTAACCATTTTGGAGAGCCCGTCATGTCACTTCTTAATCGCCGCCAGTTTGCGTTCTTGTCTTCGGGAGCTTGTGTTGGCGGCATGCTTGTGCCCGGTCTGGCGGAAGCTCAGGACGAGCACTCACCTGAAATCGACTTTTCGCAATGTGGCTTGGTCACCGGGAAGCCCAAACCGCTGAAACATAATTCAATTCCCGGTTTCCTGAGTGCCGAGCAAATCGCCCCCCACCATACAGCTCACTACGGCGGCGCATTGAAAGGATATTCCGCTGCCGACGCAAGGCTTGAAGAATCAGCCAAGTCCGGTCAGGCCATTGATGCCGCAGCCTTTGGCGCACTCAAACAAGCCATCAACAGCAAGGGTAACAGTGTCGTCCTGCACGAAATGTACTTCGATGGCTTGGCACCCAAAGCCCCCGATCCAGAGGCCGATATCCGTGCGGCGATTGAGAAACGATTTGGCTCGATTGAAAAATGGAAAACCGATTTTATTGCTTCTGCAAAACAAGCCGCCGGTTGGGCGATGCTGGTCAAGCATCCGGTCAACGGAAAATTGTACAACGTCGTCAGCGATGAACACGCAATGGGCGTGCTTTGGATGGCGACTCCGTTGATCGTGATCGACACGTACGAACATGCCTTTTACATCGACTACCAAAATCGAAAATCCGATTACGTCGAAAAGTTCATTGAACACATCGACTGGAACGAAGCCAATCTGCGTTTAGTGTCGAACTAAATGAAGGTGCCAAAGAAGCTAGCTAACTCAATTCAAAGGCATCATTGCCGCGGCAATCGTAGTTGCCGTTTCCGAGAGCGGCCAGAAGTATCCTCGAATCTGCGGCCGGCTGCTAACACTGCCGCTGGTCAGCATACTTGCATTTGTGAAGACTTGGACGAAGCAAGGAATCTATCCTAGGAGGTTCTCCTCGATGTCTCGTGAGCCACGTGACAATTGCCAGTCGTTGTGCTACGGATCATGGTGAATTCGTATTCCATTTCTCAGTATTGACGCGGGTAATCATGAGGCCAGCCTTTTGAATCGGCTAACTACCCGGTTCAAGTGGTTGGTGGTCGTAAGGTTTTTCGAAACAAAATCAACGAGTTAACTACTCACTGGTTTTTCAACCAACGCTCGGTTGCTGATTTTCGACGTCGGAAATCAGTGGCCCGGCATTGTTCCGGATTATTTATAGTCCTGTTGGAGAATTGAGATGGTTAACTTGATGAAGGCGAATCGCGAGTTGTTTCGACGTGGGCCCGATGAGTGTTTTGAATCGTTCGCTGATTTGCGACGACATTGCTTTGATCGGAAGGAAGAATCGGCGGAACATTGGTTCAAGCCACAGACCTTGATGCCGTTGGCCAAACCCGACAGCATGGCGATTCGATTTGAGTCGGGCGAAGAACACCAGTTGAACGATTGGTCCTTCAGCCAGCTCTGTCGAATTTGCGGAGTTGCTCGCGACACGTTGAATCGGTTGTCACCCGAAACGGCGACCAAAGCAATCGCCGAAACATTACCCACTGCAGATCGACCGATTCAGTTCCATTCGAACGAAACAACGATGCGTTCTGTCCATGGTGTCAGCTACACGCGGCTTTGGAATAGCGAGTTGTTGGATGTTGTTTCCGATTATGAATCGGAATTCCAGCCACCGCATCGAGCTTTCAATGGCCATGGGACTGGGCTTTATTGCGGCGAACAGGATTTGTTTGCGTTTCTCGTAGACAACGATGGATGGGTTAATGTTGGCGATCAGAAGTTCGCACCTGGCTTTTTTGTGTGGAATAGTGAAGTGGGAAGACGCTCACTTGGCATTCAAACGTTTTGGTATCAACACATCTGTGGCAACCATATCGTCTGGGATGCAATCGAAGTCGCCGATTACAGTCGCAAGCATACATCGAGTGTTCGAGAGGGTTTGAGTGAGATTCGTCGCTTGATTGAAGCATTGATTGAACGACGGGATGAGCGCAAAGAGAAGTTTGAAACGAGTGTAGAGTTCGCGCTGAGCACAAAAATTGGCGTCGACGTAGACGAAGCCTTCAAAGTTCTCAGTGCCAAAGGTATCCCTCGAAATCTTGCCCTGGAGGCTTCCAAAGTCGTCAACGGAAATCACACGATTTTCGCGTGGGTCGATGCCCTGACTCGCGCCACCGGTTCGATCAAATTTGCAGGCAACCGCAATGCGCTGGATCAAAAGATCGGCAGCTTGATGTCACTTGCCATTTGAATTTTTTACTTTCGAATTGTATCGAGAGTTTTTCTTTGTTTATTTTGAAAGGCCCTATCAATGGGCAACACAAACCCCAAAAAACCCGTCCATGAAGTTCGTTTGGGACGAGTTCGCGCTGCAGTCTGGGAGAATCCGACCAAGAACGGTTCGATGCACAATGTCACGTTGACTCGCCTCTATAAAGACGACAACGACAATTGGGCTGACTCAACGAGTTTCGGGCGCGATGACTTGCCTCTTTTGGCAAAAGTCGCTGACCAGGCTCACACTTGGATCTTTTCACAAAACGGGCGAACGGACGATAGCGAAAGTTAGATTCTGTTGATCGTTTCGAATCACCCCAGTGGTGGTGGCTGCTTTTGGTTTTCCAATTTGGTTCTCCGACCGCCAGTCATCATCCAATCACTGTGATTACCGTTCGCATCGAGTCGAACCAAGCAAATCATTCAATCCAACTCGCTGTTGTGTCAACCAGCCAATTTGTTGACAGTGCAGCGGGCAGGCAAGGTTTTCAATGGCATTAAATACCGGGCTCAGCTCATTGAGTCAGACCATTACTGAATCGGTTTTACACCGAAAGCCGGAAGACTTTTCTGATCGCTTAACTCGACGGGTTACGAATAGCGATTCGCGGGGACGTTGGAGGGGTTCCAGTCGTAAACCAAAAAACGCCTGCAAGTGGGAAACCGCGCGTAGGAATCTTGGTACAGGTTTGCGAAAGCACGAAAGTCTTTCGCCGGGAGACTCGGTTTTGTTGTTTTGTTTTCAACGCCCGCAGCCTCTTTGAGAATTTTGAATCTCAAAAGTCAATTGTCGAAATCGAGGCTTACCTTTCCGTCAGTCAGCTTCAGACGTGCACTGAATGGCTGACCTGATTTGGATTTGAACCCCTTCAAAGCTGCAGTCTTCCCGTCGCGCAGCAGTGCTTTAGCGGTGCGGGCGGAAATCCGCTTGCCCGAAATTGATTTCCAGATCGTCAAACCGCAACCTTCTCGCCAGCGGCCGCAACTGAACGACTTCTTCTGCTCCACAACTTGCGCCCCGCAAAGCGGACAAGGGCCAAGATCCGCGGACGGCTTCTCCCTCTTTGGTCGAATCGAATCATCCGCAGCACGCGTCTCGCGTGACGAGTTTCGAGTACTCGTCGATCGGCCTGTGGACTTCCCATCGCTCTGTTCGTTAGCGTGAGGTACCGGAATCTCGACTAACTCGCCCGAGTCCAACAAACTCAACAAGAATTGCTGACCATCACCGAGCTTGATTGGCTCACTAATTACGCCATGCTGCAGCAGCTCGCGAATTTGATTCGTGTCTAGCTTGCTGTCGCGGTACGTCGGCTGAAGTACAAACCGGCATCCCTTGCGCCACGCGGAACAGCCAAAGGCCTGGTTGCCGGCAATGACGGGCTGTCCGCATAGGGGACACTCACCGAGTTTGGTTTCGTCAATCCCCTTATGGTGGCTGGACTGAATGAGCCCACGCGTATATTCAGCAATTTCCTGCATGAATCGTTCGGACGTGGCCTGGCCAGCTTCGATCCTATTGAGCTTTGACTCCCACTCTCCGGTCAGTTCGGGTGACTTGAGGTTGTGATCTCGCACAATCGCCACGAGGTAGCGACCAAAGTCTGTCGCGATCAGGTTCTTCTTCTCGCGCAAAATGTATTGACGCTTCAAAAGAGTCTCGATGATTGCTGCACGAGTTGCCGAAGTGCCTAGTCCTTTCTCCCTGAGTGCTTCGCGTAGCACGCCTTCCTCGACGAGCTTTCCCGCTGTGTCCATCGCACCCAACAGTGTGTTCTCAGTGAAGTGTTTGGGTGGTGTCGTTTGCCCCGGCTTAATAGACGGCTGGTGGGGACCACTTTCACGCGGCGTAAAATTCGGCAAGGTCTGCTCGGCCTCTCCTTTCGGCTCCGCAGACTTGCGAGGAAACAATTCGGTCCAGCCGGGCTCAACCAATCGAACTCCACGGGCACGAAATGGCACGTCATTGGCAATACCGTCGACCGTCGTCACCTCCTTCAAACAAGGCGGATAGAAAGCTGCGATGAATTGCACCACGATCGCTGAGTAAACTTTCTGGTCTGGGTCACGCAATACTCCCGGGGCGGCACCGGTTGGGATAATCGCATGGTGGTCCTTCACTTTCTGGTTATTGATTAATCGCCCACTAAACGGGAGCGATTTTAGGTCAAGCTTGGACACTTCGTCGGATTTGATCGATTGCAGCTGCCGCAAAATGCTTGGAACTTCTTTCTGCATGTCGGTGCTCAGGTAGCGCGAGTCGGTGCGGGGATATGTAATCAGCTTGGATTCATAGAGTGATTGGGCACTCTGCAATGTGTCGGCTGCCGATATTCCAAAGCGACGATTCATATCGCGTTGCAGCTCCGTCAGGTCGAACAACTGAGGTGGGAGCGACTTCTCTGGTTTTCTTTCTATCTTCTGGATAACCAGCGGATGTTTGCTGACGCGGTTTAGCAAGGCTTGTGCTTCTTCTTGCTTGTCGAAACGATCACCGGTGTAGCGAAAGCACACGTTGCGATAGTCTGTCGTCAACTCCCAAAATGGCTGCGTCTTGAACGTTCGAATCTCGTCATCGCGACGTACGATCATGGCTAACACGGGAGTCTGTACACGCCCCAGGCTCCAGAGAATCCCGGCAGATCCATAACGCAACGTATAGTTACGCGTCGCATTAAGTCCGACGATCCAGTCGGCTTCGCTTCGACATTTGGCGGCGGCATACAAATTGTCGTAATCCGCCAAGGGCCGTAACGATCGGAATGCCGTTTGAATGGCCTGAGGTGTGAGCGAACTGAGCCAGAGCCGTTGGGCTGGTTTACGCGTGCAGCCTGTGAGCGTAAGGATATAGCGAAAGATCAGTTCACCTTCACGGCCTGCGTCCGTAGCGCAAATCAGCCCATCCGCCGCGCGAAACAGGCGCTTCACGATTCCGTATTGTTGTTTTGTCCTCTTGTCATCACGCAGCTTCAACTCGAATTCGTCGGGGATGAACGGCAATGTACCCAGCGACCAAGTCTTCAGTGATGGGTCATAGTCGGCGGGTTCCTTCAGTTCGACGAGGTGCCCCAAAGCCCAGGTAACTTGATAGCCGTTGCCTTCAAAGTAGCCATCACGCCGCGCGGTGGCCTTGAGGAAGGTAGCGAGCTCACGGGCCACGGATGGCTTTTCGGCAAGTATCACCTTCACGAGTCACCTAACCATTCTTGCTGTAGTGCCGACATCAGCTGCCATTCTTCTTGCTCAACCAAGTGCGTCAATGGGAGCCAACGATCGAACTCGCCGATGGCGTGCTACCGGCACTACGGCGTTCTATGGACGAGTTTTGTCAAGCAAAATATTCCTTGTCGTATCATCCAAGAACTTTATTACGCAAGAGTATCCTTGGGTATGGCACATATCGCTCGGCATCGCGAGTAGCGGTTGGACTACTGATGGGAACGCTGGCTCATCACGACACATATTGGTTGCATTACACCGCGTCACACGCAAGATAGCATTTAGCGCTGGACAAAGGACGTTATGATGCGTTATTAGTTGGGCTAATGAATCGTTGCAAAAACTCGCCGGAAGCAATTCTGATTTACATAATGTGTGAATCAACTGACGCAGCCTGGACGAAATGCATGGAGGACAATTGAAACGTTCGGATGATCAATCAAACGCTTGCCTTGGCGAACTCCAGACGGATTTGGTGGTGGTTTCATCGCCTGGCGTAGTTTCGTCGAAACGCAACGATGCAGCAGTTCCGACTTTGATTCGAGACGCCGGGCCTGCCGCGAATTTTGCCTGGGATGAATTCATCTACGGAAAGATTCGGAATCCACACACTCGGGATGCGTACGAACGAGCGATTCGAAAGTTCTTGAACCATTGCGAAGAACTGGGAAGAGAATTAGCAGCCGTTTCTCCGCGAGACGTTGGAAGCTTTCTCGATGGTCTCAACTATGCACCGGCGACAAAAAAGCTGCAGCTTTCTGCGCTGCGCCATTTCTTCGACACGTTGGTGACAAGACACGTCATCATCTTAAATCCTGCGTTGTCCGTTCGTGGCGAACGACTTCAAGTCATCGAAGGAAAGACACCCGAGATCACGATCAAGCAGGCTCGCAAACTTTTGGCCAGCATCGACGTTTCGAACGTCGTCGGCCAACGAGATCGAGCGATCATCGGCATTCTGATTTACACCGCCGCCCGCGTTGGTGCGGTAGCGAAATTACGGCAAAGTGATTTCTACAATCTTGGTGACCAGTACTGCTTGCGATTCACAGAGAAAGGGGGCAAGTCTCGCGAGATTCCCGTACGCCACGATCTGCGACAATACTTGTCACAATATGTTACTGCGGGCGGACTTGAGAATTCGGACAAAACAACTTCGTTATTCCGGACGACGATTCGCCGAACCAAGCAGCTGACAGAAAACGCGATGACCGCCAACGACATGGGCCGCATGATCAAACGCCGTCTCCGCGCCGCCGAACTACCCAGCCGTCTCTCTCCCCATTCATTCCGCGTCGCCACCATCACCGACTTACTCACCCAAGGCGTCCCCCTCGAAGACGTCCAAAACCTAGCCGGCCACGCTGATCCGAGGACAACGCGGCTTTACGATCGCCGTAATCGAAAAGTTACGCGAAACATCGTAGAACGAATTTCGATTTAAGGATTTTTCAAAATGGAAACTTTGCAACGCAATCAGCGATACCCGAAACAATCGAAAACTGTCAATAAATCGTTCGGCATGCGTAGCAATTGCTAAGGGAAATCTAAACAGATGTTCAATTCTCGTTTCGAGCAGTTTGCAAACGTGCTTCAAACAGATGCACGTTGCAACAAATACGGCACAGCATTACAACAATGTGGTATTCGCCGCTGTCCTTCCCTCGATTCCTAATTCTCATCGCATGACAGGCAAAAATTTGAAAACAGCTTCGCGACTTCCTCAGCCGAACTCATGAACCACTCTGTTCCGGGCGAACTCTTGATTTTGCGATCAGCAGCCCGAATGTGTTTGTGAATCTTTGACTCGATCGTTCGACCATCGTCACAGCGACCAATAAACAGAATCGTCGCGTCGTTGGCTAATCCACTGGGAACCAAGCCATTGATTCGCGACAACGCTTCACCGTATCCGTATGCATAGCCAATTTTTACCGGATAGAATTCCTGGCCAATCGACTTCGCTTTGTCGATGCATGACTTGAAAGTGTACGCATAGACTTCTTCGAGCCCCTTACCGACGACCTGCGTAGTTTTAGCATCATAGAATGGCAAGTCCCGCTGAAACGTGGCGGCGACTGTCACCTCGGCATCAAACGGCGTGCCTCGTCGACTTGCGATCATCTTGGCTGAGACATCCTTTGCTGATTCTTCTTGCAAAAAATCAATCCAGTAAATTTCCACCGCAAGGGTGATTCCCGAATCGAAGGCCACGAAAACTTCAACCGTACTTCTTCCCTTTTTGATTCTGAATCCGGGATCAAGAACCGTCCAACCAAGCTGCCCAATAAAAAGCGAATCGTCGGCACGTCGGAGATCCTCTTTGAGTACAACCCTTTCTCGACAGGATTGAATTCCGTTGCCACCTTTCTTCAAGCTCTTCTTCAAGTGATAAATCCAGCTTTCCACTCGCGTCGGACTCAACTCTTCCTGACTTGGGTAGTAGGCGGGAAACTGAACTTCGGGAATATCGTCTATGCTAATACTGATGTGGCAGCCTTCCGGCGGAGACTCTACTGTGAACTCCGGAAATGGTTCAGCAAGAGATTGTTGAGCCGCTCGCATCAGTGTTTCCCTGTTGCTGGAAATCCATGTCTCGTTTCCAAAGTAGTCTTCAGCCAACTGACGTTCTGACGTCAATGCCGCGTGCAACCTATCCCATAAAACGCGACCGTTCGGACACGAAATTATCGCAAGTATCTTTGCCGGTTCCAACATCCCGGTTTTGCTGTGAAAGAAGCCGCTACGAAGATGGCCGATTGCAGGTTCTTCAAGCGAAACATATCCTGGAAAGTGAATCGCAAATCTGATGCAGATTGGATAGACCCGCTTCGTTGAGTCATCTTCATCAGGCAGATACCGGGCGAATGAATAGGCAACAATTTCATGCCTGCCTTCGCCGACAAACGCGCATTCAGATATATCGACAACTCGTTCGTCTGTCTTGTCAATTCTCCACGAAGGCCATTTGTCTGCGATTTTTTTCAGATTTGAGTTCATGTCCGTGTCGGCGGCTCGAAGAAAATCGGAATCGTCACTACGTTCACAACTCCGTTCTTCATAGCGTACTTATCCTTGAACGTTCGGCCGGCTATCGTTTTTCGGCCATCGAAAACGACTAGAAACGCCTCGTCTTCACTGTAATTCGCCATGTACTGATCCAACTGTTCGATTCCGGCCTCGGCGTGTCCGATTCCCCAACCAGCTCCGACCATCTTCAGCTCAACAACATTGTTGATGCCGAGAAAGTTTACAACGATGTCCATAAACCCATCGCCATTTGCAAGTTCGTTCCCAACGAAAGCTGTCCCATGCCATCGCCCTCCAAGGTAAATCGAGAGCAACGTGTTTGCTAAAGCTTCGGGTGATGCTACAAACTTGTTACCTTTTTCTTGCCAGAATTGTTTCCAATGATTCCGTCGGACAAGCTCTGAAAAGTCATGCAACACTTCCAAGAACGACTTTGGATTCGCGAGTAGGGCCATTCGATCGAACAATGGCCTGTATTTTTCCAGTCGCCCTTCGATCACTTTTTCGACGCACTGTTCAATTCTTTCAGAAATTAAATCAACAGCGTCATTGCCTACTAAAATGAGATCGGTGGATTCTTCGTGCAAGAGATAGCGGGCTTTTAATTCTGCAGTTTCTGCCCGCTCGATTACGTCTCTAAGGTCTTCGTTCTGTGAGGGGATATCGGCATGCGGGAAGCTTGGTCTTCGACTGTTTCCGAAGAAGTGATTGACTGACAGAATGCTGGAATTCGCTGATTCAATCGCAGCAGTTGCATCGCTTAACAAAAACTCCGACAGCTGAAATCCACGTAAATGCGATTCCAACACATTGAAGTTTTCAAAGAGTTGAGAGAGCGGAACTGAAATCGCCTGAATGTCAGCAATAGTCGAAAGCTTTACTCCGAAGTCAAATCTCAAATTCGCGAAAGTCGAAATGCGTTTGCTGATCGACTCAAAATTCTTGATGTGTTGTGCAGCAGATTCAGTTGCTTCAACAAGCGAGATTTGGCGAAGCCCAAGTC
>CAYGUE010000063.1:0-34217 GCA_964352885.1 uncultured Pirellulaceae bacterium
GCGGTGGCATCGGCGGCGGCGGCATGGGTGGCGGCGGCATGGGTGGCGGAATGTTTAACATTCCTCCTGGAAAAGTTGGCAAGGTCTCGTTAACGACTGTATGCCTTGAACACGGAAAGCCGAACCCAACACTTAAAATGGATTACGTAATTGTTCCACTTTCAACAGTCACCTCGGATCCTTCCATTGATGAGATCTGTCGAATGTTGGCTTGGGATGAAGTGATTCAACCTGTCGCTCAAGCTGCGGCATGGAACATCACTGATGATCTTTCATGGCAAAAAATGTTGGTCATGAATCGACTTGAGCGAATGGATGGTTATTTCGAGCGGTTCTTCACATCAAACCAGTTGGCATTCGCACAGCAAGTCATTGCGGTTGCGGCTGAGCGTGCTGAAGTGCGAAAAAAATTCACGCAAGACGACGAGGCAACTGTATCTGTCGATCAGGCGAAAGAAATTTATTCTCAACAGGACTAACGTCCTAAGAGACACGAAGCCCGGTCAGAATTTTGGCCGGGCTTTTTTTATGCGCTGAAAGCTGAGGTTGCAGGTCGGTTTTTCCGATCGAGGCGAGCTATATTACTGTCGTGAGGATCGCAATGCTAATCTAGGTAGTCCGATGCCGTCGATATTGTTCTTGAAGTCCTTATCTTGCTTTATCCTGCTCGCTTCGATTGTCAGTTTTCTTCATGCTCAAGAATCCAAAGACGCAACTACCGTTCTGAGTAGGTTTACCGAACTCAAAGGCAAAGTTGCTGATTCTCAAGGCAACTCCGTCGACCGCTTTTCAGTACGCGTCATTATCTATGACCATTCCGAAACCGGAAATCAGCTTGGTGTGAAACCGAAGTCACTTGGTGAATGGAAAACAAATTCTTCCAATGGTGAATTTCAATTTGACGTTGATCAGCCAATGGAGCTTACTTCCAAGACGTGGCTGTCATGTCGCGTGACTGCAGAAGGGTTCCTTCCATTAGAAAAGGAACTTTACGGCAGGAGCGAAGTCGCTAGATTCAAAGGAGACTTTAAGAAGATCCGCCTGAAACGCGCAATAAAAGTGACGGGAAGAATCACAATGCCGGCTTCCGCAGCTGATGAAAAACTGCTCAACCCCCAGATCCGATTTTCTAGAAGCACGAGCAACATGTCGTTGCAATTTCATGAGTCGGGGGGGATTGCTAAGGATGGTTCCTTTACGGCGCTCGTGCCCGATGACTGCGAGCTTAACGTCGCTGCGAATAGTTACAACGCAGCCGCCGCAATGAAAACAATTAAGATTGAAAAATGGGATTCTGGAAATGGCGTTCAGGATCTTGGAATTGTGCAGCTCAAGGAGGGAGTCTCAATCTCCGGTGTGGTCCTTTCGATTGACGGCAAACCAGTCGAAGGCCAAGTTGTCAATATTGCACAAAGGATACATTCGTTGGTCGTCAATGAAATCGTGGTGACCGATGCGGAAGGAAAGTTCAAACTCCCCCCGCGTGAAGGAAAGGCGGTCATCAAGTTGATTGATCGAGCCTACGTCGATGGCAAAGTAATCAAAGTCAATGGTGAAGTGTTGATAGCCAACCCTATTGTTTTGACATTGCGACCGGGAAAGCTCATGGAAGAAATTCAGATCCGTGAGGCTGAGACCTGTTCGATCCATGGTTCGGTGGCTTTTGAAGACGGCAGCGTTCCACGGAACGTTTACATGGCGGCAGACGATGCCATGACTTCGATGCAATATCGAATCGATGTCGACAGCGCAGGTCGTTTCAAATTCAAGGCCGCGAAGGATTCGGCGATCAACCTCATGATTATGTACAACGAAGAAAACATTCTTTTTTTCTCCAGCTTGAAGAAGGAATCGCTCGTGAGAAACCGCGACTTTTTGAAGGGATACAAAAACGAAAGCCAGCACTTCCAATTCAAGCCTCTGAAAGAAAATGTTGGTCCACTGGATTTTGTGTTGCTGGAGCACATTCCTGATGAAACTACGGTGACTGAATTACTGTTCGATTGGGTTAGCGGCAATTAGCGTCCGACCTCCATCGCCGAACATTTGCGTGAAAGAAACTTTTAATTGATATTGATTGGGACTCGCGATGCGAAAATGCTTGATTTTGGTTTGTTGGCTGTTTTCATTTTTCTGTTGCTCAGTAGCGGCACAGCAGGTGACTTCTGATCCGATCGTGGGCGACGATTTCGTGGCGCAGGAAACGGACGGTGTTGTTGCGGTCGAAGCAGAGCACTTCTTCCGCCAGGAAGAAGTCGGCGTTCGTGCATTTCATATCACGACGCCAACGCAACATCCAAAAGCAGACGCTGATGGTGATGATCCGCATTGGCGTGGAGCCAGCGGCAACGCCTATGTTGAAATTCTTCCTGACACACGGCGGAATCACGGTGAGCAACTCAAGCCGGGTGTGAACTTTTCCAATGAGCCGGGCAAACTTGCGATCCTTAGCTACAAAGTCCATTTTAATAATCCTGGCCGCTACTACGTTTGGGTCAGAGCTTACTCGACCGGTTCCGAAGACAACGGATTGCACGTTGGCATCGATGGGACATGGCCTGAGCACGGTCAGCGTTTGCAGTGGTGTGATGGCAAGCAATCGTGGTGGTGGGAAAGCAAGCAGCGAACTGAAAAAGTCCATTGTGGCGTCGAGGACGAGATCTACATTGACGTCGCAACGGCAGGCGAGCACACGATTTCGTTCTCAATGCGTGAAGACGGATTCGAATTCGATCGTTGGTTGATGACGAAGGACGTTGATATGGCACGTCCTGTAGACGCGGGTCCAGCTGCCGTTCTGAAAGCTGGTAAAGCGCCTCCTAAATTTACAATGCCTGAGGGTGAATCTGGCGACGGTACGGTAACGTTGACGGCCGATAAGACTTGGCACCCGGTGACGTTGTCTTTGGCTGGTCCGTTTGCTTTTGAGCAGAACGATATCCTGCAACCGGGCAAGCCGAATCCGTTTATGGATTATCGAATGGAAGTCACATTTTCGCAGCAAGAACAATCGTTCACCGTTCCTGGCTACTTTGCTGCCGACGGCAACGCTGCAGAAAGCTCCGCGAAATCTGGCGAAACATGGCGAGCCCACTTCAGTCCGCCAACCAGCGGGCAATGGAACTACAACGTTTCGTTCGTTTCTGGCAAAGGCGTAGCGCTAGACGCGAACGCAGAATCAACTCCCGTCGAAACTTGCAACGACAAGAGAGGTGTGTTTGAAGTGAAGCCAGCTTCAAAACCGCAGTTCGGTGATCAAAGCTATTCAGGAATGTTATTGCCGAGGGGCACTCATCTTGTTTTTCAAGAAACTGGCAAGCCTTTTTTCAAGGTCGGCCCCGACGCACCGGAAACGATGCTCGGTTATCGCGATTTCGACGATACACGAGCGACTAAGCCACAACCGGCCCCGATCAAGTCATGGAAGAAACACGTTCAGGACTGGAACGATACAGATCCGACTTGGAAAGGCGGCAAAGGCAAAGGGCTGATCGGTGCGGTCAACTATCTCGGTCGCAAAGGCGTCAATGCATTTTCGTTTCTGACTTACAACGTCGACGGCGATGGAGGAAACGTTTGGCCTCATGTTTCGCCAACGGACAAAATGCACTTCGACTGCTCGAAGCTTGATCAATGGGGAATCGTTTTCAATCACGCACAGTCACACCATCTACTGATGCACTTCAAGCTTCAAGAGACGGAGAACGATGACTGGCGAAACGGTCCTGACGGGAAAGAAGGCAAAGTCGCTGGAGCACTCGATGGCGGTAATTGTGGTCCCCAGAGGAAGCTATACATGCGAGAGCTTGTCGCGCGTTTTGGTCACTTGAACATGCTCGAATGGAATCTCGGCGAAGAAAACACTCAATCATTCGACGAGCAAATGGCGATGGCGGAGTACTTGGACAGTATTGACGCTTACGGCCACAACATCGTTCTCCATACCTATCCAGATCAGCAGGATAGGGTCTACGAACCGTGGGTTGGGAAATCGCCGTTGACAGGTTTGTCGCTGCAAAATATGTGGGATCAAGTCCACAAGCGAACGTTGCTGTGGGTTCGCAAGTCGAAGGAAAGCGGTCGTCCATGGATCGTTGCCAACGATGAGCAGGGACAGGCCGATCAAGGAGTCCCTCCGGATCCGGGGTATGCTGGCTTCGAAGGCACCGTGACCATGAAAAACGGCGAGACCTACGACCTGCACGATATTCGCAAGAAAACGTTGTGGGGTAATCTAATGGCTGGCGGAGCCGGAGTCATGTACTACTTTGGCTATAAGCTGCCCGAAAACGATTTGAAGTGCGAGGACTTGCGGTCCCGAGATAGGTCTTGGGACTATTGCCGAATCGCGAACGAGTTTCTTGTGGCGAATGAGATTCCGATCGATCAGATGCAGAACATGAACGCATTGGTTGGAAATGCGGATGACGGCTACGGTCCCTTGTGCCTGGCGAAATCCGGAATCATCTATTTGGTGTACTTGCCCGAAGGCGGCAACGTGACGCTCGATCTATCAACAGAGACTGTCGATTTCGAGGCTTTTTGGTTCGATCCAGAAAATGGAGGGGAGCTTGTGCCGACAGATGTCGCTACACAACGAGGAGCCTGTGAGTTCGACGCGGCCGAAGCCGGCAAGGATCGTGTTCTGCTTTTGCGTGCAAAATAGTTGAGCGAGCAAAATAGTTAGCGGCCTGTTGGCTGGCGTAAAGGCGAATCGAACCTAGTATGGAGCCCACATGTCTATACAATTATGGCTCGATTCGCCCTTTAACGTCCAACGCCATCAATAAGTACCATTTCGATGTCAGATTCAAACGTTCTCGCGTCTGAGAAACTCAAAGCCGATCCACGTCTTCAGCAGGCCAAGCAGCTGATTCTAGATGCGGTTGCTGAACACCAGGCCGAGCTTTCGGCGGTTCGCGACCCGAATCCGGCGCTTGCTGCGAGTTATGAAGAAACGTTGGCAGCATTCGGAGCGATTCGAAACGGCAATCTCTATTTCCCGTATCTTTCCAGCGGGCTCGGAAACGGTCCGTTCGTTGAGCTTGGCGACGGCAGCGTGAAACTGGACTTCATTACCGGTATCGGGGTCCATGGCTACGGCCACAGTCATCCTTTGCTGGTCGAAGCCGCGATCGACAGTGCGATCGGCGATACTGTAATGCAGGGTAATTTGCAGCAGAACAGCGAAAGTTACGACTTGGTCAAACTACTGACCGAAACGGCAAACGAGTCAGGTGCAAAGCTCAAGCATTGCTTCCTGTCGACCAGTGGCGCGATGGCGAACGAGAACTCGTTGAAGCTCGCGTTCCAGAATAATCATCCCGCCAACCGCGTGATCGCGTTTTCGCATTGCTTCGCCGGACGGACATTGGCGCTGGCGCAAATTACCGACAAAGCCAAGTATCGCGTCGGCCTGCCAGACACACTCAACGTTGACTACATTCCGTTCTACAAAGAAGACGCGCCCGAACGCAGTACAGAGATCGCGGTCAACCATCTGAACTATCTTCTTGAGCGAAATCCGGGCAAGCATGCAGCACTATGGATGGAGTTGATCCAAGGTGAAGGCGGCTACTACCCTGGCACTACGAAATTCTTCAAGGCACTCACTTCCGTCGCCCGACAACATAAGATCTGTGTTATCGCCGACGAAGTCCAAACATTCTGCCGCACGACTCGTCCTTACGCGTTCCAGCATTTCGGTTTGGATCAGGACGTTGACGTCGTGACAATCGGAAAGATCTCGCAAGTTTGTGCGACACTGTTCACCGACGACTATTCTGCCAAACCCGGTTTGATCAGCCAAACGTTCACCAGCAGCACGATGGCAATCAATTCGGCATTGGCAATTGTGAGGGGATTGATCGCGAATGGGAACTTCGGCTCAAGCGGAAGGAATCAACAGCTACACGATCATTTCGTTGCTGGACTGAAGAAGATCGGTCAGAAGTATCCGGGTTCAGTCGCCGGCCCACACGGCTGCGGCGGCATGATTGCACTGACGCCGCTCGATGGTTCACCGGAAGTTGCCGCTGCTCTCGCGAAGCGTTTATTTAAAGCTGGTTTGATGTCGTTCATGGCTGGAGGCAACCCGTCGCGTCTTCGCTTCCTGATGCCACTTGGCTGTACGGAAATTTCGCATATCGATCTTGCTTGCGAGATCATCGACAACGTGATTGGTGAAATGAAGCAAGATGCTTCGATGGCCAAGCACTTCAACGCATAGTTGGCCCGGGAGTCTGATGCTGGGAGGTTGAGGCTCCCGCGAAACAGATTCAATGAAATGTCTCGGCAGGAGCCTCGACCTCCCGGAAACAACATGCTTTAACGGTGACAAATGCTGATCGTAAGATGCGTTCGTGAAGAAGATGTGGATTCGCTTTTTGATCTGATTCAAAAATCTGAGTTCGGTTTGACGACGCTAAGGATATCGAAAAAAGAACTCGAATCTCGGATCGAGCGATCGCTATTCGCGTTTCGTCAGAAAGACGCTCGTCCCCAAGGCCAGCCTTACGTTTTCGTGATGGAGGACATGAGCAACGGCCGCCTGGTTGGTACGTGTGCAATCTATTCGAAAATCGGCGGTTTCGAACCGATGTACTCGTACGAAATCCAACCGTCCGTCCATCACAGTGAAGAGCTTGGTGTTCACAAAGAAATCGATACGCTCCATTTGAGGGCGCTACACGATGGCCCAACGGAAATCGGTAGCCTGTTTTTGTCACCCGACTATTGGGGCGGCGGACACGGTCGATTGCTCAGCATGTCACGCTTTCTGTTCCTTGCAGAATTCCAAGATCGCTTTGAGAAGAAAGTCATCGCAGAGATGCGTGGCGTTGTTGACTCACAGGGTGTTTCGCCGTTGTGGTCTGCGTTGGGATCTTACTTTTTCCAGATGGACTTTCCAAAAGCCGAAACGCTAACGACCCAATCAAAGAAAGTGATTGCTGATTTGATGCCCAAGCATCCGATCTACATTCCGCTACTGCCGCAGGAAGCTCAGGATGTGATTGGCAAAGTTCACACCAACACCGAGCCCGCGTTGGCGATGTTGCTCAAGGAGGGCTTCGAGAATGGTGGACTGGTCGACTTGTTTGATGGCGGACCGACGATCGAATGCGATCTTAAAAACATTCGCGCGATTCGTGAAAGCAAATCCGGTCAAGTTGGAACGATTGCCGAAACCGTTGAAGAAGGTAGTCGCCAAATTATTTCTAACTCGCGTTTGGATTTCCGCACCTGTCTTGGACACGTGCATTGGGATGGCGAAGTCGCGACAATCGATCAGAATTCAGCTTTGCGTCTCGAGTTAAAAAGTGGCGATTCGATTCGCAGCGTCCATCCCAAGCCGTCATAATCAATGGTCGTCAGTTTGGCGCAACACGCACAAAGGTGCTTGCGGCAAATACGTAAAGTGATTTTGAGATTTGGGCAAAAAGCGACAATCCTCAACTACGAAAGCAATCGACTAATGCTCTCTCCACAATCAGAACTCCGCATCGGCAATCATTGGCTTACAGGTGAAGGCCAATTGCTTGAATCGATCAGCCCGGTGAGCGATCAATGCGTTTGGCAGACCAATGAAGCATCTTCCGCGCAGGTTGAGCATGCCTTCGCTGCCGCACGCGATGCGTTCGGCCCGTGGTGGGATCAGGATCTCGAAAACCGCATCGCGATCGTGAAAAGGTATGCCGAGCTTGTGCGGGTATCTGCTGACGATCTTGCAGAAATCATCTCGTCCGAAACCGGCAAGATTCTCTGGGAAGCCAAAACAGAAGCCGACGCTGTCGCGGGCAAAGTCGACGTTTCGATCGATGCACTAAAGACGCGACGCGACACAACATCGTTCGAGATGGGTGAAGTGAATGCGGTGACTCGATTCAAGCCGCATGGCGTTGTTGGCGTGTTGGGTCCGTTCAATTTTCCGGCTCACCTTCCCAATGGCCACATAGTGCCTGCGTTGTTGGCCGGGAACACCGTCGTCTTCAAACCCAGCGAGCAAACGCCTGCTGTTGGTGCGTGGATGATGCAGAAATGGATTGAAGCAGGCTTGCCGGATGGCGTTTTGAATCTGGTCCAGGGCGGCCGCGATGTCGGAAAAGCGATCTGCCAGAGCAAAGAACTCGATGGCCTGTTCTTCACGGGTTCCAGCGGCGCTGGTGCGGCACTCAGTCAGTCGCTCGCATCTCAGCCCGGAAAAATTCTGGCACTTGAAATGGGAGGTAACAACCCGCTGGTCGTTACCGAGGCGTCGGATGTTGAAGCGGCTGCCTACCAAACGGTTCTGTCTGCTTACATCACTGCTGGTCAGCGATGCACATGTGCACGACGTTTGATTGTGATTGACAATGACGAATCCACGAAATTCATCGAAACGCTCGCGGAGATGACGCGAAAAGTCACATTTGGTTTTAGCGATGACGCTCCACAGCCATTCATCGGAACCGTGATCTCTGGGGCCATGGGACGTCACATTTTAGAAACACAAGCCAAGTTGATCACTCGAGGGGCCATTCCGATCGTTGAGATGGCATCGCATCGGGATTGTGATGCATTGGTTTCACCTGGATTGCTCGACGTTACGGATGTGGCCAACCGCGAGGATGAAGAGCTGTTCGGCCCAATGCTCAGCATTATTCGTGTTGCCGATTTTGATTCGGCGATCAACGAAGCCAACAATACGGCCTACGGTTTGTCAGCGGGAATTCTGACCGACAATCGTGGTCTGTACCAGCAATTCATTCACCGAATTCGAGCAGGCATCGTAAACTGGAATCGTCAAACGACCGGAGCATCTGGAAAGCTTCCTTTTGGTGGTTGCGGTCGCAGTGGTAACAATCGTCCAAGTGCCTACTATGCGGCTGACTATTGTTCGTTTCCTGTTGCATCGCTTGAGAGCGAAACTTTGGAGCTGCCAGAGAAACTGCAGCCCGGATTGGATGGGCTGAGGGCTTAGAATCGGCCGCAGTAATTGTCGTTGTGGCGTCTCGCCGCGGCGCGATTGATTCGTTAAGTCGCGACGGGATGGCATGCATTAGCCATGGATGCAATTCCATGGAATTCTGTGCCGCAAAACAAATGCCGCCAAGTCCAACGTCGGGTGTGACTCGAAAGCAATCGAAACTTGGTTCATGAAAATTTTCGCCGATCCGAAGCAATGGCTTTGCAGCGTGAGTAGATCAGCCAAAACGGCAGCAAGTAAATCAAGTCGGCAAAGAAGAACACGATCAGGATCCAGACTGGCAAGTCTCCGCGGACGATGTATCGGACTGCGAGCAGCGGTCCGATTGCCTTGCTCAGCATTCCCAACAGCAACACATTGCGATTCTCGATGGGATTGCGGCTAACGATCCAGTATCCGATTCCGAACAGGGCCACACACATTCCAACGAGTTGTATCGGTAAATTGAACGAATTCTTCTCCAGCCCAAGTCCGCTGAAGCCTTCATGATAAAAGATCATCATGGAGAATCCGGCCAGCAGATTGTAAACCGCAGCGACGACCAGCACGACTCGCCACCAAACAGGATGAGTTTCCATTCGCTTCCCGAACTATTGATTGGTCAAAAACTTACTTGCCAGATGGACTTTCAGATTCTTTTTCGTTTGCACTCGGCGACTTACGAAATAGCTCCTCAATCTCGCTGCGTTTATTGTCGTTGCTATCTGAGTCACTTCCCGAATCCCCGCCTTGCGATAAGTTAGAGTCAATAACTTCGATTTCGGTTTCAACGTTCTTGCGAAGGGCCTGGAAACAGAAAGTAATCGCAACGCTATCACCAACGGAATCAGCCATCGCGTCGAGTCCGAAGTCGCTACGGCGGACGATAAAGCGGGATATGAAACCACACCGAAGGTTCCCGTCGGCTCCCTTTCCCATCGCAAGTAATTCCAGAGGCATCTCGATTTTTCGAGTCTCTCCATGCATCGTCAGGTTGCCGACCACAAGAAAAGTGCGTTTCGTTTTACCGCTAGGATGTTCCTCGTCCTTTGCCTTAACATCGATACTTTCGAACACGATCGAATCGTAAACATCGACGTCGAATCCTTTCTTACCTCGAAGCCCGGTGTCACGCGCTACATTGTTCGTATCGATGGATTCAGGGTTAACTTCAAACCGAAATTTCGTTGCACTTGAATCTTGCAGGTCCAACTCAATGCTGCCGGAGCATTCGTTGAAGCGGCCGTAAATGTAACTCAGGCCAAAATGGCTGACGGCGCAAACAACCGACGTGTGCGTGTTGTCGATTTCCCATTTCGAGACGCCTGTCATCACGTCGTTCGTGTTGGCATTGTCGGTTGTTACGTCTTGAATTTGAAGGATCGCCGCCGGCAGTTGTTCGCCGGAATCAAAAAGGACCGATGCCGCCATCGTGGTAAACATCGCAATCAGAACGGTGGAAACTCTCATCGAACAGACTCAATTGGGGTTCAGTAAAGTGACCCGATTATAACCGAATTCTCACGAATGACGGCCTCAAAATTGCCATCGTAGAATCGGCTGGTCGTTTGCTTTATATTGGCGGGTTAGCAAACCTAACTTACGTGGAGCGAACATATTTATGAACAACGTGATGAGAATTGCAATGCTGATCTTGTTAGCTGCACTGCACCAGCCAGCGACCGCTCAGAAAGCGATAGTAGCCGAAATCAAGCGGATGTCACCGGAGCTACTCTGGGAACTCGGACGATTGGGCGAGGCAGCCGTTTCTCCTGACGGGACTCATATCGCGTACACGGTCCGGCGATATGTGCTGGCCGACAACAAAGGCAAGTCGTCACTGTTCCTGATGAAACTTTCTGACGGCAGCACGAAACCGCTGTTCGAAGGCTGGAGTTCGGCCGGTTCTCTTCAGTGGGTCGGCGAAGGGGATACCGCAAAGCTGTTCCTCGAAGGAATGCCTGCAACGGAAGACGATGGTGACGAGAATACAGGAGAAGGTCATGACGAAGAGCACGCTGAGGATGACGAGGATGACCAACCCGCGGTGCCGCAGGCTTGGTCCGTTGATATTGCCACTGGCGATCTGACGCAAGTTTCTGATCTCGAGGATGGAATCTCGAACCTGAAAGTCTCTCCGACGGGAAAGCACCTCGCTTACACGCAGGACATCAAGCTCGACAAAACCGTCAACGAACTCTACGAAGACCTCCCTGAAGCTGACGCACGAATCATTGATGGTTTGATGTATCGTCACTGGAATGCCTGGCATGACTACAAGTACACGCATTTGCATGTCGCCAAAGTTACTGATGGCAAAGCTGGAGAAGGCAAGGACTTGATGGAAGGCGTCAAAGCCGATTGTCCCGTCCCGCCATTTGGTGGCAGCGAGCAATTCAATTGGTCGGCCGATGGAAAGGAGATCGCATACACGCTTAAAGATGTTCCGAAATGGGCAGAGTCAACTGACTCGAATGTTTGGACTGTGAATATCGAAACAGGTGAAACGAAAAACGTAACCAGTGAGATGCCTGGTTACGATAAGGATCCTGTTTACTCGCCCGATGGAAAGTGGCTTGCGTTTCAGTCGATGGAACGTGCCGGTTTTGAGGCGGACCGCAACCGAATCATGCTAATTGAGCGATCTAGCGGAACGATGAAAGAGCTAACCATTGGGCTCGACCAAAACGCGAACGGAATCCTCTGGAGTCCCGATTCGCAGAAGGTCATTTTCGGATCTGAATACCGCGGGACGGATCAGATGTTCGAGGTTGGACTTGAGTCTCCGGGCACTAAGCGTCAGGTCACCAAGGGCAAATACAACTGGCACATTGTCGACGTTTTACCGGACGGAAAATCAGCCATCGCCACCCGGATGAATATGATTCGTCCCAATGAGTTGACGATGCTGGACATGGAAACGGGCGCTGACAAAGTGCTGACGAGTATCAATGATGATGTCTTTGAAGGACTTGAGACGCCAACGATCGAAGAGCGATTCGTCACCGCAACCGACGGCCAGAAGATTCACTGTTGGGTCGCCTTCCCGCCGGGTTTCAAGAAGGATGACGGCAAAAAGTGGCCGTTGCTGACTTATTGCCAAGGCGGTCCTCAAGGCCAGATCGGACAGTGGTTCTCCTATCGTTGGAACTTTCACTTGATGGCAGCTCAAGGTTATGTTGTGGTTGCACCGAATCGACGCGGTCTGCCAGGATTTGGTCGCAAATGGAATGACGACATCAGCGGCGATTGGGGCGGACAGGCCATGAAAGACATTCTTTCAGCGACGGACGCGATGTTGGCTGAGCCCTACATCAACAAGGATAAAGCTGGTGCGATCGGAGCGAGCTTCGGTGGCTACACGGTCTACTGGTTGATGGGGAATCATGAGGATCGATTCAAGACGATGATCGCGCATTGCGGGGTGTTCAACCTTGAGTCCATGTACGGTTCGACCGAAGAGTTGTTCTTCGTGAACTGGGACCTTGGCGGACCTTACTGGGAGAGCGACGAGATCAAGAAAGAGTACGACCTGTTTTCGCCGCATAACTTTGTAAAGAACTGGAAGACCCCTCTATTGGTGATTCATGGCCAGAAAGATTTCCGCGTTCCAGTGACGCAGGGAATGGAAGCTTTCACGGCAGCACAGGTTAATGATGTTCCTTCGCGGTTCCTTTACTATCCCGAAGAGGGCCACTGGGTTCAGAGCCCGCAAAATGGTGTGCTTTGGCATCGCGTGTTCTTCGATTGGCTGGGCCGTGAGCTGAAGTAAATAGTTGACACTTGCAAATCAACCCTTCATCAACTGGCTCTTTGCCGGGGGAGTGGGGTTTTCCTTTTGGCATCCATTCACCTGAAACATCTTGCAGGATCGCGTCAAAGCGAGCGATAGCATCTATCCAGACCAAGTCTGTTTCCCTGGCCCCAGCACTCGCTTCCAAAGATTTCAGCAATGTTTGATCGGTGTAAGCCCTGCTAGGGTTTAAGTTTTGTGAAAGGGCAGCATGGTTAAAAGGAGTTGAGAATGTCGAATTCTCTAATTCTCCGCTACAAAAGGCAATTTGAGCTTCGCCGTACGTGAACGCGCGTGTATGTTAAGCGGTACAAGCCTGCAATTCGACCATCGGATTGCATATCAATTCGTCAGAATTAGCAAGAATGCGACCTTTCAATGGACCGCGTAATTTTGGCAAGACGAGAACGGTCCCTAAGCTGGACGACTGATTCTTGAGTGGCGATCGAAAGTTCGTCGTCTGATAAAACATGGTTTTGACCACCGCTCCAAATTGGCAGCGACTCACTTTGGACCTTCTTGTTGTCCAATTTTGAAAATGCAAATTCGCAAACGCGCAAAGTGTGTTCTCCAGGTCAATCCGACGTTAGCGTCGAACCATGTTTCGCGGCTCGAACCGTGGACTTTTTCAGCGATATTTCTCGCCGTAGGTGCCATCGATTTTGTTCGACAATGCCAGCTACCGGCGATACGTCCGGACCGACCTTACGAAAGAAACAATTGAGTAAATTTGAATCAATCGACATGTTCGCGCCGCTTCAAAAAGCACTTCGCGATCAAAACTACGAAACCCCAACGCCGATTCAGGCACAAACCATTCCGCCCGCCATCAAAGGGCTCGACATTCTCGGATGTGCCCAAACGGGAACCGGAAAGACCGCAGCCTTTGCCATTCCAATTCTGGATTTCATTGGACAGGAAGATCCAAGAGTCGAATCGAAACGGCCCACGGCTTTGGTGCTGGCTCCAACTCGCGAACTGGCCATTCAAATCGGCGAGAGCTTTGAAGTGTATGGACAGCACATGAAGTTCAGCCTTGCATTGGTCTACGGCGGCGTGAGTCAGAACAAGCAAGTCAATGCTCTTAAACGTGGCGTTGATGTCCTGGTTGCAACACCGGGACGTTTGGTCGATCTCATGCAGCAAAAACATGTCAGTCTCGACAACGTGCAAATCTTTGTGCTCGACGAAGCTGACCGAATGCTCGACATGGGTTTCTTGCCCGACCTAAAGAAAATCATGGCTCAGCTTCCCAAAAAGCGGCAGTCACTGTTTTTCTCTGCGACGCTTCCAAAGCGTTCACGGGAACTTGCCAAAGAGTTGTTGTTCAACCCAGTCTCAGTCAACGTGACGCCAGAATCACCCTGCGTCGATCGAATCGTACAAAAAGTTCTGCTGCTTGAAAGCGGAAGGAAGATGGCTCAACTTGAGGAGATTCTTTCTCAAAAGTCGGTCAGCCGTACGATTGTTTTCACAAGGACCAAGCGTGGCGCAAACGTCGTCGCCAAGAAACTGGGCCAAGTTGGTATTAGTGCCGAAGCGATTCATGGCAACAAGAGCCAAAACGCGCGTCAGCGAGCCCTCGAAGCATTCCGGCAGAATAAAGTCACCGTTTTGGTTGCGACCGATGTGGCGGCCCGTGGAATTGACATCGATGGCGTTTCTCACGTGATCAACTACGACATGCCCATCGAAGCGGAAAGCTACGTGCATCGCATCGGCCGAACGGGTCGTGCTGGAGCCGAAGGCATTGCGATCTCCTTCTGCACACCGACCGAAAAAGAAGAGCTAATGGCAATCGAGAAGATCATCGAGCAGCGTCTCGAGACCGAAGAGCCCTATGGTCCGATCCGATTCGTAGCTGCACCCAAGAAGCCGTCACGCGGGAATTCGCGTGGGCGTCATCGCTCGAGCGGCGGTTCAACCGGAAGAAGCGGCAATGCCAATGGCAGGTCGCGTCGTCGCAAGCCACAAATGGCACGTTAGGCTCATTGAGGCAGCCCGAAATCAGGCAAGTTGATGCGAACCTGATTTCGGCTTTTTACGTCTTGATAAAGGGCATGTGATCTGTCAAATTATCGCCTGACCGGAGGTGTGGCTGAGTGGTCGAAAGCGCCTGATTGCTAATTAGGTGAACGGGTCAAACTGTTCCGCAGGTTCGAATCCTGTCACCTCCGCTTCTTTTTTACCGTTCTGGTAAACACTCAATGTTGGCACTTGGCACTTGGCACTACTTTCTTGGTTTTGTGATGCTCCAAAATACGTGCATCCATACAAACGGCGATATGAACGCTGCGACAAAGAAAATTGGATTGCGCGATACCGTCAAGGGTAGGATCAGAGAGATCGATAGCGATATTCCCGACGCAATGCCGATCAGTTTGAGACTTTCCCAAACATCGAGGGTGACTTCTTTGTCCGCTGCGAATTCGTTTCGGCGAAGTTTCGTCAATCCGGCAGCAAACTCAAGTTTCTTTCCAGTTCTCCAGGCGATGCAAGCTGCACATAACGCCAAAGGGAAGATTATCGCGAGAAAACCATAGGCACATAAAAAACCGGTTCCGAATCCAACGTTAGCGAACTGTCCGACTGGGCGGCCGAAAACAATGAGCATCAGAAACACGCCTGCGATCAAGCCGGAGAATGCGAAGAAGCTTGCTCGAAAAAATCCCATTGCGACAAACAATAGAGCCAACGCCCTGCCGTGCCACGGGTCGGGATCGTGTTTGAGAATCAGCCACCCCGTGATGAAGTGCGGGATCGCAAACTTCAGGCACGTAATGACGACTGCAAGCATGATTTTTGTTGTCAGGCCAATTGCGAGCGCAGCACCAATTGCTAGGAAGACGATTTCAAAAGCAAGTTCATTGCGAATGCGTCCAAGAGTTTTGTTGCGTCGATGTCTGGATTCGAGATCATCGACTTTAGGATTCTCGGATCGTCTCATGGACGACGATCATTTCGTTGGAAGCAAAGATTCATGCATCACATCTATCGATAGTCGTCGCGCGGCGGATTCCAGACATCAATGATCTTGCAGGATGTGATTGAAACGCCGGAATGTACTGCGTTACCTGGTATCACAAGCGAATCTCCCGCCGAAAGTTGAATCGGCTCGCCCTCAAGGTTCAGGATGAACTCTCCCTCGATGATATTCGTGATCTGCTCGTGCGGGTGAGAGTGCTCAGGAAGTTCACAGTCCGCGTCCACGGTCCAATGAGCGATCGACATTTGATCCGTGTGGATCATCTTCGCGCGGTAGCCGTCGACGGGTGCAAAGTCTGGTTCGTCTGAAAGTGTGATTTTCTTCATGGTTGGTGTCCGTGATCAATCCGTGGCCGTATCGATTTCTACGTGAATCGAAGTGACGGTTAGGCCAGCCTAGTTGCCGACCCTAATATAGTTTTCTTCTTTTACCATCGATGCGGGGATGTTGACCACCACAGGTTCGAAAAGGTTCTCGACTTCAGTGGCCCACTTTTGTTACCGGCGTCGAAGTCCAGTATCAATGCTTCAGAGCAGCCACAATGGCGGGAAGACCCAGCAGACAAGTTACTAAAAGTGCTAACGGAATTTATGCGACTTACGTAGGCATCATGTCGAAGCTAACACTTGTTTTGGGTTGGGGTTGTGAGGATTTATTGAGCCTGTCGAGCCACCAATTTAGGCAGATTTGCACGGAACTCATGTTGGCAAGCGACTAAACTGAGGGCTTCTGCAACTAACCTGTAAATCCGATGACCACGGCACAAGAACAAACAATCAATCAGATCGCCAGCAAGGCGGGGTCTCGTCGTGAATTTCTTGAACAGTTCATCGATCATGCGATCAATGAATACGATGTGCTGGGAGGCATGTTTTGGGACTGCTCTGAATCTGTGGCAAAGCCGATTTGCCAACACTATCGCGGTGAAAGCGAGATGCTGAAACTCGGTTGCTCTGCGAAGCAGCACACCGATCTTTTGCGGCAGGCGTGCGAGTCAAAAGAACCGCTACTCGTCTCGGCGGACAGTGGAAACACGTCGCCGAACGGTTCCCAGTCGCCGCATCCTGCAATCCTGATGGTTTGCGTTGAACATGGTGGTCGGCTGGAAGTTGCCGAGCTGTTCTTCGCAGGTGACGAACCTCGCAGTAAAGTCACTGAAAAAATCGTCCCGCTGGCCTCATTGAGCCACGCGGCAGCCACCTATGGAATGCCAACCCAGCAACAAATGGCCGGGCCATCAGCGCCGGAATCTCGTATGGATGCTTCGGTGACAGAAGCATTCATTCACTCACTTCATCAGTCGTTGGACCTGAAAGACAACGCTCGAACGATCGCTAATGAAACGCGTCGGTACCTCGAATGCGATCGAGCAACGGTTGTTCTCAAGCAAGGGAAACGTTGCAAGACGATTGCCGTTAGCGGGCAGCCGTCGGTAAATCGACGCAGCAACACGATTCGCATGCTGGAGAAAGTCGTCAACAGAGTTTTGCCAACGCGTCAAATGTTTTGGTATCCCGACGAGGAATCCTTGGCGCCGCAGATCGACGTGCCGCTGCACGATTATCTCGCGAACTCACCGACGCGGACGATGATCGTTGTGCCGGTTTTCGATAAAGCTGAATCGCCGGAGATGCAGGTTGATTCACATCGCGAGCCGAAAAAACTGATTGGCGGTATCATCGTTGAGCACTGTCGCGAACAATGGGATCGCGAACAGCAGGCTCCTTTGGTTGAGCTGGCAACGCGGCACGGCAGCGACGCCTTTCGCAACTCTTGGAATCACCAGTCGCTTTTCCTGTACAGTCTCTGGAAGTGGATTGGGAAATCGAAAGTCATTCTCGCAGCCCGTCATTTGCCAAAAACGATTGCAGCAGGAATCGGCTTGATCGCGGCAGTTTTGGCGCTGACGTTTGTGCAAACTGATTTTGAGCTTTCTTGCGACGGGTCGTTGATTCCCCAGCAACGTGAACTCGTTTTTCCGAAGCGTCCTGGTATCGTCGACGAAGTCCTCGTGGACCACGGTCAGACGGTCGAAAAAGGAGAAAAGATTCTCAAGCTCATGGAACTCGATCTGAAATATCAGCTAACTGAAATCAACGGCCGCATCCAAGAGGTCGAGCAATCGATTCGTTCGATTGAGTCCAGTCGGCTTGGACGCAAGCGTGGCGAAGAGGAATCGCTTCAGCAGGAGAATCTCAAAGCTCAGCAAACCGAATTGGTAAGCCTCGAAGAGCAGCAGCGGATTTTAATGGAGCGTCAAAAAGCTCTTGTTATCACCAGTCCGATTTCTGGAAAAGTGATGACATGGGAAGTCCGAAAACGATTGCAAAATCGTCCAGTTGGAGCCGTCGATCAGCTGATGGAAATCGCGAACGTCGACGGTCGATGGACGCTGGAGTTGGACTTGCCCGATCGAAAAGTCGGCCACTTCATGAAACGATGGAGCGAAGCCCAAACGAAGAACGAGCCCGTCGAAGTCGAGTTCATTCTGGCTGCTGAACCGGGCGTCACGCATCGAGGCCATGTCAACTCAATTGGCACAACAACGGAAGTCAACGCGGCCAACGAACATCATCTTAAGATTTTAGTCGACATCGATATCGAAGGCATCGACATTCGCCAATCGCGATCCGGTGTCGCAGCGAAAATTGACTGCGGCGTTGCAAGCATAGGTTATACATGGTTTCATCCCGTCGCTGAATTCCTGCAGGCCAAAGTTCTGTTTCCGTTCTGGTAGTTCGTATGGTGACGGTCAATCAAACCAACAATGTGTCCGCGGACCGTCGTCCGATTGCGCTGCGGTTGCGTCCTGACCTTGTGGTTCGCGTTAGCAATTATCAAGGCGAAGATTCATGGGTCGTGAAAGATCCTGTGGCGCTGAAATATTATCAGCTTCGCGGTCCGGAATACTTAGCCACCCAACTGCTCGATGGCGAAAGCAGTGCTGTTGATATTCGTGAGGCACTGGAGTTTGAATTTCCAGAAATGAAGATCACGACGGAAACAGTGCACTATCTGGTCAACAGTTTGCATAAGAATGGATTGCTCGTTTCGGACCTGCCTGGTCAAGCGGAACCGCTCAAACAGCGTCGCAACAAAGAGCTCAAGCAAAAGGCGACTCAGCTATTGATGAGTGTGATGTCGATTCGTTTTCCAGGCGTCGATCCGGAATCGTTTTTGAACTGGCTGTATCCGAAAGTTCGTTTTCTGTTTTGGCGCAGCACAACGATCGCGTGTTTACTGTTGATGGTTTCGGCTTCCGTTTTGGTGCTGAGCAACCTCAACGAATTCTATTCGCGACTGCCCGAGTTCGGTCAATTCTTCAACGTGCGAAATATTCTGTTCATGGGTGCGATTATGATCGTGACCAAGTCCATTCATGAACTGGGCCACGGGCTGACGTGTAAACACTACGGCGGTGAATGTCACGAGATCGGATTTATGTTGCTGGTGATGACACCGGCGATGTATTGCAACACGTCCGATTCGTGGTTGCTGCCGAACAAATGGCATCGAATCGCGATTGGTGCGGCGGGAATGTATGTGGAAACCGTCATCGCTGCCGTAGCGACGTTTATTTGGTGGTACACGCATCCCGGATGGTTGCATTATCTGGCACTGAATACTGTGTTTCTCTGCTCGGTAAGCACGCTGATTTTTAACCTGAATCCGTTGCTTCGATACGACGGTTACTACATGCTGTCGGACTATATGGAGATTCCCAACCTTGCCCAGAAATCGAAAACTTCGATGATCAATGGGCTGCGAATCGCTTGCCTTGGAATGAAGCCCGTTCAACATCGCAGTTTGCCAAAGCGACGACGCTGGGCGTTTGCGGCTTATTCAGTGGCGTCGTTTGTGTATCGCTGGTTTGTGATGTTGATGATTTTCTGGTTCCTGATCCAGATCTTTGAACCTTACGGGTTAGCCGTTTTGGCCTATGCGATGATCGCCATGTCGTTAGTCGGCATGATCGTGATTCCGACGTTTAAGTTAACGAAGTTTTTTATCTATCCCGGGAGACTACGAGAAGTGAAACAGATCCGACTGTTGATTTCAGTTGCTTTGGTTGCGGCGCTGATCTGGTTTCTGTTCACGATGCCCGTCTCACGCCACGTGACGGCCGGCTTTGTGCTTCGTCCGATCGATGCGGATCAGGTTTTCGTCGCGCAGCCAGGGAAGATTCAGACGTTGACGAAACGTGCCGGCGATTCGGTTTCGAAAGGCGAGACGATTGCAGTGCTCGAAAACGACGAGCTTGACCTCGAAGCTGAACAACTCAATGGAGCTCTTGCTCGCGAGAATGCCGCCTTGGCAACGTTGAAGCTCGCGAGTCGGGACCGTGCCGGAATCGGTCGACAGATTGCGGAAACGTCGATTCGGATTTCAGAACTTGAGAAGCGAATCGAAGCACAAGCACAGAAACGCCAATATTTGACACTGGTCGCTTCGCGGGATGGTGTGGTGATTGATCCGCCGAACATTCCCGCTGCTCCGTCGAGTGATTCTCTTTCGCGATTGAAGCGTTGGTCGGGCAGTCCGCTGGATGCCGAGAATCGAAGCGCCCACTTCGAGGTGTCGACTCTGTTCTGTGTTATCGGCGATCCGAATCAGATACAGGCCATGCTGGTGGTGGATGAGTCGGATATTAAACTCGTTTCGGTCGGACAGAAAGTCGAGTTGATGTTTGACGAGTTTCCAGGTGAGCGATTCAGTGCCGAGGTTGCCAGCGTGGCGAGCGATTCACTTAGCGAGCTTCCGAGAGAGCTTTCGACTACCAACGGCGGCAGTGTCGCAGTCGAACCACGCGGTGACGGTACCGAGTCGCCGCTTCTGACGTCCTACGAAGTTGCCGTTCCCCTTTTGAGCGACGAAAACAAACTGCTGACGGGCTTTCGCGGCACGGCAAAAATTCAGGTCAGCAGTCTTCCTCTTGGCCAGCAGCTTGTGCGGTACATTCGAACCGTGATAAATTTCCGTTGAGAAACTAGTTTCGGAGTTTTCGTTTAACGGCAAGCCGAAGGCGACTGCGTTTCTAGTATGATTCTAACTTGGAGGACTTCAAGCATGGGTTTGGATGCGGTTGAAATCGTCATGGAAGTAGAAGAGGTATTTGATATTCAAATTGCTGACGAAGCGGCGCAGAGAATCGTGACGGTTGGAGATCTGTTTGAGTGCATCGTTGAAAAAGTGAGGTTTAGCGGATCCGGGAAAATGCCTTACGGCAGCAACGTTCTATGAGATTCGCGACTCGCTTCGCAAAGTAGGCGTGAACGAGCGATTCGGTCCATCGACCAAGCTCAGCGATATATTAACGGCTTCCAAGAGGAGAGCGTTTTGGGCAGGTTTCGCATCGGAATCAAATCTCAAATACCCTGCCCTTTACCGACCAGCATGGGTTGTCGTCGTGAATACGCTGGTCGCGATATTGGCAGCGTTCCGATGCGATTTCTTCTTTGCTGACTCACAGCCATTCTTGTTCCAATTGGTTTTCTGGATATCTGCCTTGGCTTTTGGGCGATTGATATTCGCTTTGTCGACGCCATTGGCGACGAAATACAGTCCTGCATGGAGCAATTTCCGAGGGTTGTCGGAAGAAATTCTCGCATTGAATATAAAGGAAATGAAAAAGTCACAAGGTCCCATGGGGCGGAACGATATCTGGGTGATTCTCAGGAACACGATCGTTACGCAACTCGGAGTTGAGCCAGCCGACGCTACGCGCGATGCAAACTTCGTTACCGATCTCGGATGCAACTAAGTCCTATTTCACAGCCTCCGGGGCAAATTTCGTTGCATCAGCTCGCTCATCAAATTTTCGAACGCTTGCCTCTGTTGCCGTTGGGAAATCTACTGGAACTGGAATCGTGACCTCACCCGTCGCAGCCCACTGAGCGCCACGTAAGAACGTCGTGATGAACCCGACGCACTCGCAAGAGTACGCAGCATGACCGAGCGTCGTATGGAAAACGCGACCTTTCTCGTAGGCGAGAGCCATCAGGATTGGCTCGTGGCGACCACTGCCTTTTTGTTCGGGAGACGCAAAAGCGGTTGCCAAGATCGTCATGTTCAAGCCCGGACCGCGAAGTTGTTCGTAGAGTTCATCTCGCGGATGTAGGAAACTCGCTGGCATTCCATTCGTAATCGGATGCTCGCTGTTACGTAGAACGATTTCGAAATCGTGCTGCGGGCCATGATTTCCTCCTCCTCCTTTTGCGTCGTCACGGACAATTTCGTCCTTGTCGTTGTAGTACACGTAAGGACCGCTTTTCTCGCTGCGTCCACCCCAGCCGCCAAGTCCCGTCATCAGGTTGTACTCTTCCCATTGAGGAAAACAGTTGTCAGCCGCGTGAATGCTAAGCAGCCCCCCGCCGTTCTTCATGTACTCGACGAAAGCCGTTTTGGTTTCTTCTGGCCATGCTGCTGCGTTGAAGCCAAAGTTGTTGATGACCAGTTTGTAATTTGAAAATTCAGGCTTGAAGTCAGGGTCTGTTTTCGACTCTTTGAGATTTTCATATTCCTTGCCATCGTTGAGTGGAAATTCAGTTTCGCGTTTTCCGTTCATCAGGAACGTTGAGCGATAGACATCGACCTGAAACTTGCCGGTTTCTTCCAGATAGGTCTTCATCATGAAAGTGATCTTTGGCCAGTCGCCGTGATATCCATTTTGGCCGTCGACGATCAAGACCGGAATCAGATCAGTTGCAACTTCTTTCTGCGTGGGCTGGATTGTCTTTTCCTGAGCAAACGCAAGCGGCGCGAGCAACAAGACAAGCAGGGAGAACTGGGCGATTCTGGTGGTGATTTGAGGCATTGGGATTTGCTGGCTTTGAGATCGAATGGGTGTCAAAAGCGTAATTTGAATTTTCTCGAATGGCAAGCATGTCATGCTCTGTCGCACGGCGCAGATACGCCTAAGGCGTTCACGACAAACAAACTGCAACGGATGAATCTACAACAAGTGACGTGCTTTGATTTCCAGATACTGATTCACCAGCTGAGCCGTCATGTCTTCCGGAAAGCTCTCGACTGCCAGAACTCCTTGGTGCTGCAAGTCAGTGATGACCTGTTTCCGCCATGAAAGAATGCTGGCGGACGCGGCGGCTTCGTAAAGCGTTTTGTCGCTTGCGTCGTCTCCGCGGGGCAATTCGCTGTAGTCGTCGACCATTTGATAAAGATCGTGATCGCGAGCGAAAACACAGAGCGGCAAATGGCGGCCCGTCAATTGAGAGGTGAATTGCAGGATCTGATTCGCGTTGACTTCGTCCAGCACGTTTGAAACCAAAACAACCAAAGAACGCTTTGGGCAATTTCGTTGAAGATAAAAGTAAGCGTCATCGAATCGCGATTCAACATAGCTGGCTTTCTGATCAAACGTCGCATTGAGCAAATGGTTGATGTGTTTCAAACCCGTTCGCGGCGGAGTAAAGCTGTGGACTTTGTCGCTAAAGCAAATCAACCCAACCGCATCGCCTTGCTTCAGCGCGACATAGCTCAGCATCAAGATCGCATTGAGCGCGTGATCGAGCATGTCGAAACGACCCGACATGCCCGTCATCAATCGACCGCAGTCGAGCATGAAAATGATTCGCTGGCTCTGGCTGGTTTGAAAGTCCTTGACGGTCAGTTTTTGCCGACGGGCCGTCGATCGCCAGTCAATGTTCTTATAGTTGTCGTCGGAGGTATAGTCGCGGAGTCGTTCGAATTCGTTGTCCTGGCCAATCTTTCGCGTCCGCCTCACACCAACGAGACTAAGCCGATTCGTGCGAGCCAACAAATCGTATTCGGCGATCTGTCGCATGTCGGGGTAGACGTAAATCAATGATTCAACGGGCACTTGATAGAGAGCATTCCAAAGCGACCATCGGCTCATGGCACGCACGAAAATGGACTTCATGGAGTACTTGCCGCGCGTTTCGCTGATGATCCGATAATCAAAAATTGCACGGCTCTGCGGTTCAATGATTGTGTCAAAGCTGGCAGGTGTTGCCGTGAAGCAATCCGGCAAATCGTCCTTGACCGCGACGCTGACTTTCTTCCGTGACTTGTTGATCAGTTCGATTTCGACATCGTGAGGTTTTCCGAGGGAGGCGATTCGCAGCATGTTTCGGCTGGCAGAAAGATTCTTGGATCCAACGACCGTGAAGAAATCGACGAATACGACCAGCAAAAAGATCGTATCTGCGGACAGGATGATCGGGATCAGTAAGGGGGCAAAGGCGATCAGAATTGACGATGCAGCCAGCAAACTGAAGATTCCAAGCATTCGCCGCGTCGGGTAAATCTGCCGCGTGCGAACTGCCAGCAGTAGTGGCAACGCCATCAAAAACAGCATGATCAAGGGGCGCTGGGCCAGAAACTGAAAGATCGAGTTGGCGACTTCTGTCATGCGATGTCGGTTTTTGGGCGTCTAATACTGGTTTGAACCATGCATTATCGCAGCGAGAAGCCACAAATTCAATCTGGGCAAAACGTGGCAAACTTTGCTGATTAGCCAAGCTTTCGGAATGATTCCGGTTTCGCCTGTTAGAAAACGCGGTCTGTTTGAGGGGTCGATTTGGGTTGCAGAGCAGCATCCGGTTAGCGGAACGCTTTCGCGCCAGTTGGATTTGATCGCCGGTTTTAACGGTTATTCCGATTCTACTTGAGACAACGGTTTTTCCGTTTGTTCCAACCTCCTCAATGCACGAAGACATGGCCTCGAAGAAACTGTTCCTCATACTAACTGTCACCACCGTGATTACGGTAGGAGCAGCATGGGTGTATGCATTGCCGATTCAATATCCCCTTTACGCCGATGGAGCGTACGCCAATCAGTCGATTCGAATGACACCGTGGCAATCGCAGCCAACCATCTCAATCCCGCCGACAAGCGTCTATGGCTTTCACGCGACCCCGAAAATCCCAGCGTTCGCCAGTCCACCCCCGACCGCGTCAAATCGTGTGGCTGATGATCGAATGAGCTTGGCTCAGCTTGGGATCGATGCGAGCCTCGATGCGGAACCTTCATTTGAGCCTGAAGCATCCGAACCGGGAATGTTGGCGGAAGGTGGTGTCGATTTCGTTTCCGTTCTGAATCGGGCTGACGCTTTCGAGGTGACGGTTGATCCGGCCTACAAGGTTGCCCACGAGAGGGTGGCCACGTATGACTCGCCTGAATTTGTCTCGTTGCCTGAACCAGCGGTTGGCATCAATGAGGCAGTCGAATCTGATCCGTCTGACAAAGCTGCAATTTCTGTATCGCCGAGTGAGCCGATCGTTGAACTTGATTATGATCTTAGCTTTGATGATTCTGGCGAAAATCTCAACGAGTCTCCAACAATCGAGGCGGAACCTGTATTTGAATCCCCTGCCTCGTTTGCGAGCACGGGTGCAGGCTCGTTTCCCATTGCACCGATGCAGTCGCTCCCCGCATTTCCAAGGACGAACGATACGTGGCAATCGTTTCCAATGCAGACTCCTGTCCATTCCTTCGACAAGATTGCAGCTCCACCTCAAAACAATCAGTGGTTGCCTCCGGCGAATCCAACGCTTGGGCACAATGAGATGGTTCCGATGAACTCAGATCTGTCATTGTCTCAACCTCCTCAACCGGGTGCTGCCGTGAAATCGTATTTGCCAGTCCAGCCACCTGCATTTACGACCGCTGAGTACATTCCGAGCTTCAATCCACAAGCGGGTCATCGAAGTCCGACGCCAATTCAACGAGCGAAAATCTATTCGCTGGACGACGGAGAAAAGTTTGACTTCGAAACCAAGAAACGTGACTTTCCGCCATTCAATGAAATGATCGCCACCGGGCGATTTTTTTACTCGGCAGAAATTCTTTGGGCCGAGCCTCAGTTCCAGGGTAACACCGCAATCGCTACAGAAGCCGTGAACTTTGGCGAATCAATTCCTCTGGATTTTGATTCTGATTTCCACCCAAAAGTTCGCCTTGGTTTCGAATCGAAGTACGGTCCCGGAATGGAGTTGACTTACTTCAATATCAACTCAAATTCGGAAATTGCGAGCTTCACCAGTGACGGTAACGTCACCGGGCATACCAATGCGTGGGTCATCGGGCGAAACGTTTGGAGCCGAATCCTTGCCGACGATCCGGGAGAAGTCCTGTCCACGCAACACTCGATCGACATTGATTCCGGTACGGTTTCGTTTTTCAAAGAGTTGAAATTTCCGATCTCACGGATCAACGGAAACTTTGGATTTCAGTACGTCAGCATCGCACAACGGCTCAATGCGAATGTTGTTTCTGCAGACGGTGTAACGGTTGAATCGCTTCAGTCCGTTTCCGACATGCGTGCTTTTGGCCCTCGAGCGGTCCTTGAGTATTATCGTCCGATCGGTCACACGCCGTTGGAGTTGGTCACGACGTTCGGTGGGTCGGTCCTGTTCGGCCAACGCGATCAAGTTGTGACGAACTCACAATCTGGACTTGAGAATCGGCTAGGCGCGGACGAGTTTGTCACGATTCTGGATTTCCTCGTTGCGGTCCAGTACACGAAAACCGTCGGCGAAAATCGTTCCGTGTTTGGTCGATTTGGCTTCATGAACCAGACATGGATCGGCGGAGGCACTCCGGCCTTCCCACAAGGCGACTTTGGATTGCGTGGCTTGACGTTCGGGATCGGTTACAATCGATAGTCTAAGTTCTAATGTGGTTGTGGCTCCAGCCTTAATCATTTGCTTGATCGTAACGCCGGCTTTCAGCGGTTGATAGTCAATCCCACGTTGGCCGGTTAGTGAAATTTCGAGAGCGAAGCCCCCCTGCCATGCCGATTGCCATCTACATCAACGAGACTTCCCAGGTTGAACGGCTAATCAACTGGGGCATTCGAGCAGCTTCGGCAGAGCATTACGATCTGATGGTGATCGTGCCGCGGCGGCAAAAAGGTGCTGCGAAGTGGGATCCTCTTCTCAAGGCCGAAGCGGCCGAGCACGAGATTTTTCAAGCCGTGTTCGACATGCTCAATAGTTGCGACCGTGTCGTCTTGAAGGAGGACGTTGCCGAGGGGAGCGATTACGCCGGGGTGGACCGTATCGTGGTCGAAACGCGTGAGTTGGTGGCCGCGAACCCAGCCGAAGCTCTTGTCGACCTGGTCAATTCATTGGAGTCAATTCGCCTGATTCTTCCGGCGGCCAATGATTTAAAATCTGACGAAGAAAGTGCGCCATGGGCGCAGCGACTATTCTTGCAGGCGCCTTGCGAGACCATGATGGTCTGGGGCAGTCCTCCGGCGCTCGACAAGCCGATGAAGGTTTTAATTGCCGCCGATTCTGAGAGTGAATCACCATTGGCGGCGCGTCGAGCGATGCAGCTCGCACGTTCGACCGAAAATGGTCAAGCAACACTGTTGTATGTCTGGCCTGACAACGATGAAGTTGCCCCACAAATTGCCGAGCGAAAAGCAAATGGAATCCTCTCGGCGAGCGGCTTGAAACGAAGTGATTTCATTTCTAAAGAGTTTATTGGCAATTCACTGATCGAAGGAATCCAGGCTCAGGAATCAAAAACGTTCGACACGGTTTTGTACGGGAGTCGCAACATCAAGAAAATTCGTGCACTCGTACGCAGTCTGCGGAACAAGGACGATGGAAAGTCGATGGCGGTCGTTCGCCCTGCGGTGTCGATCGGCCGCAAAGTCGTCCGTGATGTCCAGAGATGGATCCGACAGGTGGTGCCGCAACTCGAACGCGAAGAGCGAATCGAGCTGGTTGAGAAACTGGAGACGAATTCTAAATTCAATTTTGATTTCTGCGCTTTGATTTCGCTTTCTACGTTGATCGCTGCGTTGGGGTTGGCTGACGACTCAACAGCTGTCGTGATTGGAGCCATGTTGGTGGCACCTTTGATGACGCCTCTGGTAGGGATCGGGTTTGCTTTGATTCAAGGGAACCTCGATCTGATTCGAAAAGCTCGCTGGGCAGTGTTGATCGGATTTGCGAATGCTTTTGCAATCGGCGTTTTTGTCGGTCTGCTGATGTTGTTCGATCCAGGTTTTGAAGCAACCTCGGAGATGCGGTTCCGCGACTATCCCGATTTCAAGGACCTGTTCGTTGCTTTCGCAAGCGGAATCGCTGGCGCCTACGCAATGAGCCGAAAGGGGCTCAATGGCGCGATCCCTGGAGTGGCGATTGCTGCTGCCTTGGTACCACCGATTGCCACGTCTGGCATGTGTTTGGCAATCGGGGATTTTGGACTCTGCATCGAAGCCCTACTTCTTTTTCTGGTCAATATTGTGTTCATTGTTTTGGGTACTGCCGTCGTGTTTGGGTCCGTAGGAATCGATACTCGTCCACAAAACTCCGGAAGCAAAAAAACGAAACAGTATCTTTGGACGCGGTCTTGGTTTGCCGCGTTTGTCGTTGCGTCTGTGCTGCTCATTACTTTTATGGCAATGCACGAAAAGCCAGACGATGTGACGATGCCCAAAGATAAGCAACAAGAATCGGCGGAGAACTAGAGGGATGCATCGAAGTATCTTTATTGAAAAACCGTACAAGTTCGTGCCGGCGATTAAAACCAGCTGGCCTCAGAAACTTTACACGAAGCTGAAACTTCATCGCACCACATTGCGTCGTCGAGAAGGCGTTTGGGATCAGGAAGTTCGCGGTGCCGAAAAGCTGCGAGCCTCAATCGATGCAGGCCACGCCGTGTTGATGACTCCCAATCATCCGCGGTTGGCTGATCCAGCGACAATGCACAATATCGCCATGGAGGCAGGCTGCCCGCTGTATTTCATGGCTAGTTGGCATCTTTTCAACCAAGGCCCGATGATTCGCTTCGTCATCCGCATGATGGGTGCGTTCAGCGTCAATCGTGAAGGCATGGATCGAACCGCCATCGATCACGCGATTGAGATTCTGAAAACGGCCGAGCGACCGTTGGTGATCTTTCCTGAAGGAACGACCAGTCGTACGAACGATCGGTTAATGGCGTTGATGGATGGTCCGTCTTTCATCGCGCGTACTGCTGCAAAACGTCGTGCGAAAGATGAGATCGGCAGTGGCAAAGTCGTCGTGCATCCGGTGGCGATCAAGTATGTGTTTGAGGGCGACGTCGTTCAGGCCGCTGGAGCAGCACTCACGGATATCGAGAAACGTCTCAGTTGGGCTCCGCAGACGGACTTGCCGTTGGTGGATCGAATCGTGAAAGTCGGCGACGCGCTCTTGAAAATCAAGGAACTGCAATTCGGTTGTCCGGTTCCCGACGGAGCGACATTGCGGGAGCGTCAAACGAATATGGTAAATCATTTGCTGCATCCGCTAGAAGAAGACTGGCTTGACGGGGCGCAGGAAGGCGGCATTCAGATTCGAATCAAGAACCTTCGCGTAAAGATTTTTCCTGACATGATCGGCGACTCAATGGATTTGGCGGAACGCAAACGCCGATGGGAACATCTTGAACGAACCTATTTGGCTCAGCAAGTCGACTGTTACCCGGAGGAATACGTAACGGAGCATCCTTCGGTTGATCGGCTTTTGGAAACCGTTGAAAAGTTCGAAGAAGACTTTACGGACAAGTGCCGCGTTCACGGGCACCTCAAAGCGATCACGGTCGTCGGCGATCCAATCGAAGTCTCAACCAAACGCGAACGTGGCCTTGATCATGATCCGTTGATGGAGCAGATTCGCGAACGCTTGCAGGCGATGCTGCTGGAGCTTCGATCTGAATCGAAGATGTATGACGGGTAAAGTAGTTGTGGCTTGGGGGACTCACGCGGAGACGTAGAGATCGCGGAGTAGAATAGTTGGATTGAATATATTTTGGTGCATCTTTTTACTCCGCGTTCCCCTCGCCTCCGCGTGATTCTTCATTTTTTCCGCAAACGGAATCGATCCATTCTGGCAACTTTTCAACCGGCAATCCAACAACGTTCGACGCGAGTCCTTCCTTGATGCGTACCCAATCGAGCCCATCCTGGAAACCGAACGCGCCTGCTTTGCCGACCCAGCCGTCGGTGTCCAGGTACTGCTGAAGCAATGCTTCGTCCAGGACACTCATTTCCAATGTGGTCTCCTCCAACCACGTTTTGATGATTGCAGTTCCCGCCAGTCGCAGACATACGCCAGTTAGAACGCGATGCGTTTTTCCAGACATCGTTCGCAGCATCTTTTCAGCGTGCTCACGATTCGTCGGCTTGCCAAGCGTTTCCGATCCGCAGACGGCAACCGTGTCAGCGGCTAAAATCAAACCCGATTCATGCCGGATCGCGATTGCGGCGGCTTTTAGGAATGCGGACTCGACGACCAGTTGACCGGGGGAGCACTTGCTGCAGATTCCGCGTTCAACGGAATCGTCCGGAGCATCGACGATGAATGTGTAGCCTGCTTCGGTGAGAAGTTGTTTGCGGCGTGGTGACTGGCTGGCAAGGATCAAATCGTAATTCATGGCAGCGATTGTAGTCTATAATTCCGACATGCCAAAAGTCACTCCGCTCCAACCTGAAGAGATCCTGTTCGAAGACAACCACCTGTTGGTGGTCAATAAACGCGCCGGTTTGGCAACGATGGGAGTCGCAGCAGATCGACTGAGTTTGATCGTTCTGGCAAAGGACTACATTCGGCGAAAATACAACAAGCCTGGAAACGTGTACCTCGGCATCGTTAGTCGGCTGGATGCTCTCACGTCAGGAGCCATCGTGATCGCCCGAACTTCGAAAGCTGCGGCTCGGCTGACGAATCAGTTCAAGAATCGCGAGACGAAGAAACTTTACTGGGCGATCATTGGACCAGACTCCCGTGGTGACTCTCTCGACGAAAGTGGGCTCTTGGAGAACTGGATGTTCAAAGATGAACCCGCGATGAGAATGCGGTGCGTTCCCAATCAGCGTGTTTCTGCTGGAAAAATCCCGAAGCAAGCCAAAGAAGCAAAGCTAAGCTGGGAAGTGCTGGGGACGAGCAGTGGTCTGCAACTGCTTGAAATTGAGCTTCATACCGGTCGCAAACATCAAATTCGTTGCCAGTTGGCTCATGCGGGTTTTCCGGTTAAGGGTGACCAGAAGTACGGTAACAAAGCACGATTCCCGGGCGATGGGATTGCCTTGCATTCCAAATCCGTCGAATTTACCCACCCGACCCAAAAAAATTTGCTGCATTTTGAGGCTGAGATCCCAGATTGTTGGAAAATCGGTGGCTACAACCTATGATTTCGTTCGACAACCACGTCCTCTTTCCACCATCCATCCATGAGCGCCCTCAAGCCAAAACTTCGCGATGCTGCGATAGCGAGCGGGCTCGTAACTGAACAACAGTTACGAACTGCGACCACTGCCGTCGTGCAGACTCATGATGGAGTCTTGGCTGTTCGTGACGTCAGCGATAAAAAGCTCGCGCGGCAGCTAGTAAAAATGAAGCTGTTGTCAGAGTATCAGGCCGAACAGTTGCTCAGCGGTCGCACGAAACTGACGCTTGGTCCTTACATCATCATTGACTGGATTGGTCAGGGTGGAATGGGACAAGTCTTCAAAGCCGTTCATGAATTGCTCGGCCGCGAATCTGCGATCAAGGTTCTGCCACTTCACAAGATTACGCCAGAAGCGATCTCAAACTTTCGTCGTGAAATTCGAGCCCAAGCCAAGCTCGATCATCCGAACCTTGTGCGAGCCTTCGATGCGGGTGAAGACGGCAATGTTCAATACTTGGTCGTTGAGTACGTTCCAGGAACTGATTTGCGCCGGCTCGTTCGGACCAAGGGTAAGCTTTCGGTAAATCAGGCAGCCAACATCGTTCGGCAAGCGGCTGAGGGGCTCAAACAAGCTCACAAGGGTGGGCTGATTCATCGTGATATCAAACCCGGCAACATTCTTGTAACGCCCGATGGCGTGGCAAAACTTTCTGACCTTGGTTTGGCGTTTTGTCTGGATGATCCGAAAGATCCTCGCGTCGGCAAGATTGTTGGCACAGCAGATTATCTTTCACCAGAGCAAATCAAGAACCCGAATCACATTACAAGCGCCAGCGATATCTATTCGTTGGGTTGCACGCTTTACTACGCCGTCACGGGTAAGGTTCCGTTTCCTGGTGGTAACTCGCGTAATAAAGCGAAACGTCATTTGGAAGAAACACCGTGGCATCCGCGACGATTTAATGAAGATGTCAGCGACGAATTCGTTGACTTGATGAGCGACATGATGGCGAAGGATCCGCGGCAGCGAATTCAAACAGCTAACGAAGTCGCCGAGCGTCTATCTCCTTGGGCTGAAGACAACAGTCCGCTGCGTGATGAAGATCTCGATGAGCAACCGCGTTGGACTTCTCCAGCATCATCGGTGGATGCGCAGCCAACCGATCCGGACATGGACATTGCTGAACTTGCGATGTCAGAAATGTCGGACAACAGCGGTGCTCAGGCAACGATGAACGGCGACGACTCGGTGACCGAAGGCGGATCAAATAGCGGCGTGATGCGAACCAGGCCGCCGATTCCCACAAGCGTTGCGGGCAAATACAAGTCTGCCGGTCACTTGCCGGACGAAATATTGTTTTCGAAGTTGACTTTGATTGTGACGTCGGGCGTCTTTCTTTTGATCGGTGTCCTGATCGGATTCGTCACGGCATTGGTCTCGATGGGTCGCTGATCGTGACGCAGAAATTTCCATATTCAAAAAGCCAACGACTGTTGTCACGCGATGATTTTTCTCGCGTCTACAACGAGAATCACTTTGCTGCGGACGAAGTGCTGGTGATACGGGCGCGACGCAATGGGTCGAAATCACGGTTGGGCTTGGCGGTGAGTCGGAAAGTCGGAAACGCAGTGGTTCGCAATCGATGGAAACGCCGGATTCGTGAAGGTTTTCGATTGCAACAAACTGAGCTGCCAACCGGATTGGATATCGTTGTGCGGCCTCGCAAGGGAGCCGTTTGTGACTATCAGGCGATTGGAAGTTCGCTGTTGAAGCTCATGCAGCGGCTCGATCGAAAGATGCCGCCGGCCTAGTTGATGCCGCCGGCCTAGTTACGTCGCAGGTCATCGGTGGGTAAATGAGCCTCAACACTTGCGCGATCTGCCATGGTAAACTGGTCCCTTACACAGATTTAGTCTCAATTGGCCACCCACATGCTTTGTACTTCGTATCGCCACGTTTTCTCGCTTGCAATTCTGTTGGTCCTCGCGTCGAGTTCGATGCTTCACGCGCATGATATCGCTGCAGAAATGAACGCAGCGGCAAATCTGTTGCTCAAGTCACTCAACGAAGACCAGACACAAGCAATCCAGTTCGAGTTCGATGATGAGCTGCGTAAGGATTGGCAATTCATTCCGATGGAACGAAAAGGTCTGGGGATGAAAGCGATGAAGCCGCACCAACGCGGCCTTGCATTGTCGCTCGTTCAGACCGGACTCAGCCATGAAGGTTTTTCGACAGCCATGCAAGTGATGGCATTGGAGCAAGTGTTGCATGAAATGGAGAATGGTAGCGCCACGCGTGATCCTGCAAAGTATCACCTGTTCCTGTTTGGCACTCCTTCCAAAGAGGCGACTTGGGGCTGGCGGATCGAAGGCCATCATCTTTCAATTAGCTTTACGATCGTTGAGGGCAAACAGGTTGCAGCCGTTCCCGCATTCTTTGGGGCCAGTCCAGGAGAAGTGCGCGTCGGTGATTTGAAAGGTCTACGTGTACTCGCAAAGGAAGAGGATCTTGGTCGTCAGCTGATCAAAAATCTCTCGGTCAAGCAGAAGAAAACGGCAATCGTCGCCGTGGACGCTCCTGATGATGTGATCAATGGTCCGGGGCGTGACGCAGCTCCATTGGCTCCGGCAGGAATCGCAGCGGCCGACATGAATGCAGCTCAGCAAAAGATGCTGCGTGAGCTGGTTGAAGTTTACCTTGGCAAGGTGCGCGGCGAATTGGCTGACATCGACCGTAAAAAGATCGAAGCTGCTGGCTTTGAGAAAATTCATTTCGCGTGGGCAGGAAAGATTGCTCCCGGCGAACGGCACTATTATCGCATTCAAGGTCCGACGTTTATTTTTGAATACGACAACACGCAGAACGATGCGAACCATGTGCACGTCGTATGGCGTGACTTTCAAAATGATTTCGGTGCTGACTGGCTAAAGTTGCACTATGAGGCGACAGAGCACACCCACTAGGCGATTTCCTTTCGCCCCAACTGGCTGATAAAGAATTCAGGATTCCAGTTTTCCCATTTGTTGAGCGTTGAACGGTACTCCGCCTGGGGTTCCGTTCGAAAGGTTGCAGTTTGTGAAGTATCGTTTGAGCGTTTTCCGGAGCGTGAGTGTCATGATGTGGCCTCGTTGCCACGAGCACGACATCGTGTACGTCCAACCGTTCAGTGGAAGTTTTTCCTGCTGGAAATTGCCGATATCCAAATCGACATTGGGAAACCTTCTATCAAAATAGTTGCTAACCAATGGTTCGCGAAAAAGAACGCAGGAGTGTCGGGCTGAGCTGTCGTGGCTACGTCATTTCGTGCGTTCGGCCGATGAAGCCGACGCAGGTTAACCGAGTCACAGAGTACGCACTCAATCC
>CAYGUE010000064.1:0-18368 GCA_964352885.1 uncultured Pirellulaceae bacterium
GGGATGACCAGCGATGTCGGCAATGTCAGTTCCGGATCGGTCCCGTATACGCTTGACAAATTGTGGCGAAAACTTGATGGAACCATCCTCTGTCCGATTGCAAGTGTTGGGCCACCAGGAGAATGTGTCGTTACCCAAGGCTGCATCGCACTTCGTTCAACGGCGATTCACCGGGCACTGTCTTGCGTTGAATAGCTGACAGGGGTTTCTCGATCGGTGAAAATGCCCGGGGCATGCCGTTGGAATCCATGAGGTCGGGCGGATCGAAAAACTTGAACCTGTGAGTTCCCGAATCCACGCCTCGACACTTACCGCCGCAGAGAGTCGCGAGGCCGCCGGATCTGGATACGTTTATCAAGATTCTGATCGTCCAGGCGAACTCATTTTGTCTCGCAGGGAACAGGTTTCGGTTCTACGTTTTTCCGCAGATGCCGTTGGCACTCCGGAACGTGCAGCGATCGTCGAACTTCTCGGTTTGGACCCGGCTCTCCTGGTCTACGATTTCGAGTCAGCATTTGAAGGAATTTTGGCCGAAACGAATCAGAAACGGCAGACCGTTGACGTGGGATTGCGATCCCTGATTGAGATGTTGTTTCTGGTTTCCAAAGGCGTCCAAGTGCCCCAATGCGACCTCGTCAAAAATATTGCTCCCAGCAAAGAGTGGTTGCCATTGGGTGTATTTGCCCTCTCAGAGAACTCCAAATCGGATGCAACGCCCAATCTATTTCTGCAACTGGCAGTCAGTAAAGAGGGAATTGTTGCCGGCACGTTGAACAACAAAACGACCGACGAGAACGAACCAGTCGAAGGGATGTTGGATATGAAAAGCGGACGTGCCGCGTGGACGATCGCCGGAAAAACGACTCCCATCATGGAGACCAAAATTGAGGATTTGACCGAGAATGAAACCAGTATGTTGGTTCACTTTGAAGACGGCTCGACTCAAGAATGGTTGATGCTCCACATGGAAAAACCAGCTGACGAAAAATAGCTGATTGGCAACTTCGCGTTCAAAACGGGCTGGCAGTTTCGTTCCTGTCAGCCCATTTTTTAATTGAATACGACATGCGAAAATTAGGAGACAGAACGTGACCGTTACCAACGACAAGCTCCTCCTGTTTAATTAAGTTACGATCGACGGCTTCTGGATGGACGCGACGGAAGTGACGAACGCTCAAATCACCGAAATTACAAAGTGTAACCGGCTACGTCACGGTGACTGAAAAAGACGCAGACTGGGAAGAGCTAAAGAAACAACTTCCAACGGATACCGCCCCTCCGGCCGACGCGGTACGGCGTTCGATACCGGGATGTCGTAAATTGGATTGCGGTGTGCGGCGAGCGCCCGGCCCAGCCAAAAACGAGGACCACGTTTTCCGTTGTGTGGCCCCCTGGAGCCGTGGTTCAACAGTACCTAGGCTGGCATTGGGCCCCCGTTGGGGCGATTGCAACGCCTTGGGTTCTGTGTAGAGAATGGTTACCAAACCCGTTGAGGCTTGGCGTTTGTTAGTGGATTCGATTCCCAAGCGTTGAACGACGAACTCCGCTAAAACTGGAACAAAACATTGCGATCGCGCTCGACAGGCGGACTGCGAACAACACGACACATCGACGGAATTGAATTGGAGACTGATGCCACCAGAAAAATGCGCCCGGCGTAACATACAAGAACAAACGCACTCATTTTTTGCTGTTATTTGCGCGACATTGAATTAGACTCGGGGTTGTTTTTTAGGAACGAATGCAAACTGGTCATTCGAGCAGTATCAAACCACCCGGGAGCCAAATCATGAAACGAATGTCACTGAAACTGTTTTTGTCCATGATCATTTTTGCAGTTCATTTTTCGTTTGTAGATCAAAGCGAGGCGCAGGTTTACGAGTCGACCTTTGCGGTCGCCAATTCGCCGATGCCGATGCAACCGGTGCCTTGGTCGTACAACAGTCGCGCTCGGACCGCGAATGTTCAAATGACTTACGCTGCGTTTTATGCTCCCCAGGTTCCGACGGCATACGGTCCCGTTTCGGCTTATTACGTGCCAACGGTTCCGGTAGCGCAACCGTTTTATGTTCCCGTCGTTCCGCGCCACAAACATTTTCATAGGCACGTGCACAAGCGTTATCGGGTTTCGACGGTGGGTGTGGCGGTTGTTCCCGCGGCGCTGATCTATCCCGTTTATTGGACGCCTTATTAGGCTTCCGGCGAAAGAGTTTTCGTAGCCCGAACCTTGTTCTGAATGTGTGAATCCGGCCCAGTGCCTTCGGTAGGTCGATCAGTTGGACAGTATTTTTCGGCCGTGTGAAAAAGCTGATGAGGCTTGGCTTTCTCTGGGTGTTTTCGCCGTCGTTTCGGAAGTTTAAACCAAGTCTGGCTTGACACTTAAACTGGCCCTCAACAAAGAAGGCATGATTCGCGGAAACCTGAAGCTTGACCTGACCGATGAAGTGATCCCTGTATCAGGGAGCGTTGACGAAGAAAATCAACGGGTTGCGTTTAAGTTCGAGAGAATAAAGACATCGTGGTTGAAGCAGGCCTGTACAACTTGACCGAGAATGTTCTCCGTCACGGTTGCGAATCCGATCTGACCAAGAACCCGCTCCCGAGCCATCTACTGTAAAGTAATTGATGACTGTTTAACAAAAGAGCGAGGCGGACAGGAGTGGCAATTGCTTGCTCGTCTTCCTCTTTTCTCGTACGATGAATTGAAAAGAAAGTGTGTCGCAATGATTAGCAAAAAACTGTTTGTCGTCTCGTTTGTCTATTTGACATTCGCCGCTTCCATGATCGTGGGGCAAGAAATGCGCGAATGGGGCGACGAAAGCGGTCAATACACGGTCAAAGCACAATTGATCGCCTATGACGATGAGCATGTCGTTTTGGAAAAGGAAAATGACGAGTTGATTTCGATTGCGACGAAGGATCTTTCCAAGCAGGACCAGGAATTCCTGAAATCTGAGAAAGCGAGTGAACTGTTAAACGATTCAGCTAGTTCCTTGAAAACTTGGACAATGCAAAGCGGGTTGAAAGTGAAGGCCATCGCAGTTGATTTTGCACAGCGAAGCATCACCGTGCAGCGGCAGCGCGGCAAAATTTACGTGAATGACCGACCGCTTGCTAATCTGCCTGCTGTGTACCAAAAAATGGTTCCGAAAATCGTGGGGCATTTCGAGGGTAGAGAGATCGACGACGAACAAGCACTAGAGAAATGGGTGCGACGCACCCCCCAAATGAAAAAGACTTTTGAATGTGAGGGAGTGTTGCTTGAGTTAGAAAACGGCGATCGGTATGGTGTGCCGTTTTTCTTTTTCTCAGAGTCGGATCGTAATGCGTTGGAACCTGGTTGGAATCGTTGGTTGGCTGCCATTGACGACTCGGAAACGCAGGAAAAGGAAGCCTTCTATTTGCGGGCCCAGGCCCAAGCGAATGCTGAGAATATCGAGCGTATGAGGCAAGTTTCAGAAGTAAACCTCCAATTACAAGCTTACGACGCCGGGTTATTCGATCTTTGGGAGGTTGCGCTTTACCCACCTAATGGCGGTAGGCCGATGTCCGTTGTTGTTCCCGGTCGTGACAGCCGCGAAGCCACCAATGCAGCGTTACAAAAGTATCCAAACGCACGTGTAGGTGCAGTCGCCAAGTCTCGCCGCAGGGGCGGAAGGCTGAGATAGTTAGTACGCTTTTCGGCCAAAAGGCCCACAGTGGCCGATATCGATTCGCTCTAACGCTCTCGTGCACCGGCGTTGCCGCTATGCCCACGTGCAAACTCAACTATAATGAATCCCCCACGCCTAGACCCAGGCGTGGATTGAATGACCCAAATCCGCAAAATTCGCAGGTAGAACCGATGAAAATTTCAACCTCTCTTTTGACACTGATGGCGATTGGCCTCAGTGCGATCGCAATTGCTTCAGCAAATGCAGGTACTCACAACAATCTCGTCTCGGTGCTCGTTGGTAACCAGGATAGCTCGCCAACTGCTGCTGCGATTCAATTGGACGCACCGGCCGTTTTCCAAGCACCAATATTAGGTGATTCAGTTATTCAGGAGCCCATGCTTTTGATGGAACCCATGGTCATCCAGCAGCCAATGGTGGCCGCTCCAATTGACAACGGATGCTGTCAAACCTGTGCCTGTCAAGAGTGTCGCTGCTGCACACCGCCTCCAGTGTGCACACCACCTCCAGTACCGACCGTGTTTTGTCTTCAAGATCCATGCGGATGCTCTTATGAAGCATGCGTAGATGTCCCGGCTTGTTGTTCCGGCGAGCAGCCAAGCGTTAGCTGGCGCAAAGGACTTTTCAAACGCCAAATCGCCACATTGTGCTGGGAATGCTGTGACCATGAAGTCAAAGTCATCGTAACCGGTCGGGGAAAAGTCCGGGTTCGCGACTAACTCGCCGCTGGGACTCTTTCCATTTGCGAACTAAATCGTGCCAATCGAAACTGGTCAAAGCCGCCCGCGCCAAGGGCGGCTTTTTTTTGTTTGGGTCGTGATGCAAGATTGCAAACTCACCGTCACCTGAAGTCAGCGATCTAGTACGGCATCCAATAGATTGGACGAATGACTGCCGGTGCGATTGGGACGGCGTAGTGCCTTGCCCTTAGTCTCCTTGGAACAACCGCTGCGTAATAGGGTTGGACCACGGGAATCGTCGGGACATAGTAGGCGGAGATGGTTGGAACAGGATCAGTCGCCATCGGAACGATGGGAACCTGGGGGGCGTAGTACGCGCGTGTGATTGGTGGGTACACAACAGTGGGAGCGTAATAAGTCGGCGTGTAGTAAGCCCGATGCTGCAGGAATGTCGTCTGGACTTTTGCCACGGGTGTCGGGGCCAGATAAACCGGCAAAGGCATTTGCGCTTGGCAATAGTCAACGCTGAAAAAAACTGTGGCGAAAAAGATAGCAGAATAAATTGTGAGTGTCGTGTTCGTTTTGACCACGGTGAGACCTCCGATGTGAAAGAACCAGGGAACCAATGAGCGTGGCGTCTATCTTAGTTCGCAAGGGAGTCCGGATCTCGCCAAACAAACAAAAGATATCGCTTTTCGCATCCAACAAGCAGTGACTTGATCAATCTGAAAACGCACAGAGGACGACCGTAATATTGTCTTTGCCGCCTTCGTCGAGCGCCAATTCGACGAGCTTTTCAGATGCTATATACAGAGGATTTGACGAAAGAACGGAAATCATCGAATCTGCGTCAACCAAATCACTTAGTCCATCAGTGCACAAGAGTAATCGATCACCAGTTTGAAGTTCCACATGCATAACTTCGACAACAATTTCATCACGCATTCCGTCGAGACTGTTGATCAAAATATGCCTGCAACCTTTTACATCTTCCAGTTTAGCGCCGCCCTCGAGATAGGCTTGGGCCAACGTGTGATCGCGTGTGATTTGAGTGAGGACGCCGTCGCGTAACAGGTATGCCCTCGAGTCGCCAACGTGAGCAACGATCGCATGCGGTGGCAACAAGTAGGCCGCCGTTAACGTAGATCCCATCTGTCTTTTATCGGGATCCAAATTCGCATGTTGCCGGAACGAATCTTGAATTCGACTGACGTAGGCGTCAATTCGCGATTGAACCTCTTGTGCGTCGAGGCTCTTAAATTTCATCAGCCAATTCGTTGCCAAGCCTGCGGCATGGAAAATGGTTTCAAGTACAAGTTGTGATGCAAAGTCACCAAACTTTGCCCCACCGACTCCATCAGCGACCAATAACCCGTAGGCATGGTTTTCCACGAACGCGACATCATTATCGGGCAGGTTCGTCATCAGCATTTCACAACGGCGGGTTCTTCGAATCACTGCATAGTGGTCTTCATTGCGCTCTCGGACTTTCCCCGGGTGGGTTGACGCGGCGAGTTCAACGTTCAAAGTTGGCTCGTCCGCTGCGAAAAAATCCTGAGAATTATCAGTTTGGAAATTGTCCTTCGTGTCTTCGTATGCGCTTGTCATAATGCTTCTTTTCGGGCTAGATAATTAGCTGTAACGCTTTGATCAAAACTCTGGAACGATATGCTTTAACAACCAACGGGACATCCAAACAACCAACCGTAAATGTTTGACTACATGATAAAACTTGCTGCAACAAGAATCAGTCACGTGGCGATCAGGATGCAACCCCATTTCATCCGCTTTGCAACATCGTTAAAAGCGTGCGGCCTATCCAAACCACAATTGGCAATAGTTTGACGACAACGGCAGGAAGAAGCACGATCAGCATAGGGCAACACATGAGGTCTTGCAAAAAACGAAACCCAAACATTCAAAATATCATATAGGTAAACCCTTTCACGAGTGCGAAAAAGGACAAGCGAAATGTTGGCCGAACTCAGAACGACGTTGCTGGCACACAATTTGACGGATTCACAACTGGAAAGAATTGCCGAAGAGTGTTCTCAGGAATCATTTTCCCAGGGGCATCAATTGTGCTACGAAGAAGATGTTCTGGATTGTATTTACATTGTCCTAACGGGCTGCATCAAAGCTGTCATTGGACCGAAAAATCAAAAGCGAGTGGGGGCTTTTTTCAACGCGGGCGAGGTGATCGGGCAGTATTGTATTCTGACGGATGAGCCGGTGATGTCTGACTTGTACGCGGAGTTTGAAACGAATGTCTTGAGCATCAATCGTTCATCGGTCTTGGAATTGATCGAAGAGATTCCCCAGTTGAGAGAAAATTTTGATCGCACTTTTAGCGAACGCCTGAAGGTTGTTATGCACGGTGTTAAGGTCCGGCGCTTCGCGCGAGTTGTCGGGTTCGTTCGTAGCCCAAACATCCTGCCCAAAATTGCATTCGAAGTCGCAACTCGACTTTCAAATCGTGGCGAACGTGTTGTCATCGTGTCAAACGATCAATTTGATAGCGACCAAGTCAAAGTTATCTCAGCCGATCCGGTTGATCGGTTTTCTCATCAAATTGCTGACCTTCAGTCGCGTTTTGATCGGATTGTGCTAGACGTTCCGGCGGCTTCGACGGAGGAGTTTTTTCAATCATTGCAGATTTGCAATGAAATCCTTTGGTGTTTCAGGTCAGATAGAAAAACGAAAGATCTTGAGCTGCTCGAGCCGTTCTTCGCTCAATCACCGGAGTTGGCGGGCCAGGTCAAACGGATTTGTTTGCTGCCGAAGGGCGAAAGGGTCGCGCCGTTGGGAACCCGGGATGGGAGAATCAAAAAAAGGGACTTTATCCTGCCGATTGAGAATACCGGTGCCGACTTGCGAATGCATCGCCAGGGAATTGATCGAATCACACGTCATCTTTGCGACGTGAAGATTGGATTGTCGATGGCGGGTGGTGGGGCAAGAGGGTTGGTTCATTTTGGAATCCTACGCTCGCTTGATCAGGCCGGCATCTCCTTTGATTTCATGAGCGGCACCAGCGCTGGGTCGATGTTCGGTCTATCCTATGCGACCGGTTTGGATACGGAGTATCTCATCGATGCGTATCATCGAAATCTGACGCCGCCATGGTTTTATCGCTGGTTACCCAATGGAGACAAGTGGTATCTCTTTTGGAAATTTCGATCACGCGGATGGGACAAGATGCTTCGCGCCTACTTCGATCACCAGTTTGAGCAGTTGCCAATTCCATTTTCTTCTGTTTCGGTCGATCTCGTTAGTGGGAAACAACTTGTGTCTGAATCAGGGGATATCGTCGACGCGATGTTGGCTAGTCTGAACCTTCCTATCATTGCCAAGCCGATTCTGAGAGATGGAATGGCGCTGGTGGACGGAGGCCTTCTAAATAATTTGCCCGCAGATGTCTTGGTGCAAAAGAAAGCGGACTTTGTGGTTGGTGTTGCCGTGAGCAGTGACCTCGAGCCGAAGTTTGCGAAAAACAGGCCCGGCATTAAATCATCGGAGATGCGTCAAGCAGGTTGGCTCGAAACGATATTTCGACTACTTGAGGTGATGGGTTCTGGAACCAAAGAGGCTCAGCGATCGGCGATCGATATGCTAATCAGACCCGATACGTCAGCGTTTAGCTTCACCGATTTCACCAACGGTGAAGGACTTGCAGCTGTCGGTGAGGCAGTCATGGAGCAATCGATTCCAGAACTTCGAATGCAACTTGATGAATTGATGAAATTCAAACGGAATTAGGCACCTTCGTGTGGTTGTCTAAGAATGAAGACGCAATGAAGACGCAATGAAGACGCAATGAAGACGCCGACCAGCGGCTACGAAGGCAAACTCGATTTCGAGTTGGCCACGGGTTTAACATCCGCGACTCTCACAGCAATCGTTGCTTGGTTCTTAAACGCCCGCTGGGTTTGTTTTCAATGGGCAAACCAACTATCAGAAAAACAGGTTCTTCGTGAAAGTTAGCGGAGGACAGGGCGAGCCCCTTTTGTTGCGAAACGACCGCCCCGTTGCCTTAGCGACCGAGCTGAGTGTTGTCGCATACTTCGCCTAGCAGTCGAAATGGTGCCATTATGTTGTCACGCATTCTGACTTTGGTCGACGTGAAATGCCCCAAAATCAAGGTGGCGTCATCATCCGTTAGATTCCCGTTGGCCATCGCGCCAATTTTAGTTCTCAAGAATGGAATCACATCTGCGGGCAAGAGCCGCTCGACCCCATTGAGTACTTCCAGCAATCCCTTGATCCCAAGCATTTCATCATTTGCATTGACGGCCTCGATAAATGCATCGCTGTACAACAAAAACATGTCTTCCTCTGCGGTGGTGATTTTCCGATCGGGATAGTTTGACCCATCATGAATTCCGAGCGGCAGGTTCTCCAAACCTTCGTCTAATTCAGCGGCGTCAAGATGGACCCATTTTCGTTTTGAGGCCCTGTAGTAGATTGGATTAGGGTGTCCAGCCACGCTGATGTCGAGACTTTTCCTAGGCTCAAAAAACGTTGCGACAACGGCTGTGGCGAATCCGCTTGCTTCGCCCGATTCGCCGAACTCCACATTCATTTCAGTGACGAATTTTTGTTGGCTGATCTTGTTCACGTTTCGGCGAAGGAGATCGCGTAAAGAAACCGCGATCGCCGAAACGGACTCGCCATGTCCACTGACATCCGCCAGCAAGAATCGAGAAATTCGCCCCGATGCGCAGGATGTCAAATAGTAGATATCTCCACCGCCATTTTGGCTGTCTTTGTAGGGAGCACTCTGAACATAAATGTCGAGCCCGGGAGCTTTGAAATGCTTGTCGATGGCCCGGTTACCTCCCCATATCTCCATGCAGGTCATGCGTTCTGGTTCGAGGTTTACGGGTTCTGCCACGACAATTCCTATATAATCAGACACAATTTCAACTGGATCAGTTCAGTCTTTCAAAGTTTCACAAACTTTAACAGCTCTCTCACACCAAGTTGGAAGTAATTCGACGAATCTCTGTGCTTCACGTTCTGCAACGGTCTTTCCGAAAATCACCGGAGCAATGATCTGCTGGTCCGTAAATCGTGATTTCTTCATCGTTTTCTTTTCCAAATTTTCTGAGTAGATTCTAACCCGATTTTTCACGTTGAGCATGGACCAGTCTTTTTGTTGGCAGACGAGGCTCGGATTTGAAACAGAACGCCGTCTCAGGGCTCGCCAAGTGGCAAGTAACTAGCGTTTCGGATTGTGAGGCCTGAGTTGTGCGAAATCGCTCGCATATGTCAGGACTTTGGATGCTGGCCATATGGCAGCGTTATTCGCTGGGTTGAAACTGCAATCAGGTTAGCATGAAATTTTCAGCATCGTTCTGCCGATGGCCGTCAATACTGTCTAATACGGATTGCTGGCCGTGAGCGTGAATCTAAATTCATCCTGCACTGGCCTAGCTACTTTTAAGAGTAGTTTCCGTTTCAACTAATCGGCAGGCCGACATGATTCGATTTTTTTTAACACTCATTGTTACTTGTTGTCTGTTTTCATGGGTCGCATCGACCACATTCGCGCAAGAGAACCCGGACGCAAACAACTGGGCTGCGTTTCGGGGAAACGGAAACAGCCTTACTTCAGTGTCCAACTTGCCACTTGAATGGAGTGACGACAAAAACGTTGCCTGGAAAGCTGATTTACTCGGTTACGGACAATCCAGCCCAGTGATTTGGGGTCAGCGTATTTTTGTGACGACCATGCAAGGAGATATGAAAGACGTCCCAACGATTCAGTGTTTTGGGCTCGGAAATGGGAAAGAAGTTTGGAAGAAAGAATTTAAGAGCACTCAGGAAATCAAAGCATCGGACTACGTAACCAGAAGTTCTCCCACACCCGCAGTCGATGGCGATCGTTGTTATTCTTTTTTTGAGAGCGGCGAACTCGTCGCGACGGATCACGATGGGAATGTTCAATGGCAACGATCACTGGTTGATGAGTACGGGCAATTCAAAGGCAACCACGGAATTGGAAGCTCGATTGTTATCGACGACACTTCGGTGTATGTACTGGTCGCCCACGAAGGGCCCAGTTACCTGTTAGCGGTCGACAAGGCCAACGGCGAGAACCGCTGGAAAACAGATCTGAATCAAAAAGTCTCTTGGACTTCGCCGACTTTGGCAAACGATCAAATCATTCTGTCAGTGTCTGGAACGGTTCAGGGATTTGCCACTCAAACTGGCAAACAAATTTGGTCACTCGACGAAGTCAAAGGCAACACCGTAGCTTCTGTGACCGTTAGTGGAGACGTCGCGTTTGTGGGATCAAGTGAACGGCAACAGAATTTCGCATTGCGATTTGATGCCAATGGTAAATCAGACGAAACCGAAGTAGTGTGGCGCAACGACGATGCCGCGTGTTCCTTCGGCTCACCACTCGTTCACGAAGGCCGAATTTACTATGTCAACAAACAAGGGGCTGGCTTTGCAGTTGACGCGGCAACCGGTAAAACGACCTGGAAGCAACGGCTCAGCGGATCTTGCTGGGCATCTCCGATCGGAGCGGGCGATAAACTGTACTTCTTTACCAAAGAAGGCGCGACCGACGTTTACAAAGCGGGCTCAACACCAGAGTTACTGCATTCAAACAAGTTGACAATCAAAGATAGAATCTATGGTGTGGCTGTGGTAGATGGCCGCTTCATCATTCGAACTGGCACGCAATTGATTTGCCTTGCCAATCAACAAGAACAGAAGCAAGAACAGTCCGCTCAGAAATTAACGCTGGCCGACATGCCGGAACCCGTCACCAGTTTTGGTGCCGCCGTTTGCGACGGTCACCTGTACGTCTATGGCGGCAACAAAGGGAATGCACACACCTATTCCGCTGCAGGACAAAACGGCGAGTTTCGCCGAATCAAGTTGGGAAATGGTAGTCAGTGGGAGGCTCTTGGCGAAGTACCACGGCGTCAAGGCAACGCGTTGGTCTCGCACAACGGGAAGGTTTATCGACTCGGCGGATTCGAAGCAAAAAACAAACTCGATGAAGATGATGAAGAGATCGTTTCCACTACCGACTTCGCCGTTTACGATCCAAAGGCATCCAAGTGGACAGACTTGGCTCCATTGCCCGAGCCTCGCTCAAGTTTCGATGCGGTCGTCGCCGGTGATATTTTGTACGTCGTCGGTGGTTGGGCGCTTAGTGGCGATCGGAACGACTCCGAGTGGCATGGTACGGCATGGCAAATGGATCTCAGTCAAGAAAAACTGGAATGGAAATCGATGCCGGCTCCAGATGAACGTCGTGCCAACTCGCTTGCCGAACTCAATGGCAAGGTTTACCTGATCGGAGGGATGGGAGATGATGCTCGGCCAACGACAACTGTTTCGGTCTTTGACAGACAAACTCAAAAATGGAGCGATGGGCCGAAAATTCCCGGTGAATCAATGGACGGCTTCGGAACATCTTCCTTTAATGTTGGTGGTCGAATTGTCGTCAGTACGTTTGGAGGACAAGTGATCCAGTTAAGCGAAGACGGCAAGAGTTGGGAGGAAATCCAGCAACTTGAAACCGGCCGATTCTTCCATCGTCTCGTTCCATTGGACGATTCGCGATTTATCATTCTTGGTGGAACAAGTGCCGGATCAGAAAAACAAGAATCCGTCTTGGTGATCGATGTATCTGCCAAGTGACAAGCGACAGAGTTTACTCGTCGCTGGTGTTTGCATGTGTTGCCGTCGGGCGACACGCGAGTTCGGCGCGTCGGAGGTTGGAACAAGCCATCGTCCAAACTGGTATCGACGCTACTGACCCAGAAAAAGCTGGCGGTCCATTCTGAAATTCGCTAGAACGTTAGAATCACGGTGAGCGTCATGGCCAACGACAAGTACCGCGACAAAATTCAACGCTCGATCTATCGGAGTGTCCCATAACAACAGCGACTGCAATGTTGTCTCGTCGTGACACACCGGATAGATCGCAATTCGTTATCCCGCTAGTCGATAGGAATCCGTGTCAATCTACTTCCTTATTCGAATGCTTCCATTTCTGGCTTTGGCCGGAATCTATTGATGGATCATATTGTGCCCTCGCCAACTGGCGAAGCCGAATCCTAGTCCTGGCTCGCTCGAGGCGATAGAAAAACACCAGCGGGAGACTAATGGACACCTCAAGGTGATCGGCACTCTTATCGTTGTCGCTGCCAGTGTATTGGCGCTCATGTTGATGTTTTTCTAGATTCGGCTGACCAAATCTATCATGTCGCGTCGCAGAACTCGGCGGAATCCGTGCGGCGGAAATTGAGAATGGAGACTCTTGCTCGACGACCGGAGTCCGGGCGCGAAGCGCTCCGCCGGTCGGTCATCGTCGCGATTCGCTTTAAAGATGGGCGAGATTGAATCGCGGACGACCACATCGCGGCTTCGAGTGAGGCAGGCCGTCAACTGGGTTCAAGCAAAGGATGCGGGAAATGCTCGATCAGGATCGACTTGATTTACGCTGATTGATGGTGGACAATTGCGACTGACAGGGGCGGAGTGTGCGGGCAAATGCACGCATCCTTCAATCCTGTCCGGTGCTTCAAAACGCCGGATAACAATGCGGTGAATGTGCGGACTGGCAAGGTCTGATTGACTAGCGGGTGAGAATCCCGTCGGGGTAAGCTTTAGCCGCGTGCCTCGTATCGAGTGTTGCAGCATACGCATAAGGTCGTTGATCGGCAGCCGTCAATCAGGCAACCAGTGAGGCCCTGTTGTTCTTGACGTGACGCTGTGTTCAACAATCTGTTTTCGTTGTTCACAGAGAAACTTTTGTGGGAAGTAGCACGTCCGGATCTACGAGCGGCCAGTGGTCAATTGGACAAGGTTACAATATTGAGATACCACCAAAGGAAACTGGTGGACAGCAGGAAGCTCAAACTGTTATCTGCATTTGATAGACGCCGGTCTACTCACCCTGAATTCAGGTGGCTCATCAAATTTGCATAACCAGTCAAACCCGGAACCACGTTATCCGTAAACGTTCGCCAGCATATTCCGCACGCATTTTCGCAAAGGATACATCATGCAGTATTATCGGTTCGTCGCACTGATCTTGTGTCTTTTGTCAATTCAAGTTCTCGATAATGACGATGGCAAGGACTCCCAAACCGATCGGAAGCCAACTGATACGTCCGAGTTCCAGTACGATGGGATCTGGAAACCAAAAAGTGCGGCACTTGGGGGCGTCTTCTTGCCGCTCCCTACTTTTGAGGCGATTACGCTCATGATCGAAAAGGGTAGGTACGAAGTCACCGACAAAGACGAAGATCATTCCGACGCGGGCACAATTACTCTCGACGAAACAGTCACCCCGAAACGAATGACGATTAAGAGTGAATCCGGCCCCAATAAGGGCAAGACTTTTCTCGCGATCTTCGAGATCAAGGGCGCGGATGCAATGCGAGTTTGTTACGACCTGTCCGGCAAGCAGTTCCCGAAAGAGTTCAAGGCACCCAAAGACACTGAACTGTACCTCGTTGGATATAGCCGACAGAAATCCGAAGCCGCAAATACAGGAACGTCGCAGATGCAACCATCACAGATTCTGAAGAAATTGGTCGGAAAATGGGAAGGAACTTGTCAAACGTGGTTCGAGCCTGGAAAACTCGCCGACGAGTCTGACGTTGTCGGAGAATTCGTTGGTGTGCTTGACGGTCAATTCGTACGCCACAGATATGAAGGCACTATTGATGGAAAGCCACGAGAGGGAGAGGAATTAATCACTTTCAATGGAATGTCTGAGTCTTTTCAGGTGTCGTGGATCGACGCATTCCACATGAATTACGCGATCATGTTTTCTCAGGGCAAACAAATTGGAAATGGTTTTACGGTCACTGGCGAGTACGATGTTGGGTTAAACAAGCCTCGCTGGAAATGGCGAACCGAGTATCATCTTATCGATGAAAACAACCTGATCATCACGGCGTACAACATTCACCCAGATGGAATGGAAGCAAAAGCCGTCGAGACCAAGTACAAACGGTCGAAGTAGACGTTCGTGAGAATTCGGGGAACAAAGCTTTGAATGTGCGGACTTGCAAGGTTTGATTGACTAGCGGCTGAGTATCCCGTCGGGGTAAGCGCTAGTCGCGTGCCTGGTATCGATTGTTGCAGGATGTGTACAAGGTCGTTGGATCGAAGTCGCATATTGAAGCGTACACAGAAAGGTTGTGAGGATGAATTGATTGTGGATGGCCCAGCAGTGATGAATGGAAGTAGCTCCGAAATTTTGTACCTTTTGGATCTTGCTCAAGGTTTGTGCATGCCTGAAAGCAACATCGATTACAGCGTCATTGGCTAGTTTCAAACGGAGACCCGGAGTCGACGGCCCAGTCGCATTACACACCGTCTGTCGGTCGTACGTACTTTGATCGGAAGCCGTCAATCAGGCAACCAGTGAGGCACTAGCGATATTGTTATTGGCCCAGGAAATTTTTCACTTGGGTCAGTTGGCTCTCATTCGCATATTGTACCCAGTTTTACTAGAACAGTTTCAACGCCGTTTGGATTAAGAAGTTTCAGTTTTGGATCGTCTCTTACTATTTCCGGTGGAAGTCATTCGCACGCTATTAATCCGCGGTTTGATACTATCACCACGTTCAACTTCACGGCTGTTCCTGAGCCGACCAGTTTCCTTTTGGTTGGTATACCAGTCGCCCTCGTTTCTTTACGGCGACGTCGATCAGCGTGAAATCGGAACGAGGGACCTATACAGCATCGACAATTTATCGAAAGAACATTCTAGGACGTTTTCTTTCAGAACGTCTTGGCAGCTTGAGCGAGACGGGAGATGGCAGTGCCGCCAACTTTCGAATTAAGAGACTGCGGCCGGTGCAATGAAAGTAAATATGGCAACTCCGGCCGAGGCTTCAGCTCTAGCCGTTCGTTTCATGCGAGCGGTTTTTTCATTGATGAAACAGTCTTAACCACGGTGCAGAGTCGGGAAATCCCTACTGGAAGCCAGAGGTTGCGATCATACGAGCGAAGCTGCCAAACTTCCAGAAACGTAGCACTTTGGATTCGACGAAGAACCAAAGTTACCGGACATGCTGAAGGGTGACCAACATGGTGCTCAGACGTCATTCCGTTAGCCTACCGATGCCAAGTCATTCTGCCAGTTACTAACACCCCTACCAACACCTTTTAGGGTTGGTGAGGGGCAGCTGAACAGTCTCGTTTGCGTTTGAGGCGGTAAAAAACGATAAGGAACGGCTTGTTGAAAGACTCAGAAGCATTTCAAATCAGCCTGCTAGCGATTCCCTTATCCTCCAATTATTGCTGTCGTCCTATCATGAGCACGAACCAGCAACCCTTGTTCTTTGAACGTCATCTTGGACCAAAAATACTTCGATATTTAAGGTCTTGGGGAATCATCGAGCGTGCTTGGGCGGCAGAATGGGGTAGGGCTGGCCGCTGGAGATATGGTACGGTCGCGAACGAATCGAGACTGGTCGAACGAATTTGGCTGGGATGCGTATCGGTTCTGCCCGCAGGATGCGGACTCGAAATCTCCATGGATGGAACCGATGTCGCGATATTGCTTTTTCTGTCTCACCGTAGTTATCTTAACTGCTCCCTTCGCCCAACCAACGCAAGCTCAACAAGCCCAGCAGTTTCGGTTCGCGACAGACAATTTTTTGGTCACTGCTCCTGACCCAGCTTTTGCCAAGCAAGTTGGTTATGAAGCCGAACGTTTTCGCAAAGAACTGGCTATCCAATGGCTCGATGAAGAACTGCCTCGGTGGTCTCAGAAGTGCCCAATCAAGGTGACGCTTGCACCTCATGCTGGCGGAGAGACAAGTTTTGCCTTTATGTACAACGGTCAGCAGCGAGGCGAGCCAACTGGCTGGGATATGAAAATCTTTGGAACTCCCGAGCGATTGTTGGACTCGGTGCTTCCCCATGAAGTCACACACACGATCTTTGCCACTCATTTCCGCAGGCCGCTGCCAAGATGGGCTGACGAGGGGGCTTGCACAACGGTCGAGCATCTTGTTGAAAAGAAGAAGAACCATGGCATGCTGATTCAATTTCTGACGTCACAGCCGTCGCGTGGCATCGCGTTCAATCGCATGTTTACGATGAAAGACTACCCGCAGGATATTTTGCCGCTCTATGCTCAAGGGTTCAGTGTTGCAAAGTTTCTAATCATGGAAAATGGGAGAAAGCATTTCCTCGACTACGTGAATGCCGGGATGAACGTTGAGCAACCTGGTCGTGAGCTTGAGGCGTGGAATCGAGCGACTCGCCAGTACTACGGCTATCAGAATCTGTCAGAGCTACAGGTTCGATGGGAGCGTTGGGTAGCTGAAGGCAGTGTGGAGAAGGCGATCCCTTCCAATCGTGAACAGCTGGCGAAAGCGGATGTCCCAATTCAATTGCCGCAAAAACAGGAAACGCAGCAAGCGGAGCGATATGCATCTTCTTTGGCGACCTTACAACCGCCTGAATTCAAACCAGCCGAGAGCGATCGTCTGGTGTCGATTAATGAAGGTTGGTACGCGAAACAAATGAGGGTCGGCAGTCGGTATCCACCTTCCGAAGGTGACCTCAAAAAACCCGCGGCTGCAAAGGGTGCGACGTCGGAATCGATTTGGCGCTAGGTTTCACGTCGCTCGGACTTCTGCCCGAGCTGCGCCAATTGCCCTTTTTGATGCGATGTGACAGCAGTTTCCGCTTTGTCAAAGTTTATCGAATATTCGGTTCTTGCGGATTAAACTTTCAGTGCCCTTGATGCCGAAGATTTGGATAGCAAAGCTTAGTCAGCTTTCTTGATACTGGATCGAATTACTTAAATACATCACGGAGGAAAAGACATGCGTCGATTTTTTGTTGCGGCGCTGTTGGCAGTTTCACTCAGCAGTAGCGTCGGTTGTTTTCTAGCCGCCTACGATGCCGATCCAGCAGTTCGAGCCCGTCAATTAATGTACACCTCAGAGGAGCTACGTCAGCTTCGCGAAGAGTGGCATCGCTTCTGGTTAATCGACCAGCCAAATCACATGTATCCGTACAACACGCACGGCGGCGTGATTTAACCGGAATGATTCACGACGACGGGCGTCGCGTTTACCATTTTGAACTATTCAAGCGTAACGTGAATGGTATTTCGATTTGAGAAATTCCCGCAGCAGGTGAATTGCCAAAGCCGCAAACATGGAATTCGTGCGTTAATAAAATAGGTGTTCTCTGGTTCGACGCCCACGCCTCGTGAATAATCCGGGTCTAAACGGATCCTAATCGATCGCGAGACAAAAGCCTTCGTTGCACGGATGCGGCGATGGCTTTATTTTTTTTGGATGAAACGGTCGCTATCGGATCGTAGGGTCGACTTACAGATCCATTGTTTCATTCCAGCGAACGAAGCCTTCAATTGCCTCGTATTCGGCTAGACCAAGACGATCGTACAGTTCAGCCGTTTCGCTATTTCGATCCTGCGCTCGCTTCCAAAACTCCCGCTTATCGTGCCCTGGAAACAATGCGCGGTCTTTCTGTGACTCGTGTTTAAAGATTGCGACCCGCTTTCGCTCGACCTCTTGGGGGCTCAGCGGAACCGCCATTTCAATTTCGTCCGGATCCCATTCCTGCCAAGCACCTCGATAGAGCCAAAAATCGCAATCGGATTTCCAGTCGTCGTTTTCGCAACGCTCATAGGCTTGAATAACGGCGGAGAGGCAAGTGCGATGCGTTCCATGCGGATCTGAGAGATCGCCGGCGGCGTAAATCAAATGCGGCTTGATTTTTCGTAGCAAGTCAACCGTCAGCTGAATATCGTCCTCTCCCAATGGAAGTTTTTTCACGCGCCCAGTTTCGTAGAACGGCAATTCCATGAAATGCAATCGCTCATTTGGCACGCCGCAAAGTCTGGCAGCGCAACGTGCTTCGCCACGGCGGATCAGTCCCTTGATGGTCTGAACCTCGCGACTGTCGACTTGTCCCGATTTTTTGTTGCGCAAAAACTCGTCAACATGCGACTCCAGATCAGAAATCTTCTTCGAATCGATCC
>CAYGUE010000064.1:18378-34189 GCA_964352885.1 uncultured Pirellulaceae bacterium
TCTTCGTCAAAGACAGCGATGTTCCCGGATGTCTGATAGGCGACGTGAACTTCATGGCCCTGATCGGCGAGCCGAATCAGGGTTCCGCCCATTGAGATGACATCGTCATCCGGGTGGGGTGAGAAGATCAAGGCCCGTTTGGGAAAAATGTCATTGTGCGAAAGCGATAGATCGCCAGGTTGCTGCTTGCTCAATGGTTTGCCACCGGGCCATCCTGTGATCGTTCTCTGCATCGAACGAAAAACGGCAACATTTATGTCGTAGGCTGACCCTTGTGCGGCCAGCATGTCTTGAAGCCCGTTCTCGTTGAAGTCCTCTTCGGTCAACTTCAGAATTGGCTTGTCCAACTGTCGAGCCAACCAGATGGTCGCTTTACGGACCTTGCCGTCATCCCAGTCAACGGTTCCTGTCAGCCAAGGAGATTTCGTTCGAGTCAGATTTTCAGCCGCAGGTTGATCAACCAAAACCTGTACGCCATCGTGCCCCTGCAAAAACGTGGCGGGAATCTGTGGCGAAACATCGCCTTCGACCGTTCGAGCGACAATCGGAGCCTTGTGTTCACCAAAGGCGATCAGAAAAACTCTCTTTGCATCGAGGATCGTCCCAACGCCCATCGTGATTGCTCTTCGCGGGACGTTTTCAATTCCAAAAAAATCACTGGCGGCGTCAATTCGGGTCACTCGGTCCAGCGTGATCAATCGAGTACGAGACTTCTTTCCTGATCCCGGTTCGTTGAACCCGATGTGCCCTGTCCGGCCGATGCCCAAGAGTTGAAAATCAATTCCACCGGCATCGACAATTTTGCTTTCGTAGTCAACGCATTGCTGGTCGACAACTTCAATATCGAGTGTGCCGTCAGGAATGTTGACGTTCTCAGGCTTAATGTCGATATGGTCGAACAGATGCTCGCGCATGAATCGAACATAGCTTTGAAGCGCGTTGGGTTCAATTGGGAAGTACTCGTCCAAGTTAAACGTAATTACATTCTGAAACGACAATCCGTCTTCTTGGTGCATGCGAACCAATTCTTCGTAGACGCCGACGGGCGTTGAGCCCGTGGCGAGACCAAGCACGCAATTCTTGTTTTCTTTTGCACGCAATTTGATGAGATCAGCGATCTCTGCGGCGACGTAGGACGCGATCTCGCGGGAGTTTGTAAAGATGCGACAGTCGAGGTTTTCGAACTGTGTCTGCTCTGCTAGTCGCCGTGGCAATGCGTGATCCCGCGACGTGATGGACTGTTGGCTCATGTGACCCTAGAAAATAAACGACCAAACTTGCTTGAAAGTCGGTGGGCGACAGAAATGTCTAGACCACCGAACCTAATTGTAAGCAATCCTAGGCGGTTCACCGAGTAGAGGAACTGGCCGGTTGAAAAAAAGGTGGAATAGGCGGCTTGGGCCAGAAATGCAGCTAAAGGAATCGTCCTTGAACGCGGGCGAAAATACCTTGGTGATCGCTATGAGGCTTGAAGTTCAGTTTTTAGAACCGTGTCCAAGGCGTCTTCTGCAATGGTGATCGTTTCGTTGACGTTCAAGTTGCCCTTGAGAATGTATGACGAATTCACGATGTAGAGCCCGTCCACCGATGATTTCATCGAAGGCAACTTCTCGCTGTATCGCAGAGTTGGAATCGCCATCACGTTTCGGACCCGAGAAATTTCAAACGCGAGCAGGTCGTCACGCGTGAAATCAGGATACATTTTCTCAAGCGCCGCCAAGAAGCTTTCCTTCACTTCTTCATCAGTCTTCTCGAACATTTCATGTTTAGCGGGAACGTATTTCGGCAGATAGACCAACGAGTTGCCATCAAATTCCTTCGGATCGACAATGGTTGTCATCTCAATGACTGCCGTCATCGGGACCCAGTCGTCCGTCAGATTCGTCACGTAATAAACCGAAAGCGGTTTTTTCAGCAGAAGCGAAGCACAGACAATTCCCAGATAGTCGACGCTGCCGAACTTTTCTTTTTCTGACTGGCTCAGATCATCACAGACTCGGTCAAGAATCGCGTTTGGCGTCGTCATGATGACGCGATCAAACTTTTCGGCTGGATTGTCACCTGCGAACTCGATCGTGAATTGACCGTCCGATTCTTTTTTGACGCTGGAAGTAGGGCATCCGGTCATGATCGTGACGCCATTCTCTTGGAGAATTTGTTCCATGCGTTCGATGATCGTACGATAGCCACCTTCAACGTAGCCAAACATTTCCTTCTTCAAGCCCGTCCGACGTGCCTTGTACATGCGGCTTGTATGGGCCCAGATGAATGACGCGGCTGTTTTCTTATATGCTTCACCAAGCTTGCACTTGAGCAGCGGTTCCCAGATCTTTTCGAACACGCTGTTGCCGGACCAGCGTCGAAGCCATTTCTCGACGGTCAGTTTTTCGAGGCGTTTCCAGTTTTTGATTTTGGAGGCGTAGAAAATCGTGCCGCCAAGACGTAGTTTCTCAATGAGATTCAACGGTGGAAACGAGAGGAACTCTTTCGTGTCCGACATCGAATAGAATTTGCCGCCGGTGTAGAAGCCAGTTTTCGTTTCAACCCACTTCATTTTTTCTTCAAGGTCGATTTCTGAAATCAGGTTTCGCAATCGTGAGTCAGACAGCAGCGTTACGTGATAGTGCCGATCCCAAACGACGTCGCCCAAGTTCCAAACCGAAGCCAGCCCACCGAGTACAGGTGCTGCTTCAATGAGTGTGACGTCGTGTCCAGCCTTTGACATTCGCATTGCGAGTGTGAGACCAAGCATGCCACCGCCGACGATCGCCCATTTTTTGCTGTCGGCATTCTCGGTTTTGGCGGCGGTTGGGTTTGAGAAAGTATGCGCGTTCATAGTGAGAGTACGTGTTAGTTAGGTCGGTCTGTCCCAGACCGAGAAAAATCAAATTCACGAGTCTGGGACTGACTCGCCTACTAATTTTTAAACCGAATTAGTAGCCACCAAAGCGGCGTTTGAGGAGCAGTTTCAAGGTCATGCTCACGGTCTGGCTAACATTCATTTTGCTCAATCCCTGCTTCTGGTCGTACCGCAACAGGAACGGTACTTCGCCGAAGACGTACTTGAACTTTCGCATCTTCAGCAACACGTCAGCCATGCAAGAGAATCCCTTTTCGCTGACAAAATCTTCTCCGTAATGCTGCATCGTTTCCTGCAGAACATTGAAACGATAGGCGCGATAGCCACAGGTGTAGTCGCGAACGCCGGGGATTGGCATGATCAGTTGAAACAGCAGTTTCGCTCCATATGTGCAAAGCACTCGGAAACGAGGAACGCCAATAACACGCGCGCCCGGTTGGTATCGGGAAGCCGTGACAACGTCGTAGCCTTCCGCAATTTTCTGTAGCAGAGGATTAATGAATGCCGGAGGGTGCGTGTCGTCACCATCCATCGTTACAATGACATCACCTTCCTTCGCAAGTCCAACGGCAGCAGTGAGTCCGCTTCGGAGGGCACCTGGCAAGTTTTGATTCTGAATGTGTTGAACGAGCGACACCGGCATGTCGGCTGCGGCATCGAGCGCGATCTCTGCTGTATTGTCGGTGCTCGCGTCATCCACAACGATCACGTGGTACGGGCGTCCGTTGTCCGAGAATACGCGTCGGATCCGATCGAGCAAAAGAGGAAGTCCTTCGCCTTCGTTGTAGGCCGGAAGGACGATGAACGTCATGCCCGTATCGATGTTGTCGCAGTCCAAAGAAGCGTCGACAATCTTCGTGACGACATTTGGATCATGCGCGAAAAGCTGCGGCGCATCTTTCGCAGCTTGACGAGTAGGGTTGAGAGCGAGGGATGTTGATTGCATAGGGTCGCTTGATGTTGGATGGCTGATGTAGAATGGGGCAGCCAGAGGTCTGATCGATTATCTGATTTATGATAATCACGAGCTCGAAAAGTGTTAGTTGATATCAGGCAAATTGCGGATCGCCGCGTGTCGGACATCGAGCAGTGGACGGTTTTGACGATTGTTTCGAATGTGAGTTTAGCCCGGTTTTCCCAATGAACGATGCTCATTTTGAACAGCTTGGCCAACAGTGGAAGGATCGCTCAATGGAGCTTGGCGATTGGGTTATGGAACGTTGGGTCAACCGGCGGGACATTTGGGGGAGGTATCTGGCCGAAAAGTATCGCGGCGAGTCGAATACCGGCGCCCCGAAAAACAAGGCGATCACGGCGCCGTTCAGTCGCGAGCGAGGAAAAATCTCGCTTCAAGTTTCTTCGCTAGTGAAGCACTTCAAGGCCAAGGATGGTTCAGGCATTTTAGGCGTCCATTCCCAAGCGGCAAACGGAACGAGCCGCTGGTTTGCGATCGACATCGATTATCATTCGTTGGATGATCATATGGGCTCGCGCGAAGCCAACTATCTTGCTGCGACAACATGGTACAAGCGTCTTCAAGAGAACGGATTTGATCCACTGTTGATGGATTCAAACGGTGACGGCGGCTACCACCTGCTGCAATTTTTCAGCAGTCCCATGAACACGGAAACGGTCAGGCCATACTTAAAAGCGTTGACTGCCGACTATCCGACGTTGGGGTTGGATCAGCCACCTGATTTGTTCCCGGCCGGTCGTGGTTCAAATCACTTCGGCAGTTGGTTGCGTCTCCCTGGACGGCATCACACTCGCAAGCATTTTACTCGCGTGTTTAACGACGAACCTTTCGCGGACTCTGAGTGGCTTGATGGGCACGATGCGATCGATCGAATGTTGGCGACTCAACCTGCCAGCGAAGGCCTGCTGGAGGGAAATGGAATCAAGTCAAAGCGGCTTACCGTTTGTCTGGATTTCGACGGCGTGATTCATTCGTATCAATCTGGCTGGCAGGGGGCAGGCGTCGTTGCCGACCCACCGATTCACAAGGTCGACGTGGCGATAAGAAAACTCACAAAAGATTTTCGAGTCGTCGTGCATTCTGCTCGCTGCAATACCGAAGAAGGTCGTTTGGCGATTGCCAACTGGTTGGCGAAACATCAGATTGAAATCGACGAGGTCTGCGAACACAAACCTCCCGCCCATGTCTATGTTGACGATCGAGCCGTTCAGTTTTCCGGCGATTGGGAGCAGACGATTGCAGACATCAAAGCATTTCGAAAGTAGTGATTCGAGGTAACATGGATTTGGATGAAGAAGTGACTGCTTGGCATGAGGCCGGACATGCGATGATGGCTGTCTTGTGCGGTGGCGTTATTGAACGAGTTACGATTGAACCTCCTGATGACGAAGGTCCTGCGCGCTACGGAGATACCGTGACTCGCTGGAGCGGCCTTTCTGAGCGACAGATGGTCGAGGCCGAAATTCGAGTCAGTCTTGGGGGTCCGGTCGCGGAGATGATTTACCGAAGCGAGCGTGTTGAACTGGAATCAGTCGCGGAGTGGGCTGCTGATTGGGCCACTGCGTTTAATGCCGCGTTATGCATTTCAAAGAATGAGCCATCAGCAAAGCGTCTTTTGCAATCCGTCACGAGCGAGCTTCTGAAGTTATTGGAACGCGAGAATGCGTGGGCTGCGATTTCAGCGATCGCAGATGATTTGCTCGCACACGAAACGCTCGACCATGAACAGGTCTCTTACAGCGTCGACTTTTGGAAACGCCGCTAGGGGCTAGCTGCTTTGGTAAGCTGCGATACATTCCTGAACAGTTAGGGTTAAATTCCTGTAGTAGAGGACGTTACGTGCTCAAGCTAAGCAGGTAACATCAATGGTTGGTGACAAAAGATCGCTCACCCACAACCCGTGCCCGAGGACGAGATGGCAGACAGTTATTGGTACATCAAGAATTGTGACTTGTTCTCGCAGGTCTCAGCTGAAGATGTCGCTTGGTTGGAATCCAAGTCAAGAATGCGGAAAGTCAAACGTGGAGAGGCTGTTTATCTTCCGGATGATGCCTGCGATGACATCCTGCTCGTTGCAGCGGGACGCGTAAAGATTTGTCACGCGACTCCTGGAGGGAAGCAGTCGATCATTGGGTTCGTTGACTCGGGTGAGATTTTTGGTGAGCTCGCATTGCTTGATAGTGACGCCAATCGTGACGGAATTGCGGAAGCTGCAGAGAAGTCAATCGTCGTTGCGATTCCCAAGAATGAGTTGCTGGCGATTGTGCAAAAGTATCCCTCGATCGTGCTGGGCGTAACGAAACTGATTGGTTTGCGACGGCAGCGGGTTGAACGGCGGCTGCGAAACTTGTTGTTTAGGTCGAACCGTGAGCGTGTGATTCATTTACTGCTTGAGCTCTCCGAAAAGTACGGTCGACGGACCGCGTCGGAAATTGAACTTCAGATTCGACTTTCGCATCAGGAGATGGCCAGCATTATTGGAAGCACACGGGAAACCGTCACCGTCGTGCTCGGGCAGCTTCAGGCTGAGGGATTACTCTCGATTTCCAGACGTCGGATCTTCCTCATCTCGCTTGAGAAGCTTGCCGGAGAGGTCAACGAGCCAACGCCACAGTTGAAAGTCCACGAGCCGGCACAGTCTCCGATCAAAGTGCTGGCGTGAGCTGCCTCACGCTCAGCCGGCTAAACCGTTATCCATCCCACCGTAGAGGATTTTTTCCTGAATCAGCTTTTGCATTTTCGCCGATCTAACGCAAGATACACGTTTTACGAAACGACGCGGCTAAAGGACTGACACTGGTTTTCTCTCGAAACACTTCCAATTAATTTTGCAATGAATTCCAAACCACAAAAATCTGAAACTCAATGGCAGCCCTGCTCTCAAGGCGCTATCAAATCAGCCTCGGCATCGATTTGCTCCAGAAATAGCATCGCGTCTCGTCGTCAATTCCTTAAATCCGTCTCTGCCGCTGCCGTTGTTGTTGCTGGAGCGGGGTTTACTGGCTGGAGTCTGTTGGGTCAAAAGAACGAACTACGTGCCCTGCGGAACAACCCGAATTATCCTGGCGGCATTGCCTGTTCGGAGGTCACGAAGTTTTTGGCTGAGTACATTGATAAATCTCTGACGGATGCTGAACTGGTCGCATCGATCGACATTCATCTGACTAAGTGTGGACATTGCTGCGAAATTCACGATTCGATGACGCAGTCCGCTTAGCGCTTCAAATTTACTGTTGAGTAGCCTAAACTCATGATGATAGTTCGTCGTGACCCTCCACCACCGTATTTAGTCGGCCCGCTACTACAACGCTCAGATAATGACCGAAACCAAATCGATCAGGCCCGTTGGCAGTCCGGTAAGTAGCTCGATCCGTCCGCCGGGATCCAAAAGTATTACCAATCGTGCTCTGATTTGTGCGGCTCTGGCCAAAGGCACTTCGACGCTTTCTGGTGTACTCGATAGCGATGACACGCAAGCGATGTTGCATTCGCTGTCACGGTTAGGATTCGAAGTTTCTCACGATCCATTGACGTGTACTGCCGTGCTCAAAGGGCAGGGCGGTTCGATCCCAAACAAGACTGCCGAACTTGAAATCGGAAACAGCGGTACCTCGATTCGCTTCCTGACCGCGATGCTGGGTTTGGCGGGTGGCGACTTTTACATCGATGGCATCGAACGCATGCGACAGCGACCGATCGGTCCGTTGGTCGAAGCTCTCCAGCAGTTTGGTGCCAACGTTGAAGCGATCTCGCCCGGCGGATGTCCACCAGTTGTTATCAAGCCCGGCGGCATGAAAGGCATTGAGATTTCAGTTGCGGGAAACCTGTCTAGCCAATACCTAAGCGGACTACTCATGGCGGCCCCGCAACTCAGCGGTGATTTGAAGATCGCCATCGAGGGGAAGTTGGTTTCTCTGCCTTACGTTTCCATGACGACTGCCGTCATGCGATCTTTTGGTGTTGATGTTGAGGTGGAACAACAAAACGGAATTCCCGTTTCGTTTACGATTCGCGGTTCTGAGAATTATCTGGCCTGTGAATACTCGATCGAGCCAGATGCTTCTGCGGCCAGCTATTTCTTTGCGATCCCTGCCATTGTCGGAGGGAGCGCGACAATCGTTGGCCTGGGAGCCGATTCACTCCAAGGTGATGTCGATTTCGTTCGGTGTCTCCAGCAGATGGGCTGCGACGTAACAGTTCAGTCCGATTCGATAACGGTTTCCGGTCAAGCGAAACAGGGCATCGATATTGACATGGCGAATATTAGTGACACCGTGCAGACTCTCGCGTCGGTCGCGTTGTTTGTTGATGGACCCACGAACATTCGCAATATCGCCCATAACCGCGTGAAGGAAACCGATCGCATCGGCAATCTCGTTATCGAATTGCGAAAGCTTGGTGTGATGGTTGACGAACGCGAAGACGGCCTCACCATTCACCCCGGTCCGATGAAACCGACGACGTTTGCGACGTACGATGACCATCGAATGGCGATGAGTTTCTCTTTGATCGGTCTAAAACAGCCGGGTATTGAAATCGAAGATCCCGGCTGTGTTTCCAAGACTTACCCGAGGTTTTTTGATGACCTCGAGAAGTTCGTCAACGCAAATTAACTACATGATCGAGAAGTAGTTCTCACATGCGAAGTCCAATGCTTCCTGAGTAAGCTCAAAATCACGCTTGAGGAATCGACTGTAGTTTTTGACTTGTAGCAACAGGTCACGCGGGTGACAGTTCCGCAGAGGGCGGTTCGTTGGGAGGTAGTGCGTCTCCAAAAGGTACTTCACCAATTCTGGCTTGTACTGAATCTTGAAAACCTTGACGCACATAATTTCGAACAGTTTGACGAAGTTCTCGATCGATGGGTCAGGAACTTCGATCTTGTAGGGGATACGTCGTAGGAACGCATCATCAACCAAATCTTTTGGCTCAAGGTTCGTTGAGAACACGACCAGCTGATCAAACGGAACCTTAACTTTCTTTCCGTTGCTTGTGTTCAGGTAATCGTACCGCTTTTCAAGAGGAACGATCCAGCGATTCAGCAGTTCATCGACAGTCATTTGTTGACGGCCAAAGTCATCGATCAAAAGCAGGCCCGTGTTGCTTTTCATTTGAACCGGAGCTTCGCTGATTCCTGTTTCGGCATTGTACTGAAGCTCAAGGTGTTCCATTTTTAGCTCACCCCCAACGACGATCGTCGGCCGGCGAATCCGTACCCAACGTTTGTCGTAACGTTGCTCCGTAAGAATGTCACCGTGCGCCTCGAGCGGACACTCATCGTGGTTCATTGGGTCGAAAACACGCACGATGTCGCGGTCGATCGTGATGGCTTTAGGAATCCAGACATACGGCCCAAAAGCTTCTGTGATTCTTTCCGCGATACTCGTTTTACCGTTACCCGGATAGCCAAACAAGAACATGCCGCGACCGCTGTTTACTGCTGGACCAAGACGAATCATCATCCTTGGATCGATCAACAAGTCAGAAAACGCTCGATCAAGATCTTCTTGGCTCGGGCTTTGATTGTTGATCGTTTGTGCTTCGACGCTGGCAACGTAGTCATCGAAGCAAACTGGGGCAGTGCCGAAATAGGTACACGAATTGGAGTAGTCTTTCGCGAGCTGACGACCTCTTTCGGTTAAACGACAGATGTAGTCGTTCATGGCTGCCTGATCGATGTATCCGAGGTATTGATCGTTCTTCAATCGAGTCACTAACGATTCAATCACGTTAAATGGAACCGCGATTTGCTCGCTGATTTGACGAATCGAGGCTTCTCCCTTCGCCAACAGGTATTTGCATGCCAACTCTTCCACAAGTGTTGCGGAGATTTTCAATTCCGCTTGAGTATGGGGCTCTGGAGGAATAAACGAGTTGTAGTCAGTTCGGCCGTCAAGTGTCGGTATCGGTGCCGCTGGTGATACGAGAGGTGGAGCAGCGGCTGTGACCAGTCCAGGCAGGGGAGAATGAGAATCAGGAGACGCTGCAGAAGCGTCCGGCATGTGCGGGACTTCTTCGCCCGACGCCATGCGATTGATCCTGTCGAGCATCGCATCGATGCTGAAATCGCCTGACTGGTCAGATTCGAGATTGGTGGCGTTGCTCATTGGGTTGGTTCCGTTCCACACATTCTATGCTCTGCGGGTGCAGGCATTTCCTAAAAGTAACCCCTTTGCGAGCGTAGCAGGTAAACTGCAACTCAAATCAGAACAAATTTGCTTTGCAGCGCAGCAATCGTACTGCCTGGTTCGGCAGTGTTGCCTTCTCATAAAAAGTTAAAGTCCCTCTTGCCGGCCGATTTGGCAAGTGGCAGTCGATGTGATTGGAACAATTCCAAAATATTTAATCCACGGATTCCGATTCCCAATAGCAAGTATGTGGATAGTCCTCGCCGACTCGAACGCGACGGCAGTCATCAAGAGATAGAATTTCATATCAAGTGGCAGGCTGAATCATTGTCACATAAAAAAGACCCGGTAAAACTGCCGGGTCTTTTAGAGTCGAAAATTGTTTGGGGCGACTCGAAACTATTTGCCAAGTTGATCTGCAAGCGATTCCGCATCGTAGACGTATCGCAAGGCTTCACGAATCGCGTTTGAGTGGACGCTGACTGAACGACCTTGTTCGTCTGTGTAGGCATAGTCAGCGATCAAAGACTGAATATTGCCATCGAAAATTAGACCAACAAGTTCGAGATCTTTGTTGACGACGGGTGAACCCGAGTTTCCACCGATGATATCGGCCGAGCAAACGAAGTTCATTCTCGTGCCACCAGGGATCTTTCCTCGAGCGGCCGCCCAAGTTTCCGGCAAGTCGAAATCTTTCTGTCCGGCGTGGCTCTCTTCATGAGCAAACGTCCCGTTGATGTCGGTGAATGCTGGAATCGATTTCCCTTTTTCTTGGTAACCTGTGACGGGGCCAAAAGCCAATCGCAGCGTGAATGTTGCGTCAGGGTAAACCGAGGTTCCATTTGCGGCGAACAGTACTTTCGAAATTTGAGCATAAGCCTGTTTTTCGATTTCGCCGAGCTCATCAGATACTTTTCTGTCCGCGCGGACTTTTTCATCTACGATCAAAGCCAATTGAATCAACGGATCATCTGAGTTTTTGATCGCCTCGATTCCACCAGCTGCAATTTGCCGGCGAACTTTAGGATCAGCGAGTTTCGATCCAAAAATCAACTCTGACGCACGGTTGATTGGGTTCTTGCCGGCAAGGATATTGGTGCACAACTCGTCGTCGGCTCCACGCATTTCGCACATGCGGGCGATTTCGTCCGCCAATACGGCTTGCTGTAACTCAGGATAAATTGGAGCCGAAGAAAACAGCTGCTGTTCAAAAGACTCTCGTCCTGAATCCTGGAACTCGGCAAGCCGCTCATTCGATGGCTTTTCGTCTTCTGTCGCCATTTGGACGAGATTCTGGGCAAGTGAGAACATTCGAGAGCTGATCAAGACGCCTTGGCCTTGCATTTCCGATTTGCGTTTTTGGACCTCCGCAATCTTCTCCCAGGCAGCCGCGTATTCCTGCAACTCTGGAGTCGATTTCACTTTGTCCAGCAGCTTTTGCTCAGCTTCATTCGCCGTCGCCATGACGCTTGGATCTTGCAAGCCCTGTAACATTCCCATGTAGGCTTTTCGTGAGTTCTGAATGCCGAAAAGTTGGTCTTTCGCGATTCGTTCTTTCTCCGGCCCGCCCAAGCCAAACTGCTGAAGCAGAACTTCTCGCCGACGAATGAAATCCAAAACGTAGGGCATGCGGTGGTCGCGTTGATGCTTCAGTGCCGCCGTTGTGTAGATGCGACTAGTACGGCCCGGGTTACCGGCAACGAAAACGAGTTCGTCTTCAGCAGCTCCATTTTCCGACCACTTTAGGAAGTGCTCGATCTTTGCAGGCTTGCCGTCTTCGTAGACGCGAAAAATCGTTGAATCCAAATTGAAGCGTGGGTACTCAAAGTTGTCCGCGTCACCACCGAAAAATGCAATGCCAGCCTCTGGTGCCCAAACCAAACGGACGTCGGTGTACTTCTTGTACTGATAGAGGTGGTACTTGCCGCCGCCATAAAGCGTGACAACATCTGAGCGCAGACCGGATTCCTCGGTCGCTGCAGTTTGGATTTCGTCAATGCAAGCACGCCGAGCCATAGCGGCATCTCCTGGCGACATGTCTGCGGTAATCGATGCGTTTACTGTAGCCGTGACATCGGTGATGTTTTGAAGCTGATTGAGCTCAAGATCCGGAGCTTTCAATTCAGCTTCCATGGACTTCGCGAGAAAACCATCCTTCGCGTAGTTGTTCTCTTTGTCGCTAAGCTTTGACAGCGTATCGAATGCGACGTGATGATTGGTAAGCACCAGGCCATTGCTTGAAATAAACGAAGCAGAACCGCCGACGTTGAATCGAACGCAGGACTTCATGAGCTTGTCCGCCCATTCTTCAGTCGGCTCGAAGCCATACTTGCTCTTCAAGTATTCCTTTGGCAGATCGTTGAACAACCACATGCCTTCGTCGGGACTGGCATTGGAGAAACTGCTGCTGGAGATGGCGACCAGAAGGAAACTAAACAGAAGGCAACGTTTGGATATTGCGGACATGATTGATTGACTCCGAAAGTGAACTGCACCGACACGATTGAATCAGTGAGCCCACATTTTGATCGGCAGCCAGGTATTTGTTAAGTCCCAGAGTCTTCCCGCCGGCCATTCGTCACAAGATCGTTCAGTGATGGAACAATTCCGACGTTTTCCTTGGTGTGAGGGCTTGTCCAGCGACTTCTAGCCCAGTCGGTCGGAAGCCACATGATAATGAGGATCTTCCGAAACGTTGATCTCGACTAAATCCCCAGCGTCGTCCAGTAATTTTTGGCATTCCGGGCTCAGGTGAGTCAGATGCAATCGCTTGCCATCTGCTTGGTACTTTTCTGCGAGCGTATTGATCGCTTCCAGTGCGGACTGATCGTAAACGCGAGTGTAGTAGAAGTCGATCACCACGTCGTCGGGATCTTCAGAGACGTTGAACATGTCTTTGAAAGACGCAACGGAGGCAAAGAAAAGAGGCCCGTGCAGTTGATAGATCTTGCTGCCGTGATCGTTGTGCTTGATGTCTGCACCTATGTGCGTTGCATGGTTCCAAGCGAAAACCAACGCGGAAATGACCACGCCAAGAATTACTGCTGTGGCAAGGTCGTGCATCAGGACGGTGTAGCCGGCGACGACAACCATGACGACGACGTCCGCAAATGGCATGCGACGGAACATCTTCAGAGAAGCCCATTCAAATGTTCCAACCACAACCATGAACATCACGCCCACGAGAGCCGCCATCGGAATCTGCTCGATCCAGGGAGCCAGAAAGAGGACGAAAGCGAGCAAGCACAAAGCCGCCGTGATTCCAGAGAGCCTACCGCGCCCGCCGGAGTTTACATTGATCAGCGATTGACCGATCATGGCACAGCCGCCCATTCCTCCAAACATTCCGCAAACCACGTTCGCAACGCCTTGGCCGATACACTCCCGGTTGCCTTGGCCTCGCGTTTCTGTGATCTCATCGATCAACGTCATCGTCATCAGTGACTCAATCAATCCAACGCCACAGAGTACAATTGCGAATGGGAAAATGATTCGCAACGTTTCAAAGTTGAGCGGTGCCAGTTTATCGGTTCCGAGGAAGTAGAGCGTCGGCAATCCACCAGCGATTCCAGTCGTTGATTCAGCTTCGACGATCGCTGCGACAGCTGTTGTTTGTTCGGCCTCGCTCATGTCGGTCCAAGACGTGTTCGCCTTGTCGTTGCTCTTAGCAACAGTGTGGTCATGATCATCGACGCCTTTGAGATCCTTAATTTTTGCTGCTTTGGAGTTCGTGGCCAACATGTCGCCGACGGTCGCTAGGACGTTTGCAGGTTGGGCTTCTGTTTTGGAACTGTAATTGACTCCAACTGAAATCAGCGTGACGGTTAGAATCGCAACGAGTGACGCGGGCACTGCTTGAGTTACCTTGGGCAACAGCCAGATGATTGCCATCGTCAACGTGACCAAGCCAAGCATCCAATAGAGAGATGTGCCTTGCAGAAATGCCAATGAGCCGTCAGCGGCAAGCGTTTTGAAACTTCCGAGCTGCGCTAGCCCAATCACGATCGCCAATCCATTAACGAATCCGAGCATTACCGAATGGGGTACCATGCGGATGAGTTTCCCCATTCGCAGCACGCCGATCAGAATCTGCAGGATGCCGCAAAGGATGACTGTTGGGAAAAGGTATTCAACGCCATAGACTGCAACCAGAGAAGCAGCTCCGCCAATGACGACTGCCATCGCTCCAGTGGCTCCAGATATCATTCCTGGGCGGCCGCCGAAGATGGCGGTTAGCAAACCAATGAAGAAGGCCGAATACAATCCGATCAGCGGTGAAACACCAGCGACAAACGCGAACGCAATGGCCTCGGGAACGAGGGCAAGGGCTACCGTAAGTCCTGAGAGGATGTCGGTTTTGAAGTTGCCGGTACGTCGGCGAAAAAAGTTGAGCATTCGAATCTAAGCTAAGTTGCGGTTCACACGAAGTAGGTCAGATGTGATGGCGAACTATACTGCTCGAACAGCCAAGGTCAATGTCTGATTGTGCCCCCATGATTTGGTGATTGTCCCATTTTGTCGTGGAATTATGGCCCGATGGATCATCAGCGGGGATATGCACCCCCTTTAATCGCTGGTTGGCACCGGATTTCGACGGTCCGCAACAATTAGCCAGTTCGTGGGAAGCCGGCAGTGATGTAAAGTTTTACAAATACACCTTACGAACAATGCAATTATTCCGGGACTTCGGCGTCGGGCTCAACATTCTCGAATGCTAACCGAGGTGTTGTGCCCCAGCACGATATGGTCAAGCACATCAATTCCCAACAGCTTGCCAGATTCCGTCAATCGGTCCGTAACTTGGTGGTCTTCACGGCTGGGCGTCGGATCGCCTGAGGGATGATTGTGAACGAGGATCACAGATGAAGCAGCATCCTTGATGGCAACTCGAAAGACTTCCCGCGGATGAACGAGGCTGGCATCGAGGGTCCCGACGGTGACTTTATGGGTGTCGATAACCTGATTTTTTGTGTCGAGTGTAACGACGTGAAATTCTTCCTGCTTTCCATCTTCAATCAGCCGTGCAAAACGTCGGTTACAGAAATCGATTGCGTCACTGCTGCCCTGAATTTTGTGCGCGACTTTGCTTCCGGATTTGGCAGCAATCCTTCGCCCGAGTTCAATGCCGGCCATGATTTGGCAATAGGCAGTCTTCGAAACCGAAGCACTGATTTCCTTGAGTTCGCTTTGACTCGCCGTCGGTAACGCGTCGAGCTTTGACGCGAAAGCTTTCGAAACTTTCTCGCCGCCCATGACGGCAGATTCCCCAGGGCGGCCGGAGCGAATCAAAATGGCCAAGAGTTGCGAGTCGGTCAGTGATTCCGCCCCGAATTCCATCAGCCTCTCGCGTGGACGATCCTGTTCTGGAGTTGCCGTGACCTGAACGCCGTTCACCCTCTGGTCAATCCACGTCGAAGCATGGAAATTTCCGCGGCCTTTGTTCCAACGATAGTTTTCATGAGCCGGATCTCGAATCAGCCAACCATCATCGACTAACTCTTTCACGATTCGAGCAACAAAGAATGGTTTGTCATCGCATTCTGATTTAGCCGCTTTCATGTCGAAAGCCTTCAGCGAAGAAATACCGTTGATAATGTTTCGGTAACGTTTCGATCGTTCCTTTTGTATTTTCATCGCCGTATCGTTTGCAAGAGGCTTGTGTTTTTGGTCAACTTCTTCATTCGCCGTCGCAAATTATATCAAACTCTTCGCAAGCGTTTTCATGGCTACAGAAATAAGAGTCGTCGACTATTCAAATTCGGTTGACGCAGCTGATATGCTGATGTTGCTCGACCATAATACGCAGGATCCCATGCGCGCAAACGACCCACTGCCGAAGATACTCAA
>CAYGUE010000065.1:0-34143 GCA_964352885.1 uncultured Pirellulaceae bacterium
CGCCGCTGCTGCGTCCGCCACGATCACCGCCGCCGCTGCTGCGTCCGCCACGATCGCCGCCACCGCTGCTGCGTCCGCCGCGATCGCCGCCACCGCTACTACGGCCGCCACCGCTTCGACCTCTGTCGCCGCCACCATCACGTGAGCCGCCGCGATCATCATTTTCACTGCCTCCGCGGCTGCCACGATCATTTTGATCATCGTCGTCGCCTTCGAAGTCATCATCACCATCGATATCATCTTCTGAATCATCTTCGTCATCGGCTGCGAACTCATCTTCGAGTCCCAGCTCTTCCAAAGCACGACGACGGCTGAGCTTCACGCGATCGTTGCCATCAACGTCGATGACAAGCACCTTCATCTCGTCGCCAACGGTGCAAACATCAGAAACGTCGCTGATATAACCATTGGAAAGTTCGCTGATGTGACAAAGTCCATCGCGACCTGGAAGGATTTCAACGAAAGCACCGAACTCTTTGGTGCTGCTGACGACGCCATCGTAGATCTTGCCAACCTGAACGGTTGCCGTGCAGGCTTCAATTCTCTTCAAAGCCAACTCCGCCAATTCGCCGTTGAGACCAGAGACGATAACTTTTCCGTCTTCTGCGACTTCAATGACAGTTTCAGTTTCTTCTTGGATGCCACGAATGTTCTTTCCGCCAGGGCCGATCAGCATGCCGATTTTGTCGGGCTGGATCTGCGTGACCAACAATCGTGGAGCGTACTCCGAAAGGTTTTCAGCTGGACGTGGCTTGGCCGTCAACATCTTGCGAAGAATCTCGAGGCGAGCTTCTTTTGACTGAGCCAGCGCGTCCTTGATGATATCGTTGCTGATGCCGCGAATCTTCAAGTCCAGTTGAATGCCTGTGATACCTTTTTGTGAACCGGCAACTTTGAAGTCCATGTCGCCGAAGTGATCTTCGCTGCCAAGGATGTCGGTCAACAGAACGTGGCGATCGCCTTCTTTAACCATCCCGACAGAAATACCGGCGACAGGGTTCTTGATCTTCACGCCAGTTGCCATCAAAGCCAAAGTCGTTCCGCAAACGGTAGCCATTGACGACGAGCCGTTTGACTCAAGGATGTCCGACACGACGCGAATCGTGTACGGAAAATCGTCAACATCTGGAAGCACTGGCTTGATCGAACGCTCAGCCAAAGCACCGTGACCAATTTCGCGACGGCCTGGACCACGAATTGGACGACATTCTCCAACACTGAAGCTTGGGAAGTTGTAGTCCAGCATGAACTTCTTTGAGTACTCGTCCTGCAAGCCATCGACACGCTGCTCATCGCGCCCCGTACCAAGCGTGATGGTGACCATCGCTTGAGTTTCGCCACGCTGGAAAACAGCTGAACCGTGAACTCGTGGAATCACATCAACGAGGCACTCGATATCGCGAAGATCCTCCAAGCCACGACCGTCGGTTCGCTTGCCATCGAGAATCGACTCGCGAATGACAGTTGCCTCTAGCTTATAGAGTGCTTTTTTGAGTGCTTCGCCGCAGATTGCGTTGTCCGCTTCCGGATCCGGAATCATTTCAGCTTTAACTTTATCCTTGAACTCGGACTTTGCGGCTCCGCGCTCTTTTTTGGAGGCAGTCAGAACGGCATCACGATAGCCGTTGAAATATTTTGCTTTGACTTTGTCGAAGAGCCCGTTGTCCGTAGGAGATTCGAACTTAACTTTTTCGACTGGGAATTTCTCAGCAAGCTCACGCATCAGCCCGATGACTTCCTTACAGATGCCATGAGCAAATTCGATTGCAGCCAACATGTCATCTTCGGGTACTTCGCGAGCGAAACCTTCAATCATCGTGACCGCACCTTCGGTACCGGAAACGATGATGTCCATGTCGCTATCTTCGAGTTGCTCGAAGGTTGGAAAAGCAACAAACTCACCGTCGACGCGGCCGACGCGAGTCGAAGCGACTGGCTCGTGGAATGGCATCGCTGAGATAAAACAGGCAGTTGCGGCGCCGTTCATCGCCAGCACATCGCCATCGTTTTGACGATCGCTTGAGAGGACAAACGATTGGCACTGAACTTCATCTTTGAAGCCATCGGCGAACATGGGTCGAATCGGACGGTCGATCAAACGAGCCGTCAACGTTTCCTTCATTGTCGGGCGGCCCTCACGTTTCATGAATCCACCAGGGAACTTACCGGCCGCACAAGTACGCTCACGGTAATCACACATCAACGGGAAAAAGTCCAAGCCAGGACGAGGTGACCCCGTTGCTGCTGAGCTGAGGACAGTGGTTTCGCCGTACTGAATTACAACGGCAGCGGCTGCGAGTTTCGCAAGCTGTCCAGTCTCCATCGAGAGGACTTGGTCACCGATTTTCTTTTCTACTTTAACTTTCACAATTATTCCCTTTCCAGGACGTCATTCAATTTCAAAATACATAGCTGTCTAAAATACATAGCTGTCTAAAATACATAGCTAGGAGCGTGCTGCAGCGTGTGCTATTGACGGACCAACAGCGGTCGTCAAAGCAGCAAACGGATCGCGTACGCAAAACAAAGATCGCGCAACCACACAGCAGTGGTGATTACGATTTACGCGCAATTGAGCCATTCCATTTGGCACGGAGCAATTCCTGCCGAAGGAACCTGATTACAAGAAGCTTGAATTTGGGCTACGCCCTGCCCTGTCCCGCCAAGATTGCGAAACAGGAAGCGAACGAATAAGTGTCGCCAGATTACGATCTCGCGATTGGAAACCGCGAACGAATCGAGTTACTTACGAATTCCAAGACGCTCGAGAAGGTCAAGATAACGATCAGGATCATGATCACGCACATAGTCCAACAGACGACGACGACGAGAGACCATTCCAAGAAGGCCACGTCGAGTCGAATAATCTTTGGGGTTTGCTCGCATGTGTTCTGTCAAGCTATTGATTCGCTTGGTCAGAACGGCGATCTGGACATCGGGAGACCCATTGTCCTTTTCATTCTTCTGGAATTCCCCAATGATTTCTGCTTTTGCTTCTTTCGTGATGGTCATTTTTTTACTGTCTTACTGATTCACCCTGTCGCAGTTATTCAAGCTACAGCCAACGATTGGCTATCCGAACACTTACAAAATTCAATTTCCTAACAGGCGCTTCGTTTTTCTTTCAAGGTCAACACGGTCACTACATACACAACAACAACATCGACACGAACCATTTCTCCGTCCGAATCGAACACAGATGATACTGATTGCCGTTTTTGCGCCAAGAAGAGAAATGCAAGCGATGGCTTGTTTTAGAACTTAAATCATCGAAGAATCCGCCGGCTGACCGGAGTCCGATTGCTTTTAGATCACAATTTTTTTCGGAAAAGGACTGCCAAACTGGCTCAGAACGGGATGTAAGACCACAAATACGTTTTAATTTCCCGTGTTTTTCGGTGATCGGACAACCCGAACCCCAATATCTGGGTTCAATTGCTTACACTTTAAGTTCGATGTTCTTTTACGGTTCAAAGGTCGATCCTTTGAATTACGAATGAACGCAGTTCATTTTCGAGTGGACTCAACAAATTTATCTCATTTAGGAGAATCACATGCGACTAATTCGCTTTGTTGCTGTTGCCTGTATGGTAGCAGTCAGCGTAGCGAGTCTCGGTTGTGGTGAAACGGCGGAAGCACCTGCAAAGAAAGCTGACACACCAGCTGAAACTAGCAGCAGTACTCCGGCTAACACCGAAACACCAGAGACAGCTACTACAGGCACGACTCCGGTCAGCCTGGCAATCTCAGGCATGGCATGACCAGGCGGCTGAGGCGCCAAAGTTCGTAAAGCATTAAACGAACTGGCTCTACCGGGTGTAGAGTTTGATCTGAACGGTACGACGTTGATCCTTAACGGAGACGTGTCCCCTGAGGCAATTGAAAAAGTGAAAAAAGCGATTGATGGTCTAGGCTTCGGCTGCGATCAGAAATCTGCCTAACAGGGACACGTTCACGCCGGCCACAATGCTGAACTTTTAGGGTTGTAGCGGAAACGCCTAGACTCGATTCAGGCGGGGTTTGTGTGACTTTCCTTTAGAATAATCAGAGCCAGAGTTCTTTCGACGGTTCACAAATCCCCTTCGTGGATGAGACGAAGGGGATTTTTTTGTACTCTCTGGATCCAATCTATCCTGTCACTGACAACCTTAGCGGAACTTACGGTTGTTTCGCAGGTTTAATGACGGTTGAGGGCATCTTTCGAATTACGACGGCACGCTGCCGCGAACTTGTCCTCGAAAACCCTATTTTTCAAGGGTAACAGGGCCCCGAAAGTCGATTTCTAACTTGCATCTGCGTATTCGAGTTAGACTTTTTGCAACCGACTTTACCACCATTTTTCACTCAATTGATTTGCCTGAGGCTTCCGCCATGAAACGCAATTCCACCCAACGTCGTGGCTTCGCAACTTCGCTCCTGCTCATATGCGCCGCCCTGTGCGCGATTGGCGGGGCGATTGCTTGGTTTTATTACAAAAGCGGTCCTGCAACGCCAAACTTGGACTTGATGATGGCAACAGTCGAGCGTGGAGACTTTGTTTCCAAGGTGCTCGATCAAGGCGAAATCCAAAGTAGCGAGAACGTTGAGATCCGCTGCGAAGCTCGTGCCCGAAATGGACAGCTTTCGGTGATTAGCCTCGTTCCAGAAGGTACGCGCGTCAATGAAGGCGACTTCCTTGTTCGGCTTGATTCAACTTCCTTCGAACAGGAGCGAGAAAACCAACGGATCACCGTCGCCAACGCAAAGGCAGCCGTGATTCAGGCTGACGCGAATCTGCAAACTGCGAATATTACGCTGATTGAGTTTAAGGAAGGAACTTTTGAAGCTCAAAAGATGGACCTGAAAAATCAAATCATTGACGCCGAAGGCTTGATTGAGACTGCGAAGTCGGAACTTGAACAGGCCAAAGCAGTTTTGGACCACAGCCGGGCCTTGCATGCCAAGGGCTTTATCACGCAGCGGCAATTGGATGCTGATGAATTTTCCGTTACTCGTGCTGAACTTGCTGTCAAGCGGAACGACAATGTCAAAACGATGGCGGAACAAAACGAAGTCGTTCTGATGAAGTACACGCAGCAAAAAGAACTGGTTCAACTTGAGAGCGACATTGAAACCGCAAAGGTGAAACTGGAATCCGAGAAGGATGCGCTTCGTGTTCAAGAGCGGCAGATGGCGGAGATCGAAGAAATGATTGCAAAGTGCGAGGTTGTGGTGCCTGCAGGCGTCTCCGGCCAAGTTGTTTACTCCAAAGAGTCACGAGGTCGCGGTGGCGACGAATGGGTTCTGGAAGAGGGAGCCAATGTTCGCGAATCACAAGTATTGATTCGACTGCCCGATACAAGCAAGATGGAAGTAAAGGCGCTGATCAACGAGCAAAATATTACTCAAATCGCAACTGGAATGCCCGCGTCGATCAAGGTCGATGCCTTGACTGACAAATCGCTTAAGGGCATTGTCACGAAAGTAAATCAGTACGCAGAGTCATCCGGTTGGGGCGGTTCATCGGTTCGAAAGTACGCCGTCAAAGTTCGAATCTTTGATCCACCGGAAGCCCTCAAGCCCGGGATGAACGCCTCTGTGTTTATTCAAACCAAGTCCCAAAAAGATGCTTTGATGGTTCCGATCCAGACCATCTATGGTGTGCAGGAACAGCAGTTTTGTCTGCTGAGAAAAGGGAATGGCTTTGAAACACGCGAAGTTAAAGTTGGCGGGAACAATTCGCAGATGGCATTCATCCTCGAGGGCCTCAAGGAAGGCGAAGAAGTCGTGATGAATCCGGGCGCCAATAAGGATCTGATGGACCTTCCCGAAGTGAAACTCGACAAGCAAATTGAGATCTCTGATGATCAGGCAGAATCCGTTGCGAAAGAAACGGCCGAAGCGAACGATTCTGAAGAAGCTGCTGGTCGCCCTCAAGGCGAAGGAGCTGGCGGCGGAGGCGGAGCTGGCGGTGGCGGCGGACGCCCTGATGCTGCCGCTATCGCGGGAATGGTCATGCAACGCTCTGACAAGAACGGTGACGGAAAACTCGACAAAGACGAAATTGCCGGTTTGGACGACCGTTCAAAGTCGTGGGCTGGTACAGCTGACAAGAATGGCGATGGCGACATCTCGAAAGACGAAGTCGTCGAAGCGATGAAGAAAATGATGAGTGGAATGGGAGGTGGCGGACGTCCGGGCGGCGGAGGTGGACGACCAAGCGGCGGAGGCCGTTAAGCGAACCTGTGTGTCCACCCCCTACCGTGGATTGCGGATGCAATTGGCATCCTTTGTAAATAACCTGAATATCCTATGTCATCCACCACCAATCCAACAACCAAGCCAAAACTCGCAGCTCAGATTCGTGATCTCACAAAGCACTATGTGCTCAAGAGTGAGACCGTTCGAGCCTTGCGTGGAGTTTCATTCGATGTTCCCGAAGGCGACTACGTTGCCATCATGGGACCATCGGGTTCCGGCAAAAGTACACTGTTGAATTTACTGGGCTGCCTCGATCGCCCAACGAGCGGATCTTTTATGCTCGGTGGTGATGACGTTGCCCAAATGTCAGACGATGAACTCTCTGGAATCCGTGCTTCCCGAATTGGATTCGTTTTCCAGTCCTACAACTTGATCGCACAGCTTAGTGTCGTCGAAAACATCGAAGTGCCGCTCTACTACATGGGGCAACTTAATCGCGAATCACGCAAGAAGAGCATCAACCTTGCCTCCATGGTTGGGCTCGGTCAGAGGCTCGACCATCGCCCAACGCAACTCTCGGGTGGCCAGCAACAGCGTGTTGCGATTGCCCGCTCATTGGTGAACGATCCCTATTTCATTCTTGCGGACGAAGCGACCGGGAACTTGGACTCGGTCACGACCGAAGAAATCCTCGCTCTGTTTCAGCGTCTCAACGATGAAGGCCGCACAATCATCATGGTGACGCACGAAGACGAGGTCGCCGAACATGCCAAACGCATCATTCGGCTTAAGGACGGTCGCATTCAATTCGACAAACAAATTGAGAATCGCAAAACCTACTCGCCTGAGCAAATCGAACAGATTTCGAAAAACGCTAACCTCGCAAATCAAGCGGACGAGGAGGACAACTAATGTTTTCACTCCGTACATGGGTTTTGGGCCTCAAAAGCCTTTTGTTACATCCGATGCGTTCCGCTTTGACGATCCTCGGAATCTTCATCGGCGTTGCCAGCGTCATTTGGCTGCTGGCGATTGGTGAAGGTATTAGCCAGGAAGCCCAACGGCAAATCGAAGACCTTGGTGCAGAGAACATCATTGTCCGCTCAATCAAGCCACCAGATGACGCCAACGCAAGCGTCCGATCTGTCGAGATGTTCGGTGTGACTCGCGCCGAAATGGCGACGATTTTGAAAACGATTCCGACCGTCGAGCAGGTTGTGCCAGTGCGTGAACTTCCACAGAAGTTCATCTACGCAGGCAACCAGAACGCGACTCCGCTGGATGGTCGCCTCGTTGGGTGCTCACCTGCCTACGCGGAGGTGACGCGACTCAAGCCTGCCCGTGGACGTTTCATTTCTACGCGCGACATGGAAACCAACGATTCCGTTTGTGTTATTGCTGCGGTGCTCGCAGAAAAACTGTTCCCATCGGAAGATCCACTTAATAAGCCGATCTTCCTGCCAGAGAAAAAAGAGTTTTTCAAAGTCATTGGAGTTCTTGAACCTCGCAATGCGACAGCAGCGATCGGTGGTTCACTTTCCGCTCAGGACTTCTCTTTGGACGTGTACATTCCAATCACGACCATGCGAGTCAAAATGGGCGATGAAGAGGTCAAACGTGCATCGGGCAGTTTCAGTCGGAAAGTGTTCGAACTGACTCAAATCACCATCGAAGTCGAATCGCCAGAGGAGGTTCCTCGCACGGCTAAAGTGATCGAAGCCACTTTGAGAATGAATGACGAGCGCAGGCAGGACATTGCGGTCATCGTGCCGTACGAATTACTTGAGCAAGCAAAGGCAACACGTCTGATGCTGATGGTTGCGTTTGGAGTTGTTGCCGCAATTTCACTGGTCGTTGGCGGTATTGGCATCATGAACATCATGTTGGCCACGGTGACTGAGCGAACACGCGAGATCGGTATCCGCAGGGCACTCGGCGGAACACGCAGCGATATCACGAATCAATTCTTGGTAGAAACAATCTCACTCTCAGTGGTCGGCGGTGCCATCGGAGTCGTTCTCGGAGTGATCTTTCCCTTCCTAGTCGATGCTGCGCGTTGGCTGACGGAAACTCTGGCACCTCAAACTTACGCCAAACTCCCAGATATCGCTCAGAACCTTCAACCGCAGATCGTTCCAATGTCGATTCCGCTGGCGTTTTTTATCTCAGTGGTTGTTGGAGTCCTATTCGGGCTTTATCCGGCTATCCGAGCCGCCAAGATGGATCCGATTGAAGCTCTGCGACACGAATAATTTTCGCTAAGCTGAAAGCTTGGCCTAAGTTGAAGGCTTGGCCTAAGCTGAAGGCTTGGCAGTTGAAAGATTTACATTTCGGAATGCTGACCCACGATTTTCTAGGGTCGTTTTTGGCTCCTGCCGTAATTCTCCAACCTCGTCCATTTGATCGCGCATTTGGATGATCCGAAGGACGACTCCAACACGATTGGAAACTTCGAGTTTTTCGTGGATATGCTCCATGTAGTGGCGTACCGTTCGAGGCTTTATCCCAAGATGTTCGGCAATTTCGTTGCGAGTGATTCCCTCGAACAACTTCTGGCATACCTGTTTTTCTCGGCGCGTCAGCCTTAATGTTTGCGCTGTAACGGCCCATTGTGACTGAGACAGCATTTCGCTTCCGGGATTAGTGGACGTTAAGGCCGTTTTTTCGAGATTTTTTATCGGCTTGGAGGGATTTTTGGCAATCATTGTTTCGCTTTTGAAAGTGAGAGAAACGGTTCATTTTTCATGTGAACTGGTAGGCACATGGAAAACGATCGAATCTGTCACGCATTCAGTGTATAATCCGAATCGCCACCGTAACGTCACGAATTCCGGTCTTTTTCCGTCTCAACTGCCCTCTGCAATAACAATGACAGAAAGAAACGTTCCCAGCAGCAACGGACTCGATTCCACCAACATTTCACTGTTGGCCCGTGTTAGAAGCAACGAAGGCCCTGCGTGGGAAGTGCTAGTTGAGCTGTACGCCCCGATGATTTATTCGAGGTGCCGGCATCATTGGAGCCTGTCTCCGCCAGACGCTGAAAATGTCGGCCAAGAGGTCTTTAAGTCAGTCGCGAAAAGCATTTCCGGATTTCGACGAAAACGTGAAGGCTCATTTCGAAAATGGTTGCGAGTCATCGTGGACAACAAATGCCGAGACCACTTCCGTAAGAAATCAGTTTCGGTGGGCTTAGGTGGAACGCATGCTCTAGATTTATTTGCTGCGATTGTCGATGAAGTCGACAACAAACTGGAAGAGAGTGGCAGTTCTGAATTAAGTGAAAAAGCAATTTTGATGCGGCAAGCCATGCAGATGGTTCAGGAAGAGTTTTCACCTCGAGACTGGAAAATTTTCTGGGCCATCGCTGTGGAAGATAAAGACCGGAAGGACACCGCCAAAACATTTGATGTCAGCGACAATGTGGTTTATCTTGCGTTGTCACGAATTCGGAGTCGTCTAAAAAATACGTTCGAAGATTTACTCGACGACGACATTTATCCCAAAGATGACCGTGAGTGAAAACCAAAAATTCGAATTCCCTGATGAGCTTTTTATGGAAGCAGAATTCGATCGCTTGGTCGCATTCTCAAAAAAGCTTGACGACACCGCGGCACAAGGCGGGTCATCTCTTGGAAACAACTTCAGCGGTGAACTTCTCCCTCAATCGTTCGGAAACTACGAACTGACCCGAATTATTGGACAGGGAAAGACCGGACGAGTTTATCTCGCGAACCAATCCGGAGCGCGACAGACTATCGCGGTAAAGAAGATCCATTCGAAATTCTTCGCGAATAGAGGTTGCGTCACCATCGACGAACTGATGAAACGATTTCGCAAGGAATCGCGAGCCGCGGCTGTCGTTGACCATAACAATGTCGTCGCAATTTATGACATTGGCGAAGTCGATGGTCAGTACTTCTATTCAATGAAATATGTCGAAGGAAAGTGCCTTTCCAAGCTGATCCTCGCGAACACGTTTTCGAATCGTGAAGCTGCCGAGACCGTCAAGACCATTGCTGATGGCGTGCACCAACTTCATCGAGCTGGAATCTTTCACCGCGAAATTAGCCCATCCAACATTATTTTGGATAGCAATCGTCAACCACATATCCTTGACTTGGGACTTTCGATGCTTCGCGCTGATGATCCGGGGGACTTACCGGAAGAACTAGGGTTCATGGCGCCAGAGTTTGCATCGAACCGGTCCTCGATTGATGCAGCGGCAGAAGTTTGGTCTTTGGGCGCAATCCTATACAACTGCCTCGTTGGCGAGCCTCCATTTTCGAACCGAAATGACAAAACCGTTGTTTTAAAACGGCTGCTTAACGAAGACCCTGAGGCTCCGCAGAGAAGGAACTCGTCCGTTGCAAAGGATCTAGAAACGATTTGCCTGAAATGCCTGCGTAAGAATCCGGCAAACCGATACGAATCAGCAGCTTCGCTGGCAGAAGACCTCGGCCGATTCATTGATTACCAGCCAATCCATGCGGCGGCGCCTAGCCTGCTGGAACGCAGCTGGAAAAAATTGCTACGCGTCCCTATCTAGCTTGAAATGGTAGTCGCGACTGTTGCATTCATCGCCGGGAAGCTCGTCACCGGCAAAAAAAATAGTTCGCGAAAAATAGTTCGCGTTAGCGCTGACTCAGTTCATCGCTGACTCAGTTCATCGCTGACTCAGTTCATCGCTGACTCAACTCATGCACCGCATCAACCAGAGCGATCGCGTTGTCGACTGGTGTTTGCGGCAAAATCCCGTGTCCCAGATTGAAGATATGGCCTGGGCGCCCTGCGGCTTGATCCAAAACGTCTTTGACATGTCTGCGAATCGTCTGCGGGTCCGTAAGCAAGATTGTCGGATCGAGATTGCCCTGCACTGCCTTATTGTGCCCAACGGTTTCCCACGCTTCATCCAGACGGACTCGCCAATCGATACCGATGACGGAAGCTTGAGTATCGGCGTAGAGCGGTAGCAGTGCCGGGTTTCCGGTCCCAAAGTTGATAACGGGAACCTCGTCAGGAAGTTGTTCAATGATTTGTTTCACGAACGGATGCACGAATTCTCGATAGTGCTCTACGTTCAAGCAGCCCGCCCACGAGTCGAAGAGTTGGACACATTGGGCTCCTGCCGCGATTTGGCCCTTAAGGTAAATCACGATCGAATCTGAGAGTCGCTGCATTAGCTCATTCCATGCACCTCGGTCGCCGAACATCAGCGCTTTGGCATGTGCATAGTTGCGACTTCCGCCTCCTTCAATCATGTAGCTGGCCAGCGTAAATGGCGCTCCAGAGAATCCGATCAAAGGCATGTCGGCTGGCAAATCAGCTCGTGTTTGCGTGACGGTGTCCATCACAAACTGAAGCTCAGCATTTGACTCAAGTGGCTTGATTCGATCGATGTCCGCCGCGGTACGAACCGGATTATGAATCACGGGTCCATCTCCTTTGACAAACTCCAGATCGCATCCCATCGGAACCAGAATCGGCAGCAAGTCGGAGAAAATAATCGCGACGTCAACTCCCAATCGTTCGACGGCGGTACACATAACCTCGCTGCACAACTGAGGGTTGGCACAAAGATCCAAGAAGGAAACCTTTTCGCGAACTTCACGGTATTCGATCATGTACCGTCCCGCCTGACGCATCATCCATACCGGTGTCACATTGGTGGGCTCGCCACGGCACGCTTTCATAAAAGGGCTATTGTACCAGGGAGCATTTGAATCGTTCGCAGGTGCGTTTGGGCCGGACATGTTCATCAGGAAATTCTGTTTTCTCGCAGTGAGTGATTCGCGCTTTAAAGCAAGTTGCTCTACAGCCGATTGAGGAAGCGGGGCATCGATGGCAAAGTCCACCTCGATGCCGTTTTGCCGAAGACAGTCGGCCGCATCAATGCCGATAGCCACGATAATATGATGTCCTAATGTCTCATTCGTCAAATGGGATGCGACTAAAGTGCCGCAAACAGCCCGTGCAGCACGTGCTGAAGGGACAACCAACAGCTTCGCCTCACTGTCGGGCGACAACGCTTTCCCGATTTGGGCAGCGAGATCTTGCTGCGAAGTAAGCGGTGAGATCTTTCGAACGCGAGCACCACGGGACTCCAAACCCGCAACCAATCCGTCGTCCTGCAACGTTGACTCAATCGCAATTCTCTTCTGCGCCAACTCCAGATCTGACTCTAGCCACTGCAGCGTTTTCCTCCAATCAGTTAGCTTCTCGGACTGCAATAATGGCACGAGGCCCAACGCAGCGAGCGCCTTCGTTGTCGCATCGCTTCCAGAGATCAGTTGCGTGTCTTGAAGGGCATTCAAGAACCGGGTTTGATCCGCAACCTTGATGGCTCGATTGATCAGCGACGCTGCCCCCGCGCCGGACATCAGCAGAACAGCATCGATTCCCCCGGTCAGCAGTTCACCCACGAAGTCAGCAAGTCCTCGTCGGTTCACGTTGTTCAAATCCGTGGTCTCCAACTGAACCAAAACAGCTTCCAGCCCTTTGGTTTCAAACGCATCGACGATTCCATCATGCTCGTTGGCAATCAACACAATTTTGTGCACCGGAAATTCAGTTGAGTTGCGTTTTTCAGTCATCTAAGGGATGCCTCGTGTCGTCGACGATCGCCGTTGATTTGAATGCCAACGATTCTCACCGAAGAGACTCCGGCCACGTAAGCGAGTATCAACGGCAAACCATCGACAAGGAATGCAAAATTGCGTTTCATCGAAATCAAACGAAGTTGTCGAGCATCACGGTTTGTGTTCCATGTCGGTCCCTCGATCGGTCTGCTTGTCGTCTCCGTGAGTCCGGTCGCATCTCCCTCGACGGGAAATCGAGCGGCAACTGCAAAAATCACCAACAGCACGATTGGCAACATCCAGAAAAAGCAGTGGAGATACAGAAACCAACAGATTGAGCTGTAGCTAAAACCACCGAGCAAGCTCCCTGAAACTACGATTGAACTTTGGGGCGAAACCATGACGAATGTGTTGCAGGAAAACTTGGCAGCCCTCTGAGACCATGAGGCGGCTATCGCAATACAGATGATTCCGACAATAATTGAGACGAGATAGATCAGGTTTGAATACCAGAACAATTCATTTCCCTTTGGGATCTGTTTTACTTTCCAATGGCCTCCGTGTCACGTATCTATTGTATCGCTGTTGGCCGCGACCGTATTGGTCGGGGACAAATTAGAATGATCCTCGAAAACCAAAATGAATAATTCAGAACCGTGGAAAAAATTCGAGACGGCATCTTCCCAAGGGATCGATGGATCACTCGAATTCCTGAAAAAGCACTTTCACGAATCGGGGGAGTATCACAGGCTTTTTGACGTGTTGAAAATGGAGGTCCGTAAATCGCTCGGCATTCCGCTGCTGCACGGGGATGACAATCCGCCGTTGGACAGTGAGACGCAATTAAAACTCGAAGATGGCTTGTTGATCGCGTGCCGTGAAGTCGCCGAACTCCATTTCGCCAATGGAAACCTGAATGACGGCTGGGTGTACTTGCAACCCATTGTCGATGAAGAACTTGCGAAACGGCTGATCAAGAGCGTCGAAGTATCGGAAGACAACTTCGGATCCGTCATCGAAATCGCATTCAACAACGGAGTTGCACCACTCTACGGTTATCGCGTTATGCTCGAACAAGCCGGAACCTGCAATGGGATCACGGCATTTGATGTTCACGCGATGCAATTCGATCGAGAAACGGTTTCTGGCCTAGCTTCCGTATTGCTAAATCACTTCTACGACGAGTTGCTTGCGAACGTCATCGATCATGTTCGCAAAGTGAAGTCAACGACTGTGGAGTCTGCCACGCTCGGCGAACTTTTGCAGCAACACGATTGGCTTGTGAGGGAAGGCGGCCATCACATTGACGCGACGCACCTGGCTTCGGTGATTCGCATCGCAAGGCAAACGGTAACGGCTGCAGATCATGAAAAAGCACTCTCGCTTGCGAACTACGGCTGTCGGCTCGGTGAGGATTTTCATTTCGCCAGCGATCCGCCATTCGAAAAACTCTATGAAGATCACCGAATTTGGTTTCTCGCTTTGACCGGATTCGAAGTCGATGTTGCGACAGAACACTTCGCCGAAAAAGCAGATGCATCGAAAGGACAGTATCACGAAACCGCCGCGGCTGAGGCGCTCATCGACTTGCAGATTCAAACCGGCAATCGTGATGCTGCGGTGGAAACTGCGGTGGAACGGCTGTGGGGATTGATTGAGCCAGATAGTCTCCCACCATCGGCTTTCGAGATCGCGAAAACTTCCGCCCAGTTCCAGAAAATCGCGAGTGCGTTTCGGGACGGCGGAAACTTCGCGGGGTACGCTTTCGCGATGATTCGTCGCGATGAAACGGATTCTTCCAGTTAGCGAGCGCATAAAAAAACGACCTGCCGGAATTCCGACAGGCCGCTTTGATTTAAACTACAGCAGAAGTTAATCTGACGCTTAGCCACGAATGTTTCTGTGGTTGCGGATAATGAAAGCGTTAGGATCAACAGCTGGAGTGCCAACACCTTCAGCCGCTGGGGCTTCGATGATGCCTCCCCCTGCTTCAGCCGCTGGCTCAGTTGTGATCACTGGAGGAGTCTCCATGATTGAACCTTCGCTTTGCATTGTTGCAGCTGGAGCACCGTAGATGACTTGGCCGCCACCACATGGAGAGCAAGCATCGTTGCATCCGTTGCCACAGCAATCACTTGCATTTCGTTTTCCACGAAGACGATCCAGAAGTGAAACTCGACCGGATGTTGCTCCACAAGCTGACTCGCAGCCACAAGCAGGTGCAGCGTCGCAACCACAAGGAGCTGCTGCTGGTGCAGCACATCCACAATCGTTGGCAACAGGTGCCGCACAGCCGCATCCGCCGCCGTTTGATGACATACGACCTTTCAGCCGGTCAAACAATCCGCAACCACAAGCTGGTGCTGCATTACATGGAGCCGGGCATGGCGTGACAACAGGAGCTATATCGCAGCCGCAGTCTCCCCTAGGAGCAGCACAGCCGCCCATTGAAGAAAAACGAACCTTGAGATTGTCCAGAAGACCAACTCGTCCACATGCTGGAGCAGGTGAGTTGCAACCGCATGGCGTCGCGACAACAGGTGCAACTTCACAGCCGCAATCTGCTGCGGGAGCGGCACATCCGCAACCATTGCCCATCGATGAAAGGCGACCTTTGAGCTTGTCCAAAAAGCCAAAACCTCCACCGCCACATGTTGGTGCGACATCGCAACCACATGGCTCCACGACTGGTTCGACGCAACCGCATGGTGATGGAGCAACTGCCCCACATCCACTGCCGCAACCAACTTGTGCCAGACGATCCTTGATCTTGTCAAGAATGCCCGGTCCTTTGTTGCAACCACATGAATCAACCATGCCGTAGTTGCCAGTAACAATTTGTCCGCCGCAACCTGAGTCGCAACCTGTATCACATGCACTTACAGTTTGACAGGCTGAGCAACCGACTCGGGACAGCATCCGGTCAAGCAATTGACCTTCGCTGATGCTGCAGCTAAGTACAACACTACAAAAGAGCATTGTTGAAGCTAATTTAATGTTCATTGAGACTCGTCTCCTTGAGTATTTTAAACTTTCGATTTCACTTCAAACCATCCAACGAAACTAATCGTGCGGGCGCCTCTCTAGCTCCGGTACGGTCAGGATTAACCCAACAACCTTTGGCGAGGCTTGAAATTTGCGCTGAAATCTGAGTTCGTTCAGAACCCGGCCCACGCCATCCATTTGCGTGGGCAAAACCGGGCACCGTATAATGTGATTTGGGTTTTTCGCCCGCATCCAGCATTCAATGTGTCATATCTTTATTCGACACTGCTGTCAGTCCGCTTCATCGTCATGACTTGAATGACGCTCATGACTGATCGCCGTTTTGTAACGAAAGTACGGGCGAATCAGCGAACAAAGAGTTTGCGGATTGGGCAGCCCTTGACTATTTTAGAAGCTTGAAACAACATGCTAAGTGGCTGGCTGTGCCAGGCCTGAAATCGGTGACTTGACGTCATTCCGGGCGGTACACTGGACGATATAGTTACCGACGGACACCAAACACATTCTGGATCCAAGTTGACACACTCCCCTGACAATCGAGCAATTTCGTCAATCGTTACAACATGCATACTTTGCGTGCTAGTTCTGGCGGGATGCGAAGAGAAATACAAACCGGCAGCATACAAAGCGGCGCCTCGGTTGGACGTGCGCAATTCGGGCTCAGAGGAATCGGATATTGCCATTTCAAAGTTGCCAGATGTGACCGACTGGACTTCGCCCGAGGCCATACGAGCTACCAAGAAGTTTCCTGCCCTTGTTATTCGCGGAGGCGGTTACCGAGGTGACGCGTATCGAGGTGACGCGTATCGAGGTGACGCGTATCGAGGATATGGCAAGCGTGGCTATTCTGGAATGTCGAGAGGCTATTCTGGAATGGCGAGAAGCTATCGCGGATACGGTAAGTCCCAGTCCCCGACGTATCGAGGCTATGAAAACAACAAGCCGTCTTCGACGTATCGCGGCTTACGTCGATAGTGTCCTTCTGTCGTAAGCGAGTATCGACATCGCACAGATAGAAACCGCCATCGAGCTTTTCTGGCTTCTCAACTTCATCGATGCTACGGAACGTCGATAAAAATATCGACTGGAATTCCTTGAATTGAAATAACAAACCGCACCGTCCATGGAAGCGAACTGTTCACCGATGCGGTGTACCTGCTGTATTGACTGCGTGGCCTGCGTCCGGCTAACCAACTCTTGGTCGGATCGGAATCAATGATCCTTTCCTTCAGGACCCATTTGACTGGACTGTTTGGCATAACAACGGCGTGAAAATCTTTTTCGCTGATGGCAGCGTTCGCTCGCTTGAGGACGCAAATAAGGACAGCGACATCAATCCGGGTTGTGGATTCATTGGAAACAAAAATTGACCTTCGGGACATGTCCCCGGGGGTTTAACTTCGCGGTTCACTCCCAAATGAAGAGTTTTGAGCAGTATTAAATCGAGAGACTCAATTTGGACGAACCTACGAACCTGCTGCCCGTCTGGCTGTTGTCAGTCGGGCTTTTTCGTGCGATGAAAGGAATCTTGGCCTTTTGAAGGCTGTGGCCGTCGGAATCGCGATTTTCACCTATTAAAATCACGCAGAAGCACTAGAATCTCGCGTTTCAAATTGTGCACTCTCCCCGAGCCAGGAATCTCATGCGACGCCCACTGATTGCCGGAAACTGGAAAATGAATCTGACTCGCGACGAAGCCGTTAGTTTGGCTCGTGGCGTTGGTGCAGCTGCCGGCGATGGAGAAGTCGATGTTCTCGTTTGCCCGGCGTTCGTTCACCTCGAAAGCGTTGTCTCGGCGGTCTCTGGAAGCAAAGTCACTGTCGGCGGCCAAGACGTATACTTCGAAGGCAACGGAGCCTTCACGGGAGAAACCAGCACTGACATGCTCAACGATATCGGTTGCCAGTTTGTGATCCTTGGCCACAGCGAGCGTCGAAACGTCTTCGGCGAATGTGACAAACTGATCAATCAGAAACTGCACGCTGCTTTGGCGACCGGTCTCAAACCGATCCTTTGCGTTGGGGAATTGCTTGAAGAACGCGAGTCTGGCAAGACGATGGAAGTGGTTCAGTCGCAAATGGATGGGTCACTAGCAGGTGTCTCAGCCGAGCAAATGGCTGAGGTTGTCGTCGCCTATGAGCCAGTTTGGGCGATTGGCACGGGGAAAACCGCTTCTCCGGAGCAAGCCCAAGAGGTCCATGCTGATCTTCGCAGCCTGTTGGCGACACGTTATAATCAAGATGTCGCTGATGGAGTTCGGATTCTCTACGGAGGCAGCGTCAAGCCAGCAAACGCGGCAGAACTCATGGCTTGCCCGGATATCGATGGAGCACTCGTTGGCGGTGCAGCACTAAAAGCGGACAGCTTTGCTGGTATCATCGAGGCCGCAAGCGCCTAACCTACAAACATTCAATTCAATCACGCGAGTTTCGCGTCTTTACCGAGTTAAACATGACTGCTGATTTCCCAATTGCCGTTTTCCTCCAACCAGTTTTGGCAGACATCGGTTTGTCGTTGCTTACGTTGCTGCTGTTTTTTGTCTCGTCATGGCTGATCTTTCTGATCCTAATCCAACGCGGTAAAGGCGGTGGACTGGCGGCCGCATTCGGCGGTGGTGGTGGCGATAGTGCTTTCGGCGCAAAAGCCGGCGACGCTTTCACGAAGATCACTGTTGTCAGTGCCCTCGTCTGGATTACGCTCTGCATGGTAACGATCGCACGTTACAACCCACCAGAGCAACCTGACAATCCCTATGCACAAGCAGATCAACTGGACGCCGAAGAACAGACTCCAAGCGTTGGCGGGGCATCGTTGTCTCCAGCCACTGAAGATGGTGACGAAGGAGAGGCCGCTCCCGTCGAATCGGGAACTGACTCCGGTGCCGCAGATAGCAAGACTGGTGATGACGCTGAAACCAGCGATACTACCAACGATACTACCGACGCCGAATCCGACCAGTAATTTCAGGGAGCTCAGCTTCCGCACGACCGTTTGAATCAAAGGTGTTCCGTGCTCTTAAGTATGACGGGACACGGGCAAGCCCGTTTCCACAATGACAACGTTCAGATTGCCGTCGAAATTCGCACGGTCAACAGCAGACATCTGAAGTTAAACGTTTACTCCGATCTCGATGTCGAGACCCAATCGAAGGTTGAGGGCATCGTTCGCGATCGCATCCACCGCGGGACCGTCACGCTACGGATTTCCGTGAAGTCGATCGGTGAAGGCAACTTCGAGCTCAATGAAGAACTGATCCGCGCCTATTGGTTGCAGCTTTCGGAGATCGCAGGCGGAAGCCAAAGCGTCAACGTTGAGTCAATTCTTTCTCTGCCCGGAACTGTCATTGAAAAGACAGGCGTCGATCCTGCCGACATTTGGCCACACCTGAAAGAGACGCTCGAAGAAGCTCTTGCCAACTTGGAATCAATGAGAGCCCAAGAAGGCAGTGCTATGCAACGAGACATGCTCGGCAACATAGACTCGATCGGGCAACGTCTCGAATCGATCCGTGAGCTTTCTCCGAAAATCGCGGAAGCCTATTCGAAACGCTTGATCGAACGTATCAATTCGCTACTTGAAAAACAGAATATCGAAAGTTCTCCTGTCGATGTGATTCGGGAAGTCGGCATTTTTGCTGATCGAGTCGACATCGCGGAAGAAACGGTTCGCCTTGGTACGCACTTGGATCACTTTCGGGATACGGTTTCTAATACGAAACAGTCGGGGCGGAAACTGGATTTCCTCGTGCAGGAAATTCTTCGGGAAACCAACACGATCGGCTCAAAGGCTAACGACTGCCACGTTGCGACTCAAGTCGTAGAAATCAAGACTGCCATCGAACGCATCCGCGAGATGGTCCAGAATGTGGAGTAACGATGAATGAAAGCAATGCCAAGGTTGGCCGGCTGATCATCTTCTCCGGACCGTCAGGGGTCGGCAAAACGACGATCCTCAAGCGGCTGAATTGTGACTGCGTACTTCCAATTTGCGAAAGTGTCTCTGCGACAACTCGGGTCCGCCGTCCCGGTGAGACGGACGGCGTCAGCTACCACTATCTAACGCGGGAACAGTTCCAAAATCACGTCGATCGTGATGAATTCCTTGAATTCACGGAGGTTTTTGGCCGCGGCGACATGTATGGGACCCTGAAAGAACCGGTGAATCAGGCTCTGCGGGAAGGGAAATGGATAATCCTGGAGTTAGACGTAGTCGGAGCTCTGAAAGTCCTTAAAATTCATCCCGACGCAATTACAATCTTCGTTCACCCCGGATCTGTCGAAGAACTGGAACGGCGACTCCGTGGGAGGGGTACCGAATCTGAAGAGGCACTTACCCGTCGTCTGGAAGTTGCCAAAGGCGAGCTTGAAGCATCGTCGCACTACGAACACATTGTTTACAACACGTCGGTTCAGCAGACCGTCGATGAAATCTGTCAGCTGCTAACTGAAATCGCGGAGAAATCCTAACACTATGTACGATGCACTTAAAGAAGAAGAAATTGTCCGCAAAGTCGGCGGCCGTTTCAAATTGTCGACGCTGATTCAGAAACGTTTAGTTCAGTTGAATCAGGGTTCACGACCATTGGTCGAAGACAACGGTACTGACAAGATGGCGATCGTTCTGCAAGAGATCCTTCAGGACAAGATTTACTTAGACGCAAACAGCAACATCGGAAAAGGCAGCTCACCCGATTTCGAATCGACTCCAGAACTCGACTTGGACAGCATGTAATAACATGCGATCCGGAACAACGTGGTAGCCGAGATCTGTTATGCCATCGATTGACATCATCATCGCCGTCACCGGTGGCGTTGCCGCTTTTAAGTCGGCTGTTCTCACTAGCATGCTGGTCCAACAAGACCACAGCGTTCAGGCTGTGATGACTGAGTCCGCGCAACTGTTTCTCGGTCCGGCAACGTTGATGGCATTGACCGGTCGCCCTGTCGCCACAGAACTCTTTGACCCAACAATGCCGCTCGGGGCACACATCGAGCTGGCTCGCGATTCGAAATTGCTTTGCGTCGCGCCAGCGACAGCGAACTTTCTTTGTGCCGCTGCCAATGGTCAGGCCGTCGATTTGCTTTCAACGCTTTATCTTTGCTTTACTGGTCCCGTGATTGTTGCACCGGCGATGAACGTTGAGATGTGGAACCAGCCGGCAGTGCAACGCAATATCGAGCAACTTCGCAGCGACGGCGTGCACATTGTTGATCCGCAAGAAGGTTGGTTGAGCTGTCGTCAAAAGGGCATGGGCCGCATGGCGGATCCGGAGACGATTGCGGCAGCCATTGAGGAGCACCTCAAGTGAATCGCCCGCGACTGCTGATCACTTCTGGGCCGACGCGTGAATACCTTGATCCCGTCCGCTATCTAAGCAATGGTTCCAGCGGTCAAATGGGACGCTGTCTGGCAATTGCCGCTTTAGAAAACAGCTTCGACGTCACGATCGTTTCAGGTCCCGTATCGATCGAATACCCCAGTGAAGCTGACGTCGTAAAGGTTGTTTCCACACAAGAAATGTTCGACGCCGTGATGGAGCGGTGGTCCAAGTTCGACGCGCTGATCGCTGCTGCCGCTCCCTGCGACTTCCGACCTGCAGAATTTTCAACATCGAAAATCAAGAAGTCCCAAGATTCAGCGAACATGTCGCTGACACTAATTGAGAATCCAGACATCCTTGCTGAAGTTGGCCGTCGGAAAACTGGGGCACAGTGGACCATCGGCTTCGCTTTGGAAACAGATAACGGTCACGAAAACGCGATGGGCAAACTCAAACGAAAGAACTGCGACTACATCGTCCTCAACGCTCCTTCGGCGATTGATTCGGCTGAAAACAACATTTCGATCATTGACCCTTCCGGCGAAATCATTGGAACGTTTGCCGGACCCAAGCAGTCTGTCGCAAGTCGCATCATCGCCCTAAAATCAGAGTAATCCATGGCTTGGCTGGACAAACTCTTCCCTGGCACTGGCAAATCACCTTTCGGTGACCAGCCGAAACTCATCTACCACGGGGCGCACCATAAAATGGGCACGGTTTGGCTGATGCGTATCCTAGAAAAAGTGACTGCTGAATTCGATTTCAAATTGCAGAAGTCAAATTCTCCGCTCGATCAAATTAATCCCGATGCCCAAGTCTTTTTTTCGAACCACAGTCAACACTGGGATGAATTCAAGAAGGTTGATTCGAGCCGCGCTGTTGGCTCGCACATGATTCGGGATGCTCGCGACACGATCGTCTCCGGGTATTTCTATCATCTCTGGACCGACGAAAGTTGGGCACATGTTCCTCGCGAAGAATTCGACGGCCAAAGCTATCAGGAGCAACTGAAGTCGCTCAGCCAAGACGACGGCCTGTCGTTGGAGATTCAAAATTTCAGTCGGTACGCGAATGACTATGGAATGCGGTCCTGGGACTATCAAGACGATCGAATTCTGGAACTGCGCTACGAAGAACTTATTAAAAATGAAACCGAGCAATTCGAGAGATTGTTTCGCCATTATGGATTCAGCGATGCATCATTACAAAAGTGCCTCGACATTGCGGCAACCCAGTCGTTCAAAACCGTAGCCAAACGCCGGCTGGGAGAATCGAATCCAATGAGTCACTTACGAAGCGGAAAACCAGGCGAATGGAAATCTGTTCTCAATCGTGATCACCTGAATTCGATTGATGATTCGATGGGCGACTTGATATCGTTGATGGGCTATTAAATAGCTACGCCTTCAATGCTCGGTCAAGTTCATCGAGTTGGCTTTTCAGATTGCTTCGCTCATCTTCGTCAAGTAAATGACGGCCGAATCGAACTCGATTGAAGGACTCGGTGACTTCTTTAAGCACGCCGGAGATCAGACTAGCCGATGGATGGCTTGAGAAATTCGAGCTAACCTCAATGGCGAACTCGCGATGCGTTTGCTCAGGAGTCCGCACGTAGTCGTGGCCTTCAAGGATCTCTGTGAATCGGCGATAGAATGCTGTTTCAGCATCCTGACCGATCACCCATTCGCGAAGATCAGAACTGATCAAGCCAAATGCATCCGCAACAAAACGCTTGATCTTCCCGACAGCTGTATCGGGTTGATCCTCTTCGTAGCCAGCATTGTTAATCAGTATCCGCAGCATGGCAACGATTCCTGCGATGATCAAGACAACGACGAGAGCGGGTTGAAAAATGGAAAACAATCCACGATCCCGCGACGCAGCAAACTGGCTGGAAATCTGGCGAAAATCAAAACCTCCCAAAAATTCTACTAAAGTAGCAGACAGCGTCGCATTCTGACTGGACTCCCGGTCTGAATCCATTCCTAAGAAATAGTCCTGCCAAACGGTTCGAGCCAAATCAATGGCCCCGTCGGCCCCCATGCCTCCATCGATCTCGTGCTGCGGTGGCGTTGGATCAGCGGTCAACCACGCACCTCCTTCACGATGATACAACCAGCTTTCAAGTTTTGCCTTACGGCAGTCACGACTTCGCAAATAGACTTCGACCCACGCGTGAGCATGCAAACCTCGAACGACATACGATTGGCTGTGGTCAATGTAATCGCCACCTTGGAACCCGACGACCATGCGAGCCGGAATGCCCTGGCTCCGCAGCATGAGTGTCATCGCGGACACAAAGGCTTCGCAGTGCCCTGTTTTGAAGTTGGCGACAAAGTCTTCATTTGGATCGATTTTCAAATTGCGGTCCACATCGGAGTAGTCCAGCGTATAAGAATAATTTCTTGGATTCAAAAAATGGTTCTCGATCGCCCTCACCAAATCGACGCGTCCGCCGCCTTTTTTGCGGACTCCTTCAGCGATCGAATCTGCGATTCCGACCAACGCGGGATAGTGCTTTCGATCCATGCGTGTCAGCCAACGATGCTGAGCCGGATCATCCGACATTGGCTTGTTCGAATAGGATCCGGTATTGGAAATGTAGGGCCATGCCTTCGCAGCAGCATTCTTCCGGTCCAGCGGCACCAGTAATTCGTAACTATACGGTGCGAAATCAATTTCTTCATTTTCGCGGCAGCGTGTGATCGCCGAAATCTCGTGGCAGAACTCGATTTGGCCTGCGGTATAGTCCGCAATGCCGACGGGCATCGTTGCATACAGAAGTGGCTGGGTGGACTTTTCCATCGTCACTTCCATGACGGCAAAACGAGGCCCTGCGCCGCGTCGAAAGTTCGGGATTGTCTGGTACGTGTTTGCATGAACCCGTTCGTAGGCAGCGTTCCATTTTGTCTTGCCGTCCTCAATCGTCAGATTGGAAAGCGCGAGACCTCGAAAGTAAGGCAGCTCACCTAATTGAATTGGTTTTGGGTTTCCTTCGACCGAAACAAATTTGGCTTCGAAAATCCGATGGTTCGATAAATTAATCTTGCCGGTTTCCTCAAGGTCCACCTTCTTCGAGATGCCTGTTGAACTGACCTTGTACGTAATCGGGCTGAACCACGGCACGACGTTACGTGGCGCTGTCAGGAACACGACGATCGTAAACATCGATGCAATGAACAAGACTCCAGGCAGAACAGCCAATGGCCGCAGCGAAAACTTTTGCAACGTATCGAGCGACGTAACGGTTGGGACTGGCCTCGAATCGTATCGCCAGAAAGCCAGTTTCCTGGCATGCGAATTCTCCACTTCGATTCGACGTCTCGATTCGACACTCGATTCGTTTCGTTGCTCGATCGCGCACTCGTTCGAGAAAGCGTTTTGCAACACTAAAACGATGCCACCGAGAGTAAAAAACACGAAGAACAGAATACTGCCCTCAAACTCGATGCTAAAGATGGTCGTGATAACGACTTGCAACAGACTCAACACGATAATCTGCCAGTTCAATCGCGGAGTCTTCTGTTGAAACATCAACACGACCTGCAGATAGACCAACAGCTTGGCCACAGCAATCAACTTTCCCGCACTATCCGCCGGATAAAACTCAAACATCGAATAAAACAGAATTCCGATTAAAAATAAGTTCGCGATCCAACCTTCGACTGAAACCCACTTCAACACGTCCGTCACGGAAAACGCACCAACAACGGCAACGACGGCGATGGGAATCAAGTAATAGTGGTTGATACTAATCGCCAACATGGTGGTACTCGTCAGCATCAACGCCATCAGCAGGATTTGGAGAACTCGGCGATTGGTCATACAGCAACCTCCTCAGATATTTCGGCCAGCGAGGAATGTTTTGAGTCCAGCGAAAACAGCTCGTTGAACTCATCCGAATCAACTTGGATCCACCGAATCTGATGACGTACTGCTCTCAGCGCTGGGCTGATTTCTGCCACACCATTCGATTTAAGCCAAGCAGGTTCGTTCCGCGTGCTAAAGCAGTAGAGTGGCGTACCGACACTGATCTGAGATGCAAGCTCAATCGCGGAAGCTTCAATTTTGGGATTGGCTGTTGGCTGAACAACGGCAAGTCGACGCATCAGATTGTGTTGAGTTGCAAGACTCTGTCGGCCGGAAACCAGATGATTCTCCTCGCCACAAACGGCGACACCCAACTGCCCCCGAACATGGGTAGAAACTTGCGTCAGCGCCGTCGCTGCAAAACTCAACACCGTTTCGCACTGAAGCCGGGTAATCTCGTCTTCGCTATGAAGGTCCAGCAGCAAAGCAAAGTCGCGATCGTTTGGTTGATCAAACTGCTTGATCATCGGAAACCCCTGGCGTGCGCTAGACCGCCAATGAATGTTCCGGCGACTGTCCCCGGAACGCCATCTTCTCATTGCGTAAAACTCATCTTGCTCAAGCCCCCGACGACGCATACGCGACTCCTCGCCTACTTCGCGGGAATCAATCCGACGCTCCCAGGTTGGATGGAGCATTCCCAATGGCGGCGCAACGTAGATTGAATCTCTCTCCTCAAGCGGAATGCTACAAGCGACCAGACCAAACGGAAACGATGTTCTGAGAACCGCTGGTCCAATCTCATATTTGCCGCGGCCGGGAAAGAAGCACTGATACGTCGTGATATTTGGGGCCAGCTTCGAAACACTTTGGAAGCTAACATGGGCAAAGTCATCGTTGAATTTGCGAACTTGAAACAGCTTCTCACCCTTTTGAGCGATTCTTCGGAGCAACCCGCTCAGACCTTTTCCAGCCCGTTTGCTGGAACTGTCAAAGAGCCGGTCATGCAGCATCAAGTTCCTGGCTGTAAGCCGTCCGCTCTCATTTTCACAGGTCCACGCGATATTAACCGGAGCCAGTGCGTGTACTCTTTCTGGCACAACGCGTTTCGCTCTCAGCGAACGAAGATTCGCCATGCAGACTCGCCAGTTGAAGATGAGCGGTGCGAGCAACATTCCCGTCGCGAGGATCAATAGGTTTACATTTCGCAGCACCGCACCGACGGCGATGAAGCAAACGATGATGATGTAGACCCAACCTTCAGGAGTCAGGTGGCACTGGCGATCTTTCGGTGGTTTCTTTCGGGCCATCGGAATCAGTTTGACCTAGAATGTTGAAGCTGGCAGTGTTAGCTCGGCAACGAGTGACGCGAGAGAATCTCAACGATGGCAGCCTCGGATTCGTCCCGACGGGCCCCCTGAAATCCACCTCGCAATTGAATTCGGTGAGGAAGCACATGCAACGCAAGCGCCTTTGCATCGTCCGGAATCGCGAAGTCGCGTTCATCTAGAAATGCCATCGCCTGAATCGCCCGGTACCAGGCAAGCGCTCCCCGAGTTGATATTCCAACACTAATCTCGGACGAATCGCGGGTCGAATTGATGACGTCCATCATGTACTTGACCAGCGATTCCTCTACTCTGACTTCTCTGACCGCGGCCCGGATCTGAACGATGTCCTCAACGGAACATACTGCCGGAAGGTTCTCGATTGGATCACCAACCTTGTGGTTCATCATGATTTGGGATTCAAAGCTGCGATCCGGATAGCCCATTGATAGTCGCATCAAAAAGCGATCCAACTGGCTCTCGGGCAAAACATAAGTGCCCTCGAATTCAAAAGGGTTCTGTGTCGCAATCACCATGAACGGGTCGGGCAGCTCGTAAGTCGTACCATCGACGCTGATTTGATTGTCGCTCATCGCCTCTAAAAGGGCCGACTGGGTGCGAGGGGGTGCCCGATTGATTTCGTCTGCCAGAACAAAATTATTGAAGACGGCTCCGTAGTTGAAAACAAACGAGCCTTTCTCCGTGTTGTAAATGGAGCTCCCGAGAATGTCGCTTGGCAGCAGATCGGGCGTGAACTGAATTCGGCTGAAGTTGCAATCGATGCTGCGAGAGATGGCTTTGGCCATCAAAGTCTTGCCCACACCTGGCACATCTTCGAGAAGGACATGTTCGCCAGCGATCATTGCGACAACGCAAAGTCGAGCGACGGCATCTTTCCCCAGAACCACTGAGTTGATGTTGTCCAAAATCTTCTTCGATGTCGCCTGCAGAGACGCCAAATCAGCGCTCTCAGAATCACCAATTGGTTTATCCACTTGCTCGTTCTCCGTCCCACCTGACACGAAAAGTGTACCAGCAAAACAGTGCTTACTCCACAGAGCAAGCACGGCACGAGCGGACTGGTGAAAAAAGAGTCACAGCTTTGTCGAACGCTATACGTTCCAGGGAGCGTCGGTAATCGAACCGTATCGGCTAACGAGGTGCCAGATCAACAGCATCGAAGAAAGCGTGATCATCAGGAACGAAATCAGCAGCAACGTATTGAAAAGGTCCAGCTGATACCAAGGACGGTTCGGCGCTTCCGGATGAACCATTTCAGCGGACGTCGAACCGACTTCACTGGTGTCGTCGGGAACATCAAAGTCGCTAGGGATTTCAGACATTTTTAACGGTTCAAAAGTTGGTCAGAGATGCGGCGTTTTTTCGTAGACTAAAGCTGATACCCACCCAAATTGGTGAACAGCAAAATAGCCCCTGCGGTCAGAAAGATAAATGAAAGAATCAGCATCAAAGTGTAGATGTTGATGCCCTTCTTGCGGTAGACAGGTGCAGGAGCAAGCTGAGGCATATCGTCGGCTGGTTGTTCACCGTCGTACTCAATCGCTCCGCCGAAGTCACCGAAATCAGAGTTGGCTTGTGACATAGTCGCCCTCCTGTACTGGACTTTGCATCAGTCCTTTGATCGACTTGAGCACGGCAACGTCTTGGCGAACCATGGTTACCAGTGCACTTCCGATGAAACGCTTGCCTCGGTAAATATCGAACTGGTGGCCAACACGAATACCGTCATCAGAACCGAGCTTGATTGCGATCGTGTCGCGACTATCGCCAATCTCAGCAACCGTTGCAGTCAGTTTGGGGACGAAGCCTGCAGTGAGCGTGTTGTTATCGAGACCCTGCGAGTTCATGATTTTCGTCTTGATGGCGAGATCAGCACTCAGGTCGCCAACCAATTGCTCGAGCGTATCAAGCTTTGTTTGTTGTTCGAACGTTTCCTGAGTCAGGTTTTTCACTTTGCCGAATTGCTCAGTGATGTTGTTTTTGAGATCAGTGTTGAGAGCTTTGACCGCGGCGAGCTCTTTGTCCTGTTGGGCGAGGCGAGCTTCAGCTTCGCGAAGTCGAGCAAGACGTTCTTGGTTTGATTCGATTTCAGCTTTCAAAACCTTGTTGCGTTCTTCAAGCTGCTGGTTGATCTGGCGGTTCTGAGAAAAGAGATTTGCCAACTGTTGGGCACGAGCAACCTTTTCACGCTCGATTGTCTTGACCTGTACTCCAGTCGCGCTCTTTGCTTCGTTGACCTGACGCTCAGCGGCTTCAGCTCGCGACGTCAGTTGTGCCACTTCTTCTTTCCAGTTCCGCTGAGCGGCACCGACCATCAAGGCAGCTGCAAAAAAGAAACAACTCATTAACAGAATCAAAACCGTCAGTGCATTTCCAACCAGGTTTTTCATTACTTTTCCTCTTTGAAGCTCAACGCGTCGGCGATTACGGGACATTCTACTGGGTAGGTAAACTGTACTACAGTTTCCTGGCCTCGGGATCGAAATTTGGTCGATCGTCCACAGATCGAGGAAAGCCCTGTGAAGAACTCACCCCAACCTCAAAAATTATAGTTACGGGCAATTTTGGGTGTCAACGATTTTAAGAAAAACGTAGTTTCCGATCCGAAGTCGCCGCAGCAAAAAACGGGTCATACGGTGTTTCACCAACTGCACACGCAGTTTCTATCGTCCCAATCCCGGTTTCACTGCAAAAACGATAGCGATAGACCAATAAAGCCGGTTGCGTTGGCGATTTGAAGATTCGACAGGACATATACCCAGCACAACCGGTGAAATCCGCACAAGCGAAAGTGAACTCGGTCTGTAACCGACTTGGGATTTGTAGCTCGGCCTGTCCCAGACCGGGAACCAAGTTCACGAGGCTGAGACGGACTCGGCTACGATTTATCTAAGCCGGCGACAATTCGCGGCTCATCTTTATCAACAGCTTTTCCAGAGCCAATCGGCCTCGGTGTTCCGATGTGTGGGTTCGCTTGAGGGCTGCATCTGTTTCATTGAGCCAATCCAGTATCAAGGCCGCCCTGCCCCGCCCCAGCTGTTTCAGCCGCCCCTGAGCCGAATCAACTTCTCCACCCCAAGGCTTGAATCCCGCCGCTGCCACGGCCGACGAGAGGTCCGGTCGCTTCCCTTGCCGGACCTGACGAAGCACGATTTCGGTCGCCGTCGAGTATCTCCGCAAAGACCACGAGAGTTGCCCGAATAGCGCCAATGGATGCTCGCCCGTTTTCAGCAGTTGATCCAACAGCCGAACGGCTTGTCCTGCATCGCCATCGCATGCCGCGCCGATTGCGTCCCACATGGTTTTGGTACGCCAACCACCAACGACAGTCGTCACCTGCTCCATCGTGACCTTTTTGTTTTTGTCAGCGTAGAGAGCGAGCTTTTGAAGCTCCTGATCCATTCGTCCAAACTCGCAATCGACGAGATCAATCAGCAAGGATGCTCCATTGGCTGGCAACGTGAAATCGTGCGTTTTTTCGGCTCGCTGGACCAACCATGATGAAATCCGCTTGATGTCCGGATTTTTGGATCGACCTTGCAAAGGAGCATCGCAGCGGATCTGAAATCCATGTTTGTCGATACACTTGTATAATCGCGTGTTGGCTGCCCACGAATCGACTAGCAACACAAGCAGATTTCGATGCTTGGCCTCAACAACCGCTTCTAACCGATCTCGATACTGCTTGACGAAACTATCGGCGTCATCAATCAGAACGATTTTGGGTCCGCCACCGCCAAACAGAGACTGCGTCGCAAGCTCATCCATGACTTCCGCGAACTCAGTTGTTGGACCTTCGAGCCGTGTGAGCGAGTAATCGTTGCCCTCTGCGGAGATAGCCTGAGCAGCAAGTTGCTTCAGGAAACGCTCTCCTCCGAAAAGCGCGCATACTCCGCCCGGAATCGTCGTGGATTCCTGCTCGAGGAAGTCAAATACATGGACGGTGTTCTTAGCCATGACGAATTTTTATCAGATGTTGAAGTCCTCGCCAGAGCCGCCTAAAAATCCGTTTTCAAGGTCGTTCCGATTTACGTTCGAACTTTTTTCGGGCAATCGCTGTCCTCAAAGCACTGAGTTCACCATAAACATCTGTTTGGGGGGGTCCTTCGCACCAGAAATATTCGCATCAGCTCTAAACTGCCATTTTATGCAAGCACAATCAAGATTGATGTGGACTTTTGTCAAAAACATTGCAAAATCAGTTGTTTAAAAGCTCAGAAATCGCCAACTTCGACAACAAATCGCCAAGTTCACCGAGCGGGATGGCGAAAAAAACCAAACTTCGAAACAAAACAGCAAACTTCAACTCAAAAATGAAATCATGAGCAGTCAAATGGACGGTGCCCAAGCATTAATCAAAACACTCGACGATCTGGGCATCGAGTACATCTTTGGATATTCCGGTGGGGCCGCGATTCCGATTTTCGATGCTCTTGAAACGCTGGAAACAAACCTGAAGTTCGTGCTGGTCCGCCACGAGCAAGGTGCGACTCACATGGCCGATGGCTACGCGCGGGCGACCGGTAAGCCCGCCGCTGTACTTGTTACCTCTGGCCCAGGCGCCGGCAACACAGTCACTGGACTGATGACGGCGATGATGGATTCCGTTCCAATGATCGTCATCTGCGGCCAGCAAGTGACTTGGATGTTGGGAAAGGACGCGTTCCAGGAAGCCGATATTTTTGGCATCACGATTCCGGTCGTAAAACACAATTACCTAGTCAAGGACTCAAACGATCTTCCGCGTGTTGCCCGGGAGGCTTACCACATCGCAACGACTGGTCGTCCTGGTCCAGTCTTGATCGACGTTCCTAAAAACGTATCCTCTGGTGATTTCACCGGCGATCTGAATCCTCCCTTCGAATTGCCGGGCTACAAGCCGGAAACGTGTTTCGATATTGATTCGACTTCTGTCGACGAAGCGTTTCATCTACTCATGGCTGCTGAGCGCCCTGTCATTCTTGCCGGACAGGGATGCATGATTTCACGCGCCGACAAAGAACTGATGGAACTGGCGACGACACTTGGTTGTCCCGTTTCGACAACGCTGCTTGGCAAAGGAGTCTTTCCGGAAACGCACGAGCTCTCGCTGGGTATGCTGGGTATGCACGGAACTGCTTACGCCAATAAAGCGATGATCGAATGCGACATGTTGCTGAACATTGGTTCACGCTTTGACGACCGCATCATCGGCCAGCCAGAAAAATTCTGTGCGACTGCAAAGATCGTTCATATCGACATTGATCCGGCCGAGATGAACAAGATGATTCGTCCTGACGTGCAGATTATCGGCGATGCCAAAACAGTGATGAAATTGCTGAACAAAAAGATCAAGCCGTTGTCGACCGAACCGTGGCTTAAAAAACTCGATGGCTACAAGGCAAAGTTTCCACTGGCGTACAAAAAACAGGGTGGCTTGCGAATGCAACAAGTTATTCAGGAGCTTTTTGAGCAAACTAAGGGCGATGCAATCGTCTCGACCGACGTTGGCCAGCACCAAATGTGGGCGGCTCAGTTTTTCAAAACCAATGAACCTTACACTTGGCTGTCGTCGGGAGGCGCTGGAACGATGGGCTTTGGTTTTCCGGGAGCCATCGGAGCCCAGTTTGGCAATCCTGACAAAACCGTGATCGCGATTTGCGGCGACGGCGGCTTCCAGATGACGCTTTGCGAACTGGCAACGGCCCAGATTCACAAGCTGCCAATCAAGATCGTTGTACTCAACAATCACTACCTTGGCATGGTTCGGCAATGGCAAGAATTGTTCTACGACGATCGCGAATCGGGAGTCAACCTCGAAGGTAATCCGGACTTCTGCAAACTTGCTGCTGCTTATGGCATCCCCAGCGTCAACATCAAGCGACCTGCGGACGTGAAGCGAAAGATCGAAGAAGCATTGGCGTACAACGATGGTCCCATGTTGATTCACGCTGAATGCGTCAAGCACGAAAACGTGTTCCCGATGATTCCAGCCGGAGCCGCTCTGGAGGATATGTTGACCGAGCCATCGACGACGAAGTTGGCCAAACCAGTTGGCTCGACATAGCAAACATCAGCCTCCTCACGGAGGTCCACGAAGTCGGGGAAGGCGATGCCTCTTCCCGTTGCCATTCAAAACACCCAAACCAATTTTCCAGAACCATGCCTCAAACCATCGACACAACCGAAAAGAAAGTCACGGCAGTTCATTCGCGTCCTGACAAGCACACGCTTTCCATCCAAACGAAGAACGAGCCCGGCGTACTGATGCGTATCTGCCAGGTTTTCTCGCGACGAGCTTTCAATATTGATTCGCTCGTGGTTGCCGAAAGCCGCGACAGCAATTTTGCCAGGATGACCATCGGAGTCACAGGAGCTCCTGAAGGCCTCGAACAGATCATCAAGCAAGTCAACAAGCTCATCGATGTGATTCATTGTTCGGAGCACACGTCAGATGATTCGGTCGCCAAAGAAATGATCCTAGCGAAATTCTTGGTGCCCAAAGATGAACGCACCGACGCCATCAACATCATCGAGCATTTCGACGGCAAGACGATCGATTTGACTCACACATCCATGATCGCAATGATCATCGGTGAGTCGGCGATTATCGATTCAGCGATCGAAATGCTCTCGCAGTTCGAGATCATCGAAACCGTCCGCACCGGACAGGTCGTGATGGCGCGTGGTGAAACGGAAACATAGTGGCAATTGTATTGAGTTGAGTCACTTTCTGATTTGCGGTTTGACTGTATTACCTACCGCAGCGTTCCGCTGGATTCGTTTGCAATGGTCTGCACTTCGTCTTGTCGATCAAGAACGATCTGCGGACTGCACTGCCCCAACAGATCAGGGAGATCGACGAGCAATATAAGCTTGCGACCGTCCGCCGAAAGGCGATACGTTTTGTAGTCGGAAACTTTCGAACCGTCGGCCTGAGCTTCCACAGAGCTGACTCGGAATTCGCCTCGAGTCGCTGTCGGAGCAGCTTCCCACGTCGCAACGCTGGAGCCAGACTCGCGCTGCCCTAGCTGCCCAGTCACCTCGACCGCTGTTTCCATTTTGCCGTCGGTTTTGAATTCAATGGCCATCTCAGTCGCAAGGAACGATTCGCCCGCCACTGCAACCTGAAGCTGCGTTTCTAGAGGCAGCCCCTGAATCGCTGTCGCCAACGCGTTCTCGTCAAGCGCTCCGGTGCCCCACCAAACGCCAACCAATGCGTGCGTCGCTGGTTCCGCCTTTTGCACAAGCTCAGCTGTCTCAACCTGAGGTGTACCTTCCGGAGTCGGATCTTTCTCAGCCACTGGTTTGGCGCAACCTGAAACCAACAATGCGGTGCCAACGGCGGCCGCAAATCCAAAATGAAAAATCGTCTTCAAGATCGACATGGAAATCCTTTGCCATGTGTGGGTTGGTCACTTTTTTCGGAAGTTCAGCTTCGATTTCGTGCCAGCCATATTCGGTGGCACCAAGCGAATCAAATCTTCCTCGATGAATTGAACTTCATGTTCGGTTTGCTGCCCCATCAACTCACAGCTGATTTTCATCACTGATCTCTCTTCGTCAAATTGAACCACTTTCCACGAACCATTTTTTTCTCGATTTACTTCTCCCATACGGGTTTTCGTCTCGAGCGTCCCGCTGGCATAAAACGAAAGCAGCATTTGCTCACTGAGGTCCTCGCGAGCTTCGGTCGCACTTTCCTGATCTTGGTTGACTCGTTTCGTCAGCCGTTCCGCGTGCTCAATGCCCCAAGTTCCAATCAGCTTGGCACGGACTGAATCCTGTTGGCAGCCGAAAAACGACAGCATCATCAATGCCAGCAAAGTTGGAAGCACATTTTTATTTGCGATTTGAATGTTCATTTGAATTCGGTTTCTGCCGTGCCAATCAAGGCGTGTGAAAGTTTGACAATTGTAAGGAT
>CAYGUE010000066.1:0-34085 GCA_964352885.1 uncultured Pirellulaceae bacterium
GGCATTCATCAAAAATATTCCCGAAACCGATGACGGGTTGATCGCTGCGAGCATCATCGTGCTTGCCAAGTCATTGGACCTCAAAGTGCTGGCCGAAGGCGTCGAAACGAAGGCGCATCTCGAGTTTCTAAAATCACATGACTGTGACGAATATCAGGGCTACTACCTCAGCCCTCCTGTTTCGCCGGAAAAGGTAGTCGCGTTTTTCAATCGCAAACCGTCGCAAGCGAATTCGCTCTGCTAGTTTCTCCTGGCAGTTCCTCACTCTACTGGCAGATCCTCACTCTGGCGATCCACCAGAATACCTAACCCTTGCACATGGGCCTTGGGGCAGCGATTCTTCGTCTTCTGCTGCAACTAGTTCTAGCATTCTCGCTCGAAGCGGCAAGACTATCGAGCTTTAGGAGTCGCCGCCTCCTTTCCTCTCAACCCTTTGTTTTCCTTTTCAGGAATCGGCGATGAAGACAGATACTTTCCAACGTGTCGTTAATTGTGTGGCGACCACGACACGCTATCCAAAACAAATTCTCACGAGCGACGCTCATATCGAAAATGATCTGGGTATTGATTCCGTCAAGCGGGTTGAAATCCTGATTGCGTTGTCGACGGAGTTTGACCTCGAACTTCACACCGAACAACGAGACCCTTCAATTCAATCCATTGGCGACCTTGCGAATTGGATTGAATTGCTTTCCAAGACGACGGACGCAGATTCGGATCCCCCTTCAACCACTCCCGTCCCGATTTCGGCTACTCCAGATCCGATTTCCAATCGATTTGACCCCGGCGTTCACAATCAGCCCTCCCAATCTGAAAATATCTCGCCTCCCCATTTCGAAAAACCCAACGGCAAGCCGCAGGCACCGGTCAACCGTGCGAGCGGCCACGACCTGTCAGGACGTGTGGCTCTGGTCACCGGGTCCGGACGAGGGGTTGGGCGAACGATTGCCCGGGTTTTGGCGGCTCGCGGCGCCACGGTTCTGGTCAACTCCTTCCATTCTCGCGATCTAGGAGAGCAGACCGTTTCCGAAATCCAAGCACAGGGTGGAATTGCACATCACTTGTGGGGATCCATCGCTAACCAACAGCACGTGGACCAGATCTTTAGTCAGATCGAAAGACAGTTTGGGCTCGACATCCTGATCTGCAATGCGTCTGACGGAAAAATTGGCTCGTTTCAGCAACTCACCCCCGAAGACTGGGAGCGAGCATTTCGCACGAATGTCATCGGACATCATCAATGTGCCATTCGGGCTGCGGATTTGATGCGCGCTCGAGGCGGCGGCTCGATCGTCACGCTGTCAGCCGTTGGAGCACATCAGTATATCGATGGGCTGGGCAGTCAGGGGGTCGTCAAGGCCGCGATCGAAACGATGACCCGGTACTTGGCCTGCGAATTGGGCCCCTTTGGAATCCGAGCCAATTGCGTTGTGGGGGGACCCGTATACGGCGAATTGTTGGAAAAGTTTCCCAATGCTGCGGCCACCATCGGCCACTGGGAGTCGATGACTCCGGACAGTGAACTCTGCAGCCCGATGGATCTTGCGCAGACGATCGCCTTCCTGGTCAGTGATCAGGCGCAAGGAATCAACGGAGCGATTTGGACGGTTGACCATGGATTCTCGGCGACAGCCGATGGCCGAAGGTCCGTATTCCGCTCCACTCCATTGGAATTCCAAGCCGACCAGACACTTACTTCGACAACCTTGTGAGGTTTGCAGTGAATTATTTTGCATCGGAATACACAATTCACTTTGACGATACCATGGCATATGGGAGCCATCATTTCCTGACGGCTTTCAAGTTTCAGTGTGCCTCCCGGGAGTCGTTTCTTTTTGGAGAAAAGATTTATGATGTTGCGGGCGTTCAAAAAGCGTTGGACAGTATCCATTTGTTGACTGCCGATGCCTATGCACGGAACCTGCACGCCGCCCAGCTGGGGGAACGTCTCGCCATCTTGCTGACGATTGAAGAATGGCACCGGGCGAGCGCCCGATTTTGCTATCGAGTTATCCGCGCCGATGGACAGCCGATCTGCGCGGGCTTTCAAACATTGATTGGTGTTGATTCCAGTAGTGGTTTCCCGATTCCACTGCCCGATCCGTTGTGGCAAGCCATGGAAACCATGCGTGCGATCGAAGAGCCGACGTCGGAAAACTCGTTTCGCCAACGTGTACTGGCGGGAGGAGCAGAGGTTGAAAAACTGTTTGGCCAGATCGAGCGTGATGCGGCTATCGCCTTTCTGCGCGAGCGATATCCGAGTCCCCAAGTGATTGGATCCCATCCACTGCCGTCGATGCCGACCACACCGGACGATGCTCAACCGCATACCACCGACGATTCTCGACAGGTATGGGTGTTTGCCGGACAAGGCGCACTGGACGTGAAATTATTGTGCCAGCGGGTGGCAGCCTACCGAAAACTCCAGTCTGCATCGGCCGACGAATTGAAGGCGTGTGCTCACGTTGTAAAGCAGCTAATTGGAGGGGATCCCGATGCTTTGGTTAGCGGGATTGAGTCGGATTGCCGCAACGCGATCGAGCAGACTCCGTTGCTGTCACAAATAGCGATTCACTTGCAGAACGTATTGGGTGCCAAAGCAGGCGAACGACAGGGTCACCATGCGGACATCGTCATGGGACACAGTTTCGGTGAAATTGCCGCCTTTGAGATTGCCGGTTGCTTCGACTTGCTGACCGGGATTCATATCGTCGGTGAGCGAGTTCGTTCCATTTCCCAACATGCTCCAACCGATGGTGACCTGTTGGTCGTGTCGGACGATCGATCCCGTGTCGCAACCGAAATGGGATTCTCTGGAGCGGACCAAGTCGTGATCGCCGGCCGCAACCATGATCGGCAAACCGTACTATCCGGACCGCGCGACCAGCTCGACCAATTGGCTGACTATTTTCGTCAACGGGAAATCCAATGCGTGACGATACCGACATCCACCTCCTTTCATCATCCGCAACTTCGCCAAGCCGCCCAGGAATGGTCTCAACGGATCCAGAAACTGCAACTCAAGGCCCCCGATCGGCCGCTCTATTCTCCCAATGGCCGCAGGTTTATTTCTTCGACCGACGACATTGCGACAACATTGGCCAATCAGCTTCTGCGGCCGTTTGACCTGAAGGGTGCCGTCGACGATTTGACCGCGGTCGGTGCCACCCAATTCATCGACTGTGGGTCGACCGGCTCTCTGGCCAAATTGTTGGCCAAATCCGGAGCCGTCGTATCGCAACTGGCTTCACTTCAAGGCCCGATCGGCCTGCCGAAAATCAATGACTCCCACAATCAGGTCGCCTCAGAATTGACCGCTGGCCGAAACGGCCAGCATCCGCCAGTCAATGGTCACGAAAGGGCGGTTGAAAAACTGCATCAGTCGGAAGCGGACCGAAATGTGGCGACCCCAACCGCAATTGTGGGACAAGGATGTTTGTTGCCAGCGGACGCCAACTCACCCGAACAACTCCATCGTGCCATATTTGAACAGCGCAACGCTATCGTCGATCAACGAAAATTTGACTCGAATTGGGCCGAAGACTTTTATTCAGCTTCATTGCAGCCCGATCGGTCCACTTCCTATTTGACAGGTCGAGTCAATGACGCCCAGATTGTCTGCCCTTCCGGTGTCGACCCGGACGTGTTTGCTAGGTTTTCTCGAACACAACGCTTGCTCTGTATTGCCTTAGCACCTTGTGTCGAATCACTGTGTGATGCCGGGAAAATCAAGTGCTTCATTGGTGCGACGGCCGATGGATTCGAGGATCATGACGTTGTTACCTCGCTCGAATATGCCGGAATTGATCCTCGCGATGCAGAAGTCGATCGGCGACTCAACACAAAGATTTCCGCCAGTCGCGGACCCTACACCTCACTTCAGGAGGTGATCGATGTCATGGTTCGTCCCGGAATCGAACTCGTGATGGTCGACGCGGCCTGCGCTTCTTCGCTCTATGCTGTGGCGCTTGGCATGCAGGCCCTGGAAACCGGACGGGCTGATGCCGTGATCGCTGGCGGTGTATTCTGCCCGGGGCCGGGCAACAGTTGCCTGTTCTCTCAATTCCACGGCACGACCTCGACGGGATGCCGTCCCTTCGACGCCAGTTCCGATGGCGTCGTATTCTCCGAAGGGGCCGCGGTGGTGACCTTGCGTCGCCTCGATGATGCCGTTCGTCTGAGCTGTCCGATTGCAGGACTGCTACGAGGATTTGGCTTGTCCAGTGATGGCCGTAGTTCATCGGCCAACGTCCCGCAAACCAAAGGACAACTGCTATCGCTGCAACGGTGCTATTCCAATTATGACATTGATCGTTCTTCCATCGATGCGATCGAAGCCCACGGGACTTCGACGCCGGTCGGGGATGCGACGGAGCTGGAAACGCTTTCCCGATTTTATGGAAGTAGCGTGGACCACAACATTGCTATTCACAGTTTAAAAGGTTTGTTGGGCCACACCGGCTGGGCAGCAGGAACAGCCTCGCTCATTGCGACCTGTCAATATCTGCAAAACGGTGTCTTTCCCGCTCAGGCCAACTTCCGAAATCCGTGCGAAGCACTGCTCGGCTCCGACTCGCCGCTGACTGTTCCGCGGAACATCCAGAAACTACCATCCCGAGCCCGCGTGGCCATAGACGGGTTTGGATTTGGTGGTGCCAACGCCCATATTGTCGTAGAGAAATATGAAGACTCCCTTTCGATTTCGGAGTTTTCTGCCGGCAACCTCAATAGTCAACGCGACACTGCGGTAGTCAAATCCCCGGCTAGCGATGACGAATTGGTCATCGTTGCCTGTCACCAGCTGGAACCCGAACAGGGAAAGCGATTTGAACGCAACCACAAGTTGTCGGACAACCACGTTCTTCTCCCGGATCTTGTCGACGATATGGACATCAGCCAGGGTTTGGCCGTTTCGCTGGCCGATGGAATACTTGCCCAACTGCCTAGCTTGAATTCCGAGGTGCGAGAAATCACTGGCATGGTGCTGGCCTTGAGCGGAAAAACCGAGCGGGGCGTCGAAGCGACCGCCCGCATCTTGACTCCACGCTTGAAGCGACAACTGGATGGACACGCCGAGTCCATGGAAAAACTCGGCGCCGTAATTGACCAATCTCGCCCGTCTGGACCCTACACTCTTCAATGCATGATGCCCAACGTGGCGTCGGGGCGTGCCGCCTTGCAAATGGACCTAAAAGGGCCCAATTTTGTGGTGGATGCCGGCAATCATTCTCTCGAGGCGGCTTTCGACTCAGCCAGCTTGCTACTCAGCAGACGGCAATCACACGACCAGCTGTGTATTGTCGCCGCAATTCAAGCCAATGGTCAGGTCGACGGCGAAACGCCGAACGATGGTGAATTTGCGTCCGCCTTCCTGGTCGCCACTCGGCGATCGGCGGCGGAGCTCGGACTGAAAACGATTTCCACAATTGACCAACTTCAGGATATTTGGAGCGACAAGGAGCAAAGTACGGCTACCAAAGTCCGACAGATGATGCGGACTCTGCAACCGGAGATCAAGCAAACGCCTAAACCTTCATCAACTTCGCTCGCCGCCGCTGGGTCAAAAGAGAAACAATCGATCGACCCGTCCACACATACGATTCATACGCCCGTGTGGGTGGAGTCGGAGGCGGGAAAGTGCGTATCCAAGAAATCCTCCTTTCCATCGAGGCTGGTGGTTGTCTTGGCCGAAGCAGGACACGCCGACCGCTGGATAGAGGAACTTACGCGTCGAGAATCGGCCTTCAAACTTGTCCTCGCCCAAGCGGATGCATCCCAGCCCCAATCCCTATCGGGCGATAACATGTGCATCATCGACTGGAACGATCCGAAGTCGATACAAAGGTGCCTTGACGAGGTGGCCGCGTTTGATGCCGAGGTCGTCATTGGCTTTGACTCTCCGTCTTCATGGGACCTGGAGAATACCCTGGAAGTCGTGGCCGACCACCCTCTGGGTGAATTGATGTTTTTGTTGGCACAGCGACTCGAGTCCCGCCTTCGACAGGGTGAAGTCGAATTCTGGGGTTTGTTTCTAGATTCCTATTGCGATGTCGCACACCCTCTGACCGGGGCAACTGCCGGGTTCCTCAAGTCCATTCGTCGTGAATTGAATTTGCGCAAGGGAGGCGTGGCCTATTCCCGCGGTCTGACACTATCGGATGCCCTGGATCGTCTCAGTGAAGAAAAGAGCGGGCCGCTTAATGAAGCGGAGGTCGTTTTTGATGGCCCCTTGCGACGGGTCAAACGATTACAAGCCGTTTCTCTATTGGAGTCTGCTGATGCAGACCCTGAATTGGGCCGCGACTCAGTTGTGGTTGCCACCGGCGGAGCCCAAGGAGTGACCGCCGTATTGATGGAGTCCTTGCTGAAGAAGTTTCAATGCACGATTGTGGCGATCGGTCGCAGTACGCCTGAAGCGGAACCACTCAATCAGGACGATTGCGAAGGAGTGTTTTACGAAAACTACATCCGCCAAAACCCGAACGCCGACGGCGCGAAAATGAAACTCGCCTATCAGCGGGCTCGACGAAGTTGGGAAACGCATAGCACGATCCAGAGGTTGCAGTCGTTTGGTGGTCGCTTCGAGTATCTCGCCGCCGATGTCACCCAGCTGGACCAGGTTGACAGAGCAATTCGCCAAATCGTCTCTAAATACGGGAATATCGATTTGCTGGTTCACGGAGCAGGAGTTCAGCTTTCCAAACAGCTCAAGGATCGCAGCCTGGACGAATTCCGCAAGACCTTTGCCGTTAAAGTTGGCGGACTCAAAAATCTGGTTGAATGTAGTCGCCGCGAGCTGGGACGCCTGCCTTCTGTTCACGTCTTGACATCGGCCTACAGTATTTTCGGTAACGACGGTCAGCACGACTATGGCGCGGCGAATGAAACGCTCGATCGATTGTGCAACCTGGGTAGCACCCAAAAACACTCCTGGAACAGCATCGCATGGTTGGCCTGGGACGGTATCGGGATGACTCGTGGGACGGAATACCAGGCATTGGCCGAACAGCGCGGATTATCCACCCTGACACCAGAGTCGGGGGCGCCGTTTTTCCACTTGGTTTTAGAGGGAGTTTCTAGCGCGGCGGTCAACGTACCACTCTCCGACCAAGAGCGATTGACGTACGAAGTCGAGACCGTTCCCGCTGCCAGCGGCGAACCCGGTTATCGAATTCTGGAGAGCCGTTTCAATCTGGATGAAATCCGGTGGCTGCATCATCACCAGGTACGTGGTGTTCCGACAGTGCCCGGCGCCTGGATTCTGGATCGGATGGTGGAAACCGCTTTGAAGGTCGCGCCACAGTTCAAAGAGATCCGTGCTGTCACCATCGAAGACATCTCTTTCCGTCGCTTTGTACGCCAGCTCGAACATCAGATGACTCCGCCTCGAGTCGTCGTTATCCAACAGACGGATGATATTGAAGCCTGGATGTTGGGAGATTTGCGCCATCCCAGCGGAACGTTGCTGAAAAAAGATGTCGTCCTGGCTCAAGCCCGGCTCCGTTTTCACGACGGGATTGACTGCGTTCATGAACTGGGTCACTTACTGGCGGATTCCCGCACGGTCGATTCCGTCAGTGATCCCTATTGCTCACAAGGCAATGGCCTTGTAAAGCTCTCCGGACCATTTGAATGCCTTCACGAAATCCTGATTGATTCCAGGGGACGCCAGGCCAGATATGCAACGCATGCCTGTTGCAACAACCCGGGATCCACCCAAACGCCAGCCTTGTTGCTCGATGCGACTTGGCGACTTGGAGCGATGTACGCACAGTCCAACAACGGTGATCTCTACGTTCCAGTTCACATTCAACGGATTACTTTGCCGGTCGACCCAGGCAACTTGATGCGCCAATTGACCGATTGCACCATCCAGTCTACTCCCCCGAAAGTCGACCAAGATTGCGCCAACTGGAACCGATCGGAAGTTCGCGATTCCCGCGGTCGACTACAAATTGTTGTCGAAAATGCAACGGCAAAAAGAATGTCCTGACCCAGGCGCGGCGGTCCAGGGGTTGGTGATTCGGTCAGCGGTAACTTCAAACCGAGGCGGACGTGCGCGATTGGAGTTTTTGATTGGTTGCCGAATCCACCAGCTAGGATTCAAAATCAAAGTTCCTGAATGAGAAATGCAGGCCGATTCCACTCGCGAGCAATCTCGCAAGACAACTCATGAAGACGTAGTCCCGCTAGTAGCAACCGCTGATGCCCGCACATTCGGCGATACTTTTCGATTTGAGCGTTATCTGAATCAGCTAATGTCACTTTTGCCTTTTGAATACTCTCTGCTGCCTTCCGAGTTACCGTTTTGAACCTGAACAGATGTCAACTACGACTCGACACGCCCACAATTCTTGATTGGATAAAACGAGGATATGCGAAATAAACGCGAGGATTCTAGCTGATTGTCAAGCCGCCGGTTCCTCCATTGCCAGTTGTAGCTCTACTTTTCCCTTCGCCAATCGCCTTAACTTGCAATTTTTTGTATCGCAAAAAGTTGCGTTGGGCGTCGGTTGGGGGCGCTTTCAAAATGCCGCTAATCTTCTTGATTGGCGGCATTTTTTCGTTCAGTAGTGCCCAGGTGCCAGATCAACAAATCAAGAGTGTACCTGAGCATTTTAGTTAGGCATCTATTTCGCACTACCTGCGACTGCCTTCCCGCAGCATCGCAATGTAGCTTAGCGTTGTGCTGTGACAGAAAGCTTGTGTTGGTCAGAAACAGCATGGAACTCTCTTATTGCTTCTTCTGTCCTTCGCCCCCACTGATTGCAGGTCGCATAGGTTTGACCGATGTGAAGGATTAATTCTTCGTCGCGAACAAACCAGCAACAAACATTGCCTTCTCCATTTTGTTCGATGATGTGCCTGACCATTTCGTCACCAGTGCAATGCCCCTCGACCTTGAAAAACAGGTATCGCCATGTAACTTTCGAAGACAGGACATCGGGGTCAATTCCATGATCGACAAGTCCTTATACGACATGCAGGATGGCTCTTCGTTTCGGCCGATTCTCAATCGTTTCTGATCCAATTGTCACGTCGTAGCGAGTGAAGTCTCGCGATGATTGTCGCAGGTTCGAGCCCTGCCGGGTGAGCTTTGAAAAGGCCCGTTATTTGCTAACTGTTCGGCAATGGGGGGTTTTTCGTGTACTCACTTTCTTGTCGCAATTTTTGCCTGGATCGCATTGCACCCCAATTCCGTCGTCTACTGCTACGCTGCTTCATGCGCTAGCCCCAGTCACCCTGCCATACGATTCTTCATAAAAGGATTTGATCCCTGGACTGGATTAACACTTTTCCCTCGCAAGCCCGCCACAATCGCCGCGTCGCGAGTATCAAAGACGGTTCGGCGTTTGAATAGAATTCTCCGCCGTAAACGTTTGCCTGCCGGTTCGAGTACATTTAGCAGATCACGAAATTCACTCAATCCGTTGTTGAAGCCGGCCATCGCGACTCGAGTAAACCGCCGGCTATGCGTCATACTCAATGGTCGCGCTGTCGTTGAAGTCAACGTGTATGCTTTGCCGTTCCAACGAGTAAATCACAAAGGAGAGCCAATGCCCTGGAAAGAAGTTTTGAACTTTTGGTTTGAAGAGATTGAGCCAATCCAGCATTGGAAGAAAGATCCCGAATTTGACCGACTGATTCGAGATCGGTTTTCCAGAGTTCATGCCGCCGCGACCAAGAGTGAGCTTTGGGGCTGGCGAGATCAGCCGGAGGGTCGATTGGCCGAAGTGATTGTACTCGATCAGTTTTCGCGGAATTTGTTTCGAGGCCAACCAGCAGCATTTGCCAACGACTCGCAGGCGTTATCGCTTGCCCAAGAAGCGATTTCTGTTGGTGCCCACAAACAGCTTGGGGATGAACAAGTTAGCTTCCTGTATATGCCTTTCATGCACAGCGAATCTGAAATCATCCATCAAGCCGCTCGACAACTTTTTGAAGGCACAAAGAATTTCGAATTCGAAGTCCGACACAATGCGATTATCGAACGTTTCGGGAGATATCCCCATCGCAATGAAATCTTGAGTCGCGATTCGACACCCGAAGAGATTGAATTTCTCAAGGAGCCAGGGTCGTCTTTTTAGCCTTCACCAACGATCGCGAAGTTGCCGCAGTCTCAAGAAAATCTCCTTGCGTGTATCCGACATGTCCGGAAATAACTCGCGCAGTCGTTCGGCCAGCGTTTTGCTTCCAAGTCGCAAAAATGGATTGATTTTACGTTCCAGTCCGATCGTTGTGACCAACGGCTGATTGGGGTCATATGATTCGCCCAATTCATCGATCAACTTTTTGACTTGTAGGTTGTCGGGTTCACGGTCAAGGCTAAACGCCAGGTTGTTCAACAAGTATTCATGCCCCGGGTACACACGGGTATCGTCGGCTAGATCTTGAATCTTGGTCTCAATGGTGTGAAACAACACTTGCGGGTCACCACCGTTGTGGCAGTTGCCAACACCGGCGTTGAACAGCACGTCACCACTAAACAAAACCGGTGGCTGGGCTGTGGACAATAGTGCGATGTGGCACATCGTGTGGCCCGGTGTATTCAAGACGATCAATTGGACACTGGTGCCAACGTTGACCACGTCGCCGTCCTTGAGTCCGCGATCGATGTTCTTAATTTTTGAGCCCGCGTTTTCGTGTGCCAACAACTTGGCTCCCGTCGCTTCGATCATCGCCACGTTGCCAGCAACGTGATCGCCATGCTCGTGAGTGTTGACGATTTGCGTGATTTGCCATCCCCGTTTTTCGGAGGCGGCCAGACAACGGTCGTGGTCCACGGGGTCAATGGCTGTCGCCGCACCGGTTTCATCGCAGGCGACTAGGTAGTTGAAGTTGCGAGCCCGATTGGCCGTCCAGATTTGTTCTACGATCATGATTTCTTGACTCAACCTCTACGCCTGAACTTAGGCACGAAGTCCGATCCCGCGATTCAGCATCCACATTGCCAATGAAAACAACGCGATGATGAAGACGGCAATGATTCCAAAGGCAACGCCAATGTTGATGTCAATCACAGCCGGATTCAATTGATCTTTTAGTATGCCGTAACGAAATGCGCTGACCATGTAAACGATCGGGTTGAAGCGAGAAATCGTCTGCCAAGGTTCCGGGAGCAGGGCAATCGAATAAAAAACGCCGCCCAGATAGGTCAGTGGCGTCAACACAAAAGTCGGGATGATCGCGACATCATCAAACTTCCGGGCCAGCAATGCATTAATAAACCCGCCAATGGAAAACAGCGAAGCGGTCAGCAGGGCAACCGTGAACGTGACGGGAATACTGTAGATGGATATTGTTTCGACGAAAAACATGCTCACTAACAGGACAATGGAGCCGATCATCATCGCGCGGACAATTCCCCCCGCCATAAAGCCCAACAGGATGACGCTATTGTGCATGGGGGAAATCAGCATCTCTTCCACGTTCCGCTGAAACTTCGAGGAGAAAAATGAAGAGACAACGTTCGAGTATGAGTTATTGATGACGCTCATCATGACCAAGCCGGGGACGATGAATTCCATGTAAGAAACTCCACCCATTTCGCCGACACGAGACCCAATTACTTTTCCGAAAATAACGTAGTACAACGTCGTGGTAATCACCGGCGGCACGATGGTTTGCGGCCAGATCCTGAGCAATCGTGTGACTTCCTTGATCACAATCGTCTGTAAACCAATCAGATTGGCTCGCAGGCGAGAGTTTTCATTCATAACTTTTTCGCTGGCTGCTTTCATGACCGGTTTCTCAAGTGCTCGTTGGCTTCGACCAGATTAACAAACAGTTCTTCCAGGCGATTCGCCTTGTTCCGCATCGAGGCCACTTGGACATTTTGGCTCGAAAGGATCGAAAACACATCGTTGAGTGAGCCTTCCCTGGAGAGGTCAACTTCCAGCGTGGCGGCATCGGTGAGTCGATGCAGGTAGCCGTCGAGCCTTAAATCATCCGGGGCCGGATTTTGCAAATCAAATACAAACGTTTCGACGTGCAGTTTTGCCAAGAGTGATTTCGTGTCCGTGTTTTCAACGATCTGACCGTGATCGATGATCGCAATTCGACGACAAAGTTCCTCGGCCTCCTCGAGGTAATGGGTCGTGAGAATGACGGTCGTCCCTTGGCTGTTGATCTCCCCCAGCAACGCCCAGGTCGCACGCCGCAACTCAATATCGACACCGGCCGTTGGTTCATCGAGGATCAACAGCTGGGGTTCGTGAACCAAGGCGCGGGCAATCATCAAGCGTCGTTTCATTCCACCGGAAAGCATCCGCGACGTGGTAAATCGCTTTTCCCACAGTCCCATTTCCCGAAGATACCTTTCGGATTGTTCGCGGGCCTGCGCACGCGGGAGACCATAATAGCCAGCCTGTTGCATGACGATTTGGAGGGGGTGTTCGAACTGGTTGAAGTTAAACTCCTGAGGCACCAGTCCGATCTGCCGTTTGACACCGGCCGGGTCGCGATCGAGGTCAATTCCAAAGCACCGGACCGTGCCAGCACTCTTATTGACCAATGACGTGACAATTCCAATCGTGGTTGATTTGCCCGCGCCGTTGGGGCCCAGTAAGCCAAAAAACTCACCGTCTTCAACATCCAGATCAATTCCCCGCAGGGCTTCGGTACCATCCCGGTAGGTTTTGCTGAGATTCCGAATTTCGAGTGCAGAGGATGCGTTTTCCATGAGGCACATGGTACTTACTTTACATTTTTTAGCCACGGTAGTGGTGTCAGCTGGTCGCCCGCAGCGTCATGGCTCACGAAGTTAATGACTCACCACACCAGGTTGATTTGGCGAACTGCATCACTTGAGTTTGGACTCGATAGCATCGAACATTTGCTCGGTGATCTGAACATCGGCTGCCCGCTCTAACTCGCGGATACCAGTTGGGCTGGTGACATTCAGTTCAGTCATGAAGTCGCCGATCACATCGATGCCGGTAAACAGCAGACCTTTTTCACGCAACGCCGGTCCAATTTGCTCGCAGATCCACATCTCGCGATCCGTAAGCGGCAGAATTTCTGTGCGGGCACCAGCGTCCATGTTTCCACGGTGATCGCCAGCAGAAGGGATTCTCGCCAGTGCATGGGGCACCGGTTGACCATCGATCAAAATGATCCGCCTGTCGCCCGAACTGGCGATCTCAGGAAGATACTTCTGCACCATCGCGTAGCGTGCGCCCCAATGGGTGATCGTTTCAAGGATTACGTTGTGATTGCCATCGCTGGCGTCAGTGACAAACACGGATCGACCGCCCATCATGTCGAGCGGCTTCACCACCACCTTGCCATGCTCATTCATGAACGAGCGCATTTGTTCCAGCGAACGTGTAATCAGTGTCGGCGGGGCGCAATTCGGAAACCAGGCCATGAACGCTTTCTCGTTGGCGTCTCGCAGACCTCGCGGGCGATTGACGACCACGGCACCGTGGTCTTCAGCACGCTCCAAGACGTAGGTAGCGACGATATATTCCATATCAAAAGGCGGATCCTTGCGCATCAGAATGACATCCATGTCTCCCAGCGAGGTCACTGTCACGTCGCCAAGTTCAAACCAATTCGCCTCTTCGTCTGCAACCTGCAGTTTGGTCAGACGCCCGAAGGCTTCGCCGTCACGCAGCCAAATATCATTCAACTGTCCATAGTGAATCTGCCATCCCCGGTTTTGCGCCTCCAGCAGCATCGCCAGGCTGCTGTCCTTATGCGGTTTGATAGCCTCGATGGGATCCATGATCACCGCCAGTTTTCGAATGCTCAAGACGAACTCTCCTCAGACATGGCACGGACAGCGATATCGATATTTTGGTGCCACTCGTTTTCGTAACGCTGCAAAAGTTGTTCAGCAAAAGTCCGTCCGGTCTGCGCGACTTCCTGAAGAGGCGAGAGGTAGCAGCTTTCATCCTGGCCTTGCTGGTTCTTCAGATTTCGTCGCTGGAGCCCCTGCCGAGACAGTTCAAGTATCCAAAGACAGAGATCTCGTACGGTACCACTTCGAAACGGTGTTTTGAGCCCGTGTTGGGCAACGCCGACATCCAGCGCCTGATGCTCTTCGGGCGTCCACGTGCCAGCAAGTTCCCACACGGCGTCCAGGGACGACGTGTCATATAGCAGGCCCGCCCACAACGCTGTTAACGCCGGTACGCGGGCTGAGAAATCACCGGCGTCTGCGCCACGCACTTCCAGAATTCTCTTCAGGCGTACGTGTGGAAAAACGGTCGACAGGTGGTTCACCCAATCAACAAGCATCGGACGCTGACCGGGAAGAACCTGTAGTTGACCAGCCAAAAAATCGCGGAAGGACATACCACTGGCGTCAATGTACGCGCCATCCCGGATGACAAAGTACATCGGTACATCGAGAACGTAATCCGTGTAACGCTCGAATCCCATGCCTTGCTCAAACACGAACGGAAGTCTGCCACAGCGATCATCATCGGTGTCGCTCCAAATGTGGCTGCGGTAACTGAGGTAGCCGCTGGGTTTTCCGCCGACAAAGGGTGAGTTGGCAAACAGTGCAGTGACCAGAGGTTGGATCGCCAATGCCACTCGGAATTTCTTCACCATGTCTGCTTCGGTCGAGAAATCCAGGTTGACCTGCATCGAACAGGTGCCCTGCATCATATCCAAACCTAGTGAACCTCGTCCTGACATGTAGTCGCGCATGATGCGATAGCGTTGTTTCGGCATCCAGGGCAATTCATTTCGCGACCACTTGGGTTGATGACCTAACGCTAGAAAACGCAAGCCTAACTCGCTCGACAGCGTGCTGAGTTGCCGGTGATAGTCGCCGTTTTCTTCCGCCGTTCCATGCACACTATCAAGTGGAGCCCCTGATAATTCCAGCTGGCCGCCTGGCTCCAGTGTGACCGAACGATCTCCGTGGCGCAGCGCAATCGGCAGACCGTTTTCGTGAATGGGCTCCCAGCCGAAGCGGGTCATTCCTTCCAACAGTGAACGGATTCCTGGTTCCGGTCCGTCGTAATCTGCGGGGCGGAAGTCGTTCGCGCGGTACACAAACTGCTCCTGCTCGGCACCCACCAGGAACTCATCTGGAGACTTGCAACCCGCCGCGATGTATTCCACGAGTTGGGCTTTGTTCTCGACCGGATGGGTATCCGTGTTATCGCCAGCTGAGTGTTGCATTGTTTCGCTCATCTTCAGTCCGTCCTTCAGAGTTCGAACCACGTCGCAAATCACCTTGGTGACGGAACAAGTTTTAGACGGACGTCCGCATCACACCAGGCTTTGTGGTTATCTGGATGTCTACAAACGAAGGTTTGTCATTAGACGCGACCTGCAGGAATACTTTACTTGGGTTGCGCGTGAAAATTTTCAAAAATCAGGCGTCTTTGCCCTGAAGCAACGGCTGCAGCTCATCAGACTGGAACATCTCGACGGCAATATCACAGCCGCCTATAAATTCACCATCCACATACAACTGCGGAATGGTCGGCCAATCGGAAAACTCCTTGATACCCTCTCGAATTTCCATATCTTCCAATACGTTGACGCTGGCAAACTCAACGTTGAGATGCTTGAGAATGTCCACGACCGTCTTCGAAAATCCACACATGGGAGCTTCCGGGACTCCTTTCATGTAGAGCACAACGCGATTGGTGTCGATTTCGTTTTGAATGCGTTCGGCGATCGTCATTGCGGAAACTCCGTTTCGTCTTGGATAAAAATCAGTTTGTGAACTCGAGTTAGTCTTGAGTCCTGGCCCACTTTTCAGGCGTATAGGTCTTCAGCGCTAGCGCATGTAGCTCATCTGCAAACGCATCCTTCAGCGACTGCATCACCTGACGGTGTTGCTTAACAAGCGGCATTCCCTCAAAAGATTCGCTGATCACCGTAGCTTCCAAATGTGCACCGTCATTCATTGGATCACGCACAATCACTTGGGCATTGGGCACTGCGCCCAAAATAGTCCGTTCGATTTGTTTCATCAGATCACTCATCCAACATGTGCCTCCAACCAGCGAACAATATCACCAGATTCATAAAGTGGCTTTCCGTCAATGACCAGGCACGGCACTTGGCCTTTACCGCCAATTTCCAATAGCTCTTCTCGGGCTCCAGGCTCGGACTGAATATCCCGCATCGGAACCTCGAAGTCCAAGCGAACCAGGCAATCTACTACCAAACGGCAGTAGGGACACGATGGAAAATGGTACAGCGTCAATTCGGGCATCCCGTCACTCCTGAAACTTGGAAAAACGGATACTATCCCACGATTCCATCACTTTTCAACGCTGTTGCGAACAAAATGCCGACAGCTGCTGCGATGTACGGGGCGGAGAGCGACAAAGCAAAGTCCAACGAGAGTCAAATAGAAGAGTCGATTTTCCGGACAACGCAGGCGCCGATTTGTCACCGACGACAATCAAATCGCGTTGTCTCGGTCGGAAGAGGTGAAACGATCAAGGCGGATTCGATGTCCAGGAAGTTGCCAGAATTCGTTTTCCTGCAACTCAATTATTGTGTCCGTGAGTTCTGCTCGACAAACACACGACGCGTCGTTACGTTGGAATGACACCGCATTCTTTGAAGGAATTCCATGGCTCGTATATTTTGCACCCTGCTTGCGTTCTCGCTGCTGCACACGGTTTCATTTGCCGCAGACGACCCGGCAGGGCTTCACTTCAAGGTGCGTTTTTCGGATTCCGAACGTGTTGAACCACTGACAGGCCGTGTTTATGTTGCCATCAGCAAGGTCGCGGGACAACGCAGCCCAATACACCAGGCTGGCGAAACTGGCGTTCCTCTTTTTGGCAAAGAAATCAGTCAAGTCAAATCAGGCCAGTGGGTTGTTATCGACAGGGAAGCCATCGGGCATCCCCTTAAAAGCCTTGCCGACCTGCCAGAGGGAGAATATTGGGTGCAGGCGTTTGTCAACGTTTACACAAAATGCAATCGCGCCGATGGTCACACTGTTTACGTTCACCTCGATCAAGGAGAAGGGCAGAACTGGCGTCGCTCTCCAGGCAATCTCTTCAGCAACCCAATTCGCGTTGAAATCAATTCGCAGACAAAATCCATTGAGCTGACATGTGATCAAGTCATTCCCCCCATTGCTCGCCCAACAGACACGGAGCATGTAAAGCATATCCGTTTTAAAAGTGCCAAGCTCAGCGCGTGGTGGGGACAGCCCATCTACTTGGGCGCGACAGTTTTGCTCCCCAAGGATTACAACGAACATCCCGATGTGCATTACCCGGTCAACTACGTACAAGGACACTTCTCGAAGCGTGCACCAGGTGGCTTCGGACGCCCCGGTACCTTCAGCCAACGTTGGCTTTCCGATAAACCGCAAGCCCGATTTATCTACGTGACGTTTCAACACCCAACGCCCTTCTACGATGATTCATATGGCGTCAACTCAGCGAATAACGGTCCCTACGGTGATGCCATCATGGAGGAACTGATTCCGACTGTGGAGTCGCGTTTTCGAGTGATTCAGGAACCCTGGGCGCGTCAACTCAGTGGTGGCTCGACCGGTGGCTGGATCGCGCTGGCCATGCAAGTCTTTCATCCAGACTTCTTCGGAGGTGCCTGGGCTAGTGCTCCGGACTCGCCGGACTTTCGGTACCACCAATTGATCAACATCTACGACGAAGATAACGCCTACTACATAGATAAAGGTTGGACACGCGTTGAACGCCCGGCTCGGCGAAGCATTGATGGCAACATTCAGGCGATGATGAAGGACGAGAATCTCTACGAATTGGTTGTCGGCAACAAGTCGCGCTCTGGTGGCCAATGGGACATTTGGGAAGCAACCTATGGCCCTTGTGGCGACGACGGTTATCCCAAGCGGATCTGGAACAAGCAAACAGGGAAGATCAACCAGGAGGTTGCCGAGTATTGGCGACAGAACTACGACCTCCGCCATATTCTCGAGCGGGACTGGAAAACGCTTGGCCCAAAACTGCGTGGCAAACTTCATTTGTATTGTGGTGACATGGATAACTATTACCTCAACAACGGCCTGCGCAAAATGGACCAGTTCCTGAAGGGCGCAGATCCGAAGTTTGAAGGGGTGGTCAAATTCAAGCCGATGGCCAGGCACGTCTGGGGCCCAGGAGCGCTGGAACTGATGGATCTCATGGACGAGCACATGCGAAAGTCTGCCCCCGAAAACACCAACGTCGAGACTTGGCACTATTGATTGTCTAAAAGGCACTAACAACTTGTAAGTTGATCTGGAGGTCTACCCGATCGGACCGGCCTCCAGGATTGCTGTGGATAAGCGTAGTCGCTGAAGCGATCGCCTAACTTCGTGCCCTCGCAATTGAGATAAACGTGTTCAGCCCAATGGCAGGTGTTTGATAATATTCCCGGTTTAGGCTACCGCCAACCATCTGAAAGTCGTCTACCCAACTTCGGCGTATCAAGTTCGGCAAACGTCAGATCCATGACCTCGAAAACGGAGGGTTGAGCTTCGGGGGAGGTTAACCGCAGGGTTTCCTCTCTGAATTCAAGTGGATCGGAGGTAGGAATAAATTGATCTATGGTCGTCGGCTCGGCCACCATTTGAGGCGTGTTGGAACGATCCGGAATCTTCGACTGCCATGAGTATTGATCTGTCATTGCTGTATTGCCCATCCACTGAAACATCCGATCAACGCCAGGACCAATCAACATCCTGTTGAGACTTGCGAATTCGCCCAAGTGGGTTTCCATGGATGTTTGGGCAACTCCATTCTCAATCGGCGGGTCGATAATGAAATAGGCGACTTGTTCGCTCGTGTGTCGTCGCTCGGAATCTTTTGACTGGTCTTCATCAATGGCCAGAGTCTTCAGCGATGCCCGGGATCTTTCCGAGACGCATCCATGTCGGCTCGAGCCGAATCGCTGCGCGAGCAAGTTGCTGGCCGAGATACAGACCGGATCGAGCAGGTTTTCACATTCCGTCTGGAGTGGCGCGAAAGGGGATATCAAAACGCCTGCCCTGCTGCCACATGCGTCCCTCGTTGATAAAGTGATCTTGGTCGGCAGCAAAGCAATTGCCAATGTGAAACGCAGCGTTCCGATGCCAATCGGACTACTTGCCCACAACAAAGCTTCAAGTATTCCTGTTCCCGGCCGGTGGCGTAGGTTAGGAGGTTCACTGTCAGAAAAGTACATCGCAAAGTCGGCATCTGGCGAAAGTGTTTGTGCGTGTGATTGGCCAGACTAGTCGTACAGCAAGAATTTTTGACGGCGATTTTCAAATAACAGTGGGTTTGCAAGTTCCGCGATTGTCTCAGCGGAAGCGTCGGGCGAGGCGATTTGTTCGGCGACAGGCCGATTTTTCAGCAACCCGTTATAGGCCTGCCTTTTCCATTGAGCATGGTAATTGTTTGCCAAACAGTTTGCGATGTGGAATCCTGTTCGCAGCGGATGAAATTGTTGACGGTCGGTGACTACGATATTCACACCACGACAAACTTCGTTTTCGTATTTGCTTGCCACCGGAGTAAATTGAATCGGAATAAATCGGACGCCAGGTAAATTCAATTTGTTGAGCCCCCGCGCCAACTGAAATTCGTTAATCCAGGGAGCGCCGATCACCTCAAATGGCGTATCCGTTCCACGTCCGACTGAGAGATTCGTTGTTTCCAACAGGCCAATCCCCGGGTACAGCAAGGCTTGAGTCAAACTTCGCATGTTAGGTGACGGATTAACCCAGCGAAGTCCTGTTTGATCAAAAAAGCCGGTTCGATCCCAGCCTTCAGTTTTAATTATTTTCAGTTTCAATTTCTTCAAACCGCGTTCGGCCTGAAACATTTTTGCCAGTTCGCCCACCGTCATCCCGTGGCGCACCGGTATGTTGTGAAAAGAAATGAAGCTGCCGGCTGCGGTTGCGTCAATTCCTGGGCCCTGTACATCAATCCCATTGATTGGGTTAGGTCGATCCAACACGATGAACTCAACTCCCTGGTTGGCGCAAGCTTCCATTGCTAGGCCCATCGTTGAAATGTAAGTGTAGAAGCGGGTGCCAATGTCTTGGATGTCAAAAACCATGACGTCAATTGTTTTTAGACTCTCCGCGGAGGGCGAACGATTTTTGCCGTAGAGGCTGAGAACCTGCACGCCCGTTTTATCATCTTTCGTATTAAGGATTTCGCGAACATCCAGTGTTCCGTCAATGCCATGTTCAGGACTAAACAGTGCGACTAAATCAACGTCCTTTGATTCGTGAAGCAATTTCGCAGTTCGGTTGCCCACGCGATTGATGCCTGTTTGATTCGTGATCAAGCCAACGCGTTTGTTTTTCAACTGCTGGAACGAATCACGCTCGAGAATGTCGATTCCGGTGAGCACTGGTTTGGGGGCAGGATCAACTTTTCGTCGGGCGTTCAACCGCGATGCAGCAGCGATGGTTCCGATTCGTCCCGCAACTGAATTGACTGATCCTTTGCCGTCGGGATGCAAACGATTGCTCAAGAAAATGACGAACAGGTCAAGGTCCGGATCAACCCAAAATGAAGTTCCTGTAAAGCCACCATGTCCAAATGCTGACTGCGAAAACAAGTCGCCGCGATTGGAGGAGTATCCTGAGAGCGAATCCCATCCCAGCGTTCGAAAACCGCTCGAGACTTTTTGGCGATGCGTCATCAAACGTGCTGTTTCCGGTAGCATTATTTGAACACCATCAAGGGATCCATCACCCAGCAGCATGCGAGCGAAACGTGAGAGGTCACTGGCTGTCGAGAACAGCCCTGCGTGTCCTGCAATGCCGTCCATGAGTGCCGCTCGTGGATCATGCACTTTCCCATGTAGCCATTCTCCGTCTACCTTCTCAGTCGTGGCAGCTCGGCTTCGCATCTTAGGACCTGGTCGATACATCGTCTCGACCATTCGGAGCGGTTGATAGATCTGCTCAAGGGAAAATTCCTCAATGTTCTTGCCGGAGACCTGGTGGACAATCTCAGCCAACACAATGAAGCCAACATCCGTATAGGCGAATTTGCTACCGGGCTCAGAGTTTAGTTTGAGGCTGCAAATATTCTCAAGCGCCTTTGCAGTTCCGTCCGCATATTCGCGAAGATGATTGTCTGGAATCAAACCCCCTTGGTGCGTGAGCAAATGCCGGACTGTAATTTCATCTTTGCCGTTGGCACCAAATTCGGGCCAATACTTGGATGCTGGTTCACCTAGGTCGATCTTGCCTAGCTCAACCAACTTCATGATCGACGTGGCAGTTGCAATCGGCTTTGTAAGAGAAGCTAAATCGAAAACCGTATCGTTGGTCATGTCTAGCGGCGTCGGTTCAATCTGACGCTGCCCATACGATCTCAAAAACACGACTCCATTCCGATCGCCAATCGCAATCACGCAGCCCGCCATATTTCCGCGTTGAATGTTTTGCTTGACGATGCGATCAATTTCAGATCTTTGCATTCCAACCAGTTCCAATGGAAGCTGATCGTTTTGCGCAATCGATTCTTGAGATACGGCAAAATGCAAACAAGCCGTTAATAGCAATGTTGTAATAAATCGCGTCATCGCCGCATCCCCAAGTGGTAGTCATCCGCTATTTGTAGTTAGTCAGCAACGATTGCTGGACTGCTTTCCCAACTAATTTGCATCCGCATCCATGTTATTCGCCCGCCATCATTCAATGCACCATGCGGGCAAGTTTTTTTTGCAATATTTGAAGCCCCCTTCTGCAGCTCAACCATTATTGACTGGATTAAGAAACGACCTCCATGACCGCCGAAGCAAAAAGTTACAGGTTAAGGGAATCGCCCAAACCGTGGTAAAAATATCCAGACAAGATTCCTTGAGGTCGCCGGCGTGGCTGCATGGCTCGCGGCAACCATGGAAAAGGTCAGGTATTCCTGTCGGTTTTTTGTCAGTTGCTATAAAGTTAGTTGCTATAAAAGCTGCTGATTCAAAGTAAGCCTGATCTTTTCCGAGTCCCCCTGGGCCTTCGTTCAATTTGTGAGAATGGAAATGTATAAACGCCGTCCATCGCTGATTCAAAAACTCGATCGCCGACAATTTCTAGGGACTGCGGCCGCTGCAGGTGCCGTTGGCTATTTCGTGAATCCCGGATCCGTCCTTGCGTCGACTTCTCCAAACGAGCGATTGAATCTCGCATGCATTGGAGCGACCAATCGCGCCGCGGCCAACATTGCTGCCTTGAAAAACCAGAATATCATTGCGATTGCCGACATCGATTCGAACCTACTGGATAAAGGATGTGTGCCATATCCCGGCGCGAGAAAGTATCGCGATTTTCGGGTAATGCTCGAAAAAGAATCTGAAAACATTGACGCGGTGGTTGTCGCCACGCCTGATCACACACATGCCCCGGCAGCGGCGATGGCAATGCGACTGAAGAAGCATTGCTACTGTGAAAAGCCACTTGCTCATACGGTGCAGGAATGCCGTGTGCTTGCCGAACTGGCGGTCAGCAATAAGTTGAAAACTCAAATGGGAACTCAGATCCATGCACTCGACAATTACCGCCGTGTCGTTGAAGCAGTCCAGAGCGGATTGATTGGTGAAGTCAAGGAAGCTCACGTTTGGTCAAATGCCCGATACTCTGGCGGCAAGTTTTCACAGGTTGAAAAGCCGAAAAACGTCGATTGGGATTTATGGCTTGGACCAGCCGTTGAGCGTCCGTACAGCAGCAATGTCCACCCATTTAATTGGCGACGATTTTGGGACTATGGTACTGGAGCGCTCGGCGATTTCGGCTGTCACTTTATGGACCTCACGCATTGGGCGTTAAAATTAAAACATCCAACAAAAATCGCGTCAAAAGGACATCCACTCGACCCGGTGACTCCGCCACAATGGTGCATTGTTGAATACGAATATCCTGCTCGCGAATCGATGCCGCCATTGAAATTGACTTGGTACGACGGTGGCAAACGGCCGGAAATTCTCGCAACTCTCAAAGACAAAAATGGCAAGCCCCTGGACTGGGGAGCGGGGCAGCTTTTCATCGGCGACAAAGGGATGATTCTGTCAGACTACGGTCGGCATGTTCTTCTTCCTGAAGAAACATTTATTGACGTGCAACGGCCTGCACAATCGATTCCGAGATCAATCGGACATCATAACGAATGGGTCGACGCCATCAAAAATGACAAAACAACAACTTGCAACTTCGATTATTCCGGCGCGCTCAGCGAAGCTGTCATGCTGGGTGTTGTTTCCTTTAGGAGCCAGCAGACAATCGAATGGGACGCCGCGAATTTAAAGGTTAGAAACGACGCCGGGGCTCAGCAATTGATTCACAAAGAATACCGCCAAGGATGGACCCTTTGAGGCCCAACTTTTTCTACAATCAACGTGCCGGCTGTGACCCGATGAGGTTGGTTTGTCGTTGACCATCGACGCGGTCATGCTGCCGCGCGAGGGATTTATGAAACTGCAAGAATAAAAACCGGAATTACTATTTCTGCAATGTATTTTTGTTTCTTGATGTGGAGAAAAGACTACCAATCGTCCAGAATTTCTGCGACAACCTTTGGAGGAGCCTGATCAGCAATCCAACCGTGGGCTGTCGAAATCACCGCCTCAGTGGCCAACGTTTCTTATCAAGTTTCTTGATGCAATCGCTCAACCCAACCACAACACTGCGACCATGGAAAAATTCATACTGGCAATCGACCAAGGCACTACAAGCAGTCGAACCATTATTTTTGATCAGCAGGGGTCTATCCGAGGCATTGCTCAACAGGAATTCACTCAACTGTTTCCCGAACCGGGTTGGGTTGAGCACGATCCTGAAGAAATTTGGTCAACGCAGCAAGCGACGATGCAGCAAGCTCTGGCCGAAGCAAAGATCTCGGCCGAATCGATCGCGGCGATCGGCATTACCAACCAACGTGAGACCGTCGTCGTCTGGAATCGGGAGACGGGCAAGCCCGTATGCAACGCGATCGTTTGGCAAGACCGACGCACCGCTGAGTTCTGTGACCAGTTGAAATCGAATGGACACGGTCCGCTCATTCAAGAAAAAACCGGGTTGGTCATTGATGCCTATTTCAGCGGCACCAAATTGAAGTGGATTCTGGACAACGTCGACGGTGCTCGGTCGCTCGCCGACGCAGGAAAATTGTGTTTCGGAACCATTGATTCGTGGCTGCTCTGGAAACTGACTGATGGCAAGGTCCATGTGACGGATGTCAGCAATGCTAGCCGCACGATGTTGTGCAATATTACGACCTGCGAATGGGACGCTGAACTGCTCAAAATGCTGGACGTTCCGGCAAGTCTGCTACCCGAGATCAAAAGTAGCAGCGAAATCTATTGTCATACGACAGTATTGGACAACGAAACGTCGATTCCCGTCGCGGGTATCGCTGGCGATCAACAGGCCGCGTTGTTTGGCCAGTTGTGTACGCAACCGGGGATGGTCAAAAACACTTACGGGACCGGTTGTTTCATGCTGATGAATACCGGCGAAGTGATGACCCCCTCGAAAAATAATTTGCTGACCACCGTTGCTTGGCAGATCGATGGAGTGACCCACTACGCGCTCGAAGGCAGCGTGTTCATTGCGGGTGCGGTGGTCCAATGGTTGCGCGACGGGTTGCAGATTATCGAAACTAGCGCTGACGTCGAAGCATTGGCTCAGCAAGTTGCAACCACCGACGGGGTCTACGTCGTCCCGGCATTCGCAGGTTTGGGAGCTCCCTACTGGAACCAACATGCCCGGGGTGTGATCACTGGGCTGACGCGAGGCTCAAACCGATCTCACATCGCCCGCGCGGCTCTCGAGAGCATCGCCTACCAAACGATGGATGTGTTGCAAGCGATGGAAGCCGATAGCGGCATCGAGATCAAAGAACTGCGAGTCGACGGGGGTGCCACTCAGAACAATCTGCTGATGCAATTTCAATCGGATCTGCTCGACACCGATGTCCTGCGACCAAAAATTACGGAAACAACCGCCCTCGGTGCCGCGTATCTGGCCGGTTTGGCGGTTGGCTTTTGGCCCAGTATCGATGCGCTGCAAAACCAATGGCAGGTCCAACAAAAATTCACGCCAGCGGTTGATGATGGACAACGAAAAAAACTATCAGATGGCTGGCACGAAGCGATCAAGGCGTCGATAGCCATCGCGTAATTGGACCGGCACTGAACTGCTAATTATTTGCCCAAGGAATCACATTCTTTCCGAATTCGCGGGAGAGTGGAGTTGCGGGAGTGAACAAGTTACAAGGACGGTCATGAAACGCGATCAGCAATTCGAGTCGGTCAAATCAACGGACGAGTTCGATGTCGTCATCATCGGAGGTGGCGCGACCGGGTTGGGATGCGCCGTCGACGCGGCCAGTCGAGGTCTTAAAACGTTACTGCTGGAGAAGTTCGATTTCGCAAAAGGCACCAGCAGTCGCGCGACGAAGCTGGTTCATGGCGGTGTACGGTACTTGGCCCAAGGTAATCTTCGCCTGGTCCGCGAAGCGTTATTGGAACGGGGTCGGTTGCTGAATAATGCGCCGCATCTTTGCCTGACGCTCCCGTTTGTTGTGCCCGCCTATCGGCGTTGGGATAAATTTTATTACGGCATCGGCTTGAAGGTCTATGAATTTCTGTCGTTTCGTTGGAGCTTGGGTAAAACAAAATGGCTCAGCCCTGTAGAAACGCTGAAGCGACTGCCACAACTCAATCCGGATCGCTTGCGCGGTGGAATTCAATATTACGACGGACAGTTCGACGACAGTCGCTTGGCGATCAATCTGGCGCAGACCGCGGTCGAGCATGGTGCGACGGTCCTCAACTACTGCGAGGTGACCGGTTTTGAAAAACGGGACGACAAAATTGTTGGCCTGCACGCGACGGATACGTTGACCAAAGCGTGCCACCGGATCGCCGCCAAGGTCATCATCAACGCGACCGGAGTTTTCGGCGATCACGTCTTGCAATTGGCCGATCCTCAATCCGCCCAGACAATATCGCCATCACAGGGTGTTCATTTAGTCGTCGATCGACGTTTTTTCACGGGAACAACGGCACTGATGGTTCCCAAGACGGATGATGGGCGAGTCCTGTTTGCTATTCCGTGGCACAACCGATTATTGCTAGGAACGACCGATACTCCCGTGGATCAAGTTGATTTCGAGCCGCGAGCGCAGCCAGAAGAAATCGAATTTATCATTCAGCACTTCAATCGTTTCTCGACCAACAACATCACCGTTGCCGATGTTGAATCCGTATTTGCCGGATTGCGTCCGCTGGCAAATGCTAGCCACGATAAACGTACTTCGGTGATGCCGCGCGACCATGTGATCAAAGTCTTACCGTCGGGTCTCGTCCATGTCACTGGGGGGAAATGGACGACTTATCGCAGCATGGCCGAGCACGCGATCGACGCTGCGGTTGCCGCAGCGAACTTGGACGACACCATGGGTTGTCAAACTCGCGAGCTGAAAATTCACGGGTATCCGACAGCGAAAACCGAATCCGAATCCGAATCCGATAGCGACCGTGATCAGCATTCGCATTTGGCAGTCTACGGATCGGACGCGAATCGATTGATTGAACTGATTCGTAACGATGAAACATTGGGACATAAGATTCATCCACAACATCCATACTGCTGGGCAGAAATCGACTGGGCGATTGACCACGAGAAGGCCTGCACCGTGGAAGACGTCTTGGCGCGGCGGATTCGGTTGTTGTTTCTCGATGCCAACGCGGCGTTGACGTCGGCGCCTGCCGTCGCGCAGCGGATGGCGTACAAGCTCGGCCATGACGAGCAGTGGATCAAAGATCAAATTGACGAATTCACCAATCTGGCACGTGGATATCTTTTAAACTAAGACTATTAAACCAAGAACTGTCAGGCAATTCTCCTGGAAGGCTTTGCAGGCACCCGCGTGCGCCCGTATAGTGATTCAGCGTTGCTGAAATTTCCAATTTTTATTTTCCCATCTTGAACGTGACGCCGTTGTTGCAAGACTTCGGCTGCTCAGGCACAGCGTTGCGTAATGGGACTATTGTCGCGTAAGAAAGCGAGCTACGGATGTCCCCCTTTTTAGCGGAACTGCTTGGAACGATGTTCTTGATCGTGCTGGGAAACGGAGTCGTTGCGAACGTGGTGTTGGCTCGAACCAAAGGTCACGGCTCGGGCTGGATCGTGATTTCGTTTGGTTGGGCAATGGGGGTGTTTGTCGGGGTGTACGTCGCATCACATGGCAGCGAAGCACACATCAACCCGGCAGTAACGATCGCGATGGCCGGTTTCAACGGCTTTCCGCTGGCCGACGTCCCGACCTACATTGCAGCTCAATTCGCAGGCGGAGTGATCGGACAGATTTTCGTTTGGTTGTGTTATCGGGATCACTACGACGCCACAGAAGACGGACCAACGAAGCTGGCAACGTTTTGCACAGCGCCCGAAATTTACAACCCGATCAACAACTTGATCACTGAGATCATTGGTACGATGGTGCTAATCCTCGGCGTTTTGTTTATTGCGAAACCGGGCAGTTCGCTGGGCGCGTTAGACGCACTTCCGGTTGGACTGCTGGTGTTGGCGATCGGTTTATCGTTGGGTGGACCGACGGGTTATGCGATCAATCCCGCTCGGGATTTGTCGCCGAGAATCATGCATGCACTGCTTCCACTTAAAAACAAAGGGAGCAGTCAGTGGGAGTACAGTTGGATTCCGATTGTCGGCCCTGTCATCGGGGCGATACTCGCCGGCCTGTTATTTCAATTGCTGATCGAATTAAAAGTCGACGAAGCGATCGCGAATTTCTAAACAAGACGACTTAAAACTTTCCCGCGTTTCGCTCGCTCCAAGCTTCGAAATCCTGCCCCAACTGTTTAATTTTTTCTGGATTTGTTTGGACAGATTATGCCGTTCTCCCGGATCGAAAGATGCGGCTTCAGATAAACGAGGACTCATGTGATAATTTTCACAAGAGCCATTCGTTTTCAAACGATGGCCTTATCGAATTGCCATCCAGCATGGTTTCCTTTAACGCCGCAATTTGGACGCGGGTGCGATCTTTACTTTGCCTTTGGCCTTCTCGGCCGCGACGTCCTCGTTTAACACTTCGACAGCTTTGGCGAGTTGAGCGTCTTTGCCACCGGGCGAGTTCCAAGAGGGCTCATTCCAAAAGGCAGTGTGAGGCTCACAACCATTCAACTCCATGTCTTCACCGGTCGAGGCGAGATACCAACCCCGCATCGGCATGCGCACCATGCCACCATCGAGCAGACCAACGGAGCCGGTGCTGATCACACCGCCTGCCGTCCGCATACCGACGACCTGGCCACGTCCCGTTTGCTTAACGGCATGACTGACGATCTCTGCATTGGAAAAGCTGTGCTCGTTGCACAACATCACGATTGGCTTCGTCCACGACGCATAAACCCGTCGATCTTGCGGGTAGCCCTCGCCGCTTCCGCGAGATTGCGTGATCGCGTGACGAGGCTGTGTCAGTGCAGTCATCACATGGTCAGCCGTGCTGCCACCCCCGTTGAAGCGGACGTCGATGATCAGTCCTTCCTTGCCTGCACCGGCGTGGTAGAGATCCTCTTCCATTTGTCGGAAGCTTCTAAAGTTCATCCCTTGGATGTGTAAGTAACCAAGTTTACCCTCTGAGAGTTCGTCAACCTTGACACGCGTTTTCTCAACCCATTCTTCGTAAAGCAGGTTCGCGACAGACGCGACGGGCCTGACGACGACATCGCGTTCTTCACCAGCCGCTGAGCGAACTCGCAGCGTGACATCTTCAAGCTCCTGCATGGTCAGCAACTTCTCAATGTCGACATCCGGTCCCACCGGAGTGTTGGCAATTTTGAGAAGTGTCTCGCCAACTTTTACAAAACTTCTCGCGCGATCACAGGGACTGCCGGGAATGACGCTTTCGACCACAAGACCCGGACCTTCGCCACCCAGTTCAAAGCGAAGTCCGAGGTGGTAGGTGATGGGAGACCATTCGTTCTGTGCATCGAAATTGGGTAAAGGATCGCTACCGCCACGGTGTCCCATATGCGACGCGTTTAGCTCACCCAACATCATGTTCATCAACTCCGAAAACTCGGCAGAGCCCAAACACTCAGCCGCCATCGGACGGTACTTGGCCTGCATGGCGTACCAGTCCTTGTTGTTGTATGCCTCGTCATAGAACCGGTCACGCATCGCACGCCAGCCTTGGTCAAAAACGATTTTCCGGGTCTCTCGCCAATCTCGCTCAGAACGGACACTAAATTCGAACGTCTCGGTTTTACCAGCAAGGTCCATGGTTGCTGGGACGCCCTCTTTGTGGCCGACGAACTCTTTGGATTCCTTGATCCAATGATTTTGAGAAAGCGGGGAATCCGCAATTTTCTTGGGCTCCTCAGGTCGAGGGAACTTCACGCTATAGAATCCTCGCTTTCCTTTGATCGTGGCGGAAAAAGCCAGCGTGGCTCCGTCTTCGATCCAAATCAAGCCTGACTCTGATGAATCGTTGTAGCGCAGTCGATCCACGCGGTCGAGGATCCCGTTGAAGTCGATTTGGACATCTTCGTCCTTTTCTTTGTCTTCGTCTTTTTTCTCATCGTCGTCTTTATCATCGTCGTCCTTCCCGTCGGCCCCTTTGTCTTTACCTTCGGGTTCGTCCTTCGCGGCCTTCGGATCAGCATCGTCGCCGTCGGCTTTTGTGGAGTCTTTCTTATCGCCCTTTTCTTTCTTGTCTTTCTTTCCCTTTTTCTTTTTCATCGCCTCTAGGGCTTTCTTCAGTTTCTCATCTCGTTCGGTTTCTTCGTCTGTCGATTTTGCAAGTTCAACGACGTAGATGTCGACTTCTTCACCATCGCGACGCCCGATCCAGGCAATCCTTTTACCATCGCCCGACCAGGTCGGGCTTCCATCAACATCGGGGTGGCGCGACAGATTGAATGGCTCCCGGGTACCGTCGATCGGAACCAGAAAAATGTCACTGTTGTAGTTATCGTCTTGAGTGGCATAGGTCAGCCATTTGCCGTCGGGTGCCCAATCGAAATTCGCGGGAGACCACATCTTGGCGACCTGTCGATGATCCGTTCCGTCTTCATCCATCACAAACAGATTGGGGCCTTTGGTGTAAGCAATGTGCGATCCGTTGGGGCTTAGTTGAAGTCGGCCTTCCACTTCACGGTCATCGGTCACTTGACGGAGTTTAAACTCATCCGCCAACCACCAAATACCTTCGTCTTGTGTCTGAGTCGCCTCCCAAATGTCCATTTCGCCACCTGAATCGGTAACGTAGAACAACCGGCTGCCATCGGAGCTGAATACGAGACTCGTTTCCGGGTGTGCCGTGCCGGTCACCCGGATCGGTTCTTTCAAAATCCGGTCCATCACGTAGATATCTTCACCAGATACGAATGCCATCTGCTTGCCGTCGGGTGTAAACGCAACCGTGGTGGCACGGGTTTGTTTTTTTCGTTCGATCGGACTGGTAACACTGTCACCGCTGGCAATTAACTCGATGGCATCGAGTTCGCCAGTCTTCGGGTCGCACTTGACTAGGTCAAAGCCGCGACGCATCAGCAGTGTTGTTCCATTTCGCGACAAGACGGGAAACGCAACGCCGTCATCGCTTCCATCAGAAGCAACGTCCGTTACTTGACGAGCTTCTTCTGAATCAAGCTCGCGGTGGTAGAGATTGAAAACACCATCCGGGTCGCTGTTAAAATAGTAGCTCTTTCCATCGGCGGCCCACATCGGATCCATCGCCGCGATATTCTGAAAACGCTCTTCGTCTTTGCTCAACCGTGTCAGTGTTGCCGGTTCGGTAGCGAGATCCGCCAGCCAAAGCTGGGCCGCTTGCGAACCTTTGTATCCCTTACGATTCCAGTTTGATCGTCCGCGTACAAATAGAACCTTGGTTCCATCGGGGCTGAGTGCCGCATCCCGCACACCGACGTCGAAGAGCATTTTCTTTGGCTCCTCTCCTTGGGTATCGAGGAGGAATACGCGGCTCGACTCCGAGTAGTGCCAACCGCGGTCGGTGGACTGGCTGATCAGTAGGTAGCGGCCGTCGTCCGTGATTCCGTGGAGCGTTTTTCGATTCGAGTCAAACGTAATCTGCTTCGCGACTCCCCCTTCCACCGGCATGACGTAAAGTTGGCTACGACCGCTGCGGTCGCTGGTGAAGTACAGATGCTCGCCGTCGTGGCTGAAGTGCGGAGAGTCGTCGGTTGCCGCATGGATCGACACGCGCGTCGCGATACCGCCATCGATGTCGGCCGTCCAGATGTCGTTTTGCCAAGCAAACGCAATGCGACCACCGTTGGGAGAGATGGCAGGCTTCCGTGGAATTCGAATCTGAGTATCAGATGCGGCGACGGTCATCGTTGTTGAAGTGGCAAGGAACATCACCAACGCGACACCAGCCATCATCACATGCTTGAAATTCATCTTACTTCCCTTGCGGCTTTATTAGTTTTATCAACCGTCGAATTTGAAACGATCGACAATCTTCTGAAATTTTTCTCGGCTTGGGAGCTGCGTACTCTCCCTTACAGCTTCCCCCGTGGTCTTGGGGGTGTGATTATGAGCAGGGTCGTGATGCCTGTCAATTTTTGGGGTGATGATTCTCGATTTGGAGTACGTTTGGTGAAGTCGAACCCTCCCATTCGTATCCTCCCACCCCCGAACTCCGATTCGCAACCCTCTTAATTGGGGGCATTCCGTAAGGAGTTGGCTTCAAGAGACATCTACATCCGGATCGAGAAGCCAATGAATACGGGGCTATCAGCAGGTCTTAACTCAAGGTCTACGCATGAACAGAATCTGAAAAATACGAAGCTGCTTTGAAAGAAAACAATTGAGCTATCGTGGACGCAGCGACGGAAACAAGCCACCGAATTGGTTGAGCACCATCCGTCTCAGATGCCAATTTCAGCCATTCAAGACAGCACCGTCAACGGCCCGACACACCGGACAGCTTCGCTACTAGGCACTGTTTGACAAATCTTAATACAAGCAGGAACAAGCGCCAGTTTTGAAGTTGCGCTAATACAACCTCGAAGCGCAAGAGCGCAAGCGAGTGAATAATTGCATGGAGTTTTCGATTCACTCGCTTGCGCTTCGGGTTTGTATTGAAACGCTTCGGGTTTGTATTGCGAGCGAGTTAACAAACAGTGCCTAGCTCCCCGACTCCAAAGTCCACGCCTCGGGGATCGGTCTCGACTCGTTGTTTTCGCGAAAAACTCAAGGCCGGGCTAGGTAGCATCAAACTGGTGATGCGACCCATTCCGGCCTTGAAAAGCTCACTTCATAATCGGCGACTGAACAATTCGACGTACCCCTTGAAATCGTAATCAAAGGGTGCGACCGGATCCGAGGGAAGCCCTGTCACGTCGGCAAGGTCGGACTTCACAAGGACAAACACGCTGCCTTTGGATCGCCAAAAGAGCCAAGTTCCACCGACCACTCGGAAATCTGCGCGACCCGTAATCGTTCCGGCAGTCGGATCGAGCTCAAAGTAATAACGGATTTCGAACCAAATCTCGCCAAGAATTGTTTTCATGACATGTATCTTTCGCCCTGAACCGTCAGGGTTCAAACCTGTTTCTCCTGGATACCAAATCGTGCCAAGCGGCGACACGAATCCCGGACTGATTGATTGCGCTGTTCCGAAATGTCGATCAGGCCCGAAAGGCCACCCGTTGATCTTGATTCGGCCCCTTGGCGTACCGTCATAAATGCCTTCCCCAGATCCGTTACCAATAATGAACGGGAAGCCAATCGCCGGATCGCCCTTGCCAAGATTTGCTGGATCGAAGGATCCCTGTCCGAGAGAGGACAACCTTAAGGTCACTGGACGCCGCCAGTGCCAGTTGCGGTTGGGTAAATGAATAGGTCCATCTGGGTATTTAATGGGTCTGTTAAAATTCTCCGAGAAACAGTCATTGGAGAAATCAGATGGAAGACAAAGAGCTTTATCAGCACATCCTTGGGCTGAAAACACCGTGGTCAGTTCGCGACGTCAGCCTGGACACGGAGCTTCAGCAGATCGACATTCATGTTGAGCACCCGACGGGCACGCAGTTCTGCTGCCCCGAATGCGATCAGTCACTTTCATGTTACGATCATGCTCCGGCGCGTCAGTGGCGTCATCTGGATAGCTGTCAATTCAAGACAATTCTTCATGCGTCGGTTCCGCGGGTGAACTGCCCAGCGCACGGCGTGAAGCAGGCGAAGGTTCCTTGGGCTGAGAAGAGCAGTCGCTTCACCTTGATGTTCGAACGTTTCGCGATCGACCTTCTGCAAGCAACTCAAACCGTCACCGGCGCGATGGGCATCCTGCGAATCAGCTGGGATCAGACGTGGCACATCATTACCCGCGCAGTGAAGCGTGGGCAGGCCCGCAAAGAACACAACTTGATGCCTCGCCTGGGCATCGACGAAAAGGCTTTCAAGAAAGGCCAGAGTTACATGACGATGTTGTTCGACTTGGACAACAGCACCGTGGAAGCCATTTCCGAAGGAAACAATACGGAGTCGGGAATTGCTTGTTTTTCCCAACTTTCCACAGATCAGATCAACGCCGTTGAAGCGATCGCGATGGACATGAGTGCGGCTTATGTGAAGGCTACCAAGGCTTCGATTCCGCTGGCCGAAGAGAAGATCGTCCATGACATTTTTCACGTTATGAAGCTGGCTAACGAAGCTGTGGACAAGGTGCGCCGCGGCGAGCATCGGGAGCGTAGCAAAGTAGGCGACAAACGGCTGGCTAAAACGAAGTACATCTGGCTCACCGGGCAAGAAAACCTTACCGAAAAACAGGAGGCTAAACTCAACGACGTCTTTACCTTGCAATTGGAAACCGGCAAGGCATGGGCCTACAAAGAACTACTTCGCGATCTCTGGGCTCACGAAACAGCAGCCGAAGCAGCGGCTTACTTCAAGGACTGGTACAGGCGTGTGATTCATACGAAGCTCAAGCCAATGAAGAAAGTCGCGAGGACTATCAAGGAGAGGCTTGCCAATGTCGTCAGCGACTGCACTCATCGAATCACCAACGCAGTTGCCGAAGGAATCAACAGCAAGATCATGTCCATCAAGCGAAGAGTTGGAGGATACAGAAACCCCGAGAACGGGGATGTCCCATCTGTTGTTAAAACTCTGACTCGGTCTCACGCTCAAAAAGGTA
>CAYGUE010000067.1:0-33812 GCA_964352885.1 uncultured Pirellulaceae bacterium
ATTTCGTATTGGTCAATCGGCCCCGCCCAGCCGCTGAAGTCCGTTCCATTAAACGCTAACTCGAAACCGTCCGTGTGATTTGTGGCGAGCATTTTGTTGGCTTCAGCAGAATCGATTTCGCGAACGAAAGCGTTTTTCCAATACATTTTTCCGCCGTGCGTTTGTAGCTGAATTGGCCCCGAAGCGATCAACGGAAGTTCTCTGGCCCAGTAGTTTTCCATGATCTGATGGTCAACGATTTTCTTTTTGTTTAGCCAGATGGAAGTGCGGGCTCCGACCTGAACGATTCGCATCGTGTTCCATTGTCCGACTGGATTGTCAGCATGAACCAGCGGGAATCGGGCCGGCGAGTCACCCGAGTTATTCCAAAGGCCGCCTGATCCTTTTTCGGATCCGTGTTTGAATGATGGTTCGTGCGTCGTGTCCCAGACCTGGACTTGTGGAGTCGCTTTGAGATAAACACCGCTGTCGCCACCGGCTTCGAGCTTGAAGTCGATCAGAAATTCGTAGTCTTGAAAGTTGCGTTTCGTCGTGAGGTACGGGCCGTTGCCATCGTTGATGATCTGCCCGTCTTCGACACGCCACGATTCATTGGTCGCCTTTTCGAGTTCAGCAATTTTCGACTGCTGTTCTTCTGCCGAAAGATCAGCGAACAATTGCGGGTTGGCTGTTGGCATGGCGAACCAGCCGGCGAGGCTTTCACCGTCGAATAAGGACTCAAATCCTTCGGTCGTTGCCTCTGATTGGCCAAAAGCTGGTGCCACTGTGAAAAGTATAGCCACCAGAACGGTAGAAATTGTAGATCGCGTTCGCATGTTTAAATTCCTCAAGCATTGTTTTGTTTCAGCATAACTTGGAAGTGAGTCAATTGGGAGGGCTGCAGCGGCTCAAGTTGACCTTGGGGACGCGATGCCGCATTTGCTAAACTCCCGCAATGCCAGCAAACCCAAACTCACGCGAAAAAACGCAGATCGAATCGCCGGAGGTGTCTTTCGCCGGGATCACAGGTCCGAGGATTGCGATTCCACTGATCATTTGCGTGGCCGGAATCATTTTCTTTTGGTCATTGGGAGAAGCTGCCTACTGGGATCGTGACGAGCCCCGAAACGCGGGGTGCGCAGCGGAAATGATGGCACGTGGTGACTGGATCGTACCAACCTTCAATGACGAGCTACGGCAACAAAAGCCAGTGCTGCTCTATTGGCTAATGGGCGTTGCGTATTGGATATTTGGCATTAATGAATTCGCGGGGAGGTTTTTCTCTGCGCTGCTGGCCGTCGGCACGGTGGTAGCGACGTGGGGAATCACGCGTTCATTTTTTGATCGGGCGACGGCGCTTCTGGCGAGTTTGATGCTGGCAAGCAGCTTGATGTTCTGTGTGGCTGCTCGAGCCGCGACACCTGACTCGCTGTTGATTTTTTGCGCGACGATGGCTCTCTGGTTTTTTGCTCGAGGCTCCGGAGCTCAACGGAATCCGTTTTCAAATCGAACCAGCTACTTTGGTATCTACATTTGCCTTGGTCTGGCGATTCTGGCAAAGGGACCCGTCGGGTTTGTATTGCCGATGGCCGTGATGGGCTGGTTTCTGTTGCAGCGAGATTGGGTTCAAAATTCGAAAGCTGAAACCGGGCTGTTCCGTCGATTCATCGAGCCATTCCATCCCGTTCGATTTTGCCGCACGTTGCTTTCAATGAGAGTCCTGTCCGGGACGGCAATCGCATTGTTGATCGCAGCACCTTGGTTCATTGCGGTTGGCGTCGCGACCAATGGAGAGTACTTGCAGCGATTCTTTTTGAACGAAAACTTTGGCCGTGCAACGCAAGTGTTGGAAAATCATCGCGGCGGTTTGTGGTTCTACCCCTTGGCGATTCTTGTTGGGTTTTTTCCTTGGTCCGTTTTCTGGGGTCCAGTCGCCGCGGATCTTGGAGCTCAAGCGTGGACGGGTGCCCGCAATTCGAAAACTCGCTTGGATGATGGTTCACGATTTGCGATTTGTTGGATTGTGATTCAGGTTGTCGCGTTCTCATTGGTGAAAACAAAGCTGCCCAGCTACGTAACGCCTTGCTATCCAGCGCTGGCGATATTGACTGCCAACGCGATGATGCGAGTCGTTCGGTCGTCAAGCCAATCGCCTCGCTGGCTGTGGAGTGTTGCCAACTCAGCAATGCTGTGTACCGGGATCGGGATTTCTGCCGGACTGTGGTTTGCTTCGACAAAGTTCGATGCAATTCCTGTCGAGTTAGCTGTGGTTGGATTGGCTCCGGTTCTGATGGGCGTTTTTTGCTGGATGCAATCAAGAACCATCGTGGAGAGTTCTCGCTTCAAATGGGCGGCGGCATCAGCGATCGTGGCTGCTGTTTTTTGTGTTGGATTGGTCGGGGTAGGTGCAGCTTCTGTTGGGTCGCAAAATCGAATGGCGCTGGCAGAGTTTATTCGACAGCAACCGAAAGTGGAGGTCGCTTCCTTCGGTTGTCTGGAATCGAGCTGGATTTACTACAGCGGCACTCGCATTGTCGAACTGCGAATCGACGACAATGAAGACGAAGCTGCTGTAGAAAAACTTCAGCGAAGAGAGTTCTGGCAACCGAAACCGCGGCTTAGCCCGAATCAGTTTGCTAATGTGAATCGCGATGGTTTGATCGTTACCACGGCTGAGAAATGGCCAGAGCTGAAAAAACGGCTGCCTGAAAACTGGAACGTCATTCAGACAGCCGATTGGCTTTTTAAGGATAGCGAGCTTCTTTTGATTGGAGCCCGTGATTCGCTGGATTCAAATCCAATGTGGGCGGAGCGTGTACCAGCGAAGCAAACTTCTTTCCGTTAGCGGGCTAGTTGCCGAGTGCGTCCGGAGCCAGTGAGTTACCGGTGTTCAATGTCCAGCGAACGCCAAAGTCAGAATTTTGCTGGCGGAACTTGGCAGCTGAAGTTGAGGTCATCGATTGAATGAATTCTGGATCGATATCAGCTTTTCCCCAATCGGTCATCAATTCAATGGCCGGAATGGTTGGAATTCCAGTGATCGCGTCTCCGTTATTGAGTATGACGACTGCTTTGTCGTCCGAAGATGTGTGGAATTTGATTCCCGCGATTTCGCTCATTGGAACCGTGACCTCACCGAACGAAGTCTTCAACATAAATTCGTTCAAGCCTTCCACTTTGCCAGCCATTCGTTTTGTATCGCTCAGGCGAATGAAGACAACGCCCTTACCATCAGCAGCACGCATGATTGGATTGTCTGCTGGAAACGCGTCGTACTTAAGCACAACTTCTGTGACAGGCCGCTGTGAGACATCAAAAACGACCGGTTGGCCTTTGATTTTCGCCAGCAGGTTGTCATCGACGATCACGTTTACTTTGCCGTTGTCGTAAGTCATGTCGACAATCAACTCGACAGGAGCATTCGCTTTGGTTTCCAAATAGCTGAGTTTGATGGTCTCGATCGAATTCTGCTTCTCTACTTGTGTTACAGGCGAAGTCAACAGTCGGCCTTGAACCATCGCGTTGAGGTTACTGGCCGAAAGATCCATTGGGTAAATACTGTTGTCCTGTGCCGAGACAACAGCTACCAAACCGAGTACGGTAATAATTGCTGTCGATACAATGGAAGTGAGTTTCGAGGATTTCATTCTTGCTCCAGATAATGTTCAAAAAGTGGGCCGGCCTTAGTTTTTCCAGCTCAAGTAAGTTTCAAATAAGCCAATTTTGGAGGTGGGCTACTGTTGCTGATGATGGATCGGAAACTGGTCGTTTACGTTTGTCGGAACGGGCTGCGACATTTGCTTTTCGGCGGTGTATCGAGTGTTCGAAAAAGCCGTCGGCGGTTGCATTTGCCTAGCGGCCTTACTTTTTGGGCGTTGAACGATCAGAGCGGCAACATTCGTTAGGTCGATCGTTTCGTTTTTCCAACGGTTTAATAATTCAATTTTGTCGCCTTCGATGGTTCCGGATATCAAATCCCCATTCATCATCTCAATGTTCAATTCGCCCTCTTGACCAACCAATATTTTTGTCGTCTTGGCGAACGAAACACTGATTGGCCCCAAAATTGAGTCGATGTCCAAAGACAGCATGCCGCTGATGCGACCGGCGATAACTTTTCCTGACTTGAATTTCACTGTCAAGATCGGGCTATCCGTTTTAGGGTCTCCAATAGCGCGACTGTCATGACGCTGGCCGGAAATCCCTATGTATTTGAGCACCACCGATGAGAAGCCAATTTCATAAACTTTCAATTCGACCGGTTGGTAGTCAATTCGCTCAATGATCGAGTCATCAATGGCGACTTCGAGGCTCTTTCCGGCAAGCTCTGCATCAGCGAAACCGGTTGCCGCTACTTCCTTGAAGTAAATTGGGCGTTTGATGATCACTGAGTCGATGTTGTTGATCAGCTGGGACGGTATGATGACCTCAATGCGACCTTTTCGGAGCAGGGAATCCAACTTGTCGTCATCAAGTGTTATGACCGCAGAGAATCTCGACGCGCGGTCCACAACTTCTTCACCCTGAGCATAGATCATGCCTAGTGACAAGCTTGAGCCTCGCAAAGCCGATGCGGTTTCCTGTCCCAACGCCGCATTATCAAAGTGCAGTGCTACTGCGGCCATCGCCAAAACGGCGATCGAAAAACGATTGAACAACTGACAATCCATCACCATCGTTCCTTAATGCGAGAGTTCAAGTAGCGGGCGAGCTTCTGGGTCGGCTAGTAAACGTGCAATTCTTATTTGCGGACGGGAGCCTTCGTGAAGCGCCAGACAGCTTTGCCGGTCGAAGTGTCCGAGTAGAACTTCGCGTTGCGAGAATTCGTAATGGTCTCGACCTTATCGGTGTTGATATGGGCGGTACCCCACTCGGTTTTGAGCTTGACGATGTCCAGAACAATTTTGCCGGTGACAAGGTCACCGTTCTTAAACGCGATGACTGCGTTGTCTTTCGAATCAGCGTGCATTTTGATTCCATCGATTTTCGTCATTGGAATCGAGACGGCTCCGAATTCGGTCTCGACTTTGAGTGTCTCGAGATCGAGGATGGTGCCATCCAGGTCGTTGTTTTTGGCAACGCCCACATAAACTATGCCGGGTGTTGGAGCGGCCAACTCTTGGGCGTTAGTGGACGCAAGTAGCATTGGAATTCCTAAGACAGCAATGATGAGGGTGCTCAGGTGACGCATTTTTACTCTCCAGATAATCGCATTCGAAGCATCAAACAATCCAGTGCACCGATTTTGCGACGCGAACCATCAAGATTATTTTGAATCCCAAATATAGCCAGCAATCGTATCGCCCTGCGGCCAAAACCAGAAAAATAGGGGGATTGAAATTGCGGCTTTGCGCAATCTGCCCATTCGGAAATAACTGAATGTGAGGCTGCAATTTGTCAACGAATCACAACCAAATGGGTTCCACAAGAGCGTCACAACTGTCGTTGTGACTACGGAATCGGTACAAGGAAGCGATTGGCAAAGCCAGGTCCTAACGGACGTCCTTTAGAGTTTCCGTCAAATCTACTTTTTTCGCGTCAGCCCAAAGAGCTTCGAGGGCGTAATTCTCCCGAGCTTCTTCTTCAAACAAATGAATGACGACGGTTCCGTAGTCCAAGACGATCCAGCGGCTTTCCGCGTAACCGTCAATATTCATGCGTTTGTCATTCATATCATCTTCTAGACAATGATCGATCTCTTCGCTCATTGCGTGCAACTGCCGCCGGCTACTTCCGGTCGCGATTACAAAGTAATCGAAGATTGCTGTGTGAGGCGACATGTCGAGAACCGTCAGATCAGTCCCGCCGTTTTCCGCGGCCGTCTTGGCGGCAGCCAAAGCAAGTTCAAGACTGCGTTTTGGGTTGACGCGATTGAGAGCAGCCCCAGATGGGCGATGTTCGCCCATTAAGTCGTTCGTGGGTTCTGATTCAGATTGCGGACTTTCAGTCACACATCGTTCCTGTTGTTTGGTATTCATCGGGTTCTGCGTGGTGGATCATGTTTGGTCACGTTACCACGTGGCCAGACAGGATACCCGGCGTCTGGTTCGCATCAAGCCAAAAGTGTGTTGGTTGGTGAAGTTTGTTCTTCGAATCCAACGACCACTCGGCGGGACTCGCAAGATTCGTTCGACCAGTGCCAATGGCCGACGGTCTGCTCTCCAAGCTTCCAACAAAAGTGAATGGTGCCGTCTTCGGCCTGCAATGGAAAGTCGACGAAAGTAGGCTCGGCAGCATCGAAACTGATGCCGGCGATTTGATCCATCTCCTTGTAGCAATCTGCAAGACGGTCGCAAAGCAGATCGGCCGACTCCTCAACGGCTTTCAATTCGTCTGAGTAAAGGTCGACATCACCGTCAAGGTGACGATGTAAATCAATCTCACCCAAGCGAGTTCGTATTGATCGGTGCTCGCCAGCTAACTGCTCGATTTCTCGAACGACGACCGTCAGAAATGGGATCGTGGAATTAGCGTATCGAAGCTTTTCAGTCACTAGCTCGCGTGACAAAGGTGGAAGTTGATTCTCTTTGGCAGAAATCATGTTCTCTATCCCGGTTCCCGAAGTTTGGACCCATTGTAGTTTGCATATGTGAGAAGCCTAAGGGGTACCTCGTCCTCCCGGAAAAGAAATAGCCGGGTTTTCCTTACGCAATTTCCCAAATGACAGAGTGTCCCACTTGCATAGAAATATCCAAGATGCGATTACGGCGACTCTGCAAGCAGTCTGCGAAGTTTCGCGCAAAGTCAGATCCCGGCCCCGGAACTGGGAAAAGAATCGGAAACACCGAACGTTTTCGTGGGCCAAACGTCCGAATGGGGGTCAGAAACGGTTCGTCGTCGGTAGCTGCCGGGCATTTATTTAACTCAAATGACAGATTCAACCCAAATAGGCGGGAATCTGGATCGGTTTTGTTGACTCGGGAAGTAACGCACTTACAGTTAAACTGATTAGAAAAACGAATCCAACACCGTTTCCACCGGAAGCGGGCGTGATTCTAGGATCAAGGATAGGAATGGAAAATGCTTGTACTTTCTCGTAAGAAGAACGAGAGCATCGTGATAAACGATGACATCTCGATTGTTGTCGTGGAAATCCGCGGCGACAAAGTCCGTTTGGGGATCGAGGCACCTAAGGAAGTTCCGGTTCATCGTCGCGAAGTCTACGACGCCATCAAGCGTGCTGAGCTCAACACAGAAACGTCAGCCAACGATGCTGATCCAGCTCCAGCCGAGTAGCTCGTTGACTAATTGCCGCATGTCCATATTGATTTACGGGTTTTTGACGAAAGGGCTTGACTGCCGTGTCGCCCTGATATTAAATATCGGCCTTCCGGCTTCTGGCCGGGGAATTTCTGTCCGATCGACAAATTTTTGCCGATCACCAATAAACTGCACGGCCCCTTCGTCTAGCGGTTAGGACACTGGCCTTTCACGCCGGCAACACGGGTTCGATTCCCGTAGGGGTCATAAACTGCTTTTGCATGCTCCGGGAAACTCATGTTTCCCGGAGTTTTTTTGTTTGTGCGGGGCCGTTCTCTCCCATTCTCAGACAAGATGTAGCCACTGGTGGAGCCAGCAGATGGACTGGCTCCATTGCCGATAACGCTATCTTTAAACGGATCCACTTCCAACGCTCTGTCGTAATCCTGTCTCGTTTTCTTGTTGAAGTGCTCTATCGCCGTCTTCAAGTCGTGTCCGAACCAATCAACAATCGTTTTCGGCATGATGCCCGGAATGCGGCAAACTTCGTTCAGGAGAAGCACCCTCATTCTCTTCAAAGGATTGCCTCAACTTATCGTGATGGTCTTCGAGAGCAGCGGCCTGCCGCTTCGCCCAGTAGATGATCGCTTTGTAAGTGATCAGCAGGGCCGCGATATAGTAGACAGTCATGAGAGTCAGGCAGGATAACAACGAAAAAACGAATTGCGATCTATCGAGTTATGATGACGAGACCGCACCACAGTCGCTTTTATTTTGGGATACACCGATAGATCGTGCATTGAATTTTTCGCGGCCCTTGTCGTTGGCCACGACACGCAACGTGATTCTATCGGATTTCAGCTTGGACCGCGATCATTCTGTATCAGTCGCGTCAGTACCAGTCTGGACGATGGCTTGTCGATGAATCGTTTTGGCGGAAGAGTCGTGCAGATGCCAAAGGCGAGTTTGAGCTGCGACGACTCTCTGGCGACTGGGAATATGAGCTGAGCTTGCCTCCGGAACCCAATGGCGGAATTCCCCAAGTGACTAAAGTCACGGTTTAGTCCCGTGAAATCAAGAAGGTGGGTGACGATCAGATGCCAAAACCTTGGGTACATTACGTGCCTCCAACGTTGGAAGGGAAAGTTGAGAATGCGTTTGGCGTCGAAGGAACTCCAGTCGAACGTTATGCACGCGCGCTAAAGCATATTAAACTTGCCAATCAGCATTTGTTGATCGTTTTTGGAAAACAGAACGATCTTCAGATCAAGCGACTGATGGATATTCGCTTCAACGACGCTGAGTTTCGACCGCGAACATGCTCAACCAAACTCGCCCAAGAATGACCGAGGCGGATGCCGCCGATCTGATCGAGAAAATTGAAAAATAGAAATGGCTTATCGACCAACTTTAGAAGAGCCACCGTTGATGGCTTCGGTGCGGAAATTGCGATGACGCCAACGGAAATCGCAGGCTACCGTCAGATACTTGTTTTTTGCGGTTCAATTAGCAGCTCCAAGAAAAAGTTGACAATTTGCGCCCGGTTCGAGTCCTAGGCCGCACTATTACAATAGTGGTAATGAACTCAGTAAAAAACAACATCGCTACATCTGACGCCAACCTTTTGAATGCCTTCATTAAAGGCAGACGAAACGAGGGGGAGGAGGAAACTGCGCAGGTTGCTTTTCGCGAACTGGTTACCCGACATGAACGATTGGTTTGGACAATTTGTCAACGACAGCTCAACAACCATTGTGACATTGAAGACGCGTTTCAAGACACGTTTATTTTACTGGCGACCAAAGCCCACCGTATCAAAAAACCGGAGGCCTTAGCCAACTGGTTGTATGGAGTTGCCTGGAAGAAGTCAGCAGGCTTGCGTCGGCGGAGAAGTCGCCTGCGAGCTAAAATGATGGATGAAGGGGTCGACGAAGGACGGGAAGATATTTCCACAGTGGTTTCAAGCGAGCTCTCTCCGTTTGAGACGATCGCTAAGCGTTACCAAACCGAGACACTTGATCGGCAACTCAGTCAATTGAGCGAGAAGTATCGCACTCCTTTGGTGTTGTTTTATTTTTCCGGGCTAACAACCAGGCAGATTGCAGACCAGTTAGCAATTTCGATTTCGGCTGCGGAAGGACGCTTGAGGCGCGGACGTTCGAAGTTGCGAAATGAGTTGGCAGCGCAAGGAATCTTGCATTCGCCAATCGTGCTGGCGGCCAGCATGGTTTCGCGAATCCAAATCCCAGCCGATTTGATCGCAAAGACCTGCGAGCAGTGCAGCACCACGACATCAGTGGGCAACACTTTGCTGTCAGCAGCATATTCAACTTGGTCGAATAGTCTTTGTTCAGGAACAAAAATCATGATTTGTAAAACATTCGCCTTTGTCGCAATCGTTTCGCTGGTAGCGGTCGGCGGCTACCTCCATTCTAGCCCAGCCAAAAAAGCTGCGTCGATTCAGCTTGACTATGGAGCATCGAATCAGGATACCAAAGCAGATCACGATGAAGTCCGCTTTCAAGCATCCAGCGATGATGAGGTGGATGACCAGCCAAGAACGGTGGATGCGATTCACGACCACCTGCTGAAAGTTCACAATCGAATACTCGATCATGCCCACGGTTGGTTGAGCTTGCTACACGGCGAGAACGAAATCGAACTTCATCTTGATCATGGCATCACGATGGAGATTCTTCCCATAGCAACCATCGATAAAATGCAGTTGAAGATCGCCGTTACGCACTGACAATCGGAATGTAACTAGATTGCATTTCCAGCGAGTCTTTTCGCTACTCTTGGCCCAACACCATCGCCGTACTTGACTGAAAAGGCAAATAAGAGATCAAGCAATGAAACACAACGCAGTTTCCATTCGGCCGTTTATCGGAGCGAAGGACTTCACATTATCCCGAGAGTTTTACAAAGACCTAGGTTTTCTAGAATGCGTCATAGCCAAAGATTTTTCATATTTTCATTCAGAGGGAATCGGCTTCTATCTCCAGGACGCGTACGTGAAAGAATGGGTCGACAACTCCATGGTCTTCATGGAAGTCGACGATGCAGATCGATTTTGGAATGAGTTGGTCGCTCTCGACCTAACTACCAAATACGAACACGTACGGCTCGTTCCCGTCCGCGTAATGCCATGGGGTAAAGAGTGTTTCGTACACGACCCAGCCGGCATCCTTTGGCACTTCGGTGAATTTAGTCGATAAGCGATACGGCAACAGAATGTCTTGAACTCGCTACGGTGAACGAGACCGATGAGTTTGCCAATTCGCTTCTGTCGCTCCGGTCGCATCGCCAAGGATTGATTCAGCCGAGGGTCGGATCGAAGCAGTTAAGTGTTGCTACATTTCACGGCAGCACCAATGTGCTTTAGAATCTATTCTCCACCCTTTTCTGATGCAGTTTTCTGAAATCTGCCAGCCGAACCAAATACGATGCCCAGCGACACGCCAAGCGCCAGCCAAATCGCCAAGTTATCCGTGGCAACACCGACAGCCGTCCCGATCGCAATTCCAATGGCGATGCCAGCACCTTGTGCACCAATCGACCTGTTCTTTCTTGTCTTCATCGACACTCCAGTTCTATTTTGACCAGTCCCAGGAAATTGCAGCAGACTGCTCCGATCTGCATGTTCAGTGTTCGTCCGTTACCATCAAATATTGGCGAGATACTGATAGCGATCGGTTTAAGCCGGATCACGATTAATTACTCCGGATTAAAAGGGAGATAAAACCCATATGTCGCAAAAGCTGGGTCTTGATATTCATGCCCCATGAAGTGTCAACTCGGATAGAACGAGCTCTGGAAAAGAGCCTGAGACGGCCGACTTGGGTCTATCGGGACCGGCAACAGAGACCGCGCCAAACCCGCGCCGGACAATTTAGACGCTTTCGCGACTCAGTTGACCCTCGTCAGCGAATCAATCGTTCGATCGAGAACCGGCAAGTCCCATAAAATGACTTTCATTCATGATTGTACACGGTTCCACTGAGGATCGCTGTTTTTCAAGTCGCACCATAATTAATTAAAGTCTTGCCGGTTTGAGCTAGGCCCTTGCATGCCACCCTTGCGGCAAGAGAAACATTGCAAGTTGTCAGTGCTCAGTTCCAGCTTCAAACCCGTCCGATCTTCCCGTTGTCGTTCCTCAGGAAAGCCTGAATCAACTCGAGTTCGACGAATGTGTGGCCATCTGTGAAGCCAGAACCGACCCACTGGCGGTTCCCCCAGTGTTTTCTGGATTTTTCTAACGTTCGGAGACGAAATCTCAACTTGTTTGCCAACACGTTCACAAAGTCTACGATCAAAACCTCGTCGGGTTTCAAAGGTGGCATATCCTAAACCCGGTTGGAGATTTCTCATATAAACCAGAATCGAGTGGCACCGGCAATTCACTTGAGTTGAAGCTGGTCTAGATTCTCTAGGCCGTAAAGATCGCTCAGTCTCCGCATTGTCAGTTTGCTGGCATAAGCCGCTACATCTGGAAAAGTCTTCGGTTTGGTTACAACCGGAATCGTCTCTGGTTCGATATCTAAACAGATAGCGACCGTAAATCATGACGAGCGATTTGATGCCTGCGAGACACGAAAAACCAGAGAACGATGCAAAGATGAATCGGCGAGCGATACTCAAAGGTGCCGCTGCCGCCGCAGCGACAACACTGGCTGCCTCAAAATCCGCCAAGGCCCAGCAGCAGCGAATCGCTGGGGGACTGGTCCAGATTGGCAAGCGAACGCAAACACGAGACTCGTCTCTCAAGCAGCAGGCGACGATGGACTATGAGCGTAGTCTCGCCCATCACGGCGGACGACTCGCCAACGCGCCACGAGACCTTTTTCTGACTGCCAAGAAAAGCAAGACGGAAGTTCCTTTTGCAGTCGTTATTATTGGATCCGGGTACGGAGCATCGATCACCGCAGCCAAGTTGTCCCAGCATCTGCGTGAAGACCAGCGGATTTGCATTCTCGAACGAGGCAAGGAGTGCGTGCCGGGAACTTTCCCGGATACGTTCGCCAACGTCAGTGGAAAATCGCGAGCAAACATTTCGGGGCCGACTCGTGGCCAGGTGACGCAGCCTTTGGGGCTGTTCAACATCATGTTCAACGACGAAGTCAACGTGCTCAATGCCAGTGGCCTTGGCGGAGGTTCGCTGATCAACGCCGGCGTTGCATTGCGGCCGGACGCTGACGTTTTCTATCAAAATAAGTGGCCGGAAGCATTGCGCGATATTCAGACGCTGCGTCCCTACTACGATTCAGTCGCTGAAAATATGAGCTTGACGCGAACGCCTTTTGATCAGACTGCGAAGGTTCGCACTCGGCGTCTGGCAGCTGAGAGAATCAGCAACGATCCGCGGTTCTTTGATCGCTCGAATGTCTCGGTGATGTACGACTATCGTCACCTTGATCAGAAAATGCGAAACCGACAGGGGATGATTCAACGTCCCTGTACATTATGCGGCGATTGTATCAACGGTTGCAACGTTGGAGCCAAAAACACGCTGGCGATGAACTACTTGCCGGTTGCCAAGCACAATGGCACCGAGATGTACACGCAGGTGGAAGTGAAGTCGATCAATAAGATGGACGGCTACTACCGAATCAACATGGAATATGTCGACGATCGCCACAACAAGGTGACTCGTCATGAGGTCTCGATCAATTCGAAGATCGTCGTTGTCGGAGCAGGTAGTCCCGCGAGCGCAGGGATCTTGCTTGATTCGCAGGCACCGAACTTTCAGTTTTCACCCTTCCTTGGGCGCGGTTGGTCGTGCAACGGCGATACGATCGGATTCGTCACCGGATTGCCTCCGGGAACTAATATTGGTGGTCAGGGCGCGTTTGCAACTGACAGGCTTCCCGTTGGACCGACGGTGCAAACTTCGCTGCATTTTCACAAGGACAAGGAATTGCGAAAGCGATTACTGATCCAGGATGCGGCGATTCCTCGGGGCGTAAGCAACTTGTTCACGGCCCTGCTGGCAGATCCAGGTATGAATCATTCGATGGCGATGCTTGGCATGGGACACGACAGCGCGGAAGGCCGAATGGTTAAGAAAGCTGGTCGTTGGCAGATCAAGTGGGAAGGGCTCAAGGAGAGCGAGTACCGCAAAATGGCGTTCGGCGAATTCGAACGTCTGGCGACTGCACACGGTGGAAAATACAAGCGACTGAAAGCTTTTGGAGACAACCTCGTGACGGTTCATCCGCTAGGAGGTTGCGGCATGTCAGACAATCCGCTTTATGGACCGACGAACCACTTGGGGGAAGTCTATGACGGACGCGAAGGCGGCTATATTGGTGACAACAGCGCATGCGGAACCGGTTCGGCAGCGGTGCACCATGGACTTTACGTTGCTGACAGTTCTCTGATGCCGACGGCTCTGGGGGTTAATCCGTACATGACGATCGGTGCATTGAGCGAACGAATCGCGCATCACATCGTGAAGAACCCGGCCTACGCCGAGCTGTTCACGGGCTAGGATCACGGGCTAGGATCACGGTGCCACTACAAAATCACTCTTCGCGGTCTCGAAGTTTCGCCATCGCCTGTGAAACCGGATCAAGATCGTGGGCCTTCACGGTTCTCGAATCGTCGTCTGTTATGATGATAATTGATCCATCGGTGTCGTGGTTGACGACCAGTCGTCCGGCAATGATTTCGCCAGACATGGTCACCCAATTCACGACTTCTCCGTTGTTCTGAGCCAGTTCGGGTTTGACAATGTCTGCAACCAAAAGGATCGCGCGCTGAACCATCGCTTCTTCGTCAGCGTGCTTGTTTACGAAATCGCGAATGGAATCCAATTTCCGAGAGACCTTTCCTTTTTTGATTTGCTTTTCAAGTTTTTGAAACTGCTTGACCTGTTTGACGGTGGCTTTGAGTTGATCATCGCGATTCCATGAAGCTCGCAGCGCTTTCATTTCTTTATTGATCGATGGAAGTCGGCCGTAAGCATCCGCGCACTTCATTGCATCGGCCAAGCCATCAAAGCGTGTTTCGACGTCACCGATCTTATTCGTTGCTTCTTCAAGCATCGAAGTTGCTTTCTCGGTCAACTGGTTCGCCAACTCATCGGCAGCGATCGCGACGTTGGCGTAGCAGCCGATTTGACCCGGCGTGCCGATCTTCGAAACCCGCATTAGCTGTTTGACTGCCGCCAGAGGTTCATTGGCTTCGATCAGTTTTTTCGTTTTCTGAACGGCTTCATGGATGGTGGCGAGTTGGCGATCATCGAGAAGCACGCCGGAATTGTTCAGCGAAGTGTTCAGCAGTTGATAGAGTTGCTCTCCGGGTAGCGAGCCGGATTTGCCATAGAGTTTTTCGCCATCCGCACGAATGACAAACACGATGGGAATTGAATTTCCCTCATGGGGATACTTCTTTCTCCATTCGCCCCACGCCTCGCCACTGGATTCCATCTTGAGCGGAATGAACCATCCCGCGTACTTGGCCAACTGTTCTTCTGTGTTTAGTCGCTCAAGCATCCGTTTGCACGGTGCTCACGTCGCGCGGCCTGCCATCGCGAGAATCGGACGCCCTGTCATTTTCGAAAGTGAAAGGGCTTCCTCGGTAGAAAGCGTTTGGCCGATCGCCAAGCTCGGAAGTGCAAGGCTAATCAGCAGTGCGAAAAAATGGAGAGGTTTCATCGATCGCTCGGATGGAGGCTTGAACAGCGTGCTCTCATCTTAAGCTTTTCCCCTAGTCAGTTCAATTTAATACTTGAAGTGTTCGGTTTCGCGTTGAAGTTCACATTTGCATACTGGGTTCTGTATTGCTTTTCCGACTTGTTGGCCGCAGATTTGATACAAATCATCAGCAGTCTGAGAGCGAGCGAAATCAATATTCGCTCAGAGGTTCTATGGTTCCCGGGCAATTGCGAGTCAAGGTCAACGCAGCGACTCAAAAGGCGATCGGTTCGGTTTCAGTCACCGTCCTTCGATCGAAAAATCCGTAGCCGTCCCGACAGGGCGTGGCAATACACGAACGAAGTCCAAACACCTGTTGATCAATCGAGGCTTTCGCTGGGTAAGCGAATTTCCACACAACCGTTGAGCGGCAACGGCAGCACTATCGCATCATCGTTCCTTTGGTATCGTTGTTGGTCGCTTGGCGGATCGATTCGAGGTACTCTTTTGGCGACGCTTGGAATTTGCCACGCGTCTGCGAATCCTTAAACAGAATGACTTTCTGATTCGGCATGCTTCCCATGAAGACGCCGTTCTCAACGAGCCCCTCAACGAGTTTGCCTTGCTCGTGATAGATGACCGGATCATAGCCTGCCAAAATTGGGCTATAGTTGTCCGGATTCGCCCGAAACTGATTCAGCTTTTCAGCACTGGCAAAAATGTAAGTGCGATTTCGGTGAACGATCCCATAACGGGTGTCGCCGTCTTCCCAGCGGCCCTCGGTGATCAAAGTCACTGGGCATTTGCCTTTGAGGCAAAGTTTCTGACGATCAATCGCAGGTGCAGACGAGGTCAAATCGTTTGGGCTTTCATCGTGTTCCGTAATTTCGATAACTGAATTAAGTGCTGTCTCGCGAGATGTCGGTGTTACTTTGAAATCACCACTGTCCGAGAGTTCGCCGCTTGCCTGCGAAAGACTCGCACTAGGCAAGTTGCTGTCGAGCGTCAGATCGTAGCTGCCATCGGCAGCAGGCAGCTCCAATTTCTGAGGCTTTGTCGATGGCTCAAGTGTTACAGTTTTGGAAGATGAAGCGAGGGTGAAAGGAGTTTTGCTTTCCAGTTTCTTTTCGGCGATCGACTCAAAGTACCGATCGTTAATAATGCGTTTTGGTGCCGCAGGTCGCGTCTGCGGCGAGGGAGCTACCCAGTTTCGTTCACGGTTGAGGAACTGATTTCGTTCGAGGTCTTCGACAGCGATTTGTTCGAACTCGTTCTGAGTTTCAAGTCCAGCGTCCAAATTTTCAGACGCAGAATTCATGAAAGGATTGGTTTGCTTTTGTGAATTACCGCCGGCCGTTTCGTTGAATGCCGTTTGGCGTCGTTGCAGGAGGCTACTGTCTTTCGACAATCCGAACTGGTGGCTCGGGCCTTTCGCGCGAAATCCAAGCGGATCCTGGACGCTGATCAGTTTGTTCTGGATGACTTCTCGTTGATGAGCGATCGGCCCAATTTCTTCCTTTTCCAACAAGCGACTTGTCCGCGAAGTGTTCGAAATCATTTTGGAATAGTTTTCAGCGTCGGCAGGCGAACGTCGTTCCGACACGACACGGCCGTTAGGAGTGATGATGACGTCGAATGGAACCATCGAGACGTCGTACTCGTTGACCATGTCGAGAGCACGGTCAGCATCGAGCCTGACTGGAACGACGTTCTCAACGATCGCTTTCTTAACGGCCGTACTTTTGAAGACGTAGGTCTCGAGTGCCTTACTAGGGCGGGACCATGAAGCGTCGAAGTGCAGCAGCACTAACTTGTTTTGCTTTTGGGCGATGTTCTTGGCTTGCTCGACGTTTGACAGCCAATCGATATCGCCCATAGCCTGCTTGGCGTTGATAACGTCAGCCTGAGTCAACGCAATCGTTGTCGCGATAGCAACGAGTGAGAGAATTCGGCGAAAAGAGCTGTGGTTTGAATGGATAATCATTTTCGCACCGGGTTTTTCAAAAAGCACGCAGAGACTCTGTTTCTGTTCGTCAATTTCTAGGTTTGGCAACCACGTAAATTTGCGGGTTTAACCGGAATTAAACGGGTTCAACGATTCAGGCGAGAAAATGGGTTGTCTGGGAAAAATGGGTGCTCGCTTTTATTTATGCTTGACAATGAGGAGCGAATGGGCAAAAATCTGAAAAGATTAGCGAGTTTTGTTGATCGAGTATCTGTGCTCCGGCTTCCGGCCCGAGCAGTTAGTTCAGAGAAATCTGAACGTCTCTTTTGGGTTTCAGATTTCTGATTCGCTTGGACGATTCAAATGTTAGTCGTTTGGTCCTATGTGAAGCAGCGATTTGAGCGGGTCTCGTTTTCGGGCTATTTTCCGAATTTTCCCGTTCCCACTTCCTTGGGAGGAGTTTGTTGGTTCTGCAACGCATCAGCATCAATCTTCTCCCGATTAAGGGAAGTTTCACGGATACTCTTCAATCCTCGTGATCGAAATGGATTCTTGCGGCAGGAACAATTGTGTTCGGCAACAAGATATGTTTAACCTTCACTCTTTTTCACACGTTCGCGGTGGACCTGTTGGTTCCCGTATCATCAATCGACGTTGATCGAGTTTCTCGCGACGTCGACGACTAACCGGAACTGGAATCTGGTGTCCGCTTCCTAGGACAGCATTTGCTTGGCTTTCTTCGCCAGCCCGAGACCATTTCGAGGGTTTCCAATTGGAACCTGGAATTCAATCAGGACATTATTTGATGGCAAAAAAACGCCGACGCCCCTCTTCTTCGACTAAAGACACTAGATCCGATAACGACTCGGACAACTTTGATTCAAGCTCTGACCGAGACGATCGGGACCGTGATTCTCGCTCCGACTCTCGTTCTGACACTCGCTCCGAGAGTAGTCGTGACCGCGACCGTGATGATGACGGTGGACGAGACCGCGGCCGCGACGAAGGGCGTGACAGTAACCGAGACAGAGACCAAGACCGTGATCGCGACGATGGACGCGGCAGTAGCCGAGACCAAGACCGTGATCGCGACGATGGACGTGGCAGGGATCGGGACGAAGGGCGTGATAGTGGTCGCTCAGAGACCTCCAGATCAGATTCTGATAGCGGTTCAGATGGTGGACGTCGAAGCAGCGGAAACAGCAACTCTGGGAACAGTGGATCGGGGAACGGTGGCTCCCGGCGACGCCGCGGATCTGGTAGTGGAGCTCGCTCTTCCGGCGGAAGTCGCTCAAGCGGAAACGGTGGAGGTGGCGGAAATCGCTCAAGCGGAAGCGGCGGAGGAGGACGCTCTTCTGGCGGAAATCGCTCCGGTGGCGGAAATCGCTCTGGCGGCGGTGGACGTTCGGGTGGCGGAAATCGCTCTGGCGGCGGAGGTGGACGCGGAAACAACAGCAGCAGCAGTAACAGCAGTAACAATAGCAGCAACTACAGAGGACGGCGCGACAATCGTGATCGCAATCGTGAGCCAGTCGAAATAGATGATTCAGAATTGGTCGAAGGTTTTGGCCTGCTGGAACTGCATCCGAACGGATACGGTTTCCTGCGAAGCCCAACGAAAAATTACTCTCGCGACCAAAGCGATCCATTCGTTCCTGGAACGATGATCGAAAAGTTTAGTTTGCGTGAAGGCTTGATCATACGAGGCAAAGTTCAACCTGGACGTCGGCAACAGGGGCCGCGTTTGCGTGAACTGATCGATGTCGATGGTATGGCACCCGAGGACTACGCAGAGGTAAAGCGATTCGACGAGCTAACTCCGATCAACCCGGAGCAGTGGTATAATCTCGAGGCTGGCCCTGAGCCGTTGACGAACCGGATCATGGACTTGCTGACTCCGCTTGGCAAAGGGCAACGTGCTCTGATTGTTGCTCCGCCGCGAAGCGGTAAGACGATTATGTTGCAGCACATCGCTAAGGGGATTTCACTTAATCATCCTGATTCCGTGATGATGGTTCTGCTCGTCGACGAGCGTCCTGAAGAAGTTACTGATATGAAGCGTAACATCGTGGGCGGCGAAGTAATCGCCAGTAGCTTGGACGAAGACATCGAGAGCCACGTGCGACTTTCGCAGCTGGTGATCGAGCGCTGTAAGCGACTTGCCGAGATGGGGCGCGATGTGTTCCTGTTGATGGATTCCATTACTCGCTTGGCTCGTGCGTTCAATAAATGGGTCAGCAATTCGAGTCGCCGCGGGCAAACCATGTCTGGTGGTATCGATACCAAGGCCTTGGATATTCCCAAAAAGCTGTTTTCGTCAGCACGTGCTTTCGAAGAAGGCGGTTCGCTGACAATCGTTGGTACGGCTCTGATTGATACGGGAAGCCGAATGGATGAGCTCATTTTCCAAGAGTTCAAAGGTACCGGTAACATGGAGCTGGTTCTTAGTCGCGATCTCGCCGACATGCGAATCTGGCCGGCAATCGATATTGCCAAATCAGGCACGCGACGTGAGGAACTTCTGCTAGAGAAAGAGGACCTTGAGGCGATTACCGGCTTGCGTCGGTCGCTGATGTCGATGAAAGATCCTGGACACGCAATGCGAGAGCTGACGAAGCATCTTTCACGATTCGATAGCAATGAATTGTTCATCGAGAAAATTGCGAAACAGATGGAGAGCCTCTAGGTCGATTTCGCCCATGCCTGCTGAGAACGAGAAGCTGAAAGTCGTCTACCTCACAGCAGGCGCTGGCGGTATGTTCTGCGGCAGTTGCATGCATGACAATGCGCTATCGCGCTCGCTCGCGAAAACGGGCTGGGACATTCAGCTGATCCCAGCCTATACACCCATTCGCACTGACGAACAGGATGCGAGTATCGACCAGGTGTTTTTTGGGGGCATCAATGTTTTCTTGCAACAGAAAATACCTTTCTTTCGCTGGCTGCCAGCATCCATGGATCGGTTTTTGGATAACCCAAAGCTGGTCCGACGGGTTACGGCGAAAGCGATGGACACCGACGCGAAAACTCTGGGAAAACTCGCGGTTTCGATGCTCAAGGGTGCCGACGGTAACCAGCGAAAAGAAGTGCGTCGGATCTGTCAGTGGCTTAAAAAGACGCAGCCGCGATTGATGATCTTCACCAACATTCTGGTCGGAGGTTGCATCGAAGAAATCAAGAAACAGCTTGGGCTGCCTATCGTCGTCACGCTGCAGGGCGATGATGTGTTTCTCGATTCGTTGCAGGAGCCATTTCGTTCGCAAGCCTTGACACGAATCGCAGAGATTGGAAAACACGTTGACGCGTTTGTTGTGCACTCTGAGTTTTATCGCGAATACATCAGCGAGTACTTAAACCTTGATGTTGATAAGTTCTACGTGACGCCATTGGGTTTGGAATTGGAAGACTTTTCTCCCTTCCGACAGTTGCAACAGCGAGTGGACCAGAACGAACTGAAGATCGGCTATCTGGCGCGACTGGCTCCAGAAAAAGGCCTGCATTACCTTGTCGATGCGTTTATTGAATCGAAGAAAAATCCACGTTTCGAGTCACTCAAATTACGGATTGCAGGATGGCTAAGCCCGCAAAATAAGGAGTATGCCAACTCATTGTTTTCGAAAATGGACGATGCGGGGCTTGGTTCGCATTATGAATACATTGGAGCAATCGAACGCGAAGAGAAACTCAACTTTCTTCGGTCCCTCGATCTGTTTTCAGTGCCGACAGAATTTCTCGAGCCGAAAGCTCTGTATGCGCTCGAAGCGATGGCTGCCGGTGTGCCTGTGATCGCACCTGACCATGGAGCCTTTCCTGAGCTCGCAAAAGCCACGGGAGGTATTCGCCTTTTCGCTGCCAGAAACACCCACTCGCTCCAGCAGTCCATCGAAATCTTGGCTGAAGACGAAGCATTGCGTGAAGCTTTGGGGCAACGAGGTCAGGCTGGCGTTTTTGAGCATCGGAATGCAACGATTATGGCGAGATGTACGGGCGATGTGCTGGTTCAGGTGCTGGAAAAACGAGCTTGATTTGAAAAAAACCTTGATAGTAACGGTCGGCAATTAGGCTGGAGGATGGCACTCTTTCAGGGGAATTTCCATGCGTCTTTCATTCACACTGCTTCTCACAATCATCGCCGTTTTCGCGTCTGCGTCGTTCGCTCAGGAATCTCCCAGCGTCCAACTCTTCGAGGGCGAACAGACGCAGTTGTCAGAATCGCGTGCGCCCAATGAAGTCAAAACCATCCAGATCCAGGCCGGACAACTGCAGCTAATGGTCAACGTCGAAATCGCCAGCCGCGACGCCGGAATTGTCGAGTCGATTGGTTTTTCTGAGGGCAAAGAAATTTTCATCGGAGATGTTCTGGCGAAGCTAAACGAAGAAAAAGAAAATGCTAACGCACGAAGCGCTCGCAGCGAACTCGATATCGCACGGGAAGAAAGCGAAAACGATATTGATCTTCGATACGCGAAAGTTTCCGAGGACGTGAACGGCAAGGTCTATCAACGTTCGCTCAATGCAACGAAGCAGTTTGCGAAGTCCGTTTCAAAGACTGAACTTGAGCGTTTGAAGCTGGAACTTGAAAGGGCCAAGCTCTCTGGTGAACAGGCTGAGCGAACGGCAACCATCAACGAACTTACCGTTGAGTTGAAAAAAGCACAGCTTGAATTTGCTCTTGTTCAATTGGAGAACCGTGAGATCAAATCGCCTGTCAGCGGAGTTGTCGTTCAGGTCTATCGTCAAGTCGGCGAGTGGGTTCAGTCAGGCCAACCAATCGCCCGCGTGATTAGTTTGAAGAAGTTGAGAGTTTCCTGCCGCTGTCAGCTCAACGATGCCGCTCCTGAATCAATCGCCAAAGAAGGGATATTTCTTTGCGACGGGAAAGAATACAAAGCGACCGTCGTTTTCGCGAGTCCCGAGATCGATCCTGACGTTCAGGACTTCATTGTCTGGGCCGAAGTTGAGAACCCGGAAGGCACTTTGAAGCCCGGCATGGGCGGCGCGGTTAAACTCCGGTCGAACAAGTAGGGTTTCGCCAAAGCTTGATCGTTGAAGGAGCGCCATGCTTTCGCTTGCGTAAGCAGGCACGCGGATGCGTGGAGCATGGCTTCCAACCAATTTCTGACGAAGGTCTGACTGACTACTGAAGCGGAAGTATAAGCTGTGCTTGATTCGCGGCGCACCATTGCTGCAAACATCCATACGACGTTGTCAGCCGTGGATTGACTTCAATGACGACGTCTTCGTCAAGGGTTTCTCCCAGCACCATGTCGATCCCAAAGTAGCCGCGGGTCGTTGGCAATGCATCGATGACTCTTTGGGCCAAACTCAAAGCTCGATCCTTGAGTTTTCCTTCAAGAGGATATTCAGTCTCCATGTGAATCCCAAATGGTTCGGTGGCAAAGATTTGGCGTCCGGGTGAAAGAAGATGTCTCTCGCCCTTCGAATCGACGATGACCGAAACACTAGCGGCGGTGCCCGCAACGAACTGTTGAAGCAAATACGGTGACTCAATCTGTGCAAGTTGGCTTTGTTCCGAAATCAATATTACCCCTTCACTTCCGCATCCATCAATCGGTTTCGCGACCAAAGGAAATGAATCGGTTTTGGTTTCAGGAGTTTCAGCGAACTCTACTAGAGTCGTCTCAGGGCAAGGCACATTTCGATGCGACAACCATTGGTGACAAGTCCACTTGTTGCCAGTCAAGCGAATGAAGTCAAGATCGGGGCCGAGAAAACGCCCTGCCCATGGAGACAGCAACTCAGCATAGTGCTCAAGTACACCGTCGCTCTCGGGAGCAATGAGCAGAATGTGATCCACCGAGTCAGCTGCACCGATGAGAACCGAATCGAGTTCACTTTCGAAATCAATATTCAAGCGACGGATCGGCCGGGACAACGCCAGCTCGATGGATGCGTCGACTGGCACGACTAATTCAGCTTCGAGTTCCAGCATGTCTTCGCATACAGCTTCCAGCATCGAACGCCCTTGCCGCAGGAAATCCGATAGCTTATTGTTCAGCGGAGGCTGGGCAGCAACTCCGCCGCCAGTCATGAACTCGAAAACCAAGACCTTCATTTGGTCTTCTTCTTGGCGAATTGCGAAAGTAAGGCTGGCAGGAAAATCAGATCTGCAAAGAGTGCTGCTGCGATCGTGATCGCGCCCATGGAAGCAAAGATAAAGTGATCGCGTGAGTCACTCATCAGAACCGTGGCAAAACCAGATACTAAAACGATCGTTGTCATAATCAGAGCCGTGCCCACACCCGTGAATGCTTTGCGAATCGCCTCATCTTCACTGTCGCAGATGGCTCGTTCTTCTTCAAAGCGAGTCAGAAAGTGAATCGTGTCATCGACAGCGATGCCAAGACAAACAGTAAAAGCACACACCGCAACAACTTCCAAAGACTGGCCGGTGACCACGAGGAACATTCCTGCGAATGCCAATGGAAAAAGATTCGGCACAAACGAGATCAATCCGATTCGTAACGAACGATAGACAATTGCGAGGATCGCAAAGATGATTAGCGAGGCAGTTCCAAGACTGAACGCGAGATCAATGACGATTTTGTATAGGTTCTCCCAGCGTCTAAACGCGTTGCCGCCGGCCTCGATGCGAAACTTCGGATGTTCCTTCATGATCATGCCCATTCCTTCGATCATTCGATTGAAGACGGGGTTGTATTGAGAGATTCCAAGATCGCGCACCCGGAAATTGACGGATGTGTGCCGCAATTCCGGTTCGTAAAACACCCGCTTGAACGGCGGCAGCAACAGTTCCAGCATCGACATTCGCGTTTCTGGCGGTCCCTCGCCAGGAAGTGCATCGACGAGTTGCCGAATCGAGACGGCGCTGCCAAGAAGTGGTTCTTTCGCGAGCATATCATCAACTTTCTTGACGACTTGCATGACTTCCGGAGAATCAGCGGCCACGTCCTTCGACCAGTGAATGCGAACGTAGGCCCGCTCAAGTCCGTGCATCGCTTTGTCCAGCTTTGCGAGTGCAATCGCGGGTTCACTGCTGGCCGGCAGCGCGCTCGAAAGCCGCTCGTCCGGTCGCAAAGTTGCGGAAACCAGAATAAGAATGATCGTGGACACAATCGCAATGAGGCTGACGAGCCGTTTCCGAGGCAATACAAAATCGATCACACCGGAGATGCGATCAAGGTTCCGATCGATCAAGCTTGTTTTGTCCGCTGATTGAATGAAGTTGCCAACCACTGTCGAACAGGCCAACGGAATTACCGTGATGACCGCGACAAAGCAGCAAATGACACCGATTACGCAGCTAAAGCCAAACTGTTGAACGAACTCGTGACGTGCGAGCGCGAGACTTCCAAAACCGATTGCAGTTGTCAGCGACGTCAGTCCGCACGCGAGTCCAACCTGGGAGAGTCCTTCGCGAGCGGCAACGAGCGGCTTGAGCCCACTTGCTCGCAGCTTTCGGATTTGAACCAGTAGGTGAACTCCATCCGTCAAGCCAACGAGGCTGACGAGAATGGGCAACACGACATCGATGAAGGGATTGTTTTCGTAGCCCAAGAGGTTCACGAAACCCAAGGTCCAGAAAACTCCCAATGCCGGCGCCAGCCCCAGTACCAATACCGCAACGAAACCTCGAAACAGAATCAGGCTCATCAGGAAAATCACACTGTAGCCGACCGCCTGATAAAAGAAATTGTTGGCGTCATGCTGCTCCATCATGCTCATGTGGATCGGATACGGCCCCGTGACGCCAAAGTCGATCTCAATATCGAATTCTTTCGCCGCTGCCTCTGCGACTTCGCGAACGCCAGCAATACATTGTGCGTCGCTTTCGACCATGAAGAAGTCATAGTTGAACATCAGGACCATCGACTTGGTGTCTTCGGATAGCATTTGACCCGTGATGAACGGATTCTTCAGTGCCTTCTGTTTTGCTTTTTCGTACAGCTCAGGTGACGCGGTGCGTTTTGGGAAAACGGGTTCGGGCAATCCGAACAGGTTCAACGGAGGAATGTCTTCCATCCAGGTGACGTTCTTGATGAAGGGCTTGGACTCAAGCGACTTCACAACCGCCTGCATGGCGGCCACACCCTCGGGGGTAAAAAAGTCGTCAGACTGAGCGAGCAACAATCCGTGTGAGAAGAATTGAAATGAATCGACTTCCGGACGCTTGGCAAAGTCCGACTCTTCTTCGGATTCAGTCGCCTCCGTGCCCAAAGAAAACAGTTTGCGAAACGTCGTTGGCGAAAAGTGTCCAACGCAAGATAGTGATGAGATCGCCAACAGAAGCAACGCCGTTATTAACGGCTTGTTGACGATCCAACTGGTTGCGTTTCCAAACTTGTTGAGCATGCGACGATGAGGGGGGGCTGATTTTCACGAACATGATGTTATCTGAATGACGTCGGGACGTAATGGTGGGGGATTTCGTCGCAGCAAGATAATACCTGAACCAATTTGATCGGTCTTTCGTACCAGTTGCGGCTCGTGTGAGTTTTAACCGACGCAGTCGCTGCGATCGGACCCTGCCTGAGGGCAATTTTCCGAAATTTGGAGAAAGAAGCTCAACTGACTAGCTTCGCTGAGTCTGACGTCCCGCATAACCGGAACGTCATTTTTTCGAATCTCCCTGGTTTTTGTTTCTTTCACCTTTTTCGAGACTACCTGTGTCTTACCTTTATGCGTGTATTGCGGCAGAAAGTCTATGTCGCCCAGAACCCTTCTGGAGTCAATTATGATTCTTAAAAAAACAATTTTGCTTAGCGCTGTGATGCTGTCGGCTTACCTGTTTTCTGCCTCTGAAGCGGAAGCCGGTCCCCTGCTCGATTGGATTCGTGGTCGCCGATCAGCGCGTACTTGCCAGCAACAGCCGGCTTACAATTACTACGGGGCACAAGCTCCTGCAACAACGGCTCAAAACACATATGGTTTGAAGCCTGGTCAATGCATGAAGACCTGTCAGCAGACGTGCACTCGTACGGTCGTTAACTACGTGCCTTGCACTGAATATCGAACAACGTGGAAGCGTGTTCCAGTTACGTCCTACAAGCCAACGACCAACACGGATCCTTGTACCGGTTGCACGGTTACTTGCATGCGGCCTTGCACGACCTACACATATCAAATGCAGCGAGTCCCCTATACGACTCAGCGTCCGGTCTACCGAACCGAAACCTACAAGGTCCCTGTGACAACGATCACAAACGATTGTGCGACCGGGAATTGCAACACAGGTTGCGACACGGGCTGCGACACGGGCTGCGGAACCGGATACCAAGGAGCCCCTGTTCAGGGATATGTTCCGACACCGGCAGTAAGTCAGTCCCAGAATGCACCTGCAAGCGGATCGTCGTTTGAAACACCGAGTTTCCCAGCTAGTGAGCCAGCGAGCGTTGCCCCATCGCTTTCGTCGGGAACGCAGTCGCGAAGTCTTGCTCCGGTTGGGACTTTGACAACGGCATCCAAGTACGAAGTCAGCGAACAACCGATGCGTCGGACAAGTCAGAGACCTCAAGTTTCGATTCCGCAGAATCTGAAAGTTGAGGTAAACCGATCAGCTTTATCGTCGCCGGTTCAGCGAGACTGGAATTACTCTCCCATTCGTCTTGCAAGCTTCAGTCAGCCTGCGGCGGCGGAGAAACGGGTTCCAGTGCGTTCTGTCAAGCAGAGCCGTGCTCCTCGTCGAAACATCCGCGAGATCAACAGCTTCTGGAACGACGTGAAATAACCGCATCGCGGAACTTCTCCCGATTGAAGACAAAAGGAACGGTGAGCTTTCTTAGCCCGCCGTTCCTTTTTTGGTTCGAACATCGAAAAACGGCACTTCTCTGATTGCCTTTTCGTTAACGATTGAGTGCCGGTTACGATCTTCGACGTCGGATCAAAGCCATCCCGCCGATCAGTAACAGGATGCTTGCTGCTGCTGGTTCTGGAACCGCCTGAACTTGGAAACCGCGAAGCTCGACATCGTCGATTCGATGAACGATCGACGCGTCGTTTACGTCGTCCGAGAATACAATCCGAAATGTCGCGGTTGAACCTTCGCCCAGTTGCTGAAACTCGTTGCGGAACTGCAAACCGTTGAGAGATACAGTGTGAATCTCAGGAATCTGGTTTGTCTGGCGTACGTAAGCCGTCGTATCCAATTCCTCGCCGGAACCGTAGCCAACAAGGTCGGAGTATACCGTAGCTCGATAGTTTTCACCGGGTGTCGTGTCGTTAACCCAGTACTCAAAGTGCAGGGAATCAATTGTCCAAGTGCCATTAACCATCTCGACGCTAAATTCATGGTAAACATCATTCGTCGGAAGTGTGATGTCGTCCGGCGTCATGATAGTTCGGGCGAAAGCATGGTCATCCGCTTGAGGAGGAGCAACGCCGCCTTTGCTGTCGACCGCGTTTCGGTTGGTGCGCGTGTTGTAGTTTCCAGCCAAAATGTCTGGGTTGCCGTCACGCGAGACGTCGCGTTCGTTGTTGGATCCGTCGACGAAAGTTTGGTCGAACTCGTAGAGAGCCATGATGTCGGCGGTTGAATTGGTTGGGGCGAGTAGTGCCAGCCCGACGACGCAAATCGCGATGAGGTGAAGTTTCATGGTTGATTTCCTGTCCTTGGTTTCAGAGAAGTTCCATCCGTGGCATCAATATCGAGGAAACCCCCTATTTCACCAATAGAACTTTAACCAAAAATTGGCGCGCTTCGAATTTCTTTTGATTTCGAATGGCTTGGCATTTTTAGGCACCAAAAACCGAGGCTTTTTGAGTTGCTCTAGCTAGCAATACGGTCATGCAACGAGCGACAGCGTAGCGGTGGCAGCACTGTAGATGGGGTCAGATTTCGATTTCCCATGAGCAACGAAGCTAAGGAAACCTTCGCTGCACAAGGCGTTGACTTTGCGGATAATTCCGTAAGTTCCGTTTTCGAAAAGCTCATGCCTAATGTTCATTAGTCCGTTTGGAGCGGTTCTCGGTTGTGTGACGGTTTCGCGGCGTGCCATCGCTCATGTTGTAGTGATTGCTCTAGTTTAAATGGCAATGCATAGACGCAGCGACGATGACAATGCTGAGTATTAAATCGAAAGACACTCTCCTGCAGGTCGTATGGACCAAGGGTCAGGTTGGGCCGGGGCTAACATGAAACTGAAAACTCAATCACACGTTTCAAGCATCCATCGAAGTGCGAAACAGCTGTCGATCGGAGGAATGATTGGTTTGGCGTTGCTCGCGACTTCAGCGGTCGCGCAAGATGCAACCCCGGGATTTACCCCAGGTTCAGTTCTGGACTCTGTTCCGTTGTCTTCGCTGGAAGAACCAGGTGAGCCAGTAATCGTTTTGCCGCCATCGGATCAGCCTACGGGGAAGTTTGGTGTTTGGAGTCCACCTGCGACTCAAGTATCAGTGTCGCCTGCGACTCAAGTATCAGCGTCGCCTGCGCCTCAAGTATCAGCGTCGCCTGCGACTCAAGTATCAGCGTCGCCTGCGCCTCAAGTATTAGCGTCGCCTGATTGGAGTCCTCCGGACACGCCAGTTCCGCCGCCTGCTTTTGAACTGGTAGATGACGTGGTTGACGAACTAATCGAACAGTCATCGCCCTCCGATGAATCAGGTCAAGCATTGCTAACACCGCCAACGGTCGCGCCAGAGGACTTTGACACGACGAAATTCTTATCTTGGCAATCCATCGGTAGCGAATCCCAAACTGCGCAGGTCTTGACCACGCCAACAATGGAGTCGCTGCCATCAGAGGTTCCTCAGATTCCCGCCATGCCGGAAATGCTGTCTCAGGCTAACCAGTCTGTGTCGCCAAGCCTTTCGATGGATACCGTTGCTGATGATTTCGGGCGAAGCATCATCGCAAACGATATTGCCAATCAAGCGGCCATTGAATCAGCAGCAACGATGGATAACTTTAAGGTTGGAGATTTTCCCTCCGGCGAGTCCGGCGTTGTCAGAAGCCAACTAGGCCCAACCCCGCTTCGAAATATTTTGGGTGGCGTCAGCTCACGTCTCGCTGGCGACGAAACCGTTCATGCAACCGGACAGCTCACGTTTCTATCGTTTGGCCGCGACTATCGAGGGAAAGGACGCTCGCTGAGTAACGGAGTGCCCAACTTGTCAGCCAACGGTCCCGACGAAGGCGACTTTACGGGTGTCGACATTAACTACGGTCGACGCCGATCGGGAGGCAAGGGATGGGAAATGCGATTCATGGGATTCGACCCGGATGCAGCAACCGACGTTTCTGGCTCAGGTCCATCGCTGGCCTGGGGAGGAATTGTTGCACCGCTAACTAATCCAAACACACCCGAAACGTTTGGTCTCTCCGGAATTGGCTTGAACGGTTTCTCAATGGCCGACCTGTTCGAGGACGCGAACTATCATCGCGTGACCCGCGACAGTGAGTTTGGCAGTTTCGAGTTCAACTTCTTGAGGGCCACCGCTGGCAGTACCCGGCTTTCTTGTGGCAACTCGGTCGTTGAGGTATTTGGCGGTCTGCGTGCGGTCACGTTCGACGAAACCATGACCTTTACTGCGGGCGCAACACAGTCAGCAATCTTTCCACGAACGGCGTCCTATTCATCGGAAGTCAAGAATGCTCTGTTCGGTTTGCAAGTCGGAGGACGGCTCGAAAGAAAACTGTCCAAGGGTTGGGGCTATACGTTCGGTACTCGAGTCGGCATCTTCAACAATCGGGTTGAGAGTCGACAGCGAGCCGAGTATCGCTTTGATGATGGAAGCACCGCAGCGCCAATGGTCCTGTTTGGCGCTGATGCCGGACGCGAGTTTGATTTTTCCGGGAACGACAACGAGCTCGCTTTCTTGGGCGAACTGGACTTCGGTGTTGTGTATCAATTCCGACCAAGAGCCCGTGCTCGCGTTGGCTATCGTGGAATTGCGGTCACGAATGTTGCCGACGCGGCGGGGCAGTTCGAAGATGATCTGTTCGACATTGAAGCAGTCGCAGAGCCCAAAGCCTTCAGCGACTACATCGTCGGCGGTTTGTACTTTGGCGTCGATTACGCTTTCTAGTAAAAGCTAGGCTCTGTGAAACGCTGGCGTGCAATTCCTCCCGGATTTTGTTAGAACAGATTCCAGTCTGTTTTTCAAACTTCAGGGTGGTGCCATGATTCTAAACCGTTCGCGAGTCTTCTTGCTGGTCGTGCTTTCGTTTTCCTTGATGACCGTATCTGTCAACGCACAGCAAACCAAAAAAGCTGAGACGGAAACGGGCGCGGAAGTCACAGACATCGGAACTGCCCCCGATCAGGAGGCTCTCGACAATTTGCAGAAGTTCTTGGTCGGCTCGAAATGGAACGGAACGTTCACGATGCGCGGCACCGATGACAAACTCCACACCGAAGAGTACGAGATTTCCAGCGCCGAAAAAGAGCCAGCTGGAGACGAGTGGGTTTTGATGGCGAAGATCAAGTACATGAAGAAGGACGTAAAAGTTCCCGTTCCACTTTCCATCAAGTGGATCGGTCGAACACCTGTCATTGTTCTTGATCAAGTGACGCTTCCCGGGATGGGAACGTTTGACTCTCGAGTCATCATTCGCAAAGGCATGTATGCAGGTACGTGGGCCCATGGAGAAGTCGGCGGGCATCTGTTTGGTGAAATCACGACTGCCGCAGCTGCTGCTGAAAAAGCTAAGTCGGAAGACAAGAAGTAGTTGATGCCAGCACAGATTTTCGACGATACATGCTGCTCGCTTGGCGAAGGGCCGCTCTGGCATCCTTGCCGGCAATCGCTGTTCTGGTTCGACATTGACAGCAAAGTTATGTACGAAAAGGCAGACGGCCCGAGGATTGAATATCACTTTGATCGAACGGTTTCGGCTGCAGGCCTGATGGAAGGCAGTGAACTGATCATCGCGTCCGAGCGTGATCTTTTTGTGTTCGATTTGGAAACCGGCAATCAGCGGGTGCTCTGCGAACTGGAGGCCGACAATCCGCTGACTCGTTCGAATGATGGTCGAGCCGATCCGTTTGGAGGATTCTGGATTGGCACGATGGGGTGCGACGCTCAGCCCAACGAGGGTGCCATCTATCGCCATTACAAAGGCGAGCTTCGGAAGCTTTTTCTCGGTATTACGATTTCGAATTCAATCTGTTTTGCACCGGATTGCAGTGCAGCCTACTTCACGGACAGCGAAGTCAAAATCATCTGGCGTGTTGAGCTCGATCGCGAAGGTTGGCCCGTTGGCGAACGTTCGGTGCTCATCGATCTTCGCGGCGAAGACTTTGCTCCCGATGGCGCTGTTTGCGACGCGAAAGGACGGCTCTGGTCAGCACAATGGATGGCGTCGCGAGTCGCCGTTTATTCGGAAAAAGGGGAGTTGTTGGAAACGCACGCAATTCCAACTTCGCAACCAACTTGCCCTGCCTTCGGTGGCGCCGACTTCTCCACGCTGTTCATCACTACCGCGGGGTCCCATCTTCCCGCTGAACTCAATGGGCCTGAGCCTCATGCCGGATGCGTGTTTCAAATCGAAGGCGTTGGTCCCGGCATAGCGGAGCATCACGTCATTGCATAGTTTGCGTGGTTGTGGCTTCTAGCCGCAATCGTTTGCCTAGATTTGTAACGCTGACTTCTGTCAACGCGTTCCGCTGTTTGCTTCGAAATGATTGCGGCTGGAAGCCTCAACCACGGCTGTCAATGCGCCGCTTCTTTATTAACCAGCAACTTCTTTTGATACTGCGATTGAATGATCTCGATCACAACCAGCACGCCGATCACGAAGTAAAACGTGGCCTTCGACATCGGCGTCACCTCGTTACCCAAGAATTTCAAGTGAGCCAAATGGCCTCCTTCGCTCAGCAGCATGATGCCGACGATCAATAGAATGAACAGGCCGAGCACTTCGTACATGCGGTTTTTCTTGAGGAAGTTCGCTACCGTATCCGCCAGCACGATCATCAGCACACCGCCGATTACGATGGCTAGTGACATCACCCAAAGCGTGTCGGTCAACGCCATCGCGCTCAGGATTGAATCAAAGGAGAATACCACGTTCATCAACACGATCCAGAAAATCACCATGCCAACGCTTTTGTGTTTTTTCTTTCCGCCGTGATCGTCGTGCTCGAGGCGAATCATGTGCCAGACTTCTTTCATGGCTGTGTAGAGAATGAATCCTCCTCCGGCCAAGACGATTAGGCTGTGTAAGTTGAAATGTGCGTCGAAGTAATTCGAAATCGCTGCGGGGGTTTCAAACCAGACTTCCTGAAAGAACTTGATCAGGTTGACGAGGATGAACAGCAATGCGATTCTCAAAAAGATCGCCAAACCAATGCCCCACATCCGCACTGCTTTTTGTTTGTCCTCTGGAGCACGCTGCGATTCGAGTGAAATGTAGAGCAGATTGTCTAAGCCCAGAACGGCTTGCAACAGAACCAGCATCATCAGCGTGATGATGTTGCCGATTAGCCCATTCTGCGTCTTGCCGTCGATCGAGCCAACTTTGTGTTTGTCCGTGGCACTTTTGGCACCATGAGCTTTTTCGCCTGCTATTTCCACTCCGTGTTCTGCCGCTGCTTCGGCGACTGCGGTTTGGGTTGTCGCTGCAAACGCGGACGTATTTGTTGCGAAGCAGAAAAAACAGGCGAAGCAGCAAAACAAAAAGAGTGGCAAAGTTGACCGAGTCATGGCAAATGTCGTCTAATAAGAAGAATCACAAAATACATCATTGCGTGATTGTGGATAATTCACCGTTTGCGTCAACACAGTTTGAATAAGGTTCTTTCATGAGCGATTCCGAAGCGACCAGTAAAAAACCGAATCCTGGAACGATTGGGTGGGTCGATATGACGACCGAAAACGCCAGTCAAATTCGAGACTTCTACGAATCGGTCGTCGGTTGGCAGTCCGAAGGCACGCCTGTTGATGACTATGAAGACTACATGATTACGCCAGCTGGCGGCTCGAATCCCGTCGCTGGAATCTGCCATAAAAAGGATTCCAACGCCGATGTCCCGGGCGGTTGGATGATCTATCTGCACGTTGACGACTTGGTGACGAGTCTCGACAGTTGCGTGAAACTTGGCGGTGAAAAAGTTGGCGAAGTCCGTGAGATGGGCGGCTATGGAAAGTCCTGCGTGATTCGTGATCCGTCTGGTGCGCTGTGTGTTCTGTTTGAAAGTTTGTAGCAGTCAAAGGGCTGTGCAGCGCTGAGCAATTTGCGAGAATCACGGGAGGTTCAAGCTCCTGCCGCAACATTTGCTTGCGTACGCATGTTTCGGCAGGAGCCTGAACCTCCTGAACAACCATCGAAAGCAAACCATGACAACCAAGAAAAAGAAAACAGGCGGACTCGCAGGAGTTGTCGCTGGCGAAACAGCAATCTGCACCGTTGGCGCTGAGGGCAAAGGCCTGAACTATCGCGGCTATTCGATTTTCGATTTGGCGGAGCATGCCACGTTTGAAGAAGTCGCGTTTCTGCTGCTCTACGGTGAACTGCCGATGATCAAAGAGCTTGACAGCTTCAAAGCGAGACTGCGTAGCAAGCGTGCATTGCCAGATGCGGTTGCTAAGACGCTCGAGATGATTCCTGCGTCGGCTCATCCGATGGATGTGCTGCGAACCGGCTGTTCAATGCTGGGCGTGATCGAACCAGAAGCATCCGCTGACGAACAGTTGTCAACTGCCGAACGTTTGCTGGCGACGTTCCCGTCAATGTTGACTTACTGGCATCGCTTCGTCAGCGACGGAACGCGAATTGATTTCGAATCTAGCGAAGAAGGCATCGCAGGCTACTTCCTAGAAAAGCTCCTCGGCAAACCGCCATCAGACCTGATGCGAGAGGCGATGGACTGTTCGTTGATACTCTATGCAGAGCACGAGTTCAATGCTTCGACGTTCACGGCTCGCGTTTGCACGGCAACGCTTTCCGATATGCATTCCGCGATCACGGGAGCCATCGGAACGCTGCGTGGACCTCTCCACGGCGGTGCCAACGAAGCGGCGATGGAGCTGATCGAAAAGTTCTCGACGCCTGATGAAGCCGAAGCCGGCATCATGGAGATGCTGGCCAACAAATCATTGATCATGGGGTTCGGCCACCGCGTCTACAC
>CAYGUE010000068.1:0-33811 GCA_964352885.1 uncultured Pirellulaceae bacterium
CGAATTCGCGAAAAAGCATCAATTCGAAGAGTAGTCTCTGAAGACTCTCTTCGGGGTGAATGGGCTGAAATGCTGAACAATTTTTTGCCGGTCAACGCTAAAACCCAAAGGCAAAAAAATAAACTCTCGGTCATCTGCATTGGTTTCATCGCCCGAACGCAGTTCTCAAACCACTCGACGTTTCACGCCAAACGCAGTTTGAGACCGTCGGTTCTTCGATGTACGTGAGGACCAAACCGAACGCAGGTTATCGGGCGTTGTCCAGCCCGTTGCGAAGCATTTGGAGCTTCTTTTTCTCGCGCTCAATTTTTAGTCCTGCGTTTCGAAGGTTGGCGAATTCTCGTCTGTATCCGACGGGAATTTCAGCAGAGTCGATACCCGACTGAAATACATCAGCCAATTTAAGTTCTGAGCTTAATGACTCAAGTCCATATCTATACGCAAGTTCGCGCTTGATGATAGAAAGTTCGAGTTCCGCAGCCTCGTTGCGAAGCAGTTCATTGTCTTTGGGTTCGGCGAGCCGCCAAGATTTGATTTGAACGAGCTGTAGAACGATTCCAAACTCCAATTCGACCGTTTTGTTTAACCCAACGTTCGTGAAAACTTTATCTTGCTGTCTTATATTGCTAAGAAACGGGACACCTCTGTCGACCATTTCGGTTTTCGTAACCTTTTCAAGGATGAGCCTTTTTTGATCGACTTGCGTGACAATCCCAACACAGGTGAATTCCCCATCGCCATTCTTATGATTCACTGTCAATTCAACACGTTTTCCGATCGCATGAGCTGGCGAGTCTTGTTCTTGAGCGCACGCGGATGTAGTGCCGACAATGATCAATACAAACAATACTAAAGTCGAAATGCGGGCCATGAGTAACTCCGTGTTTTTGTGGTGTTGGCTGCTGTCGGAGTCTAGGAATTTTACGCAACGGCAACAATGCCAATGGCGGATGGTCGATGTTCTGAGTCAAAATCGCGAATCAAAAGCCAATCATAACGCAATTGGTAAAACGCTGGCACGCATGCTGTGCCTTTGAAGCCTGCGCGAAGTTTTGATGCGCCAACTGCATCGGACCGACACTCAGACGCATCTTGTTGATCTGGCCGACACGACAACGGGAGCCAAAAAACGGTCGTTTTCAGGACGCAAAAAATAGGTCTGTGCAGATAAGAAGGCAGACGTGCTGGCGGCAACGTTATCGAAGGTTCAGTGCAAGAGTTTCTTCTTCCTCTTGGATAATGATTCGAGGTATTACGCCTCCCAATACAATCGGTTTGCGAGCGTGGCATTCACCAGCAAACGGGAGTTTGGCCTTCAGTCCAAGGCAGACGAAATGATAACGTCGTAGATATCGGTAGTTGCGGTAGTCGATTTCGTCGATGACCGCAACGAATGGGATGGAAGATTCGCAATGTGAGGCCGGGTCTTTCAAAAGGTCGTCAACAACCCATCGCTTCGTAATCTCCCAGGCACCAAAATAAATGCACAAGAACGTTAGTAGGATCAAGAGCGACCGCAGAGAATAATTAAGCTTCGAAAGCGCATTGAAAATATTACCTCGTGTTTTCATTCTGTAATTGTAAGTACTTTGTGGATGGTAAGCATAGATCGGTTTGTGCAGCCGTACTCGTTGGAATCTTTCCATTGCCTTAAACATGAGAATTCGCGTGCACCCTTCATCACCCACATAACTTGAATGACGGTCGTTTGCTGCATGGATTCAGAAAAGGGAAGAATTGATGGCACATGCTGAGCACGTACTGGTCCATGGTTGTTCCACAGAGACCGTTAACACAGCATGATTGACATGATTTTTCATGGCAGCCTCAATTGGAACTTGATTTCGCCCTCGTAAAGGGCGCTCCCTCGGGAAGTTTCCTGGGTTCGATGCCTCCGTCCAAGAGCAACTTCCGCAACCGACGTTGGATGATTTCAGAGCGGTTGATCTTCCGTTGTTCGAGGCTTTGACGTGCCTTGTTGATTTTCTCCTCAAGCAAGCCGAGTTCTGCATTGCGAGTGCGAAGCTTTTCGTCAAATTGTTCCGAAATCGTCGAGCTCAACTGTGCTACCGCTGAATCGAATTCAAGTGAATCGTGATCATTCATCGCTTTGATCTGTTGAAGAAGTTGTTGGGAGGGAGAGCTATTTCGATCATTTTCTGCAAGGTTCTTTTGGCTATAATCCTGCATCGTTTTGATATCACGATCGATCACTTCCAGCAACGGAGTTTGACTGTTGTGTGGGACGTTGGATTCCCGGATTATCCTGCGGGTTTGGACCATTTGTTTGACCGCCTCTTGGGGATCGTATTTCAACAACCGTTCGGCTGCGTTGCGTTCACGGAAAACGAGGGATTGCAACCTTCGAAAAACGGCCGGATCGGTTATTGGCAATTTTTGGAGTGGATGGAAATAGTCAGTGGAGTTACCCGGATAATCAGTTGATTTCGGCACGTCGAAAATCAGTTTGCCCACATCCACAACCTCTGGCAGCTGATCGTTGACCCGAAATGGGGATTGGTATTTGACTGGAGGTTTGGGATCGAAGAGCGACTTCGTGCGGGCCGTGTCGATTCTGGCTTGTAGTTCATCATGACGGTTCGTATCGCGTGCGAATCTTCTCGCGTGAGCGACAACTTGTTCTGCGTAAAAGAAGTTGGATTGTTTTAAAAAGCCCTCGGCTTGGGAGAGTAAAAACGACGCTGCTTGCAAATTGTAATTTTGGTCATTGTCGTTGGCCATTTCGATCAAACGAGAATGGCGTTCAATCATCTGCTCGATCTCGGCAATGCAAGCCGGGATGGACGCCGCAGACACTTTGAATTCGGTCGCTGAAGCGAGTAGTTTTTTCGCCGAATCCAAGTTCTTGCTTGCCGTCTCTAAATCGCCGCCCCAGACTGCCTTCCGCGCTGCCCATAGGTGACCGTTAATCTCAGCGATTGGATTGGGGAGATCAGCTTCCGAACGCAAAAATGCCCCAACTTGCACGGTCCGAGTTTTCGCTGTGGCGATCTGACTGGAAAACGGACTGTTTATCGGACCTTTGTTGGGGCTGTTAACAGGCACTTCAAATCCAGGCATTTCGATCGTTTGATTGGGGCGATATAGAATTCCGCGGTATTCGCCTTCTGGAAGTGGCCAGGTAACGAACGTTCCGTCGGATTTCAAGAACACTTGGGTTTGTGCCAGCGTTCGTGCACGAACCTTCAATCCAATTTCACTTTGTAATATTTTGAAATAATGATTCACTCCCTGCGACAAGTCGTATTCAGGTATCCTGTCCAAACGTGACGCCCAGTTGTCCGAGATCGAGATGGTAGCATCGGCAAATCCAGAATCTTGCCAGTCTGGCGTGGCGACAGTATCGTTTGCCAATTTGCCCTGAAAGCAGGTTCCTATGCGAAGCGGGACCGTCGTCGTTTTGGATTGAAAGATCCGGTGGATGCCGCTGGTAGCTGGCAAATAAGTAAGAGATTGCTGTGGGTTTTTGCCAAACTCAGCCCCGAACTCGGCAAGGAGTTTGTTCTGTTTATCGGTAATGACAGCAACGGAAGCTTCTCCCGGCGGCAAGTAGATCTCGAAAGTTTTGTTGATTTTCGGATCGATGGTTAGATAGGTCGTCACTTCAAAATAGGCCCGGAGCCGCCAGTCCAAACTGACATCGCCCTCAGGGTCACCGGGCTGCTTGTTGCCGACCAAGGCATACCGCCCTGCTAGACAATTCTTCCAGACGATCACAACAAAGTAGGGTTCTCCAGCGTCTTTTAATTCGGAAGTATCGCATTTGAGTATTCCGCAAGGCCGCAGACGAACGGTTCCTTCGTATCCTGGCGGAACGAACGCTACTTCTTTTTCATCTTGCGAAACGACCAGAAAGGCAACGGCATCGTCGGGCCTGTCAACAACACCATTGGTGTCAGCGGTTAACACTCCGGGAACCAGTTGGCCATTCATTGCGTCTTTTGGTAACGCCCCTTTTCCGTCGAACAGGAGCGGCGAAAATTTGCCCCCCGGTTGGGTCGCCGGATTGAGCAGCTGACGCCGGTTCATGTTCTTTGACACGCTAAACACGGTCGCTTTCTCAGCAGGCTTGCCAGTCGAATCAACGATGGTGATTTTGTCGTTGCCATTTTGATTCGTTGTTGCTGAGTCGGATTGCCCGACCGCTATATTCACGGTCGTCAACAAAACGAAAAAGACTGCAACCGCGGACAACCGCTCAACCATATTATTTCGCATGAGGTTTCCCAAGTGTTGGTTCATTCGTTCATAAAATCAAATTCATTGTCGTTTAATTCGGCAATGCCTCGCCAGATCTCGTCGATCGTTTCGTCGAGTCCGTCATCCCATTCAACGGCGGACTCAGGCATCGATGGAAATTCTTCAACCGAATTGGAATCTGGTTCGACCATGCTGCGGTGCCCAAGGTCAAGACTGGGATTGGGAGGGTTCGACAACCACCGGTCTCCCATCCAATACACGCCCGCCAACACGATCGCGGTCAAGACGAGCCAAACAGAGGCCCTGATCAAGCTCGATGTTTTGGTGATCGAAACTGAGATCAGGCTTCGCGGGATACCGTGCTCTCTCGGGTTTTGAACATGAGCCAGGCAGTCGTTCAAGATCATCGTTGATTCGTCCGCCGTCCGTATCCGTTTTTCAATCTCGAATTGATGCAAACGGCTCACCAGAGTGTTCAGCCACATAGGTGCCGAAGGATCGGCATCGTGCAATCGCGGCATTGAGTCTCCGCCAATTTTTCGGACAATTGCGAAAGTCGATTCGCCGTCGACGGGCGGTTGCCCGGTCAACATCATGAACAACACACTTCCGAGGCTGAATAGATCGCTACGACTGTCAACGGCTTCGCCACGAGCTTGCTCCGGAGACATGAACATGGGAGTTCCCGCCAACAGACCAGAAGCTGTAATCGTCTGCCCAGATCCCGCTTGGGCCAATCCGAAATCGGTTAGTAACGCTCGTTCGGTGCCCGGAGCCAGCAAAATGTTCGAGGGCTTGATGTCGCGGTGGACGAGCCCGGATTGATGAGCCGCAGCGAGGGCTGCCGCAATTTGCGAAGCGACTCGCAACGATTCTTCAATCGTCAGTTTTCCATGTTGCTCAATTCGCTGCTGTAGCGAGGGTCCAACTTCGTAGGGCATCACAAAGTAGGGCGTGCCGCGATGCGTATCGACACCATAAATCGGAATGATCGCATCGTGCTTGACCGCAGCTGCGGCTTTGGCTTCCCGTTGAAATCGAATTCGCGCAGTTTCAAATGCCGCCAAGTGTGGAGCCAAGAGCTTGATGGCGACGACTCGGTCAAGCGCAGGGTCTTTGGCTTTTAAGACAACGCCCATACCTCCGCTGCCGATCAGTCCGGTGACTTCATAACTTCCGATTCGACCCACCGATTGTGGATCGTCACTGGGTGACAACAGGTGTTTGATCGATTCAAATACCGCTCGAAGCCGGGTTTCGCGTTGACCGGATGTGTCGCCTTGAGCATCTTCGATCCGGCGCAATGAATTCAACGAGAACCCGGACCAATCGCGGTCGAACTCGTCATCGGACAGACTTGCAACGCCGGTCCATAGCGATGATTCGCCACATTCGCTTTCCAATACAGATCGGCATTTTTGGCAGGACTCCAAATGCATCTCGATCGAAGACGATTGCTCAGCTCCAAGTGAGTCATCGAGAAAACGTGAAAGCAATTCGGTCGGACACCCGGAAAGTGACTTCATTCTTGCGTCTCCAGTTGAAGGTCGGCAATCCTTTGTGATTCCTGCTTGAGCCGGCGCATGATTCGAGCTCGGGCCGCGTAAATGGCACCACTGGTCTTCTTCAGAGAATCCGCGACGGCCTCAACCGACTCTCCTTGTATGAGGGTGCGTTCAAAAGCCAGCCACGAATCTTCGGAAAACTCGTGGCGAATGTTTGCAGCAGCGCCCCTGAGAATGGCTCGCGATTCTTCATCGGCCCAGATTTTTGCTTCGTCGGAATTTGTTACAGGTTCAGCCTGGGGCAAATCATTTTCGCCGCCGACGGCGCGGTATCTGGCATCGCGAGTCACCATGTTGATCAACGAATTGCTCGCAACAGTTTTTAGCCATCCCCGAAAGTGATCGGGCGGTTGAGCTTGCGACCATTTCCGTGAGGATCGCATGACACTCAACATAACTTGCTGCGTCAGTTCGACCGCATCGGCATGTTGCAAACTTCGTTTCCGAGCAAAACGATAGATCACCGGTTCATACAGTCGAGCAAATTCAAGCCAAGCCGATTGGTATTGATCGCCAGCAAGATTTACAAGCAAGCTATCCCGAGTTGTCGGCCATTGTTTCATGAATTCCTCAAATGAAAGACACATCTCGATCCAGATCTTCTACGCCTACAAGTTAATTTTCTCGGAAAACTGTCAAAAACGTAATGATAATTGACGGCGTCAAGCCAGCGTCGATACCTGATTAGGCAGCGTCTGGATATTCAATTGGAGACAGCACAACGTCGGTGATTGCACAGTTCAAATTGAGAGCGACTGAATCACCAAAAAAACGTTCGATCTATTGATGGGGACAAAAATGACCAAAACGGCTAAACCGGCGATCCGTTGTCCCATAAACCTAAATCTGACGTTTTTTGACCACGGTTTTGGCTAACCATCAATCGTATGGGAATTCGAGAATTGACACCTTGTCGTGTGGACCCGCGCCTGGTTGCTTCCCCAAGTTGGCCTATACCCTGAAAACGGTACTTAGTATCTCGTTTCGAGCAGTAAACCACATTGATATTCACATTTTTGGATTGTGGTTTACCTTCTTAAATAGGCGCCGACCCTCGATGGCCATCAAGGATCGGCAACAGCGTGTAGATCGTTCGTACTTTGGTCCAGAGACCGTGTGTCAGCAAGATCGCAAGCCGTCAGTTTTTACCCCGTGCCGTCGCTAGAGCAGCCACAGGTTAGCTCGCATTTTATTAGGCAGGGAAACAAATGGAAATGACTTAAAACGATTATGAATTGGTTATTGGAATCGACGTTTCGAAGTCGAAACTCGACATCGCCCTAGGCCGGCAAGGCTGACACCCTTAATTCGTCGCCTGATCCTTGAAATGCATTGACGGCTTCGCGTAGCCTGTGTCCCCGACTCGATTTTGGTCGATTCAGAAAAGGTCAATCACTTCTGAAGTTTGTTGGCTGATTTTTCGTCTGCGATAAATTCGGCTAACCATGTCTGTTTGATAATATTCCCAGGAGCCCCAAGTCTCGTTTTAATCGCTGTCTCTTGAACATCTGTTAGCACTTTGAGGCACTGGTCCCAGTGATCAGAAAGTATTTCGTCAAACAATTCTCGATCAGACGGGGTGGAAGGATCTGGAAAGCAACGCCAGCGGAAGTTTATGAAATCGTCTCTAAGTATATCTTCAATCCGATTGAATTTCTTCAGCTGGCTTTCAGTCAGCTTTAGCTCCTCTTGAATGGTTTTTGGTTTCCACCTGGATGGCCGGTCTGAAAAGAACATCAAAGGTGAATCGCGAAGTTCACATTGCAATTCGAGTTGCTCGAATCGTGACCTTTGAGCCGGGTCTAGCACTTGGAGCATCTCGCTCCGGACCATTTCTTCTCGTTGATCCTTTTGCTCCCAATACTCGGTAGAGAAATCAACCAGCCCATTCTTGGGCACTGATAGATCTGTTGGAAATGCTTTGTCGGCCCATTCAAGCCACCGCTCTTTGACCGCTCGGAATTTTTTATTTTGGGTAGGGCTTACGCTCTTCAAATCACCGGCAGTCAAAAGTTGCTCAAGAATTCCTAACTCGCGAGGTGCCCGAGCCATCAACGAGAAAAACCGTTCGTGCAGCACCATCTGCTTCTTTGACAATATGCTCCAACCTCGCCGGTCGTACTCTGCATAACTGTCGGTTTCCCAAGCAACTTGGTTTTCTTCCTCTGAATCCAAGTCGCGTTTCAGTTGGCGCAAATTCGCTTCTAGCTTCACCTTCTGTTCGGGTGTAATTTGGCAAAATTTTAGTTGCAACGGATCTGTTACTAGAAAAGCCGGGTGGCCATGGATCGAACGCCCGTGCAAATCAATGCCACCGCTTCCATTCGCGTTAACGCTCGCCGTTTCTTTGACCAAAGGGTTTTGCGATTTGTCCTGAGCAAGGCTTGCTGTGGATCCGGCAGAAAACACAATCGCAAATGCCAGCGTCTTGAGCAGCAGTCCCGCGGAACGGGCCAACAATATTCTCTCTAAAAACATTCAATCGCCCCATCAACGTAAAAAGACCGGCTTCTCCTGCCTATTAACTTCGCTCAATCTTGTAACCGCGTTCGCTACCAAAGGTTCCGAGCGAACAGGATCACAGATTCCAAACTTAAAAGTGCTCGCTTCGCTGAAAACGAAACAATCCGCATCGAAACCTGGAAGGCAAACCGGCGCCAGCGATATAAGACTAGCGTGCTCGGCTATATTGAAGCGGATCTGGATCTCGATGAGCTCAAGGGGAGAGTCGTGCTGATTGAGTTTTGGGGAACGCAGCAGCCAAGAACGAACTTTTTGCCCTGCAAAATCTGGCCGTAGGGAAGCATGCTCCAGAAATTGTCGGCGAAGATATTGACGGTATTGAGTTCAAGTTAAGCGACTATCAAGGCCAAATCGTATTCGTTGATTTTTGGGGAGATTGGTGAGGCCCTTGCCGGGCCATGTACCCACATGAGCGGTCGCTCATTCGTCACCTCGCTGGCAAGCCATTCGCAATCGTTGGAGTTAACAGCGACAATTCATTGGAGAGCATTCGCCAAACCGTGGTTGAGAAAAAGATCACATGGCGCAGTTTTTGGAACGGCCCCAAGGGAACAAACGGGCCAATTTCAGCTAAGTGGTGTGTCGCGACCTGGCCAACGACCTATCTAATCGATCAAGAAGGCGTGATTCGTTACAAAAATGTTCGCGGCAAGTCGCTCGACCGAGCCATTGAAAAACTAATGGCCGAAATAGGTGAAGAGGTCAAACTGGTCGACATTGATCATGAATCCGAAGACGTGATCGCGATGGTGGACGATTCATCGAAAGGCTACGATGACGAAAAAAAGGACGCGAATGAGTAACCATTCCGACTTTGAACTCTTAACTCTAAAGCTTCGGGCGATGTGACCGAAGCAGGTTGGCAAACTGCATTCGCGCGTTCGAAGTTTCACTCCGACGCAGGTCGCGAATCAGAAGCAATATTCGTTTTTCGCAAATTCACAACGTAGCGGTAATGTGATTGGAGAAAAACCGAAGCCACAAATATCACAAAGGCTACTTGCAGCTTCGTTTAGACCGTTTTAAAAATCTTTGCTAATTGTGAAATCGCAAGGTGTTCGCTCGGCAAGAAACGCGATTGGACTTTGAGCCATTCAACACTTTCTTAATTCGACTTGAGCTGTTTCGCTTCTTCGTCGCTTAGATCTTCTATCCTAAGATCCCCGTAAACCACTCGGTATTTCCCGGTCAGTTTCAGTCGGTAGATCAGGACAGGCTTGTCCGCCGCACCTAACGTGACCCCTTGGCCAAGGTACTTGCAATCCTCTACAAATGTGTTGGCTTCGACAAAGTCCCACAAAGGCATCCCGTTGCCGTTAATTTCATGTTGAAGCCAGATCTTACGCTTAGCTCTTTCAAGCTCAGAGGGATTTTCCGCTTGTGAAGATTCAGCAATCTTCTTCGTATTGCGAACGACGAATCCGTCAACAAATTGATTGTCATTGATCTTGGCAAGGATTTCCAACCATTCGATCAGCTCTGGTTCCGTAACGAAGACTCGAGCTCTCTTGTTCGGAGCCTTGATATATCCATCAGGAATATCGAATTCAAAGATCGCTGGATCGACTATGGGGTCCAGCACAATATTTTTGGTGATCGACCCCAGCATGGTACCACGTGAAAATTCAACTTCGGATGGGTTGTCGCAGTAATCCAGCCTCTCAGGGTCAAAGACGCTTGAAGCAGGGTGGCTAGTTCCAAGAACATTTTCCGTTTTGGCGTCAATCCATACGTCACTAACATTCTTTGGATTGTGGATACCCATTGCTTTGTTTCGCCACCGAAGCACGTTAACTCTTTGGCCATCGACGACACGTTGACCAACGACCTCACCACCTTCGCTGATCGCGCGATTGAACCATGCAAATGGTCCAACATTCAACTTTGCCAATTTAAACTTGTCAGACTTGACAGCTTTTTTATCACTCAACTCGTGGCTTTCGTGATCTTCGAACTCAAACGTTTTTCGAAGATGGTTAAGCGTCAAGCGTTGTTTCTTGACCGGATCGTCGATATAAGTTCGCGTAAGTTTGCAGTCCGAGTCGTAGTCGTCATACCGATAGTAGCCTGGCGACATATAAGTGACTTTATGTTCTCGTTTTTCCAGCCAAAAACGCTGCTTGTCCTTACTGGTAATCCGTTCGTACGACGTGCGAACCCACGAAATGGTATCCGCGAGATTAATCGCTTCAATCGTTTTTGAAAACGCAGGATTTTGGGGAACGAGATTCGAACTAATCACAATCAGGCCGACGATAGCTGCCGCGGCCGTGAGGGAAATCCGCAATGCTCGATATCGCCGACTCGGTTTCGATTTTGATTGAAGATTGACGGCTGCTAACTGGTCCAGTGTATCCTGATTGATCTTTTTCCATTGGTCGAAATTTGGTGGCGAGCCATTGCCGACGGCAGCCCGAATCTGAGTTTCCAATTGTTCTACTTGTTGGTCGTTCATTGTTTCACCCGTTTGATAACTTGCCAAATTTTTTCGAAAGGTTGACTCTCGCCCGTTGAAGCAACCCATGAACGCTTGCGGTTGTTGAATTAATCGCGGCAGCGATTTCTTCATAAGTCAGATCACCAAAGTATCGAAGATAGACAGCTTCTCGTTGAGACTCGGGAAGTTGAGCTATGGCGTCTGCAAGTAAATCTCGTTCTTCAGAATCACCCAGAACAGACGCAATCGGTTCGGGAAAATCGGCTGGGTTGGCCGTTTTTCTAAGCGGCATCTTGTTAGCGATTCGCCGCACGATCGTGCTCAGCCAACTTGGAAAGCAGCTGCCGTCTTTCAGCGTCGCAAGTTGTCTGCAGGCGGCGACAAAAGATTCTTGAGCTACGTCTTCAGCCAAGTGCCGATCGAAAACTCGGCTCTTGGCGAGCGAGACGGCCATCGTCCAGTATCTTTCATACAGGATTCGAAAACTGTCGACTTCGCCTTGTTGTGCCGATTCAACAAGTTCTTTATCCGTTAGGTTCATCCACTTGCTTTCAAGCCAAACTCCGGGTTTCTACAGACTAAGTGGAGCAATATGGCAGAATTGAGCGCAGAAATTTCCGAATTCAACAAGAAAACCGCTGACCGACAAAACTATTCGTTGTTCGGCCTCACTCGATGAAGCTTCGAGCCTCTAGGTATTCTTCCGCGAATAGTTTTACTTCTCAGCCATCCATAAAGGACGTTTCGATCGCAGTCTTCCGCAATGGTGCGAAGTTCAGCAAACCGTCGACTTACAAATGCTGGCGTCATAGCCCCTTGGCCGTCGCTGAATTTCATCTCCAGACTGCGTTCGGCTTCATCGTCCGAAGGTACGAGCCAGTTGGGATTAATTCTAGCTGGCATAGATCATTCTGCCGGGCCGCTGAGTTTGAGCCTCCTTCAGATACCAGGATTACTCGTTTTGCATTTAAGAAAGCTCAGGTTTTTGGGCGAGAATTCGACTTGGATGATACGACGCGAAGTTGAAAGAAACTAAAAAGTCGGTCAGCGACATCAAGGCGAAGGTTCTCTCGCTCACCGTTGAGAAACTTGTTGAGCGTGGACTGATCAACGCCAGAGTCTTTGGCGATGCGATAGACGCTCAGTTCACTGTCCGCCGCCGCGTTCCGAAGAATGGCGGCAAGGCTGATGTCCTTGCCGCCTAGTTGATTTGTCTTATTCATATTGATCGATTGTTGGAGTGTCTTCGAGTAAGCGATCCGCGATTTCCGACCAATTCACTGCTTGCATTGCAGCGTTAAGCAAATCGCTATACAGCGAAGCATCTTGCAACGGCGAGCTGTTTTCTATTTCTTCTTTGAGCTGGTCAGCGAGCCCCCGAGAAGCGAACTCCTGAAGATCCCATTCACCCGATTTTACTTTTGGATTGGTGTGCGCCTCATCGACGATTCTCTCCGTAGCATCTTGCCAAAAAGAACTTGTAAACTCGTCGTTATCTAACCACAGACCGACGGCCCACGTTTCGTAATTGCTCCAGCCATTGTATTTCTGATCATTCTTTTCCATGTTCCTCCGTGAAATTTACCCCGTCCGCCAATCAGACTGAAGTTCTATGTTGACTATAGGGCAAACGCCCTTTACTGTCAAAGAAAATCGACACGGGCGAGTAACTTTTTTCCCTAACCTGACACACGGCAAATTGGTTCTTGCTCGAATGGTTGTACGATCTTCCGTCTCAGTTTTAGTGACGATGACGGCAATGGATCAAAGCCGTGCTTGGCTCGTGCTTTGTTGACGGCTCTCAATATCGTTAACAGCTGACGGCGAACGGCAGCATAGCGAGCGAATGGAATTCGTGCGAAATCGTTCGATAGTTTGCTGGCCGTACGATGAACGGCACGATCTATCATGAAGCTACTAAGCTGCTTGTAGGTTGGCTTGTCGATTCGGACGCAGGCATGCCATTTTGGGCGACCGCCTCCCGGCGGAGTTACGGCGCTGCGCCGATAGGCAATCGAATACCCCTCAAATTTAATCGGATATCGGCGACAATCTCGAATTTGCTTCCGTTCCTGTTGCTTGAACGGATGGTGACCTTCGGTTGCCAAAAGAAGAAACCAGTTCTGATAGCGAATGTACTGCATGTTGGCCAATCCACGACGCTTCCGATCGGCACGTGCACGTTCGTTAATTTCAATCCCATATTTGCTCAACAGTTTGCGATCAAGAGCCTCCAGGTCTTTCCCAGATTTGACTTGTCCTGTCACGTAGAACCAGTATCCGTGTCGGAGATAGGAAACGGCGACCTGCTGGACCAGGCCTTCGGGCGATGTCGCAACGCAGCGATAAGTCCTTCGCTTTCTGCAACGAATTGAACGATCGTCGTCGGCAGATTCGATCGTTTGGGCTGGCTTATGTGATTCCATTCCAGCTGCATTATTTTCCATTTTCACCATGAGTTTAGTGTGTAAAGAATCCAGGCAAACGCTTCAAATGCTGCAAAGCCTGGGAAACCAAATGGAGGAGTTGTTGACGGACAACTCCACGAAGCCGCTCCAAAAAAATCCTTGTTGAGCCTTAGACGTAAACTTCTGTCGACCTGTTAAACAAATACAGCTCGTCGCATCAGTTCATTCTGCGTGTTCAGGACTCGAACATTTTGTTCAAATCCTTGATTCCGCAGCAGTCTCTGCACTGGTTTCGTCAGTGCATACGGCCAATACATATTGCCCACAAAAAAAACCTCGACTGGACACCGACGCTGTCACGAGACGCACGTCGAGTGTCCATCGCCAGATCGCCGCCAAAAGTGATCACTCGCCAAAGCGATCACCTATAGCCGCATGCTGCCCGTCAAGGAAGCCTGCAAAAACGCTTGCAAGCCATTCGTCGTTTGTTGGGGTTGAAATGCCCCTCAGCTCTTTCGTTCCTGCTCGCCAAGCCATCACGCTTGGTTCAGCACAGACGAGTCGTGACTGCCTTGCCACGCGACAGTTATTGCGTTGGTATCGCAACACCGCCGTGAACACCTTCGTGTCCAACATCGCTGGCACTTCCGCACCAGTTCTAATTGAGCCTCGCTCCCCCACTACGGCGCTTGAAACACGTGATCGACCAGACCACGCCACGAGTTGCCACACCCGGAAGCCGCAGTGGTTCCTGCGTTAGTATCGGTCTTCGATTCTGAGGTCACGTCGCTAGGATGTGTTACCATCCATCCGCTTGGGTATGTGCTGCCGTCAGGCAAGCCATACTTTACTGATGTCGTAGGAAACGGCTGAAACAACCGTTCTACACTCATCAGATTTCCCAATACGAAACCAGAAGCTCAAGGTACCGCTCCCAAACGGAAGTTCGCAATTTGGCACCGTCTCCTCAGTCGCGTTTGCTCATACAAACACAACCGATCCAATTGGTCAGGATTCAATCCCGATCAATTTTCACAGAATCTTACTGGCAAGCCCTCTCTTACGTATTCGATTGGGCCTTTCATAGTTGAGCTTTTCACCGCCGAGCGTTTAACTCAGTCGCCGAAGCGGTCCCACTCCGGTACTGCTTGTCACCAAACAGCAGCTCCCCACGCCAGCCGCGTTGAACGAACTCACTTGCAAAAGCAAGGAAGCCACGAACCCCACGGACAGGATTTGGAACTGGCAAGCCAGAATCCGCACCTGCTTTGTCGCCCAGGTAACGTCAATCGTCACCCAGCGAGAATCAAAACTCCATCCTGGATATTTGATTCACCGACACGGCCTCACGTCGATTCATCTTCGTGAGATTTTTCCGCATCGCCCTTTGTCTTGAAAACGCCTTTGAGAACCTATTGGATCGAACGCTGGTATTACTTCGAACAACTATCTCCATAACAAACGGAGCATGAAATTGCTCGGGATTTACTCCAACGAGCCTCCATTAACACTGAGCGAACGCGTCTCCACGTACTCAGCGCGAAGGGCCAACAGATAGAAAGTGGCTAACTTTCAGTTCTTATCCGCGATTGATGAAATCACGATTCCCGAACCTGTTGCCCCCAACACACGACGTCAGCAAATGACCGTTATTTCCGACGAATTTGCGTCGAGGTTCCGGTCATTGCGTTGAATTTGAGCTAACGACGTTCGCCAAACGGAGCGAATGGCGAACACCCTTGTCTTAGCGCATTTTGAGCCTATTTGAAAAGGATGTTACGAACAGTGGAGATCAACATATATTTGTAGGAGTAAAGCCATCATGAATGATTCAAGTAAGAACGAAAAAACGGCAGGTCAACCGCGCCCTGCTGCAGTAATTCGAAATGGTGCAATTGCGGCCAGTGTTTGGAAACGAGAAACTCCCGAGGGAGATGAGTATTTCGACTATTCAATTAGCCGCGCATGGAAATCGAAGTCCGGCGACCAGAAGGGATACTCGAGCAACTTTTTCGCCAACAACGAAGATGCCATTGTCGCTGTGATTGTTAAGGCAAGCAGATTCATTCGTGAAAACAGCTCGGGTGATAAATCGGTCGTCGACTCCCCAGCTGCCAACCAGTCGTCAAACGATCCCTATCGTGATTCGAACTAATTGAACTGAGATCACGTGTCGCTTGCGTCCGGAAAATGCATTGCGATCACGTGTCGCTTGCGTCCGAACTCGGCAGATAAGCGTGTCGCTTGTGTCCGGGTTTCGTAAAGGGATCATCCAGAGCATTCCTGGTAAGACCTTGATATCAGACGAGAATAGTTCTGGGAAATCGCATCAAGTGAAGAGCCCCCAAAGGATCTGTACAAAGTTATCTGTACAATCAAATGAAAATGCTTTGATTGAATTGGTCTATTCCAGACTAGCTCTCGACGCCAAGACATCTGCCATGCGAATCAATCCTTCAGATGCTGGTTGATCAACATTCGGTTCGCCTTCAGTTCCAAAAACTTCCGAACGCACTCTGGCGAACAACTTCTGTGCCTCTGCTGAAAGCTCCTCGTTATTGCTTTCACGCCGACGCATGTCGTGCCACCAGTCAGGCGCGGTGCGGTTTCCTATGGACGCTTTGGTCACTGAATCAACAAGGTATGCCATTGGGCTTTTGTGAAAGTGCTCCGGGCCAAAATGCTCAATTGCTGCTTGTGTGATGTCAATCCATTCAGACAGCAAAGGACTTGGGAATTTTCCAATAAGTCGAGCCGCTGACTTGGTGTCAAAACCGATCGCGAGAAGCGATTCGAAAGTCGGTGAGTCCTTCGGACTTAGAGTGATTGGCGAGTTAGTCTTTCGATCAAAGTATTTTCCCCGCCTCATCCGAACGAAAAATCTTCCGGGCGAAGTTCTATAAACTTCCATATCCGAAAACACTTCAATTGCCATCAGGTTCTTGAGGCATTTAGTGACCTTTGATTTCTGCTTGTGTTTCTCAAGCGACTCGCTAAACCCAAGCAAATTGACTGCCAGGTGCTCAAGTCGAATCGCTTTGATGTGATCGGTTCGCTGAAACACTTTTGAAACGAATAGGAACAAGCGACGGCTCGCTGGGTCAAGATTTCGATACGTGGCAAGATTGAATCGCAAGCTGCCTGCGATTGCTTCAACCATCTGAAAGAATATTGGATCCCAAGCAAATCTCCAGGCACGCTCGGAACTCAGATTGGCCGGCAAGCTATAACTCAGAAACCCAAAAGCAACGCACCGGTGTTCTTTTCTTGTTGGGTCGTAAAATGAATCGTTGGCGTATTTAACAACCGCGAGACGGCGAATCGCTTCAACAAAACTCTTGTACTGCCTGCCTCCACGGCCCGACGCGGAATCAACTACCCCGAGTTGTTTCAGGCACCAATGTGGTGTTGCGAGTAATTCCATCTGTTTCTTTGGTTGATTTAGTGTCAGCGCGAGTAGTCCCCAAAGGTAGAACTCGTCACTAGCCGACAGGCCGCGCGGGCAGAACACTTTCGCAGTTGCTTCGTTCCGGCCATTCTTGTCGTAGTAGTGATACTTTGACTCGAACGTCTGATTCTTGAGCAATGAGTTGCGTGTATCTAGTGGGCAAAGTGCGTGCTCGACAATTGACAATTGGCTCGCACCTGCTCGATATTTCTTCTTGGCTTTGTTCAATTCGTTTCCTCCCATGAATTCGTACCACGAACACAGGTAAAGCAAAACAAAAATCTGGTTTGACAATTGGAAATGCGACACCTGCAATCGCATTAGTTTTTGGCAGGGATTCTCGAGTACGTTCGAGAGTTTACATTCAGATTGCACGGTGCAATCCGGGCGAATGTCGATCGAATGATGGTATGCGCAAACGGAGCCAACTTGATCAATAAGGGGCCGGTGCTCACGGCAGAGGTTAATTTTGTTGACAGAGTTCGCAGAACAATGGCAACGTATTGCAAGTGATCTCAATCGGTTGCGTGGGAATTGCACAGTGCAATCGAAGCAGCCTCGGAAAAATGATGAATAAATCAACAACCATTTGCATGATCAACCAGAAAGGCGGATGTGGGAAAAGCTCAACCGTTTTTCATCTGTCTGGGACTCTTGCTGCCGCGGGCAATTCCGTATTGCTAATTGACGCCGACCCACAAGGCTCGCTGAGCCAGGGTTTTCTTGGCTCGACGTTTATTGAACAACTCGACCCACAGCACACTTTGGCTGCCCTCTTTAACGAATCTCGTTTCTTTCTGGATGCTGCGAAATTGGTTCGCCAGACAGCTGTTGCTGGCGTTTCAATCGTGCCAGCGAATCAGCATTTGGCAGAATTCAATTGTCCCAAGCCTGAACGACAGGGAATTACTCAGTTTGCACTGCGAGATTTCATCGAGGAACTGGACGCATTCTTCGATTACGTTTTGATCGACTGCCCGCCGAATCTGTATCAGTGCAGTTGGAATGCAATGATTGCTGCCGATCGCGTGTTGATTCCCGTGCCTCCTGAAGACTTTGGAACTCAAGGGTTAAGAGCCGTGCATCAAGCAATCGATCACGCACGACAACTAAACCCAGGCTTGCGGCGTCTTGGGCATCTAGTAACTCGCTGTGATCGTCGTCTCTTGATTCATCAGCGTTTCGAATCCTACTTAAGACAGGCATACGAAAAATTAGTACTGGCGACCACGATACCCGAACTTTCTGCTTTCAAAGTTGCGTTAGCCTGTCGGACGCCCGTTGAACAATATGCGACAAAGTCCGCCGCGGCTGAATCGATGCGGCGATTGGTTGAAGAGATTGGGCAACAGATTGAAAGAAGCCCACGCAAGAAAGTGATAGGGTAGGAATGGGGACTCGACGCGCTCTACACGACGCGAATATCCAAATCGAAGACTCCATCGGTCTACGTGAGGAAAATACCTCGCCGGTGCTGAGCCCTGTTCCAAACGCGAAAGACGTTGGCCGAAGAGGTATTCAAGACTATGGCAAGATCGCAATTAAGAATTTGTTGCCAGATCCAAGTCAACCACGAGTCGAATTCGATAGTGCTGAAATAGACCAGCTGGCACTGAGCCTCCGCGAGCAGGGACAGTTGCAACCGATACGAGTACGTTGGTCGTCAGCACATCAGACTTGGTTCGTCATTTCTGGCGAACGCCGCTACCGAGCAGCAAAACAAGCTGGCTTGGAAACGATCGCGTGCTATTTCGACGAGACTAATTTGACGGCATCTCAAATACTTGAGCAACAGCTGGTGGAAAATCTCTTGCGGGCCAACCTCCAGCCAATCGAAGAAGCCAAGGCTTTCAGTTCATTAATGGGAATGAACGACTGGGATGGGAAATCACTGGCCAAGGCGCTGCGAATCTCGGCGTCGCGAGTCAGTCGATCGCTCGCGTTGTTGAAACTGCCAGCCGAAGTTCAATCCCTGGTTGAAGAAGGTAAAGTGTCTGCGACCGCAGCGTACGAGATTTCGAAGCTGCCAACAGCGAAACAGAGAAATGCTGTCGAGGTGAACGGAGTTGAGGGGAGTCGAATCCCAACAAGAAACGCCATCAAGCAGGCTCGAGAGAAAACAAAGAAACGAAAACGTGGTATCAAGCAGAGTTTTTCAACCGAGGAAGGGTGGAAGGTGGTGATCACTTCCGACCGACAAGGGAACTACCACGAGATTGCGGAAGCACTACGTCAGGTGCTCGAAGAGGTCGAACTTAGAATCGACAACAATGTTGTTCTTTCATAAAGGAATCACAACTGCTGAAACAATTGACTGAATTGATCGGAGGCCAATGAGGCAAGACAACGAAAACTGGTTGACATCTCATTACCGCAGCCCAATGGCGGTCACTGTTGGCGTTGCAACGGTGGGTATCGCCCTTGTCGCAATTGACAACGACAGTTTGTTCGCACTGTTTGTGGTGATCGTAGTCGGCGTGATTTGCGGACAACTGGTGTTCCTGATTCGCAAGCAGCTCAAACCCGAACTGTTCCCGGTTCCGTTCGCACAGGCTTTTCGTCTAAGTAGTGATACGGAGGTCAGTGCGATTCATGAAGAGTGGGGAGCAGCTTTGGAGCAAATTTCGGCTCGCAAGGATGCCATTTTTCGTGAGCAGGCACTGGAACGCCTACGATGCACGATTGCCCAAGTTCAGAATTTGAGCAGCGGCACCATTGAATTCGAATCTACCGAGACTTGGCGAATCGCTTATGAAGCCCTTCTCCGCAGTTCTGGACTTCACCTCTATCGTTCAATTTCTCACGTTGATTCGGTTCACTATTGGCAAGATGGCCCGGGGCAACACTCAACCCAGCTCAATTTGGAATTACACGACAATCGAACTATTTCCGTTGAGCGAATTGCAATCGTCGCGAACTATTTGTGGCCTGATGATTCGCGGTTTCCCGAAGCTCCCATTCATCGGTGGCTCTTGGAGCAACATCGGTACGGAATTTCTGTTCAAGTCGTGCGTGAATCGGTCATCACGTCTGAGCCGGAACTACTGGTCGACGTTGGAATCTATGGAAATCGAGCAGTTGGGGTGCAGAATTCTGATGCTTCTGGGCGCACGGTACGATTTCGTTTGTGTTTCGATTTTGAGCATTTGCAACGCGTAGAAAATATTTGGGATAGGTTGGCTGTTTACGCGACTTCCTACGAAAAGCTACTGGATCAGCACGCATGATCCTCCTACGATCTGATCGAAGGAGTTCAAGACCGTGCACAATCTGTTGTATCTCGATACGGCACGTTTGGGTCAAATGTCATTGGAAGCCAGACGTGCATCAATTGATTTTGCTCGCTTTGCAAACGAGCAGGGATGCACGCTGTACTTCACACGGCTTCTGACCAAGGGATTTTCCAACTGGCCCGTCTGGCTGCAAAAGAGTTATCCGGGACTAGCCAACTGGGAAGGTGTGGGGGCCCTCAAGCAACGGCTTCGATTATTCGTAAACGCCGACTGCCAATCGACAGTCTTCTTTGCAAGTCGCGGTGCCTCGGTAATGAAGGTCGCTGCCAAATCGCTTGCTGCCACGTGTCGAAGAGTTCTTACGACAGATAATTGCTGGCCACCGTATCGAGCAATTTTGGATCGTGAACTTCATGTTACTGGATGCAGGTCTTTAACTCTTCCGGTTAAGAGACTGAGCCTGCATTCAGAAACGACGTTGCCCGATCTAGTCAACTACGTTGCCACAAAGTTTGTTCAGCAAAACTGTGATGGTTTGTTCTTGCCGCTCATCGACAACTTCGGAATTCGGCTGCCGGTCGACGAAATCGTCAGGGAAATTAGAACACGAACTAAGCTGCAATTTGTCGCAGTCGATGCCGCTCAAGCAATCGGCCAGATCCCCCTAAACTTCCGTGAAAGTAACTTCGATTTCGTTGTTGCGGGTGCACACAAGTGGCTGAGAGCGTTTTATACGCTGGGGATTGGTTTTGCTTGCAATTTGAAAACCGAATCTCAAATAAATCGAGCAATGCGACAATCGCAAAACAATGGCTCGCTCGATGATCCGATTTTAAGATTCAGTAACGAACTGGAATCAGGCGAAACGACACAGTTTGGTGAAACGGTCCAGGTGGCTCCATTGTTCGTAGCCAGCGGAGCATTGGCTGCCAAGTGTAAACCACCAAATGAAAGTAAGGCAATTGCTGAAGCTAATCGTGAAAGGCTTGCCGCAGTTGCCGATCTTGCAGGTTGGCAATTGATCATGCCAAAGCTCACAGCATTAAAAAGCAGAATTGTATTGGCAAAGGTTGGCTCAGGGGTCGATAGTCTCGCAATTGATGACGTGTTTCTTGATTCGAGAATCGCGGCGACGACGTACCCAAAAGGGATTGTGCGCATTTCATTGCCGGATGAATTACTTGGTAAGAACGAGATTCAACAGTTAGTGAGCGCGATGATTGAGGTTTCTGCGGCGGGGAAAGTTTGTCGGAAGTTAGAAATATCGACGTGACGCTTTACTTGCTTCCTGCTTTCGTGCTATGGATGAATCATGCTTACTGAATTTGAAGGAATAATTGACCGTGTCGGACTTCGAACGCTTCGAGAATGCGATACCAATTTGGCAGAATCCGGACTCGATCATCAGCCAGACCGAATTCGGATTTGGGCAGTGCTTGAATTGGAGTCCGCTCAAGCGGTGATAAAAGAGTTGCGAAGCGGTTACCGAGCAAGAGCACATCGAATGCTGGAAGAATTAGCCGTCTCATTCGGCACGCGGCACAAGTAGCCGCTGTTTTCATTTCCTGTCAGAAAAAGAAGACGCGGCAGGCAACTCCTGCTACGTCATTCGCGATGTGACTAGATAAGAGCCAGCAAGATCGCCGCTGTAATTGCGCCCAATATCACATGGATAATGGTTCTGAATGGCTCGGTTAGGATTTTCTGTTTCACTGCATTTTTCATGCTCTCATCAATTGCATATCCAATACAGATTAGCAAGTAACTATTTGGCCAATAGCTCATCCTCTACAAGCAATGGGCCAAATTTTTTGAGCAAGGCCTGCGCGTGTTCCAGATATTCGACCGGAGCGTTTCTGGTGTGCCCAACACTTAAGCCGCCAAAACGGGGAAAGCCGCCACGCGGACGGTCGTTCGTTCCCCCTTGAAATTCGTCGGGCTGATTTCCTCCCAATTTCCAGAGTTGAGTCAATCCTGATTGTGTTTCTTCCAAAGCACCGCGTCCTAAAATTTCTCCATAAGAAACAGGACCTTTCCCTGACGTTCGCAAAGTGCCCCCAGTTGCGAGAAATGGACTGAGGTAGCTTCGGATTTGAGGCATTGAGGCTTGATATTGTTGACGGAGCTGCTTTTTCAGCTCTGCTTCCCGCCTTGCATCAATGATTGCAGCAGTAGATGCCTTAGTTTCCGCTGCCTCTTCAATGTCCAATAACCGCTGCTTTTCTTTCTTTTCAAGTTCTGCAGCGAGTTTTGCCGCAGCGAGTTCACGATCCTTTTTAATTAGTTCTTCGGCATTTCTTCGGTTCGTTGCTACGAGAGCAGCATTTTCGCGTTCTTGATTCTCCAGCGCGAGTTTCGTAAATCTTTTTCCTCGCAGCTGATCTACCGCAATCTGAAGGTCATACTCGGCGGGCTCAATTAGTGAAGCATCGAGAACAATTGCTGATAAGCCGGAAGTTACATCCAACAAATGCTGGTTTTGAGTCTTGTACGTTATATGGAGTTCCTCAATCCGTTTGCGAAATGACGGGCTAAATTCAAACGCCAGATCCGGATCCAATTTGGCTGAAACAATAATGCCATTGGCCTTTGACACAATTTCGTTGACTCCCGGAATTGGTTTGCATTGTTCGTCCAGCTTCTTTCGAATTCCATTGAAAGTATCAATCAACTCGTCACTGTTGCCGATTCTCCGACCGTCCTCCGAGCCTTTGGCAAGCAATTTAATGATTTTTGAATCCGCTTGAGTGTGGAGCTTCTTGTTCTTAGCGTGAATTTCCTCGAGAGCATTTAAACTCGTTTCAAATCGAGCCAATGCTTCTCGCCTCAAAGCCAGCCTCTCAAGCACTTGTTGCTCAATCAGTATGGGAGACAACTGGTCGCTTGAGAGCTCAATTTCAGAGATCGACTCACCTGAATTTGACTCAACCGAGCCCGTGCTTGGAGTAGAACGGGATACGTGAGTCAAGGCTTTCTTTTTCTCATTCTTGTACGATTTTAATTCCTGGCGCAGCTCCGCCAGTTCAGATTTCGTGTCATTGTTTGCTCTACCCGACACAAGAGCGTAACCCGTTAAGAAAATCACAAGTGCCCCAGCGCCAAGAATCATCAGGCCGTTCCTGAACATTATTTTACGATCCTGCCAGACCGATGGAACCTCTTGCTCTTCGCCTTCCATTTCGTCGTTCATCAACTCTTCTTCAAATTCATCGTCGTCCATTATTTATTCCTTCCATACAGATTGAAATTAAACATTTAGAATCAGGAGGTCGCAGTTGGCTTGAAGCCCGAGCGGAGCGCCGAAGAGGCGATCGGGATCGCAGCCAGTCCAGTCAAAAGCGGCAGCCAATGACTATTTACAAGTCCACCCAATGTCATGCATGTGGCGAACACAAAGAGAAACCATCCGAACAGTAGCCGAACTCGACTATAGAGCTGAAATTCTCGCCGCTTAAATTGATGCCAGTCCGACATGCTTTCGTTTGCGAGATATGTGCTTAACGCAAGGCAGGCGACAAATAAGGTCGCCGATCCGAAGTTCGCCGTTCCAATAATTAAATAGCTACTGACAGAAAACATTGCCGCTACGACGGCCCATCCGCCGCTAATTATCCCCGCCTGTTTTTTGCTGTCGTCGAGTCGATCCCGTCGCTCCTGGTGACATGCATCGTCATCCCATGCGGCCAACACGGTATTCCCGAGAACAATTGCGGGGTCATTGTGAATGCGAACTTTTTTTTCTACGGTGTCTTTGAACAGGTCGGTTTCGAAAACCCGCTGAAACCGGTTAACTACGAACTGTTCGCCAGTTACCACGACAATTTCCGACCGAAGGAATTGCGGTATTTTTTCCACGATTGGATTCAGCTGCCGGGGAATAATCGCCTTGCAGTTTTTTAACGAAGACCTTTCAGCGCCCATCAAATGCTGTTCAAGTTGTTCGGCGCGATGAATGTACTTGCCTTCCCTGCTGGTCGTCTTCGTTTCGACGTTGACCCACAACACATCCAGGTTGTCTTCTTGCACAGGGCGGCGGACGTATTGTGTCTTTCGGGTATCTTCATGAAAGCCTTCGGCCTCAACCGAGTGATTCCAGTGATCAAAAAAGCAGGCATCGTCATGGGTCCAAGTAATTTTTCCTAAAATGCACTCGTTTTTTAAGAAATCCAGGCCCTCAAAGACCTCTTCAACAAGGTCATAGGTCATATTCCTCAAGCTTGCGATCAGCGCCGCTACCACGGTTTCCGAATTACCTTTGAGCAATTCCGCTCCTAGGCAGTTTGCTCGCTTGAACCCGGCCCGTTTCGCCTTGGCAAAAGCACTATTGAGCCCAAAAGTTAATTCTTTTCGAAGTGGCGGCGGAAGCGTTTCCAGCCCTTTTGTTTTGCAGTGAGTCCTTGCGAGAACAGTTACAAGCTCACACCACTGACGATGCATTTTGGTTAGCTTTTCGAGATCGTCTGCAAAAACTCTGACCGCCTCTTTTTTGTCACTCAATTCACTGGGACTGAATTTGAGTCTTCGACGAATTCCATCCCGAATCCGCCTTTTGCAGGCGTCATATTCGTCAACGAAAATATCTTGAATGTTCGGAGAGACCAGTTTGGCCTTTTTGAGCGTTTTTCGGTTCTCAATAATTGCGTTCATGGGAAAGCTCTTAGATTTGATCGTTACTCGATGGCTTACGCACGATCGCAATGAAGGGACTTTTTCTCTTCGTGTTCCACACATTCGTAAACCCATTTGCGTTACGCGATCGAATTTGAGTTTCCATCGCTTCAAAATCTCGTAACGCTCTCGCGTTAAAGATGCCACCTGTGTTTCAGGGCGAGTGGCATCTTGGGTGCCACTTTCATTCGCGATTACCGCGTCTTTTACTGAGTATTTCGCGATTCCCCTTTCCTACCACTTACACTTAGAAGAAGAGCGCGTGACCGACGCGTGTCTCAAAATGAATACATGAAACATCAGCCAAAACGCGTCAGAGTTGGTCGTGAGACGTTCGAAATTGAAAGCCGAGTGCAGATTGGAGGAACGGCGTACTTGGTCGTCCAAAAGGCGATTTCACGAAACCGAGGGCGATACACGGTGCTTCAGCGACTCGGCCGCGTCTATCGAAAGCGGGTGATCCACACGATGGCAAATTGCCCTGAGAATCGAAAACGCATCCGCAATCTCGATCGGGCGACTGGCACAAATCTCCCCACGCCACGAATTTTGAATTTCGATGTGTCAAATCGAGAACTGTGCGTGGTTACGGAATGGCTTGATGGCCAGTCCTTGAGAAGCTATTTGAATCAGATCAAAGACTGCAAACGACCTGCATTTTCCACTTATGAAGCTACTCGGCTATTTAAAAGCTTGGTCCACCAGGTCGTCCTGCTGAAGCAAAAACTTGGGATTATCCACGGAGATATTTCGCCTGAAAATTTAATCCTCTCGCCAAACAATCATCGTTTGAGCCTAATTGATTTTGGCTCTTCCTTTCGATTTACGGAGACGATCAAGCGAGACGAGGGAGACGGCACCAAACCGATGTATCGAGCACCAGAACTTTATCAAGGAAAAGCAGCCAGTATCACAAGTGAGCAATTCAGTTGTGGCGTCGTTTTGTTTGAAATGTTGACGGGCAGAATTCCTTATCTCGAAATTGGCGGTGCCGTCGAGCAGACGGTGCGACAAGATGAAACAATTTGTCTGGAGTTGGTCAGTGATCTCCACCATTTCGAAACCGGTTTGCCGGCTGCAACGATTAATTTAGTCGACGAATATTTCGCGGACATTCTCGCGTTGTGCCCGGGGAATCGATTTGCATCAGCCAAGGCCTGGCAGAAAGCGTCGTTTCAAATGCACGACGCGACAAAATATGATGCGATTGATTCGGCTCCCAATCTCCCACTGGTCCGGTTGGCAAATATTCTCAGGCGGTGGTGGCCAAATTGAACGGTTGCAGGATTTTAATTTTGTCTCTTTCTCGTGGATGTTGGAGGCAACCATTGGAATAAATCACCGCAATGACAGTGCATGAATTTATCGTCGAACCCGACAATCATTTCTTCAACCTTGCGCCCATTGTGTTGCAATACGGTAACACCCGGAATGTGCCGCTTTAACTTGCCGTGCGGACACCCTCGGCATTTTTTCGATGGCGGCGCGGACGGATCGAGTCCAGATCGGAAGGATTCAACCAGCTCGTTGGCTATGAGAACCGATTTTTTTAACATGGCATTTATTCTTTCATTGGGTTTGATTGCAAAAACCCGGTACGTGCCAGAAAACAAAATCAATCCGAATGGAGCCTGATAATCCGTCTGACTTTCGATCAATGCACAATAGGCCGCAATTCGCACCAAGTGTTTGGTGTAAATCCAGTTTTCGGGGTTTTGGGCCTTGGGGTTTTTGGGTGTTGGTGGCGGACATCGAAAAATCGGAATGCACAACTCCTCTCGCTTTAGTAGTTTCCAGGGCCGCCCTTTAATTCCCAAGTCCAGATCAACAAACGGGTCGGGACAGCGTTGAAGATCGAATTCATTGCGAATCACCTGCCGCCAATCGAATTCCTCAATTTTTGGGTTGGAAAGATCTGGCAGTCTTTTTTTGCTTTTCAGGAACGACTCTCGCGAGTTCAACAATTCGTAGGCTTTCCACAACAGCGCCAACAAACCGAACAAAGGAAAAAAGGAACCCACGAAAAGAATCACTGCTAATTGCGTGTCAATAAACGCCAGAGCGAAGGCCGTTAGCACGATGCACACACACCACACAACGATTTGCGTCGTGAGTCTTTTTTGAAGCTTATTTAATGCCTGATCGAATTGCCGCAATTCATACAACGGGGAATAATTCAAATTACTCACCGTTTGTTTTTCCCAGCCCAAGTCTTCGCGTTGTTGACCGTGGACAAGCAAGCCAGCCCTGGGGCAAAAAACAAATTCACTCAGTTCATGAATGCCAATAGGCCGCGACGCGTTTTTCTCATATTCCATAATGCTGCCAGCTAATTCCAGTTTTCGATAGCGTCTAGCACCTGTCGAAATCCGTCAGGACGCCAAGCAATATTGGTCTGCAAACAGCTATCGAGGACGCCGAACACATTTTTCGGAACTGTCAGTTGGCTCAATAGCTTGGCGTCACTCATTTTTGGTGGTCGTTTAGAAGTCAGACAAAAAATCACAATTTGAGCCCAACTGAATAGATCCGTTTTGAAATCTACGTTGGGCGAGTCAACTTGAGGGGACAGGTAAGGGCTCTGGACCCAATCCATCGGGCGCGAAGGCGCGGCCCCTGAAATCCTCGCCATTTCGAAGTCGGTTAAAAGCAGACTACAATCAGACTCTCGAATCATGATGAAATCGGGCGTCAGCTCCCGACGAATTACACCGCAATCATGAAGTGCCAAAAGGGATTCAGCCAACTGCTTGGCGATTCCCGGAATCATGGCGGGCGTCACAGCTCCTCTTGATACTTGTTTCGTCAGCGTCTCGCCGTCTTCCCATGTTTCGACGATCCAAAATGTTGTCCCCCCAACAAATCCGCTGTCGATATATTCTGGAAAACAGGGATGCTTTTTGAGTTTCAGGCAAATATCTCGATGTCGCGCCAATACAGCTTCATGCAAATAGTCGATTTTCTCCTGAGAGAATGACTCAAAGTCGTAGCACTTCGTACGTGCGATTCGCTTGTCGTGGGTGTGTTCGGCTTTTCCGATTCGGTATGTGAAAAAGCCATTGGGACTTCTCATCTCGATTGGCTCACCGAGAAGCTGCCACGACTGGAATCTTCGTCGTGGGTCACGGATCGTCTTGGGAATTGAATTTTCCAACGAGTCCGCGCGGGTTAAAAAGTCATCGACGTTTTGAATTCCAAGGGCGTGCAGTGCTTTGATCGCGGATTTTTTCTGAATCGATTCCCCCCTTTGCATTCGAAGCAGTGTGTTTTTGCTTAATCTCGTTTTCTGAACCAACTCCGTGTTGGTCATGTCTCTGGAATTTGCGACTGCCCGTTCCCAGTCAACAAAGTAATAGCCTGATCGATTACTCATCAAATCTCCTTCTCAAGAGCGAATTGTTTCACCTGACGCTTTTTGACGTCGAGTCCGTACTCTAAACCCGTCAGCGTTACGCCCTATCTGAACGGTTCTGATTTCTTCTGAACTCGCTCTTTGCTTCTCGCAAATCTATTTTTGGCACCGTAAATACGTTACTGCCATTAATTGGAGAAGAGATGAAAGTGATTTCATGGATTGCCGAAAAAATTATCAACCGAGTCGCAACGATGATCGGTGGCTTGATCGTCAACAAGGTCGAAACTGAATCGTTGATCTCGCATATCGACCTCCTGGAGAGTCTTGAGGCGAGAGCGAAAAAGCTCGAATGTGATGGAAACAACGAGTTAGCAAAAAGGCTACGTCATCAAGCGTCTGAACTGACGCTGGACAAACCAGGCCAAAATGCGCTCAAAATATCGAGTCATCTTGAAGAACCGACTGAGAATGCACATCCTCACGGCGGCTCGACCCAGCATTGTATTTCCGCGGATACGACCGAATCCCAAGCCGCGCCGGAAAAGCGAGGACGTGGTCGCCCGCGAAAAACAAAGGAGGCTCAATAGTGCCCCCTTTGTCTCAATTTGACGAATCCGTCATCGACCTGCTTACATGGAGAGTTCGAGTCGCTGCTGATATTCAGCTTGCCAAGCTTCGACGTGGCAGTGTCAATGTCCAACGAGAATTGGGAAAACTGAGGCGACAAGGGCTGGTGAATTCATATTCACAGCCCATCGTTATTTTGAATTTATACAAGCCAATCTTCGCTTGGAATCCAGGCTACGCAGAGCCAAAACGGCCATGGCAAATTTGCTGGATCGCAAAGAAGCGAATCGATAAAGCGGATTCGGTCACTCGGAAGATTTACTACGCCACCAGTGAAGCTGCGGAATATTATGGCGGAGTTGGTGGTGATCCTCGTCAGCCATTTCAGATTCAGCATGATCTGGGAACCACCTCAACATATTTGGCCTACTCCACTCCAAGGCGGCGTAACGACAAAGCGTTATGGGTAGGGGAAGACGTGCTGCGACGATTCTATCGCTCGCTACGAATCAAGAAAATCCCAGACGCAGCCATAATTGCCGATGGTGAAATCAAGAAGGTAATCGATTTCGTTGGAAGAGATTACTCGGCAAAACACATCTTGCGCTTCCACGACTACTGGTCAAGAAAACGAATTACGTACGAATTGTGGTAACCCATGAAAAACACCAGATTAACGTCTCGTGACTTATCGATCCTAAAGCATATCGCCACGTTTCACATGTCGACCTTCAAGACCTTGCACCATCTGTTTTTCAAGGGCTTGCAAAAGGACGCGGTGAAATCAACGTTGGCGAGATTGGGAAAACGGCGAATGGGAGTTGTCCAGTCTCAGCAAATGCCTGGCTCCAAAAAGTTCCTGTATCACTTGACGGAAAAAGGCGCGAACAAACTGGGCTTGAAGGCCTCCATTGGCCAGCCTCCGCGCAATTCCATGATTCCTCACAGATATGCGATGTTGCAATTTGTCTGTCACGCGGCAGAGTCCAGCAAGCTCACGATTTGCCGGCCTGAGGATTTCCCAAAATTCTTCGAGCAGTACGGAACACGCCCACCAAAAATCGATTTCTATTTCCGTGAGCAGCTCAATTCCAAATCCGACGCGCCTGACATCAGCCTTGGCTTTGCGATTACCGATCTTGGAAAAAACCACCGAAGGGTTGTTGATCGCACAAATACTCAACTGAAGAAGATTCTCGAGCGTGGTCAATTCTCTCAAATGATCATTGAGAAACGCTTCGAGTTTTCGATTCTCACTGAGAGCTTTGGCCGAAAAAATTGCATTGAAATGGAACTTACAAAAGGCCTCTTGAAAACTCATGGTCGAAGCCTTCGTTCAATCATGCCCGATGGGCTCGGAATCTTTCCAATTTCTAGCAACGTTCATATCGTTAAGGGCTTATTCGATTTGATACCGGGGCGAAAAGACCAGCCAAAACGAATTGCGAAGAAAGGCTAACGCAATGACACGTCCAACCAAGTATCCAGTTCGAGAGAAAGACGACATTATCGACTGGAAAGGTATGCCGCCAGGTCGTTGCTTCATGAATTTTCGACCGCCCGAATATGCGACTTTGGATGGCAATTTTCGACTTCCGCTTCTGTGGCGGTCGCTTGTCGCAGCCGCAATTGCGATTGGCGGCACGTATTCGATTGGATTTCTTATCGCGAGTTCGGAATCGATCGAGTTCATCGCCTGGGGTGCCGTCGCAATACTGGCGCCGCTATTTCTTTGCATTACGTACGTGAGTGGACAGCGGGTCGTCAGTGTTTTTAACGTTGTCATTCAACTCATTGCATTGAAGCTCTTTGCTTCTTTCATTTTCCCCGAGCATGAGTCAATTATTGTCGGGTGTTGGGGCCTAGCGATCCTTGTTCCAAAAGTTTTGTCGCTTAGCGATCATATCGCGACGCATGCCGTCCATTGGTTTACAGCCCATCCGAACCTGGACCTGACTACACTTTTTCAAATGCGAGCGATGTGGAATACGCGTAGAATCGGAAAACGGACAGCCGTTCCAGAGCTTGATAAAGATAATCTTGTAAACGGGGAAGCTGTTGTTCTATTGGCGACGATAACTCGTTACTACAGGCATTTTCAGTTTGCCGTTATGTTGGCAGTAGTTTCGATCGTCGCGATTCTTTCCGCTGCTGGGCTACGTGATTTGTATTCGATTGCGCTTGTCGTTTCCGCCACGTTCGTTGGCTCTGCGGTATTGATCGAGCTTAAGCTCAAAGGAACAAGCGGATTAGTCCTCAAAATGCTTCGTCACTACGTCGAATACAAAGGTGTTCGAGGAAATCCACGGTGGATCTTCCTGAGCCCAGTTGGCTCCGTGAGTCGACGCAGGTTGAAATTCCAGCAGGTTCTGATCCTCGCGTTGGGCTACGTCGCGTGTTGCTGGTCAGCAGGAGGTTTCGATGCCGGTTCTTGGAAGCTTCTCGGTTTCACGCCCCTCTTCTTGACTTGCCTAATCAACGCCGGCGTCTTGATTGGCTTGGCACCACTCGTATTGTTTTGCGGCACTATTGTTACGGCCGGCCCAATCATCTGGAATTGGCACCGAGCGTGTGAGGGTGAAACGGCTGGGCTAAAACGAAAAAACTGGGACGTGTTTCAAAGCTATGTTGACCGTCTTAGGAACAGTTCAAACCCCAACGAGAGGAATGCGGTCTGGGTGGGCTTTCATTTGACAATGGGGTTTCCAATTCTTCTGGACATAAAACTTGTCAAGGAGCATATGCATATCCTCGGTGCGACTGGAAGTGGAAAGACTGCATTGGGGTTGTCTACATTGATCGCTCAACTAGTTAAACGTGGAGACGGTCCAGTTATCGTCCTTGACTGCAAGGGCGACCGCGCATTACTTCATTCGACCAAGCAATGGACGGAACAAGAGGGCAGGAAATTCAAGTGGTTTACGACGACGCACAGCAAGTCGACATACATTTTCAATCCACTTGAACAAAAAAACCTTGAGTCGGCGACACTCGCCGAAATCGTCGGATTCTTCATGCTTGCTTTCAACCTTACTCACGGTGAGGGCTACGGTCGTTCTTGGTATACGGCAGTTGCCAGTGGTGCTTTCAGAGCAGCACTCAAGGAACTTGACGCCAGTCCACAAACCTTCAATGAGCTCCAACAGGTGTTGGAGAAGCTGACTTTGAAGGGTTCAGACTACCACGACGCGAAACAACTTATGTTCGTCATGCGAACACTGGCTGAGTTCGAGCAGCTGACGATTTCACGAGAATCAAGGAACAACCCAGCGGCAGCGCACGCCATCTATTTCCCGGAAGCAATCGAGAAAAAACAAGTCATCTATTTCAGCCTCGAATCGTTGACCGACTCTTCGACTGCGGGAGAAATATCCAGGTTGGTTACCTATTCAGCAACTTCTGCTGCACGTGAGTATCAAGAGAGAACCGGCAAGCCAGCAAACGTTTATTTGGTCATTGACGAAGCACAGGAAGTCATCGCGAAAAACATCTCAAAGATTCTTGCCCAGGCGCGCAGTTGCGGATTGACTTGCATTCTCGCTCATCAATCCCTAAGCCAGTTAAAGACGTCTGATATTGATTTGGCTCAAGAGGTCGCAGGGAACACTACTGTACAACTCTGCTTTTCCGCAAGAGATCCCGACACCAAAAAGCATCTAGCCGGCATGTCAGGAGAGGTTATGTACTATTCGCCATCGTGGAGACAATTTGTACAAACGGTAGAAGAAGGTGACGTTGGCATGCATCGCGCCCTAGAGATTAATGGCGAACGTGCAATCGTTGAGATCGCCGAGCAAATTGGGCCGCGTCTAACAGACGACGATCTCTCTGAAGTCAGTTTGAATCAGAACCAATGTGCCATCTCGCTCAAACGCTACGAAGGTTTGTCGCGTTTACGCGGCGCGTTTCCAATTCATTTAGATTTCCCAATCTCCAAAGGTGAATTCGAAACTAGAAGTTCAAGAACTCCATGGCCATCCCAACTAGGGGAAACGATCAATACGAAAGCATTCTGGCCGCTCAAAAATGATGAAACAATTTTTGGTGGAACTGGTCCAGAGAATGGCATAGAGGAAGAGCAAATTACTGAAGAAGATATTCGAAAAGCATTTCGCAACAAACAAAAGGGCCAAAACCCTGAGTTGTGAACTTCTATGAGCGCAGTTGAACTTCAAAAGTCTGCCTGCCGCGTCAACAATAGCCTAACAAGTTTGAGATGCATTCCGAATCATAAGGAACAACCAAATTTCAAGAACAAGAACAGCTGTGAAAAACGTTTCACAGCAACCGATAACTGTCCTCCTCTTCACCCAGGAATGAGAAGAAACGGTGTGCGATGTTAACGAGTTAACGTCAACGTGGTGTTAACGAGTTAACGTCAATAGTTTGTTTGTGATGAGTCACGAACGAAATCAGTCCGATGCTTCAGGCATTTTGTTAGGTGAAACGATGAGTCGTTTTGCCTGCATCGGACGAGAGAGAATCCCTGCGGGGATTCTTTTTTACTCGGGACTCCCTGTCCAAAATGTAGCGCTGAAGGCTGCGGCTTTCAACGGTGCAATTCGGCACCAAATAAATGCTGACATCGACGCGGGTCGAGCAGCCTCAATTTGGAGAGAATCACATGGCCCTAAAAAGCGGTGATACTTATTACATGGAGTTTCGTTTTCGTGAGAACGGAGAGACTGTCATACGGAAAATACACGTGGTGATCATACAAGACCGCTACGGCGTAACACATCGAATAACAGGCAAAAACTTGCCCGACGTATTCGATTTGCAAACGGGAATGACTAGTTTTGGTGCGAACACTGCGCAAATTCTTCTCTCTCCAGAGAAGATTAAGCGGCAGGAGGTTGCGCGTCCTTGCGAACCAAGACCATGGCCGAGTTACCGAGACTTCGGAAACTTTGTTCTTGGCCTGTATGCATTCCTTATAGTCAGATTCTTTGTCTCACTTTTTGGATTCTAACAGTTTGTACCGTTGAGCTTTTCGCTCTTCGGTACATTTTTTAAATCACCTTGCTCAATTGGTTAACTTTCCGTCGATTCACCCAGACGACGACAAAATGGTGAACGAAATTATTTAATGTGACAACCAAGGAGGGGACATGAAGCAACCTAAACAACTTTGTTTTAGCTTTATCAAGAAAAATAGAAACACGGACTGGCTCGAAAAACCATTTCGGTTTTGCAAGCGATTTTCAGCACTACTACTGGCACTGGAATTCGTTTTCAGCCTTGGCCGTATCTGGATTCTTACGCTTTAAAAAAATTTCAAACCCGAGGTGCTCATTTTGAGCACCTCACCTTTTATTTTCATTTCACCATTCTGTTCTTCGTTGAAGGCTTTCGAGTCTTGACCGAGGGATTGAACTGCCGTGTG
>CAYGUE010000069.1:0-17092 GCA_964352885.1 uncultured Pirellulaceae bacterium
GCTCAAACTCGAAAACATCAAAAAGAGCTTTGTACAGCCGGACGGAGAAAGGGTGCCAATTCTCGATGGTCCCTCGTTCGAAATCGAATCCGGTGAGCAAGTCGTGCTGGTTGGCCCTTCGGGGTGCGGCAAGACGACGCTGCTGCACATTATTTCCGGCATTACCAAACCCGACAGTGGCAAGGTCTTCGTCGATGGCACAGAGCTGACTCGATATAGCGAATCGACTCGAGATCGCATCCGCGCCGACAAGATTGGATACGTATTTCAAACGTTTAACTTGCTGGACGGGTTTTCGGCGATGGAAAACGTGCTGTTGGGTATCAGTTTCGGGGCGAAACGTTCAACGCCTGCTCGAGCTAAAGATTTGCTGGAAAAAGTTGGGCTCGGGCATCGTCTCAACAACAAACCACATCAAATGTCGGTCGGTGAAAAGCAACGGGTTGCTGTCGCTCGAGCGGTCGCCAACCGCCCTGCCCTGCTGCTGGCTGATGAGCCAACCGCCAATGTTGACCCGCAGAATCAGCAGCAAGTCGTGCAGCTGATCAAGGACACCTGCCGCGAAGAAAATATTGCAATGCTGATGGTGACGCACGCCATGGAAGTCGCGGATCAATTCGACCGGGTCGTTCGGTTGGATGAACTCAATCGTGTCGTCGCGGACATTCGAAGTGCGGCGACGGCAGGAGGTGACGCGTGAACGTATTCAAAATCGCTTGGAGGAGCATTCAGCACCGAGGAATTGGATCCTTTCTGACGATCCTATCGATGGCGCTAGGGATCATGATGGTCGTGTCCGTGATCTCGATCCACGGCGTCGTCTCGAAGTCCTTCAAGAACAGTCGTACGTTTGGCTACAACATTCTGGTCGGAGCTCGCGGCGGCGAAGTTCAGCTGACGATGAGCAGCGTATTCTTTATCGCTCCACCGGTCGAAAACATTCCCTACGAGTACTATCTCGCTTTCGCGGATCAGGACAAACGACAGCGCGAGATGCGACATTCGCTGGCGATGGTGACTCAGCAGCACGAGCAGGACGCGTTGCAGTTGGCGGGCTTTGTGGCTGGTCCGCTCGGTGCGATTTCGGGGCTGGGGCATGAGTTGGCCTCTGCTGCTTCCGAAGTCGAACAGATGACAACGATGCGGTACTACGATCGTGGCATGTTCGATAGCTGGGTTCACACGGTCGTTCCGATCAACTTGGGTGACTTTTGGGTCGACGAGAAAACGCAATCGAATTTTCGCTGCGTCGGGACGAAGCCGGCTTACTTCACCGAACTGGTTCTGGATATTGAAACCGAACGTCGGTTCGAGTTTGCCGCAGGGCGTGCATTCGAAGAATACAACGATGAACACGGCTTCTACGAAGCAGTGATTGGCTCGGCGGTTGCGGCTAAGAGCGGTCTGAAGATCGGCGACACGATTCAGCCGACGCATGGCGACCCCAATAGTTCTGGTTCACACCTCCATGAAACGGATTTCCATATCGTTGGGATCATGGAGCCTTCCGGATCACCCAGCGATCGTTGCCTGTTTTTGAACATGGAAGGTTTCTTCCTGATGGAAGGCCACACGAAGTCGATCAAGGATGACTCATTGCGGGCCGCGACCAAACGAAAGCGTGAGAAACGTGAACTGGAAGCGGAAGGCTTTGTGTACGAAGAGGACACGCCGATTGAAGAATCTTACGAAACGCCCGGTCCTGCTCGATTGCCGATCGAGAAGCGAGAGGTTACTTCTCTGTTGATTCGTGGCGAAGTCGGCGACGACGGTATCGATTCGGTTGGCCAGTTTTTGCCCCCGTTAATCGATAAGGGTGATCTTAAGTCGTCTCGCGATTGGACTCCGTTTTCTCCGGAAAGCTCACAGGACGCTGCGATGGCGGTGAACCCGGTTGAAGTTGTTACCAAGATGTTTGCTCAGTTTATCGATCCAGTTCAATTGGCGCTGTTGGCGTTGACTTTAATGATCTGCGTTGTGTCATCGATCAGCATTCTGGTCGGAATCTACAACTCCATGAGTCAACGCAAGCACGAGATTGCAGTGATGCGGGCTCTTGGCGCGAGCCGCTCGAAAGTGCTGATGATCATGCTGTCCGAATCCATTCTGCTGGCATTGACTGCCGGCATTATCGGTTGGGTTGCAGGCCATGTATTGAACGTTGCGATGTCGCCGGTTGTGGAAGAGCAAACTGGAATTCAAATGGGCTTTTTTGATGTCGCGCCCAGTATGCCTGTGGCGTTTTTGCCAGGTGCCGATACGCTTCCCGGATGGCTTGCGGCGATGCAGGTTTCGCCCGAACTTCTGCTGATCCCGGGTTTAATTTTGCTGGCAATTCTGGTCGGAATTTACCCCGCCATTTCCGCATATCGAACAGATGTCTCTGAATCGCTCGGTAAGTAATCCGGGGTAATGGACTACTTTTGAACGGATTGACTGTGCTGCTACGTGGCTTTCGGAACATTTCTTGCCCGCTTGCGTACCTCAGCTGTCAAAAGAGTGCCAAATAGGGGCTTGGGTTTTTGATTGTTACGCTATAATTTTGGCAACCTAATGGAATGTATATGAAATTCGATTTAAGACTACGAAATCTCTTTCTCGCAACGACATTGTTGCTGGGCGGGATGGTTTGCGCGGCGGCAGTGGTCGAAGCATGTCCATTCTGCGCCAGTGTTGGTCTGACTTTCACGGATCAAATGTCGACGAAGGATGTTGTCGTCTCGGCAAAGTTGCTGGAGATTCCTGAGCCTGCACCGGACGATGACGAATTGCCGCGTGCAATGTTCGAGATTGTCACCGTCTTTCGAGGGAAGGAGCTGGTTAAGCCGGGCATGAAGTTTCGAGCCCTTCTGGTTGGTCGATATCCTGTCGGACAACAGTTCTTCGTAATGGGAGTCGATCCACCAAAAATCAAATGGACGACGCCGATGAAGGCCAGCGATCGCGTGCTGGAGTACCTCGGCAAGCTTGACCAGTTACCAAAAAAGGGAGCTGATCGGCTCGCATTCTTCCAGCAATACTTCGAAGACGAAGAATCATTGCTCGCGTTTGATGCGTATGACGAATTTGCAAAGGCACCCTATCCGGACATGATTGCACTCAAAGATCGAATGGATCGCAAGCGAATTATTTCATTGATCCGAGATGACAAGACGTCTCCGAATCGACGTCGCTTGTATTTCACGATGCTTGGCATTTGCGGTGAGCTTGAAGATGCCAAAATGCTAGAGGAATTGTTGCTCTCTGGCAGTCGCAAAAAAATGCGAGGCCTTGAAGCCTTGATTGCTTGCTACTTGAATCTCAAAGGCGAAGCGGGCATGGACCTGATTCAGCGCGAGTTCTTCGAAAAGAAGGATTGCGAATTCACTTACACCATGTTGGCGATGCAGGCTTTACGCTTTCACGCCGAAGAAACAGATAAAGTTCCAAGGGAACGAATCATCGCTGCGGCTCGAACGGTATTGGACAACAGCGAAGCACGGGATCTTGTCATTCCAGACTTAGCTCGTTGGGAAGATTGGAGCGTGATGAAAAAGCTCGTTTCGATCTTCAAGGATAGTGGCGAAGACGATAACTGGATCCGTGTGCCGATAGCGTCTTATTTGATGGCGTGTCCGTTGCCGGAAGCCAAAATCTATCTCGCAGAACTCGAAAAAATTGACGCCTCTTCGATCGCCCGCGCTAAATTCCTCAGCGGTATGGACTTCGACGACGAAGAAGAGGATGGCGACGAAGAAGAGGATGGCGACGCGACAGGGGAAGATGCCGATTCGGATGTCGGATTTCAATCTGCACCGGAGTCGACTCAATTCATTTCAGTGACCGATGAACCAGTGCTCAAGCGCCATGTTGTCAAGAAAGTTCAACAGCCTGTTGTTGGCTCAAATGAAAATTCCGCTTTGGCGAACCCGATTGAGCAAACCTTCGTATCCAGTAGGAGTGCTTCGAATCAGCCTTCCCGATCCATGACTCAGGTTGCTCGCTCGACGCCGACACCAGTAGCCGCGGCACCCCTTGCGGTCGTTGCACCGAATTTGACGTGGCAGATCATTTTCATCCCGATGGGGATGTCGGTCGTACTGTTTGTTCTTCTGTGGTCGGTTCTGAGCGGCTGGTTTGAGCGTTTGATTTTCTAGCGACGATTGAATTCTGGTGCTAGAATTGTATTTCGCATCCTGCCAACGGTTAATTGCAAATGTCCGACACAGTGACCAAAGATCGTCCCCTTGAGACTGAACCGGTTAGATCTGCGTTCACCGAAGAGTCTGCCTATCAGTCGGTTTCCAAAACGGCTGTTGCATCAGTGATTTTTGGAATCCTCGGCCTGTCTGCATTCCTAGCTCAGGCTTTGACGCTATTGCCAATTCTGGGTGTCATATTTGGATTTCTGGCTCTCAAGGCAATTCGTGCTTACCCCGATGAACTCGTTGGCAAGGGAGCGGCTCGAATCGGTTTGCTACTGAGCACCGTTTGTCTGGTTGCCAGCGGAGCCATGCATTCCTTTATTTACGCGACTGAAGTTCCCGAGGGCTATCGGCGGATTTCATTTGCCGAACTCAAGCCTTCAAGCCGCGGAACGGATGCCAATGAGTATCCCGATCGTGCGATTGAGTTGGACGGACAGAAAATTTTCCTCAAAGGTTACGTTCGCCCTCCAAGTGGCAAACAGTACAATCTGAAATCGTTCATCATGGTTGGTGACTTCGGTGATTGTTGCTTTGGTACCGACGTGTCAGCGACCGATGTGGTCGCCATAAAAATCCAGTCAGACGATACCGTAAATTATGGATACGGCTTGCGCCGCATTGGTGGAACTTTCAGACTCAATGCCCGCGCCCAACGTTCTCACGAAGATGATATTCCGCGAGTGTTTTATGAAATCGAAGCAGACTACGTCCGGTAGTTGCAATACCACCCCGAAGCGCCAGCGAGTGAATCGGTTGCGAGGATGCTTGGTATTCACCCGTTTGCGCTGTGGTCCTGTATTGCAGCAAGCGTTTGCAGTCTCGCTGAGCCTGGTGTGCTGCCTCGCGTTTTCAGGCTGTGAAAATGCTCCTGCCAAAGCTGATTCGGGTGAGACGAAAGACTTGACCGAAGTTGCCTCTTCCTCGGAATTGCAGGATACGCCCTCCGTTGAGCTTCAAGAAGCAGAGGAACCCAAGCGCCTTGAACGTGGCGAGATGCCCGACGAATGGAAAGAGCCACAGCGCGAACGAGTGGTGCCGATCGACACTAGCGGTGGTTCGCTCGACCTGACCTTTGACGATCTTAAGTTCGATATCGAAGTGGGTGAGCCCTTTGAGCGATCTTTGCTGTCCGAAGAAGTGAAAGCTCTCGATCGAAAAGAGATCACGCTCGGAGGATATATGAAACCTTCGTTCAAAGCGTCCGGACTCACGGGTTTTGTGTTCGTCCGTGACAACAAAGAGTGCTGCTTCGGTCCTCAAGCGGCCATTTATGATTGCGTTATGGTGCGGTTGGCCAAAGGCACGAAGACAAATTACCTCGTGCGTCCATTCAAAATTCGTGGCACGCTGTATCTGAAAGAATACGAAGGCCCTGACGGGACGACGTGGGCGATTTTCAATATGAAGAACGCGAAAATCGAGTAAGGTGCAACGGGTGGTCTTAACCGTTTGTCGCACTGCAGTCACGGTGGAGACCACCGTTCTACTTTTAGACCGGACACCATGAATATCACCGAATTCGCAGAGCAAATCGTATTCTCGAATTCGCTCGAAGACAAACTTGCCACGCCGGGGAAACTGAGCTTCGATCGGATCTCGACCGCAAAGCTACCATCTTCCAAGTCGCTGCGAACTCCGGGGCGCCCCCCGCATTTGCTCATGCAGCACGAGCCCGGCCGCACCGTTCAGCCTCCGAGAGATGATCAACTCGAAAATGATAAAGCTCGCGGGCAGTTGTTACACTTCCTGGCAAACCACGAGTTGTTGGCCACGGAATTGATGGCCCTGGTGTTGTTGAAATTTCCCAACGCACCGCGAGCGTTTCGCCAAGGCGTGCTGGTGACGTTGCAGGAGGAACAACTGCACACGCGAATGTATCTGAAGCGAATGAAGGAGTGCGGCGTCGAATTCGGCGCCTATCCGGTCAGCGGTCAATTCTGGCGGATCGTTGAGCCCATGGATTCGCCTATGGATTTTGTTTCTCGCCTGAGCCTGACGTTTGAACAAGCGAACCTCGATTTCAGTTTGCACTTTTCGAAAGTATTTGATCGAATCGGCGATGCGGTAACCGCCAGCTTACTGCAGGAGATCTACGAAGACGAAATTGGTCACGTGCAACACGGGCTGGAGTGGTTTCGGCAATGGAAAGATCCTAGCAAGAGCGATTGGGACGCGTGGCAGTCGTCGCTCCAGTTTCCAATGACGCCAGGCCGAGGACGTGCGGGGCCGCGAGCCTCATTCAATCGCGACGGCCGACGCCGAGCGGGACTGAATGACGAATTCATTGATGCGATCGAGGTCTTCGGTCAGTCAAAAGATCGATCGGCGGCTGTTCGTTGGTTTGATCCTGCCGCCGAAGCGGAATTGGCCGGTGATATCGATCCAAAGCTGGAACAGCTTGGAAAAGATCTCGAATTCGTTACCGTCGCGATGTCCAAGTCAGACGATGTTGTCTTGGTTCGTGAATTGCCCTCGCGGGCAATCCGTAAGCACTGGATTGATTCGGGGATTGAACTGCCGCAATTTTGCTTGATGGATGACCTCGAGTCATTACAACATCGAAAACTCAATCGTTTTGAACCGTGGGCTTGGACGCCTAAGAATCATGCTCGTATTGACTCTATTTGCGAATCGGTTCGGCATTCGCCAGCTCCGTGGAATGAATCGAGAACACAACTGTTTTGCAAGTCTTGGGGAACGGAGGCGTTGACGCGTTGGCTGGAGTCATCCGAAGATCTGCCATCGTGGATGTGTGGCACCGAATGCATCGGCATTCGGGTTGGCAAGCAGCATTCCCTGTCGAGTGCTCTTGCGTCGATTGGAGAGCGTGGTTTCGATGTTGCTATTTACAAACCGGAGCTCAGTGCGTCGGGCCGCGGAATGCACCGAATTGACATCGGTACTGAACTACCCGAGAAGAACTTCCGCAACGAGATTGATGCCGTGGTTGAGCCGTGGTTTGAAAGAATCGTTGATATCTCTTTCCTGTGGCACGTCTCGCAGGATGGCGCTGCAAACTTTCAAGGCTGGACAAGACCGCTGGTATCAAAGGGCGGTCGCTACGAGGGAACCGTGCTGGGGAATCCATTCGCTGATTGCGACGTTGAAGTTCGACGATTTCTTTTAACGGATCGTCATCAGAGGCTGAGGGAAACTGCCAGTTGGCTTGAATCCAAAGTATTGACCGATTTGCGATCGACAGGATTCATCGGCCATTTCGGCGTCGATGCATTTGTCTATCGTGGTCCGGATTCGGCTCTCAAACTTCGCCCGTTTGTGGAACTCAATCCACGAATGACGATGGGGCATTTTGCGTTGGCATTGGAGAAACGTATTGCCAATGGTGTGACGGCCAAATTCCAGGTTTTGACGCGGTCCGAATTCGTAAAGAGACAACAGCAGCTGGAATTGATGCCATTGGTTCGGTCAAAGGATGGCCGCTGGAAATCTGGTGTTGTTTGGTTCGGAGAATGTGGCGTAAAAACGAAGTTGGTTCCCTGCGTTGTGATTGGGCGTGGCGATGTTTCGTTTAATGTCTAGCTGGAGACCCCGGCGTTTGGATCAGGAACCGCTGATGGCTACGGCTAGACTTTAAACTGCTGAAATGTCAGAACGAAAAAAGCACGAGCCAAACTGACTCGTGCTTGCTGATTGTGATCAGGGTTTAAGGTTTTATCTACCTTACTAAGGTGCCGCTGGAGTTGGATCAATCATTGGTGTTGAGAGTTCCATTGGTGCTGAGTAATCCATTGCTGGAGCTGCACCGCAACCGCACGGAGAGGGTGCTTCGCAACCGCATGCTGGTGCTGGATCGCAGCAACCGCTCTTGCCCGAACGACTGCAAAGTCGGCTAAAGAGGCCTTTGCGGCATGGATCGACAGGAGTTTCAACGCATACCAACTTTTTGCGAGTGACGCATTCTTTAACTTTGACGCGCTTTGTCGTTGGGCAACCGCACTCGTCTACTGTGCAGACTCGCTTGATTCTGCAAACTTGCTTTTGAACATCGACAAGCTTCAGACGCTTGCGAGTTTTAACGCATGGAGCTGGTGCTGGCTCACAGCCACAACCACAATCTTGAGCGAGAGAAGCTGCTGGAAGACACATTGCCGCGCAGATAACTGCCGAGAAAACAAACTTAAACATGTAACTACCTCTTGTGTTGATTCGAACGCAGCCGTTTGCTGCGTAGAAACGTACACCCTATAGAGCGCGGGGAGCAGTTTTGTGCTGAAAATTTCAAAATCAGGGGTGTTTTTTGGTTGCCGTATCGCCACAGCCCGCACAATCAGTACTGTATTCGCGTCATGGCAAGATCGCTAAGGATTGCTACAATCATTCGCTTATTCGAAGAGTCCCAAAAGCGAGCAATGATGGCGATTTTTGACTGGGTGAGTCGACGAGTTTTTCAATCGGTTCACGGAAACAATCTGGTTTATAACACCTGCTGGGAAGATCCGCGGCTTGATCGGGTCGCGCTTGAATTCGGCCCTGAGGACAATGTGATGGTGATCACGTCTGCAGGCTGCAATGCCTTGGACTATTCCCTCGCAGGGCCCAATCATGTCCATGCCGTCGACATGAATCCGCGGCAAAATGCGTTATTGGATCTGAAGAAATCTGCCATCAAGAATCTTGAATTTGATGACTTCTTCAAGATGTTCGGTGATGGCCGACTGCCGGGTGTCAATGCTGTCTATCAGGACAAACTTCGCGCTGAGTTGCCCGTATGGTCACAGGACTTTTGGGACAAGAAGATCAAGTGGTTCGACAATTCGAAAAAGACGTTCTACTTCCGCGGAACTTCGGGTGCGTTTGCCCGAATGATCAAAGCTTACACGGACAAAGTTATTCGCGTTCGGCCGCATATCACTGCGATCTTGGACGCGAATTCAATTGAAGAGCAGCGCGAGATCTACGAAGAGCATCTGAAAGAAAAGTTCTGGTCGAGCTTAATGAAGTTTGCTATGAATCGCGACACGACGATGTCGATGCTGGGCGTTCCCAAGGCTCAGCGGCGTCAGATCGAAACACAGTATCCGGGCGGCCTCGTAAAGTTCATTCAGGACTGCGTCGAGAGCGTGTTTGCTGAATTGCCAATGAAGGATAACTACTTCTGGCGGGTCTATCTCAATGGGCAGTACACTCGTGAATGTTGCCCTGAGTACTTGAGAGAAGAGAACTTCGAGAAACTGAAAAACGAAACCGCGGATCGGGTCACGACTCACACCGATTCCGTTCAAGGATTTCTGGAAAAGCACGATGGCCAAATCTCTCGATTCATCTTGCTCGATCACATGGATTGGCTCAGCGACCAGTTTTTCCCGCTGTTGGAATCTGAATGGCAAGCGATCATCGACAAGGCTGCTCCTGACGCTCGATTGATTTGGCGCAGCGGTGGCCTGCGAACAGACTTCATCGATCAAGTAAAAGTGAAACGCGATGGACAAATCCAAAACGTCGCACCGATGCTGAAGTACAAGCCCGAGCTTTCGTCTGAACTGCACGAAAAAGATCGCGTGCATACGTACGGAAGCTTCTACATCGCCGAACTTGGCGCCTAGCGTGGTTGTGGCTTCCAGCCGCAATCGTTTATCTGTAGTAACGGCGGCCTTCAGCCGTTGATGATTACACTCAGCCACCTTTGCTTGACATCACCATGCCATTTTTCTCCGATATGAAGATCCTCTACCACATGCTGGTCAAGCCAGTTCGTGGTGACAATCACGCGCAGCGGATGGAGAGCTTCTATGGCGGGCAGGCAAAGAACTACGATGACTTTCGTCGTCGATTGTTGCGAGGTCGCGAAGCGCTCTATCAGAAGATAGAAAAACCTGAGGGCGGGGTTTGGGTCGACATGGGCGGCGGCACCGGTGCCAATATCGAAAACTTGTCTGATGATATTGAGCGGCTTTCGAAAGTCTATGTCGTTGATCTTTCCGAATCGCTTTTGAAAATCGCGACGGATCGATTTGAGCAAAAGGGCTGGAGCAACGCGGAATCCATCTGTGCCGATGCCACGAAATGGCAGCCACCAGAGGGCCAAGCAGACGTGGTGACGTTTTCGTATTCGCTAACCATGATTCCTGACTGGTTCGCTGCCATCGAAAACGCCATGCGAATGCTCAAGCCCGGCGGGGTGATCGGAGTCGTCGACTTTTACGTCGGTCGGAAATATCCGTCAGACGGATTGAAGAAGCAAAAGTGGCTCTCAAGGACGCTGTGGCAGCCTTGGTTTGCGACCGACAATGTGTTCCCTTCTCCGGACCATTTGCCGTTTTTGTTGGACCGTTTCGAGAAAGTACATTTGCTCGAAGATCGTTTCCGCATGCCGTACGTCCCGCTCTTGCGAACGCCGTACTATCAGTTCATTGGGCGAAAATCAGCTTAGCCCTTTTGGAGTTTCTTCGTATAGTTGACCGAGCAGTGGAAATGGTTTTCGCCCCCGCCAGTTTCGAAGAAGCGAAAGTTAGTTAGGGTTGAGTTGATGTTCAAAGAGTCTGAAAAATCGGTCTGATTCTGCTTGGCAGCATCTGCGCCTGCTGTTGGGCGCTGGTTTTGATCGGAGTTTATAGTTTGGACGTTGCTGTTGGGATTTCCCTTTTGAGCGCAGTCATGATTTGGTTGGTCCTGCTCGGGCTAGAGGATTCTCAGCAATCAAAAATTTCAATATCGAATAAGCTTCTCCGTCGCAGGCATCGACGCGCTGTCGCGCAAGAGAAAGCCGCCCAGAATGTCCAGGCTCAGCTCAATAAGCCGGATTTTGATTCGCGGCTTAAGTCTTTCGTTCAAGCAGAGAAGACAGAGGAAATGCCGGAAAAATTCGTTTCTCAAATGAAATCCTGGCAGCGGAGCGAAAGTTACCAGCGTTCGCCGACTCGTCCGATTGAGCTACTTCGACAGTTATTGCAACGTATTGCGAAGCTGGTCGGCAGAAGTTAGGCCCATGAAGGATAGTGACTCTTGAGTGAGGAAAAGTGAGATCCTCGCTCACGCTTTGGATTGTGACTTAATCAATCATAACCCACCGCGTGAGCAGGGATGGTCTTTGCCGTACCCGCGCAAACGAATCATAAACCGTCCGTGGGCACTCGCTTCCGCTCTTGCGCATCGGGCTTGTATTTGCACGGTTCGATTTTTCCATTTTCCGCGGCTATTGCCGGATGGAATCTGAGTTTTCAGGCAAAGTGTGCAACTTCAAAACTTAAGCAACGGGTTATGATGTTGTCGGCAAAAAGTCACAGCCCTAAACGGGTTGTGATTTAAATGTTCAAACTCAGCAGTGTTGAGCGTACGCTTGTGGTCATCCAACTCACAGGCCCATGCACTTTTGAGTCTGCGATTGCTCCTCAGATTTAGGCTGCGCGGATGTGGCTGAACCAGAATCGGGTTGGAATCAATGCGATCGCAACAACCGCAAGGTGAGCAACTCCAATCAACAGAATCCAGTATTCCGAAGTATCACCAGAGGCTGAGTAAGCGTGCAAACCAACGCCCATGCTGTTAACACCTTTCCAACTCCAGAGCACAACGATGTTGCCTAGCACTGCAATGATCGCGATCCCGCGCTCCTTTACTAGGCCGCCCCATCTTGCATGAAGCAAAAGAGCACTCCAAAGCACAATCATGAGGGCTCCATTCTCTTTCGGGTCCCAGCCCCAGAATCGACCCCAGGAGTCATCGCCCCAAAGTCCACCAAGGACGGTGCCGAAGAAGCTGAAAAACAATGCAAAGCAGGTAATGCCATAGATGACATTCGAAAAGACGCGTCGCGTTCTTTTGTCGATCACCGGCGTGAACATGGATGCGAGGATGTAGCCGAGTGCAAGGAATCCGGCTGCAAAAGTTACGCCGTACCCAATCGTGATACAAACGACATGCGTCGAAAGCCAAAATTGGGTATCCAAAACGGCGACCAGCACGGAAAAAGTATCGCCGTCAATGATCGACATGGTCCAAGCCCAAAGTAGCGCCGCATAAGCTCCGATCGCGGCCATCGCCGTGCCGACCCCCAGCCTCGTGATCATCTCGACGATCAGCATGACGGCCACAAAGATTGCCGAAACGAAAAGTGCTGACGAGTAGAGATTGGTGATCGGAGGTCGTCCCGATATGTAGACCCGCATCACAAGCCCAATCGTTTGAATCAGCAGAGCAACAAGCACGATTCCGATTGCGGTTCTGCCAAAGATCTTGCTGAGTTTTTGGTCAAAGCTCATGAACCACGAAAAAGCGACGGCAACGAAGCCAATCAGATAGAGCACCATGCTCATGTAAAACGGCGACCAACCGTTATAGATTTTCTCGACACTCATCTTGCCGACGAACCCTTTGACTTCGTCCGTTTCTTTGACCATCGCCAAATACTGGTCGGTCAATGAATTAAATTTCTCGGATTGACCCGCGCGATATGCTGTTCCCATCTCATTGAGCAGGCGAGGTAACTTCAAATCAAGTGAGTCAGACTCAACATCAATTTTGTTTTCGTCACCGTTCATGTTCGCCAGAATGCCATTCAAAAGACGGTCTGATTCATCGAAAATCATCCCTTTGATTCGCACTCCATCAGGCGAGTCCATGATCGCCTTGGTGATGTCTTCCCGTGTTTTGGCACCGGCTTCCATTGCCGCAGCAACTCGCTCGTCGGTAAAAAGCACTCTTCCCAAGTCGATCTCTTGGAGAACTGACAGGGTTTCATTGGTGCGATACTCGGAAACTTCTCCGCTCTTCTCAAGGAGCTTGGGGTAGAGCGACATAACGGTTGCAACACCAAATTCTTTCGCCTGATCCAATAACCATCGCTTGTTGTCGGCTTTGGAAATCAATTCCCACTCGCTGCCTTTGGGCACAAACCTCGGCCAGTGCTCTGGATTGCTGCTTGCTGGGAAAGACTTGCCGCCGATCTGCGTTACGATCCGACCTCGCTGCGTGTCCAAGCGATCGACCGCCGTGCTGGAGGCGTTGGGTAACACGACTGAAAGGGTCAAAACTCTCTGCAATCGGCTGAGCACTGTTTGCATTCTCATCTGATACTGAGACCGCTGCGAAGAGGGCGTTTCGGGTTTCGGCAGAATGGGAATGATTTTTGACGGCGCGTTCTTTAGTTGTTTCAAAGAATATCGGAATCGAACGTCTTTCGGCTCGCCTGAGCCGGCTTCTTTGGGTAGATCAAGCGAATCAAGAATCTCGAGATCTTCGATTCTAAACACGCGATACTCGTCGTAGCCATCCGCTTTGAACATCGTGTCGGCCATCCATCGTATCGCCGGCTGTTTTTTGAGATCTTTATCAAAAACAAATTCTCGTTTGCTAAATTGCCGCGCGGTATTTCGAGCAAACGAATCCAATGGTTGGATGCGTCCTTTGTTGGTCATCGGGATTTCACCAAATCGATCCAGTCGCATTCCTGATTCGTGTTCAATCGGTCGCAGTGATTTAGAAAGTCCGGAGACGGCGTACAAGGCGAACACGGCGGCAATGCCGGCGGGGATCAAGAATCCAGCCGACTTCCATCGAGACGACTTCGTTTTCGGTTCGAGCAGTTCGGCCACAGATTCTTTCGGTGGTCGGCTTTGGCTTTTCTGGAGATGGGCCAGCAGTGAGCTTCCGAATTGTCCCACGAGGCCAACAACGGTGAACATGCAGCAGATATACGGAATCATCCAGCCTTGGTTCTTGACAACTTGAATGGCCGATATTTCCTGGCTGCCGTCACGAATATAATTTGCTTGATAGAACGTCTCGCCGTCGTAGCGAAGCGGGTTGTTCATGTGGATTTCGTGCTCAGTAGTCGATTTGGATTCGAGATCTGTTAGCTCGATCTTAGACGAAAACCATCGAGGTTTTTCAGTGCCGGTATAATACTCGGCTTTCACATCGTTAAGCTTCAAGGAGTAAGGTTTGTACTCCGTTTTGAAACGGAGCGCGAGTGCGTACTCCTTTCCGTCGACAGTAACGGTGTCTACAAAATCTTTCAGTGCTTGCGAAACGAGCCACGTGCCCAGAGGCTCTCCCGATTTTGAAATGATCTCGACTTTGGCAGTCGCCGTATCGACTTGGTCTCCTGTGTTGATCGGTAGATCGATAATCCGAAACCTTTTACCAATGCCTTCGAGACTCTTGGTATCCTCAGGCACACCCTGCTCCACCGCGGAATTGTCGTAGAACGTTACGCATCGTACTGAGAAAGGCAGTCGGTCGTCATTGATGGTGTTTCCCGATTTGAGTACTGCTTCTGGGACCACCGTGATTAGGTCCGAAGCAGGGTCGGATCGATCCAAGATAGCAAATTCCGTTGCGCGAATATCAATCGCTTGGCTGGTGGTTTCCCCTTCGACAAACTGAATTTTGGATTCCTCATTCGTGTAGGTCACGTAAAGCTCGTTCGCCATCAAACCAACCACGCCAAAGTGCAACAGTACGATGCCGGCTTTACGTTGGAACAGTAAAATGCAGGCTCCCCAAGCGACACATGCGGCGACGGTGGACTGACCGAGCTGCCAGAGAATTCGCATTCCTGAATCGCCAATGAATGCATCTTTGCCAAGGAAAATGGTGATGCCAAGTACTGCTGCGGCAAGGAAAGCGAACGTAAACAGGATCGATTTCTCAATTCGTTTTCCGCTATCTGTTAGGAAGATTCCCGCGATGCACGACAGCGACAGCCCTAGCAGGATCACTTGCATGATCAACCACATTTGTGCGTAGCTGACAGGTGGAGCTTTCTGAAATCCATTCGAGTCAAACGTGTTGAAAGACATCGCCCATGTGACAACTGCAGCGATCACGGCCGTCACGATTCCCAGCCACAGTTTCACCCCTGTTGCCTTAATTCGAAAACGCAGCAAGTGGGCTGCGACCAGATTCACGATCAGCGCATAGATGATCAATTTTCCGCTGGGGATGATGAAGCTTCCTTGGACGTTTTGATAGTCCGGAAACCAACGTTCGATCAGCAACGCTTGAAACGGGATCGTCACGAACCAGTTGTCGTAGTGCATGTTTTTCACGGTCCACATGTCGACCGAAGCTTGCTGCAGCGTGGCTATAAAGATGACCGCGATCGCCGTGACCAGCAAGAATACGGCCAGCTTCAGTGATGCCAATGGAGCCAGGAACGCCGATGCGATGTCGGTGGCGGTGAGTTCGCCACGACGAGCCTTTGTTGCATCTGAACGGGATGGGAACGTGTTGGTAGCCATGATTTATCTGCTTGAAATTGGTTTGTTCGAAAATCTGCGGCTGGTGGCATAGGTTTCCAGCCTGTGTTGGTGCATGTCCACGGGCCAGAGGCGATGCCACCTCCTTACGGAAACTTGAACGACTTGAGGTAGTCGTCAAAATCTTTCTCAGTCGCTTCGACAGCGGCCTTCTTGCCCATCAATTTGATGAACCATGCCAACTTACCATTGACTGCCATCGCGCCGACAATCGCTTCGCTGTCGTCTTCATCTTTGAACAGGCGGATTCTTTGCGATGTTTTTCCATCAACTTCGATTTCCGTTGTCAACTCTTCAATCTGCTCGTCTGTGAAACTCATGCTGACCTGCCCTAGCCAACGCTTAACGTTCGATTGCCAGTCGTTGGACGACGGCAAAGACATGATGCTCAGGATGACTTCATGATCGTCGACAGTCTTTGAAAACTTGTCGCTGGGGAACATCGGGTTGGATTTTTCCCGCGTCCAGCCATCGGGAGTCGGCATCGAAGGTATCGACGTAGATGAAACAGACGGCGATTCCTTCTGGGGAATGCCTGCGAGTCCCGACTGAGACTTTGGGATTTTATGGGTCACGATTTGAGGCTGCTCTTTGCATCCAACGAGCAAAGAAAAGAAAGCAACGCAGCCGATAGCGGTGGCTGTGACGCTTGAAGAATTCGGTTTTTTAAAAATGGAAAAGATCACAATCAGGATAGGTTTGGAGATGCAGACGGATATGCGAGTCCTAATTATAGGCGGTACTGGAATCAGTCCTATTGGGCAATCGACTTGGCGGATTCGACCGCCAGTCGCGATTTGCGGCACATATGTTGCCAGAATTTGGACCGGCAAATATGTAGCAGGTCATAATGTCGCAATCATTTCGTTGTGAAAACAGTACCTGCCTCAATTACGTGGCTCCGCCCATAATTTCTTCAAACTTATATGAAGGAAGATCGATTCGGCAAACGTCTAACAAATAATGCTTAATTTGACGCCAAGGACTGAACGGAATTCATGGAACAGTGGATGGAAAGCCTGTATCGAGAGCACCGCCAGGGGTTGTACACGTATGCGCTTTCGATTCTCGGTTGCCCGCAATCGGCGGAAGACGCGATCCAAAATGCGTTTACCCGTCTGCACCGTGGCTCAAATTCGGCGGTCGAAACGGAGCATGGGAAAATGGTTCCTTACGTTTTCAGAAGCGTGCGAAATTGTGCCATCGATTTGCAAAGGAAGCAGCGGCAACAAAAGCGGTTGAGCGAAAGCTTGTTTGTGAGCTCCCAGCAGCTCGGCAACAATCCCTCGCCCGCGGAGTCATTGCTGACGCAGGAACGAGCGGAATTGTTACGGGCGGCGATCGATGGATTGGCTGAACCGGAGCGGGAAGTGGTCGTTCTGAAGGTGTTCGCAGGCTTGACTTTTGAGCAAGCTGGCGAGATGGCTCAAACGTCTCCCAAAACGATGGCGACTCGATACCGAAGAGCGCTGGTGAAACTGGAAAATCAATTGAAAGGTCAACTATGAATCTAAACGAACCTCCTGGCGCCCAATCGCCCGATGTTGAATCTTTGCTGAAACAAATGTCGTTGCGCGTGCCGTCGGAGAAGTTGGACGTTGCAATTGCAAGTTTGCTTGCAATCGATGAATCAAGTTTGCTTGCAATCGATGAATCAAGTTTGCTTGCAATCGATGAATCAAGTTT
>CAYGUE010000069.1:17192-33324 GCA_964352885.1 uncultured Pirellulaceae bacterium
CGATGAATCAAGTTTGCTTGCAATCGATGAATCAAGTTTGCTTGCAATCGATGAAGGGAATCTTGTTGCGATCAATGAAGAGAATCAGCGTTCGGATTCGTGTGGTGTTCGCTTTGGATGGACGGCAATTTTTGCGACCGTAGCGGCTGCGATGTTGGTCGGTGTTTGGTTGGGCTGTTTTCTTACCCAAAACAGTGAGATCCTTCCGGGTTCGAATGTGGCATCTATCGACTTGAATTCGTCGAATACCAAGCTGCTGACCCCAGTATCGTTTAACGTGCAAGCGTTCAACTTGTTGCACGGTCATTCTCAGCGAGCAGAATTCAGAAACTGCGGTCAGTGTCATCAACAAACTGCAGGCAAAGAGGCTGCGTTGAGTGAGATTTTCCAAGGTTGGTTTTATGGCGACGTACATTTGTTCGAGGCCCATCCCGATGGGCTCGCTGAATGCTCGAAATGTCACGTACCGACGACCGACGAACATCGTGATTTTGCCAAAGACAAAGAGCTACATCGAGGTTTTTCCAAGCTGGTGAACTGTTCGGATTGCCATAAAGTCGATGCGGATGGATTCGATGGATTCAAAAAAGACTGGCACTCTGCGGCCATCAGTTCAGAAGGTTGATTGAACTGGGATTGTTTTCCTGCATCTCAGGTTGCAAAAAAAAAGCGGCCAGCAGAAATTGCTGGTCGCTTTGTTGTTTATGCAAGTTGCGGCGGATCTACTTGTTCTTCATGCCGAGCGTATCGATCACGAAGTTCAGAAACCCGCTTGAAACGACCGAACCATCACCCACCCAGAGGTTACGACAAGTGTCGAAAGCCAGCAAAGCACCGAGGAAAAGAATCGCTGCAGCACCAGCAAGCGAAAGAATATTGAGCAAAGAGTACTCAGCTTCTGGAGGTCCCATTGGTCCGGTTTGGACCATCGTGCCGTCCGCCGCCATGCCTAGAATCATGGCTCCGTCCCCAGTCGCTCCGAAACCCACATCCATGCCCATGCCATCGTCAACCAAAGCTGGTTCGCCAAAGCTCGCGTCGCTCTCGCCAAGAATTGTTGCTTCTGATTCGTCCGCGTAGATTTCTGAGTCTTCGAGGGCGATGACTTGTGAAGAGGACCCGCTGGAATCTTCTCCGTCGAGCGATTGCTCAAGAGGCGTCAAGTTGAAATCATCTTCCTGCATCATTGTGGACGATTCTGGATCGGCCGCATCCTCAAGAACGATCATATCGTCCTCTGGAAGTTCGAGCTCATCAATGTCCGAACCGCCGAGCTCAAGCGGCTCGTCACCGAGCGAAATTCCGCTATCGTTGGGGCTGAGGGAAATGCCGGATTGGTTTGCTTCCAGAGCAAGCTCTGAGCTCGAATCGCTGTCGTCAAGAATTAGATCGCTTTCGTCGAAATCGCTGCCGAGGTCTGAGCTGTCATCGAAAGATGCGCTATCTTGGATAACAAGGTCGTCTTCGAATAGATCGTCTTCGGCGAGCAGCAAGTCGTCGCCGCCACTTTCGCCAAGCATCTTTCCAGTGTCTGATGGGCTGCCCGAGGCAACTGCCTCTCCGTCGAGAACGTCTGAGCCAGTGTCAGAGCCATCTTTGATTTTTTTGCTGCTGCCGGATGCGAGACTAATGTCGCTTTCACCGAACGAGAGTTGATCGTCATCGTCGAGAACTTCAGAACCCGTTCCGAGATCCAAGACGCCGCTTTCGCCCAATCCGATCGAACTTTCGTCTTTCAGTTTCAGGCTTCCGCTTTCGCCCAAATCGATTTCGTCACTATTACTAATGACAAACTCGTCTTTCTTGTCGAGATCCTTGGATGTGCCTGATGGCAGCAGGCCGCTGTCTTCGAGAGTAACGCCGTCTTCTTCGAGATCGCTGAAGATGTCAGAAGACTTGGCACTTTGCATCAACTCAACCGAAGAGTCCTCGTCGATGTCGAGTTCCATTGAGTCGCCTGACGAATCGTCATCAAGCAGCAACTCTTCCGAGTCACCAAAGTCCAGATCGTCGAAACTGTCAGCAACATCCTCAACTTTACCTTTCGCTGTGCCGATTGCGTCTGCGGCACCACCGATACTTATTCCGAGATTGTCGGCGACTCGTTCGAGTTCCGTCATCTTGAACTTCCACGTGCCGCCGTCTTTGTAACCGAAGATCTCTTGGTTACTCCGAAGCTCATTGATTTGATCTACTGACATGCCCAACATGGTTGCGGCTTGTTCCATCGGAATCAGTTTTGACATTCTTATAGGCTCCGTGTCGTATCAATCGCGTTTGCGAGTGGTGCGTTGTTCGTGTTGTCATTGTCCGGGATAACGCCGATTTCGGCCCCGGCCACTCATGCTAAGGTTGCCCAGACAGTATAACTTGCCAACTTTGAAATCTGACAGATTTTGGGTCGAAATCTGATTGGATGCAACAAATTTAGGTCATTGGTGGTGTCTCAAGAGTGGTCCGCCAGCGCAAGCGTTGGAATTCCACAGCTCTTCTTCACGTTTCGACGGTTCTGCTGTCAAAGTCCATAGTTCCGGGCAGCACCACTACAGCCTGAACAGGTGTCTTCGAAAACGGCAGAATATTGAGCACAACCGGATTTATCATGGCTCTTGTTTTGGGCTGCGAAGATCGGGTGCCTTGTTTGCGGACCATTACTGACTCCCGTAAATTGAACTCTACGTGCAATCCCATCGTTGATTGAGGTACCGATCCATGCGTTGTCTTAAACGCCATTTAGTCGCTGTTGTAGGTATCTTTCTTCTTCAATTTGCCGTTGCTGCGGAAATGCCTGCCGCCACGGACGAGTCAAATCTGCAAATGCAGAAGCTAACCGCATTCGCACGGACTTACGGATACGTCAGATTCTTTCATCCCAGCGACCAAGCCAGTTTGCTCGACTGGAACCAGCTAGCGATCTTCGGAGCAAACGAAGTCCTCAATTCGCCGGAAGATGAATCAACCGAACAGGTTCTGCAGAAAATATTTGGCTCGGTCGTTGTCGATCTGGAGTTTTATAAAGGCGATGAAAAACCGCGACCAGAAACGAAAAAGGTTGCGGCACGCGACATCCTTGCTTGGCAACACTTTGGCGTCGGCTTGGGTGGAAAGGGGATGTACCGCAGTGCTCGCACGAATCGGATTGTCGCAGAACCCGTCCCAACAGCGCCTGTTGCCAACGTGCTCCAAGCGATGGACGCGAACGAACTTCGGGGTAAGGAGATCCGTTTTCGCTTCCAAGCGAAAGTCGACCAAAAGCCTTGCCGCCTGCAGGGTTGGTTTCGCGTGGACCGCGAATCTGAAGAGAAAGGTCTGTTTGACAACATGGGAGATCGTCCCATCACCAAAAACGAATGGAATGAGTATGAACTTTCTGGGACCGTCGATGACGATGCTGAGCTGATCACTTTTGGCGTCATGATGTTCGGTAAAGGCAGCGGCTTGATCGATGACGCCAAACTGGAAGTCAAAGACGGCGACGATTGGTCTGAAGTTGAAATTCAAAACGCCAGTTTCGAAGACGGAGATTCCGTTCCCGAAGGTTGGATCGGAACCGCAAAGGGCTATGACTACGTTACCGAAACGGAGGACGTTGCCCAAGGCGATCAGGCGATGCGAATTGCGGTGCAAACGCTGACTCTTGCCGCCAACGGTGGCTTTCTGGAGATGGTGCCCGAACTCGGCGAAGTCGTCGATGCCCAAGTCGTGATGGGACTTCGTGTCCGCATGCCGTTGGCGTTGCCTGCTGGCGCTCTTTACGAAAAAGGCGACGATGATGCAGTCGATCGATTTGTCCAACGCGTCGCGGACTTCTCGACGGAGGAGCCCAACGTCATCGCTGCCGCCAATGTTGCGATCACCTGGAGCGTCTTTCAGCACTTCTATTCCTACTTCGATCAGGTCGAAACCGATTGGGATAGCGTTCTGGTTTCCGGTATGGAAATGGCGGCCGGTGCCACAAATCGCAAAACCGCGACCAGCAGCCTTCAGTGGTTGGTGGCTCAATTGGATGATGGTCACGGTAACGTGATGGATCCAGAGCGTTACAAGAACATGAAATATTTGCCGCTGAGTTTTGGCTGGGTGGAAAATCAATTGGTTGTGTTGGCCAGTAACGATGACGGCATCAGGGTCGGAGACATCGTGACGCAAATCGATGGTGTCGCATCTGAAGATCGTCTGATCGAAGATGAAGCATTGATTTCCGGATCACCCCAGTGGAAGCGATTTCGATCACTGGCGACCCTGAGCGTTGTTTTTGACGGTCGTGAAAAGGTTACATTGAAGCTTAAACGCGGCGAAAAAGAATGGGACGCTCAATTTAAAACCGGAACGGATCGCCCCCCTGTTCCAGAAAAAAAGGATGTCGTCGAAACCATCGAGGAAGGTGAAGAAGACGGCAGCGGAGCAATTTACTATGTCGATCTCGGCCGAGCAGAACCGAAAGATGTTGATCCGATGATCGAGAAGTTCGCCAACGCCAAGGGCATCGTTTTCGATATGCGTGGCTATCCTCGCGGCACTCAGTATCTTTTCCAGCATATGACAGACCAGCACATGCAGTCTGCGCAGTGGTTGGTCGCACAGCAGGTACGTCCAGACCGTGTCGACATGGCCGACTTTGACAAACGAGGCCGCTGGGAGATGCCGCCACGCGAACCACGTTTCAAAGGCAATTCCGTTTTCATCACCAACGGCTCAGCAATTAGCTACGCCGAAAGTTGCATGGCGATCATCGCGAACTACAAACTTGGCGAGATCATCGGTTCACCGACCGCGGGAGCCAATGGAAACATCAATCCGTTTGCCTTGCCAGGTGGCTATCGAGTCGTCTACACCGGAATGCGTGTTATCAATCACGACGACTCACAGCACCACGTCCTCGGTGTGAAGCCAACGATTCCCATGGAACCGACCGTCGGGGGTATTCGCGACGGAAGAGACGAGCTTTTGGAGAAGGCAATCGAATTGTTGAAGGAATGACTACTCTGGGATATTCGCGACTGTTTGCAAGATCTCGGGCTGGCGGTTCCAAAGCCAAACAGCAATCGATGGAAGAGACCAACGGTAAACGAACCAAGTGATCACTAGCTGAATTGTTGACAGCAAAACATAGAGCCAGCCGAACGAACCGCCGAAGTAAAAGCCAGCGAACTTCGAAAGCTCATGGGCAAACATCGCTGGAAAAATCGCTAACCCGGGGCCAGCCAACACGCCCGCGTAGATTGCAATTGCGGGAATTAGCTTTAGGTTGACGGGTTGCATTGAGCCGCGTTTGAAACCAACGGGCGCAAAGATCGAAACCAAATGACCCAAAAAGCACAGCAACAGAAAAGCTGCCGGGATCTGGATTGCCGAACCGAGAAACCACATCAGGCCGACAGGAAAAAATATCTGCAGGACCAGTAGGCTTAGCCATCCGCAAATAACGGTCGGGATTCCAATCGCCAGATTCTTTCCATGCAAAATCGTTTCGCGAGGCAGCGGAGAAAGAATGAAAGCCCGAAATCCGTCCCGGTCGTAGCTGTACGTGCTAAACAGGAACGCCGGAAATCCAATCAATGTTAGGAAGATCACGAGAATCGGCAACTGACTTTGAAAGAACGGAGAAATGTCGTAGCCATCCATTCCGATTAAGTAAGGGCCGCCCAGTAGAATCGCCGCCGCGATCGGAACAATCGCAGCCAGAACTTCGGGGGCACGTCGCAGGCTCTTGAGTCCGGCAAGAGCAACGGCAGATTCCTGTTCCGACGTCCAAGGAAGCTTGTTGAATTGGCTGCTTTGATCCCAGGAGGATGCCACCGATTCGCGGGCAGCGGCTCGAGTCGCAACGTCTGCCCCCGTGTATTTTTTCATGGCCTTGCGATACGCAAAGAACAGACTGGCACTCCCAATCGCGATCATGCAACCCGTGCCCACCAGTCCACGAAGAATATTCGCGTGTTGATTCGCAGCGTCGATACCGGAGCTCAAAAAGCCAAGTGGAAACTCGCTAATCAAGGTTTGAATTGAACTTGATCCAATGACTTCCGTCGAGCCAATAATGATTCCCACGATCATGAAGGGGATGATGATCATCATCCAACCCTTCGTCCGCTTGTTCTTTGCCAGATCTGCGAACCAACCTCGAAGCTGGTACATCAGGGCGGTCACCATGAACAGAAACGACAAAGCCAACGGGATCGCAACGATGCTCGGCCAGCCTTTGGCGAATGGCATTGCAATTGACAAACCAATTATTGTTGGCGTGAGCATCAGCGTGTTGAAACTGACCAAAGAACTTAAATAGTTGAGGGAAAACGCCCCTCCGAAACTCATTGGAAGGTGCAGCAGGCGATCAATTTCGATCGCGTCGTTTTGCTGCACACGATTGGCAAATTCAACCAGCGAACTGCCGATGAAAACGAGCGAGAGAACGTTCCATATCAAGACAATCCACTCGGGGCTCAGGTTACGAAGAAGGACGGCACCGCCGATCGCGGTGGCGATGAAGGAACTGACGGCAAAGAAAATCAGAAGAATAAACGCAACCGTCAGCAGGGCCGCGTTCAGCGACCCTGCTTTCACAATTTGATTTTTTGTAAGCCGAAACCTGAGTCGTGTTAGGCCGATCAGTTGATTCCAAGTCACTCCATTGTCTCCCCGTCGCTAATCGTGTCCGCGCTTGCGAGCTGCTCCTTTGCCGTACTACTTGAGTTGTTACCTCCGTCGAGCCAATCCAAGTTTGGCCTTTCATCGGTACTGGAACCGACCAGTTCAATGAATCGATTTTCCAAGCTGCTGCGTGCGTTGAGGTCGTCAAGCGAACACTGTTCGACAAGGTTGCCGCTGGCGATGATTCCAACGTGAGTACAGATTCTCTCAACGATTTCCATCACGTGAGTGGTCACAAAAACCGTTGAGCCTTTCGAAACATACTTGAGCAGAAGGTCGCGGATGACTTTGGCCGTCACAACGTCGACGCCTTCGAACGGCTCATCTAAAAAGAGAAGTTTTGGATTGGGCAACAGAGCAGCCGCTAGGGCGAGCTTCTTCTTCATTCCGTGTGAGTACTCGACGGTGAGTTTTTTCTCGACGCCTTCGAGCTTTAACAGCGAGAGCAATTCCTCACCACGTTGCAAAATCGTTGCCTTCTCGAGCGAATGCATTTGCCCAACGAACGTCAGGTATTCACGAGCAGTCAGATTGTCGAACAGTGCTAGGTCTTCTGGGACCACGCCGATCTGGCTTTTGATAGCAATCGCTTCAGCTTGGTCCCACGGATTGCCGCCGAGAAGTGTCACCGAGCCAGAAGATGGCTTGAGGATCCCGGTTAACATTTTGATCGTCGTTGACTTGCCGGCTCCATTGGGCCCAAGGAATCCGTAGAGGCATCCTTTTTCGACGGCAAGATTGACGGAATCAACAGCTTGAAAGTCTCCGTAGAATTTTGTTAAGGAGTTCGTCTCAATCGCAAATTGGGTGTTCATAAGCTTGGGTACTCCATTTGGCATGATTTTGTTTTGAGGTAATCCGAAATTACGTTGTTCTTTTAACGCTTTGCCAATTAGGAACTGGCACTTCGGTAACTCTTCAGCGCTGTCTTGAATACCCAGCGACTGAACATCAGCGACGCTCCGGCCGCAAAGATCGCGTATAGCGATTGCCAACTGTACCAACCTCGCTCCATCGGCTGAGCCAAAATTCGAGCGGGAACATTTGACACTACCAGAATCGGGATCACGAAAGTAAAGGTGCCCCACAACGCCATGCCAATGCCAGATTTTTCATAGATTTCCATCGGATATCGATAGAAGTTTGTGATGTAAAACCAAAATGTTTGCAGGTTCTGATTTCTTCCCAGCCAGATGCTCGTCGATGCAAGGGTGATCATCACGCTGTACATCACCACGACCCCACAGCCAATGTAAAACGTGTACAGAATCCACTCGAACGGCCCGATAGAAATCTGTTTGTTCGGATCGTTCATCAATTCGTTCAGAGAATAAATTACCAAGGCAAGCCCAAGTATTCCGTTCGGGATCTGCGCCAAGTTGATGCGAGGGAACGAGATCAAGAACTGTGTGTCGATCGGCTTGAGCAAAGCAAAGTCCAGATTGCCCGTTCGAATCATCTCGGAAAACTCTTCCGCATTGGCCATGAAGAACGTTTGAATCACGCAGTTAATGATCCAAATCGTTCCCAGAAAAATGAAGAACTCATTTTCATGCCAACCGGTATTGACGCCGATGGAATCCGTGTGCTGGTAGACGATCTTGAACAGTAGGAAATTCATCAGTGCCCAAGACACTGACGCGAAACACGTCAAAATGAAATTGAAACGAAAGCTCATGTCTCGCACCAGCGAGTTGCGAGCAAACGTGAGGAAGACTTTTAGGTACGAAGGGTTCATAGGTTATCCTCCGTATCCGCTGTAACGTTTGACACCACGAAACCACATGATTCGCGAGATAATGATGAAGAACAGCACCCATGAAGTTTCGATGGCCAAACCGCGATACATGTCTGAACCGTCGACTTTGCCAAGAAACACGGCTGCTGGAAAATAGGCCAAGTATTTGAATGGTAGGAATTCAACGAATCCGCGAATGTTGACTGGTGATTCCGGCAGCAACTCCAACGGGAACATGTGTCCTGAAAGTAGGAAGTTCATCAGCATGTAGATGAATGTCAGTGACGTAACTTCAAGGAACCAGAAGCTAATCAGACCAATCGCGGATTCCATAAAGAACCCTAACAAAAACGTAAGGAATAGCGACGCGAAAAAGACCATCGTGACTTCCGCCGATGGCCAGCCGTCAATGAAAAACTCGCGGCAAAGAAAGAACACCAACGCGAACGGCAGCGTTGCGATCAAATAGTAGACCAGCTTGTGCGCGATCCGCTGGACCAGCAAACAGCCCTGCATATCGATCGGCTGAATCAAGAACTTTTTGATTTCTCCGTTGCGAACCTGATTCGCAATTCCGTTGGTCAGGCCTGGCATGCTGGAGAACGCTCTGGCAATCGTGACCATCAGGTAGTAGGCAACCATGTCGCCGTATCGGTAGCTGGCGATTGTGTCCGAGCCGGATTGGGCGACCACATCGTAGATTGCCCACCAGAGAAAGATCTGCGTCAGCGTCGGCAGGAATCGCATCAGCGTGCCGATCATGAAGTCGCCGCGATACACGAGACGTTCATTGATGGCGACCTGAAAAAACGTCCACCAAATTCGTGCACGCTGGCCCAGCGAAAGCGATTGTTGAACGGAAGGGGCGGCTTGGCTCATTGGCTGTTGGCCTCAATCGCTTCCTGCTGTGATTTCTGCTTTGCCGCCGCGTCGGAGAAGGCACTTGAGATGACTTCTTCGAGCGGAGGATCTTCAACGACGATATCGTCCACGTCGTGCAAGCCAAGAATCTCAGCCAGCGTTTGCCCGACGTCTTCCCGCTCAACACGAAACTTGATTTTAGGAGCCTGGACGGAGATCACGTTTGGCAGATTCTGCAATCCTTCCAGTGAGCGATCGTTTGCCATTTGCAGCGTCACGATCTTGTGGCTACTAAAGCGATCAACGATTTCTTCCAGTGAACCGTCATGATAAATTTCGCCACCCGCGATGATCACGACTCGTTTGCAGAGAGCCGAGATGTCTTTCATGTAGTGGCTGGTCAGCAGGATCGTATTGTTTTGCTCTTCTTGATAGTGTTTGAGGAACTGTTGGATCTTGTGCTGTGCGATTACGTCCAGACCAATCGTCGGTTCATCGAGAAACAGCACGTCTGGCTTGTGAAGAAGTGCCGCGATCAGCTCCATCTTCATTCGTTCACCGAGTGACAATTCGCGAACGGGTTGTGAAAGCAGACGAGTCACGTCCAACATGTCGGTGAGTTCGTCCCGGGTTCGATTGAACTCTTCGGTGGAGATTCCGTAGATGTGTTGGTTTAGCCGAAAGGACTCCATGGCGGGCAAGTCCCACCAGAGCTGGTTCTTTTGTCCCATGACCAATGCGAATCGGCGGCGATATTCGTTTTTTCGCTCCCACGGAACGTGGCCAAGAACCGAGCAGGTTCCAGACGTAGGATTGATGACGCCGGAAAGCAATTTCAACGTCGTCGTTTTGCCGGCTCCGTTGGGGCCAAGGAAGGCGACGAATTCACCTTCTTCAACCGTTAGGCTGACATCGCTGACGGCGTGGACTTCTTTGTATTCACGGCGGAACAATCCTTTGATCGATGCCATGACTCCTTCGCGTTTCTGATAAACGCGGTAGGATTTGGAGAGGTTTTTGATCTCGATAACTGGCATGATTACTTGACTGACGACGGCGATTTTGCAAGCTGGTGATTATAGGCGTGGGAATGGCAAGCGACAGGCCTAGCAATCGGCCTACGTGGAATGAGTGCCGAGGCGTATAATGCTCCGTGGTTGTGGCTTCCAGCCGCAAACGTTTGCATGATGTTCGTAGTTAACGACTTTAGGCGTGTCCGTGTTGAACGAAGCACAGACAATGCAAAACTGGCTAAATCCAGTTGCTACAAACAGCAGGCTCGACTTCCCGAATGATTGCGGCTGAAAGCCACAACCACGACCACGAAAGAAACATGCAACATCGAATCGGACTCGGACACGACACACATCGCCTCGAAGCAGGCGGACCGCTATGGGTTGGCGGTGTCGAGATCGAATTCGACTTTCATCTTGCCGGTCACAGTGACGCCGACGTGCTGCTGCACGCGATCACCGACGCGATTTTGGGTGCCGCAGCACTTGGCGACATCGGAGATCTGTTTCCCGATACAGCTGCCGAAAACAAAGGACGCGATTCCGCGGAGATGTTGAGCCTTGCGTGGCAAAAAGTCGCGGAAGAAGGATGGTCCGTCGGCAATCTTGATTGCATTCTCTTTGCTCAAAAGCCGAAACTGTCCCCCTATAAAGGGGCCATTGCGATTCGCGTTGCCCAGATCTTGGGCGTGTCGCCGGATTGCGTTGGTGTGAAAGCGAAGACGGGTGAAGGCGTTGGCGATGTCGGAACTGGGAAAATTATGCAGGCCCAATGTGTTGCGTTGTTGACTCGAGACGAAACCTAACAGGCGAGACACTCATGGACGGCAAAACAAGAATCCTCGGCATCGACCCTGGCCTGAACATCACGGGCTACAGCGTTCTGGATACGGACGGCAATCAGTTTCAAATCGTCGAAGGCGGAATCGTTCGCAGCAAACGAAAGGATTCACTCGGCGATCGACTGAAAGAAATCCACGAAGGACTGACTGAAGTCATTCAACGACTCAAGCCCGATTCTGCCGGGCTTGAAGAGCTGTACAGTCACTATGCGAATCCGACGACAGCAATCATCATGGGCCACGCCCGTGGCGTGATTTGCCTTGCGTGTGCTGAGAACGATATTCCCGTTCACCCTTATGCGGCGACTCAGGTCAAAAAGGTAATGACGGGGAACGGTCGAGCACCCAAATCACAAGTCCAAGCTGCCGTTGCGGCTCAATTAAACCTCGATTCAATTCCCGAACCCAATGACGTGGCTGATGCAGCTGCGATTGCAATCTGTCACCACTTTTTGGCCTCGCGGCTGTCCTCCATTCTATGATCCGAAAAATTACTGGGCTGCTGTGCGCGTTGCCCGACGACTGTGCTGTTCTGGAAGTTCCTCCGTTCGAGTACGAGGTTTTGGTGCCCGAATTTACGCGGCGGCAAATTCAGATGAAGCTGGGCGAGCAGATTTGCTTGCACACGATTCAGTACATCGACGGCAACGTTCAAAAGGGCGGCCGAATGACGCCGCGGTTGATTGGCTTCAACAGCTACACCGAGTTGCAGTTCTTTGAAGTGTTCTGCTCGGTGGACGGTCTGGGGGTGAAGAAGGCTTTGAAAGCGATGGTCCGTCCGGTTCCTGATGTGGCTCGATCGATCGAGCAGCAGGATGTGAAAACGCTGACAACGCTGCCCGGCATCGGAGCCGCGACGGCCGAGCGCATTGTCGCCAAACTGCGGCGAAAGATGGCTCGTTTTGCGTTGTTGATCCCTGCGGCCGATGGCGATCCGGCCAATGCGACGGCTCCTTCAATTGCCGAAGAGGTCTTTCAGATATTGGTCAGCTTTGGGCATCCGGAAATGGAGGCTCGAAAGATGATCGACGATGTGTTGGTCGAAAAGAAGAAATTCAAGGACGTCGATGCGTTTTTGCACGCCGTTTACGAGAAGCGAAACGAAGCGTGAGGGAAGTTAGAAGAGGACAGTTTAAAGGGTACAGCAAGCAGCGTATTTGTTTACGCACCAAGCTGAAAACTGAAAACTGAAAACTTCATAAAAAAACGCCCTGAAGGAGAACAGGGCGTCTTGTGCTTCAAACGAAGCCTTTTTTAATTGTTCAACATCCGAACGTTTAAAATACGTCAAGGATGAACTGGTGTCCCCAGTGGTAACGTCGTGGCGTCGGGTAGTAGTTGTGCCACGCTTTGTTGTAAACCGGGATCCGCATTTCTGGCGGATAGCGATGGTACATGTTGTCCGCACTGCGGTAGTACTCGTTGCCCCAGTAGTTCTGTGGGTACGTGACGTACGGGTAGTGGTAGAAGCGGCTAAGGTTTTGTGAAGTCTGCCGGTTTCCCCAACTGGCTCCATAACCTTTTTCCTGTGCCTGGCTGGTCTGGCTTGTGACCAGCGTGAGCGCGATGGCGCAAACGGCAATAACGCAAATTCGACGAATCATGGAGAATTCCTCCGTTGGGACGGCATGGCCGCCTGAACTGGGTCCTGACATTGGAACGATATCGGGCACGCTCCACTCAGGACTTCTCTTCGGCCTGTCGGCGTAATTGCGTTTAACCGAATATGCATCATTGGCCGCACAATTTGAAGAACGGGCGGAAGCAGAACGAATCTGGAGCCGAGTCGTTCGGCTGAGTCGACTTTGCGGCGCGAAGTGCTGGCATAGAGAGGCGTGCTGCGATGTGAGTTACGGTGCAGGGATCTCGAATGCAGATTCTTCGATTTGAAGATTTGGGAATTCAGATCGAAGACGTTCAATTTGAATCTCTGTCAAAGCACATCGTTCGACTTCGATCAGTTGGGAATGCACTTCGCTTCCTGCTGGATATGTTCCAAAACAACGCAACTAAGCCACGGCAACGTGCGCATATGATCAATCAGGTCATCGATATCGGAGTCACATTCCATCCCAACCCAAACGACTTGGTGTTTTTTGAAGAGTCGAGGTCCAAGCAGTTGAGGTAGCAATCCGCTCGGCGGAGAAGCGATTGTTCCTGGTGAAATGATCCTTAGCCGATAATACTGTGCCTCCTTTCTATCTATCTTTTCCTGCATTCATGCAAGCCTTTTTGAAGATGTGTCTCCAAAGTCTTCTGGGGCGATTGCAAAGGGCCAAACTGCTCGAATCGTCAATGTGCTCAAGTCATCAAAATCCCCAATGAATGTTTGGCAATTATGCTCTGTCAGAAACCCGATCGCGGCATCCTGTTGATCAAGTCGCCGTAAATGAAATGCGAGCCATCCAAGTAGTAACGATGCGATCAGCATCGCGACCATTAGCAAGCGAATCGAGAATCGAAATCTCGGTTTGCGTCTATCTGATTTCTTGAGATCGGCGACACCGCTCATTGGAAACTTTCAATCGAAGCCAATTCTATCTATGACAATCCACTGCGGAAATCAGGGTGCTGCAAAACCATCCCGGTTTCCTCCAACAATTTCTGATTGCTGATTCGCTTGCTGCTGGAGCCACGTGAATTCGGATCCGGTGCAACGTCTTCCCATGGAATTGGGCCTAACTCAAATCTGTCTGCGAGGAACTGGTAATACTCCTTCCGCAGCGTTGGGTTTGAATCAGAGACGACAAAGGTTTCGGCGAGAATCGCTTGATCAGCAACTGTACAGATAGCGCCCACCGCATCATCGACATGGATCAAATTCAGGTAGCCGGTGCCTGAAAGCTTGCTCCACTGCTTCGATTCAACGGCCGATTTCGTGGGGACTCGTTCGTTTCCATACAATCCCGACATCCGCAAAACGGTGGCTCGATCGGAAAATCGACTCGATTCCAAAAACTGCTCCGCCGCGAGACATGCTTTTCCGCCTTCTCGTTGCGGCTCGGTCGGAGAAGATTCATCGACCCACTTACCTCCAAAATCTCCGTAGACGCCCGTCGAGCTAATGTAGATCAGCTGCCCGGTGTCGTCGCCGAGATTTTCCAGAACGTTTTTCAGTCCGCCAACGTAAACATCATGCACGCTTTCGTAGCGACTACGATCCATTCCAACAGCAATCACGACGGTGTCGAAATTGTGCCCTTGAAGCTGCTTCAGAGATGCTTCGTCGGTAATGTCCAGGACGAAAGGCTGGATTCCGATATCAGAAAATTCCGCTTTACGTTGTTCACTGCGTGTGGTGGCGAATAGCGAATCGCCGTCGCTCTGCCAGCGGCGGGCCAACGGTAAACCAAGGAAACCACAGCCAATTACTAGTCTTTTCAAGGGATTTTCCAGTCGAATCGTGCCGGTTATAGTGCTGGTTTGTGCATCAACGCTCATTTTTGCGGTCAAGATAACTGCGGCGCCCAACTGCAACCTATATTTGAGTACCGCAGCTTTATCGCTTTCTCGTGATAAACTGTAAACAGCGAACAATTGGGTTGTTTTGATTTATATCGGAATTTGGATGACGAACCGAAAACGATTACTGGCTTTTTTTCTTTTCTGCGCAGCGACTGTGTTCACGGCTTCTGTCGTGGCATCCGGCTTCGCCCAGCAAGATCCTGAAAATGTCGATGAAGGCATCGCGATTGAGACCAAAACGATCCTTGGCGAGGTGGATGAAGAGGACGAAAAACTCTCACGTTTGGTCGACAAGTCAGCGATCTCGAATCTCGCATTTTTAAATGCAGGTAAGGCACCCGATTCGATCGAGCAACTTAAGGCGATGCAAGAGCACGTCGCCAGTCTTTACCATCGCGTTGAATCTGCTGTCGTCAACATTCAATCAGGTGGCGGCCAGGGTAGCGGCGTCGTTGTATCGAGTGATGGGTATGTGCTGACGGCGGCTCATGTGATTTCCGATCCCAATCAAGTTGCGTTTATTACCTTCCCCGATGGTTCAAGAGCAAAAGCTCAAACGTTGGGAGTTCACAGAGACCTTGATGCTGGGCTGCTACGAATATTCGAAATGCTTCCAGTAAGAAAAAAGAAAGAAAAATCAGAAGTCGAAGACTCGGACGACGAAAAACCAGACGCAGCTAAGAAAGAAGAGGTTGACGAGAACAAGGATGAGGAATCACCTGAGTCTGAAACTGACGACCCTGACAAGAGCGAGTCAGACGAAATAGACGGCGAAGAAAAAGAAGACGGTGAAGAAAAAAAGGACGGCGAAGAAAAAGAAAACGGCGATGAGCAAGCCGATGACGAAAAGAAATCTGACGAACCCAAAGACGAAGACTCGGCGGATGAAGACCAAATTGAGTCTGATGAGGAAACGGAACCAACGAAAAAGAGCCGTTTCCAAATTCAGGATGATCTCCCTGCTTTCAGCTATTTGGAAATCGGCGACTCAGAAGCACTCAACTTGGGCCAATGGGTAATCGCGGTCGGCCATCCAGGAGGCATCGACAAAGAGCGTGGCATCGTTTTGCGTGTTGGCCGAATTAATGAAATTGTCAACAACGACGAAGTCTACGTGCGGACAGATTGCTCGCTCGTTGGCGGTGACTCGGGCGGGCCACTGATTGGAATGGATGGCAGTGTGATCGGGATACACAGTCGCATTGGTCGACTCCTGCGTGAGAATTTCCATGTGCCCTCCAACGAATTTGTTGACAACTGGACCGCGTTGCTTGAGCCGGTTGTTCTCGATCGGAAAGCCGAGCTGAACATTCGGTTTCGAGGTGAATCGAACGTCATCGATTCATTTCCACGAGGTTCGATGGCAAGACGATCAGGTTTGGAAGTCTCCGATAGAATTATCCGAATCGGTGAAAAAGACATTTACGACAAGCTTCAATTTGACGACGCGATTTCCGAGTTGAAGCCATTTCAGGAAGTCGAATTCGAAGTGCAGCGTAAGGGTAAGAAGCGGGTCTTCAAAGTCGTTATCGGTGAAAAAAAGCAGTTGTTGAGCTTTAGGT
>CAYGUE010000070.1:0-13071 GCA_964352885.1 uncultured Pirellulaceae bacterium
CGCCTTCTTTTTTACCGCGAGTTGGTGTTCCGTCGACTGTACTAAGTGGCGCGACTGCACCACGTTCACCACGTGCACCACCTCGGCCTGCCCCGGGTTCTTCTCTTTTACCCCGAGTTGGTGTTCCGTCAACTGAGGTAAGTGCACCGACTGGACCTCGTGCACCGCCACGGCCTGGCCTTCCGCCTGCAGCTGCTCGGTTGGTGTTGGGTTCGCTGCCACGTGAGCCACGCTCATTGCTGTCACGATCTGCCCCGGGTTCGCGAGAGTTGGGGCTGCCACCCTCGGCGACCATGTCTTCTACTTCGTCGGCAGTGATCCGGTCGTCTTCGTTGCCGTCAAGAGAATAGAGGATTCGTGAAGCCGCATCGATCTCCGCCAGCGACAGTTCGCCATCGCCATTTTCATCGAAAAGCTGAAACAGCGGATTCGTCTTGATGACGTTGTTGCCGTCCGAAGTATTGCTGCGGCTGTTGTTTCGACGAGAACGGCTGGGAGGTTTGCTTTGATCGGAATCGTCGGTTTTGGGTTTTCTGGGGCTGTTTAGCCCATACCCCATGCCCTGCGCCCGGGCCCTGTTAGCTTCTCCCTCGAAATCCCGGTCCTGTGCGGGTGCATCAGAAAGATCAAGCTGGAAAAAACAGATTGCTGCCAGTGCAAAAACAGCCAGTCGAATGCCGTTCATTTTCGAATCCTCAGAGATAAAATTAGTAAGAACGCTGGTTGATGCTGAAAAAGGCTCCACCAATCGATCATTGTGGTCTTAACTGAACTAGATTGCCTACAGAGGAACGCGACTTTGACACGATATTTTGCCAAAAATGCGTCAAAAAAACCTGCGTGGCAATCTGAATGCAGCAAACCTTTGCAATTCTACCTCACACAATTGCGAAAATCCCGTACTCAAATCCAAAGCATTCCGATAAACTCTCGCCGACCGATCGGAAATTCTGGCCGATTGGCAGCATTTTTAGCCGTACCTTCCTGATTCAAGCAATTTTATGAACGATGATACTCCTCTGTTCGTCGGCGTAGACGTTGGAGGCACCAATATTAAAGTCGGCATTGTCGATGAAGATGGTCGAACGCTTGCGCAAACAAAATTTCCGACGATTGCCGACAGAGACCCATCGCACTCGATCGAGAAAACAAAGCAATCGATCGACAAGCTGCTCGAAGAAATTGGGAAATCGATTGACGATGTTGTCGCGGTTGGTTTAGGGACGCCAGGTCCCATGGATATCGTCGCGGGTGTCATTCTCACACCCAGCAACCTCCCCAAGTGGCGAAACGCACCTGTTCGAGATCTGTTATCGAACGCAACCGGCAAGCCAGTGACTTACACCAATGATGCCGCCGCGGCTGCATTTGGCGAATATTGGATTGGAAGCGGTCGGCAATATGAAAGCCTGGTTTTGATCACGTTGGGTACAGGGGTCGGCGGCGGGATCATCGTCAATGACTTCAGCATCGACGGAGCCCACAGTCACGGTGCTGAAATCGGTCACATGACGATTGATACTTCCGCTTCGGCGCGGCGTTGTCCTTGCGGAGCGATCGGTCATCTTGAGGCCTACGCCAGTGCAACCGCTGTCGTGGCGCGATGCACCGAAGCGCTTTCAGGCGGAGCAGCGAGTTTGCTGACTCAGGAGATGGGTGAAGCTTCGCCGCTTTCGGCACTGATGATCTCGCAGGCTGCTGACAAGGGAGATGAACTTTCACTTTCGGTCATCGACGAGACAGCGATGTACCTTGGGCATGGTGTCGCATCGTTGGCTCATGTGATCGACCCGGAAGTTTTCATCCTCGGTGGTGCGATGGACTTTGGCGGATCGACATCTCATGTTGGACGTCGATTCATCGATGGCGTGATTGCAGAAACAAAGAGAAATGTGTTTCCCGTTTTGGCTGAAAAACTGGTGGTCCGCTACGCGGAACTCGGTGGAGATGCCGGGTACGTCGGAGCCGCGGGCTTGGCACGTATTGAGCACCTCAATCGTCAGAATGCATGATGGCCAAAATTCCACAATCAAACATTCGTAACTTTTGCATCATCGCTCACATCGATCATGGCAAAAGCACATTGGCAGATCGAATTCTCGAGCACACGGGCTCGGTAGAAAAAAGAAACATGCAAGAGCAGTTGCTCGACGACATGGAGCTTGAGCGACAACGTGGCATCACGATTAAGGCGCGTGCCGTTGCGATGACGGTCAAGCACAAAGGAGAGATCTACGAGTTGAATCTGATCGACACGCCCGGGCACGTTGATTTTCAGTATGAAGTCTCCCGTTCGTTGAACTGTTGCGAAGGAGCATTGTTACTCGCGGACGCATTCCAGGGAGTCGAGGCTCAGACGGTTGCGACTGGCTATGCAGCGATCGAGCATGACCTCGACATCATTCCTGTCGTCAACAAGATTGACCTTAAACATGAACGAGCCGACGAAGTCGTTCAGGAGATGGAACAAACGCTCGGCATCGATGGCGAGGACGTCATCCGCGTTAGCGCAAAGGCAGGAATCAATATCGATGGTCTGATCGACGCGATTGTGACTCGCATCAAACCACCTGAAGGAGATCCTGCTGCCGATTTGCAGGCGTTGATTTTCGATTCGCATTACGACGAATACCGCGGTGCAATCACCTACGTTCGTGTGATAAACGGCACGGTCAAAAAGGGCCAAAAAGTTCGCATGATCCGCGCCAACACGGTTCATGAAGTTGTCGAGATCGGCCAATTTCGACCTCAGCAGACGATCTGTGATGAGCTTCGCGCGGGACAGGTTGGCTATATCGTTTGCAACATTAAGTCGCTGAACGATGTAAACATCGGAGATACGGTAACTCGCAATTCGGCGCAGGACGTCGAGCCATTGCCGGGCTATCACGAGCCAAAGCGAATGGTTTACTGTGGCCTGTATCCTTCCGATGGTCAGGACTTCAAAGAGTTGCGCGAAGCCCTCGAGAAGCTGGCGATCAATGATCCGAGCTTCGAATTCGCACCTGAATCCAGCGAGGCACTTGGCTTTGGCTTCCGCTGTGGATTCCTTGGCATGCTGCACATGGAAGTCGTCCAGCAGCGTCTGGAGCAGGAGGCAGATGTAGATTTGGTTCAGACGGCGCCAAACGTTACATACGAAATCCTGACCAAGCGTGGCGAAGTCCTTGCGATACATCGCCCGCAGGAAGTTCCCGATGCGGGCGGCATTGAAGAATTTCGACAACCAATTGTTCGGGTTAACTTGATTCAACCGGAGGAATACGTTGGGGCCGTCATGAAGCTGTGCAACGAACGACGTGGCCTACTTCATAACACCGAATACCTTTCGACGACACGCGTGATGTTGACTTACGATCTGCCGCTGGCCGAAGTGATCTACGACATGCACGATCGCCTGAAGAGCATCACACGTGGTTACGGCACGATGGACTACGACATGGTCGGCTATTTCATGGCGGACCTCGTTCGCATGGATATTCTCGTCAACGGGAACCAAGTCGACGCACTCAGTATCATTTGCCATCGTGCCGATGCGGACCGAAGAGGTCGTGCCGTCGTGAAAAAACTCAAAGAAGAAATCGACCGACACATGTTCGAGGTCGCCGTTCAGGCCGCGATCGGCTCGCGTGTGATTGCTCGTGAAACGGTCAAAGCCCAACGCAAAAATGTCACAGCCAAATGTTACGGCGGTGATAGCTCGCGGAAAAAGAAGCTGCTTCAAAAGCAGAAAGCAGGAAAGAAACGTATGAAATCGGTGGGCAGCGTGGACATCCCGCAGAAAGCGTTCATGTCGATTCTAAGCACCGGCGAGAATTAGTTTTCTGCCCGCGGTGAACTTTCCGGTGGCTATCTTCGCCAGAATTCGGGTGAAGTCGTGGAACTTGAACCCAAACGGTTCCTGTGACGTTTCAGGTGCCTGCGAGCGATGTTTTGATGTTCTAGAAGATTCGCTTGGTCCCGCAGCAAACGCAGCGTGATGGTTTTACCAGCAGAAATAGACCGAAAGTGGCGACTGCTAGGAATCCGTGGATGAAGGCGGGCAATTGTACGGGGACGTGAATGTCGCTTCGCCAGCAACTCTTGCAGTGTTTCTCGGATCTTGACTTGGCCAGATCGGATGACATTGATGACATTGATTGTTTCCTAGATGGAGCTGCGTCAAGCATGCTTGGGTATAAACAGGGGTGGTGGCGCGTTGGAAGCCCTTTTCTGAGACTCGAACAAGATCAGCATCGGGTTCGGAAGCTGGTGATCTTTCCTATGTAGGGAATACCATTATGAGCCCTGCACACTTGGAAACCGGCGTTTTCTAGTCCGATAGGAAGTTCTGATGTAAGGTCGAGCTCCCCAATCCAAATTACCGGATTGATCAAATGACGGGTAATTCGGGCTGTAGGGATCGACATTCTCACGGAAACTTTGCCTGTAAAGTTCTGCTGGATATGCCAGATCTGCATTTGGAAAGGAGTCATGCCGAAAATCCCGATACTCGTTACAATGCGGTGCAAAAAATCGGGTAGCTTTGGATTGCCAAAAACACCCTTGTTGCCCAAATCGTTCCTTGAAACCTGACGCTGCGATCACACTTGACGGGATGGAGAACACCCCTGCCGTGAATTCTGACTTACAACAATTACTACATCCTTACTCACCTCCTGAAACGAACTTCATGGAACGGTTGCGCTATTGGGCAGCCGCTACTCCTGATCGGGTCGCTTATCGATATCTCGATCATGGCGAACATGAAGTCGATTCAGTCACGTTTGCAAAGCTCGATCAGGACGCGCGCGCCATCGCTGCTGACCTTGTCGTAAAAGGCTTCGCTGGCAAAAGAGCTGTCTTGATGTATCCGCCGGGACTTGAGTTCATTCGTGGGTTTCTCGGGTGTCACTACGCCGGCGTCACGCCTGTTCCTGCTTATCCGCCGCGTCGAAATCGGAACATGGGACGCGTCAATTCCATTTCGGAAAACTGTCATGCAGCTGTAGCGCTGACAGTTCGGACCGTCATTGAGCGTTCACGTAGTTGGTTAGCTGATGCGCCAAACCTCGACAGCCTTGCTTGGATCGCAACTGAAGAAGTTAGCAGTGACATTGCGAATGACTGGGTTTCCCCAAAGGTTGGGTCCTCCGATATCGGTTTGATTCAATACACTTCGGGTTCGACAGGAACTCCGAAAGGCGTCGTGCTGACGCATCAGAACCTTATTTCCAATTGCCGCATGATTACTCGGGCATTCGAAGTCAGCAATGGCACGAAAGCGTGCACGTGGCTTCCTTCCTATCACGACATGGGTTTGATTGGAGGCATTCTCAATCCGCTGTATTTGGGTGCGACTCAGATCATGATGTCGCCCGTCGCATTTTTGACGTATCCAATTCGCTGGCTGCGAGCCATGTCGGACTACGGTTGTTCCGTTACCGGCGGACCAAACTTTGCTTATGCGTGGTGCACAACGAAGATCAAGCCTGAACAATGCGAAGGCCTCGACCTTTCGACTTGGGAAGTCGCGTTCAATGGAGCAGAGCCCGTCCGCGCGGACATCATGGATGCCTTTAGCGAAAAGTTCGGTCCTTACGGTTTTAGCCCGAAAGCCCACTATCCATGCTATGGCATGGCTGAAACGACATTGTTAGTCACTGGTGGCGATCGCAGTGAAGCTCCGGTGATTCGCGCCTTTGACCGCAACGAACTGGTCCAGCACCGCGTCGTTCAAGTCGAACCTGATGATCGAGTTGGCCGAAATCTGGTGGGCTGCGGACAGGTTCTTCTAGAAGAAGACGTTCAGATCGTTCAACCAGAAACACGACGCTGTCTCCCGGAAGACGAGATTGGCGAAATTTGGATCAATAGCCCAAGCTGCGGCGTCGGCTACTTCGAACGGCCTGAAATGACGGCCGAGTTCTTCGAAGCCCGTCTCAGCCCAGACAACGGAAAAAAATACGTTCGCTCAGGTGACCTTGGGTTTATGCACCATGGCGAATTGTTCGTTTGCGGCCGCTTAAAAGACATGATCATCGTTCGCGGTGTGAATCGCTATCCGCAAGATATCGAATCAACGGTTGAGAGCTGCGACCCTTCGACGCGTTCTGGTGGATGCGCAGCATTCGCGTTGACTCGATGGGACCGCGAGCACCTCGTGATCGTTTGCGAAGTTGACCGTGGGCGAAAGAGTCGCAATTGGGATGAATGTTTCAAGGACATTCGTACGGCGATTGCAGAAGAGCATGAACTTCCGCCAGATGCGATCGTTCTGGTTCGAAGTCACAGTATTCCGAAGACTTCCAGCGGAAAAGTACAGCGTCACGCGTGCAAGGACGATTTCGAGAAAGGTCGGCTGAGGAACGTTGTTGCCTCGTGGGTGTCTTGGGAACAGGATCAGCAGGAACCAAAGGCAAATGGCGCTCGTCTTAACGGCGCAACGAGCGCTGCAATTTCCCTGGCAGGACTCTCTCCTGTTGTGGTCGATGCCGTCATCGCAGTGGTCGTCAGCACGGCAGGCAATCGCGCTGACAACGTGGATGTTAATACCAACATCGTGCACCTTGGATTGGACTCCGTAGAGCGACTTGATATCGCTCACACGTTGGAAGAAGCATTTGGAGGCCGATTGCCGGAAGACGTTCTGCAGGAAGTCGAAACAGTACGCGATGTTGCGGCTGCGATTCAGGAGCACATCGGTGTCGAGCCAACCAACGAAATGCCTGCTGGAGGCCGTGGTAGCAAGTCTCGAATCAGCGGTCCGATTCCCGAGTCATATTACGATTTGACGAAATTCCCCGAGTTTTTGTTGCTCAGTGATCAGCGGAAGCAAATTGAATCGTCTGGTGTTCGCAATCCATTCTTCAGTGTGCATGAAGGACGCGTCGACAATATGACGCAGATCGATGGTCGTGAGCTGATTTCATACGGTAGTTACAACTACCTTGGTCTCTCGGGGCACCCTGAAGTCAACGCGATGGCCAAAGAAGCGATTGATACTTTCGGAACATCGGTTTCCGCCAGTCGAATTGTCTCGGGTGAGAAAACGATTCACCGTGAGCTTGAATCCGAGTTGTCAGAGTTTCTTGGCGTCGAAGACGTGATGACCTTCCCAGGCGGACACGCAACCAACGAGACCATCATCGGGCACCTTGTGGGGCCTCAGGATTTGATTGTCCATGATGCTTTTGCTCACAACAGTATCGTCCAAGGAGCCATCCTTTCGGGGGCTCGCCGGCGTCCGTTTAAGCACAATGATTGGCGTGATCTTTTTGAGATCCTGAAAACGTCGCGTCGCGATTTCCGCCGAGTCTTGATTGCGGTGGAAGGACTCTATAGCATGGACGGCGACTACCCGGACCTGCCCCGCTTTATTGAGATCAAAAAACGATTCAAGTCGTGGCTTTACGTGGACGAAGCGCACTCAATCGGAACGCTTGGCGAAACCGGTCGCGGTATCGGAGAGATGTACGGCGTTGATCGATCCGATGTCGATTGTTGGATGGGCACGCTGAGCAAATCATTTGGCAGCTGCGGAGGGTTTCTCGCGGGCAAAGCGGAACTGATTCAGTTCTTGCGTTACACGACGCCTGGCTACGTTTTCGCTGCTGGAATGCCTCCTGCAAACGCCGGTGCTGCCCTAGGATCGCTGCGGATGCTCAAGAAGAATCCGCAGTTGGTGAAGAAGCTACAAAGCAACTCACAGTTGTTCCTGAAGTTGGCGCAGGATGCCGGCATCGATACGGGAATGGCTTTGGGTACACCCATCATCCCAATCATTTGCGGCCACAACTCGCGAGCGCTTTTGCTTTCGGAAGCACTGTTCAACGAAGGCATCAATGCTCAGCCGATTCTCTATCCGGCAGTTCCGCAGGAAGAGACTCGTGTGCGAATCTTCATGACCGCCAGCCACACCGAGGAACAGATTCGCCATTCGGTGAAGATCCTCGCCGTGGCGTGGGATCAGATTATGAAGGGGCATGGCGATGTTGAGGCGGTCGCCGTCTAGAGCAAGTGGCTCTCCCTCACACGCCGATTTGATCAGCTCATGGGCGTCAAGGTTCACGCTTGCGTGAGCATGCCCTGCGGCGCAGTGTTGGTTGACCTTGTCGATTCAGGTTGGAAGAACCAATCTTTCCGAATCAATCGCCCGCTCGAACAACCCTTCCGCTTCGGATATGATGAAGATCCGCAAGTTGTTCTGAATGAAAAAAAGAGTTGCCGCCATGCCGAATAAGGACAAGGTTCTCATCGCGAACGGGCAAGGATTCTGGGGAGACAGTATCCTTGGGCCGGTCCGCTTGGTGAACGAAGGACCGCTCGACTACCTGACGCTCGACTATCTCGCCGAAGTCACGATGAGCATCATGCAGAAGCTCAAGCTTCGCGATCCAAACGCTGGCTATGCAACGGACTTCGTTCGCATGGTTGAACGCGTGTTGCCGGTTTGCCGCGAAAAGGGAATCAAGATCGTCGCTAACGCCGGCGGCGTGAATCCTCAAGCCTGTCGGGCCGCAGTCGCCGACGTCGTTCGGAAACTCGGGATCAAAGGTGTCAAAATTGGCGTTGTCGAGGGTGACGATATCCTTGGTGACTTGAAATCGATGATTGATGGTGGTGAAAAATTCCTCAACATGGATACGGGTGAAGAGCTTGCTCCGTTCGTCGACAAAGTGATGAGCGCCAACGTTTACATCGGCGCTGAACCGATCGTCGAAGCACTGCGGCAAGGTGCCGACATCGTGATCACGGGACGAGCCACCGATCCGTCCGTCGTGCTTGCTCCGTTGATGTACGAGTTTGGCTGGTCGATGGACGACATGGACAGGATGGCTGCCGGTACGATCGCTGGTCACATTGTTGAATGTGGTGCACAGTGCACAGGAGGAAACTTTGTTGGCTGGAAAGATGTTCCTGACATGGCGAGAATGGGCTATCCCGTTGTCGAAGCCAGTCCGGATGGTTCGTTTGTTGTGACGAAGCACGACGGAACTGGTGGCTTGGTTAATATTGAAACGGTATCTTCGCAGTTGGTCTACGAGATGGGCGACCCATCCTGTTACATCACTCCCGATTGCATCGCTGATTTCACGTCGATCCAACTAAAACAGGAATCCGAAAATCGGGTTCACGTTTCGGGGATTCGCGGCAAGGCAGCCACCGACACATAATAAGTTGCGGTTTCCTCTCAGGACGGATACAAACTCGTTGGCCAACTGACCGTTGCCGGTCCTGACGCTGTCGAGAAAGCAAAACTCTGTGCTGATATCGTGTTCGATCGAGTCGCCCTTGACGGAGTTGAATTCGCTCCAGAGGAACGCTTTGTTGAAATCGTTGGCACCAACGTCTGTCACGCGGGAATCACGGATGCACCTGCGGAACCCGCTGAAGTCGTTCTACGAATCGGTGCAAAAGGGCACGACAAAGCAAAACTTGATCGATTGGGAATGGAGATCGTTCCGTTGGTGACCAGCGGACCTCCGGGAGTTACAGGGTTTGCGGGCGGTCGCCCTAAAGCCACCGATATCATCAGCTACTGGCCAGCGTTGATCTCAAAAGAAAAAGTCAAATGCTCGGTGTCCGTCGAAGAAGTCTGAGCATTTAGAACTCAAAACGGGAGGTTGAGGCTCCCGCCGAAACAAGTTGATGAATACACGTCCATGTCTCGACAGGAGCCTCGACCTCCCGAGAAGCAACATTACAACGTCCGGTTAAAGTCATGAAAGTTCCTCTTTCCAAAGTTGCATACGCCCGCTCCGGTGACAAAGGTGACGGCAGCAATGTCGGTGTTGTTGCCTATCATTCCGCTGGCTACGAGGTCATTCGTGAGCAGCTCACGATCGACGCAGTGAAGTCTCACTTTAAAGAGATTTGTTTTGGCGATGTCAAACGCTATGAGGCTCCGAATCTGATGGCGCTCAACTTCATTTTGCATGATTCGCTTGGCGGTGGCGGAAGTGAGAGCCTGAAAACGGACGCGCAAGGTAAAACGCATGGGCTCGGTATCCTCTACATGGAAGTCGAAGTCCCTGACAATTTTCAGTTGCACGAGTAACGTCCGACCGTGAACGTCACCGTGAACGTCATTAAGCAACTTCGCGAGCGAGCGAAATCGCGACAGCGTCGAATCGTCTTTCCAGAGATCGATGATCCTCGAGTCATCGATGCGGTGAATCAGTTTGTAGAGTCCGGCTATGGCGAAGCGGTACTCCTCGGGCCGACAGTCGAGGTGCTGCATCCCGGCATTGAAAGTTTCGACAGATATGATCCCGATGAACCAACTCGTATGCGATGCATTGAGCAGTTGATTGCGAATCGTAAACACAAAGGCATGGACGAGGCGCAGGCGAACGAGGCGATTGACGCCAATCCATTGCTATATGCTTCATTGCTGGTTGGTATCGGCTATGTCGACGGGTGTGTCGCAGGTAGTGTTGCCACGACAGCGAATGTGATTCGCGCCGGAATCTACGGAGTCGGAACTCCGCCGGAGAGTAAACTTGTTTCGAGCTTCTTTCTGATGCAGCTTCCGGATCGCGCCATGACCTACGCAGATTGCGGCGTCGTCCCCGACCCGTCTGCCGAACAGTTGGCTGAGATCGCGATTGCTTCAGCGGCCAGTCACGAATCGCTTACCGGCGACACGCCGCGAGTCGCGTTGTTGTCCTTTTCGACTTTGGGGAGCGCCGATCATCCTCGAGTTGAGAAAGTCAGAACAGCGCTCAAAATCGTGAGAAAGAAATTGCCCTCTTTGTTGATCGATGGTGAATTGCAGTTCGACGCTGCTTTCGATCCTGATGTCGCAAACAGAAAGGCGCCTGATTCTCCAGTTGCAGGACGTGCCAACGTTTTCGTTTTTCCCGATCTGGATTCAGGAAACATTGCTTACAAAATAACGCAGCGAATCGGCGGCGCCTCGGCGTTAGGTCCGCTGATTCAGGGTTTGGCCAAACCTTGCATGGACCTGTCACGTGGATGTTCGACCAGTGATATCGTCGATGTTGCCGTCATCGCGAGCGTTCTTAGCTGACAGCGTTGTCAACTTTGGACAAGGAAAGTGATGATCAGCGTTTAATAAATTCAAACCGCCCACGGCTAGATGCGAACACCACTATCGTGGTTCAAAAAACGCAAAGCGAGAACTAACGCCCAACCGGATGAATATCCAATCCGATGATTGAGCTGTGGTGGAGTACCAGGGTTTTATCCAAATTAGACTTAGGGGTTGGGCGGTAGCGAAAAATTCAACCGAGCATTAACTTTTCTCCAGTACCGCCAGATTGGCCACCAACTCCCTTAAGATTCGAAAAGCCAGGTTTGAATGCTGGTTTAGCGCAGCACAGTTCGGTAAATTAATGCTTCGTGTCTTAAATGGAGCGTCACCCATGATTGCGCAATATTTCATCGGACTTTCCAGCCTGATCCTGCTGTTCAGTCTCTGCAATTCTTCTTTTGGCCAAGCAGTCGATCCCGCCCTTCCTTCTGCCGAAGATGTGATCGATCAACACATTTTAGCCACTGGTGGCTACGAGTATCTCGCCAGCATGTCGTCGATGCACACGGTCTGGACGAAAACCGAGGGCGTCAACGAATGGAAATTTGAACGATGGAGTGTGCCCGGACAGAAATATTCTGAGCGGTCGCTTAACGGGCAAATTCAACAGACCGACGGATGTTGGGTAGCCGAATCGTCAAAAGAAAACGCGATATTGAGTGGTGTCGCTTGGCGGCAACGCGGAGAGAATGATTTGCACATTCAAGCAAACGCTGAGTTGCATGAAAGCCTGTTGGCTACCGTGACTGTTGATGAAACAACTCACTGGTTCGATCGCTGCGAGTCGGTTCGCTGTGTTGCCAAAACGAAAATCGACGGCAAAGCCTGTTATCAACTAAAGTTTGTTGGCCGGGACGGTGAAGAATCCGACCGCTTCTTCGATGTGGAGTCTTGGTATCTAGTCTGCAAAGTCAGCGTGGAGCATCAGACAGGCGGATCTGTTGTTACACGAAACTACTCCAATCACAAAAAAATTGGCGATGTCGTCGTCGCGACAAAGCAAACGATCATTTCCAACAATCGGAGAGACGTTTGGGAAATTCAGAGTTTTGAGCACGATGCAGAGATTGATATCGAGCTGTTCGACGTTCCTGAGCGAGTGCGGATCGCGATCATCGAACTGCATGCGAGTCTCGAGTTGGCGAAAGAAAGTGCCGTTTCCCGATAAAGTGTTGCTGCGCGATGGGAATATGGCCAAGATTGCGGCGAGGATACCGAATAGAGATTCGATGCCTAAACCTTTCCAGGACAAAATATGACTCTTGCCCATCAGCTTGAACAATTGGAACAGTTGCGAGCTTCAGGTTCGCTTTCGGATGCAGAGTTTCAAACGGCTAAGGACAAGCTGCTATCGGGTGACGCCCAGCCGCCGTACAAGATTTCGGGAGGAAAGATCCATGGAATCGAAGAACATACTTACTGCACCTTGATGCATGTCTCACAGTTGCTGGTTTATTCTGCGATCGGCATTGTTGTTCCGATTTTGATGTGGATTCTCGGAAAAGACCAATCGGAGATGGTTCGTCGTCAAGGCAACCGAATGATGAATTGGATCATCAGTGCATTCATCTACGGCATCGTCGCAGGGTTGCTTGTTTTTGTATTTGTCGGAATTCCTTTGCTTATCGCTCTGGCCGCAGTTTCGATCATATTTCCAATCATGGCAGCCATGAAATCAAATGGTGGGCAGGTTTGGTCGTACCCACTCTCGATCAAGTTTTTGGCCGAAGATTAGGTTTTATTGGTAAATGTAGTTGCCCTCTAACGCGTCGATTCGAGGTTTGTTACCATGGGGACAGTACAGAAAACTGTCACATGCACGGATCGAAGTTTGAACGAAAAGACAACAGACCAAGTCGATTATTCGTTGCTGAGAACGCTGCATCGCATGCTCAGGCAGCTTACGGATCTTGATGATCGAATGCGGCGCGGGCCGATTCAAATTCGGCTGGTTAAATCGACCGAGCAAGGATTTTCCGAGGTCCTCGAAGCCAAGACGCAGGAGCTGTTGGCAGCGCGAAAAGAATCTAGGG
>CAYGUE010000070.1:13081-18314 GCA_964352885.1 uncultured Pirellulaceae bacterium
ATCGCGAGGCGAAGGTGGAAGAATTTCGCGCGAGGTTGAATGCGGCGGAATCCAATAAAGAGTTTCAACTGCTAAAAGATCGCATCGCCGCTGATGAACAGGCGAATAGCGTTCAGGCCGACGAAGTTTTTGAGACGCTTGAAAAGATCGACGCACTGGAAGCTGAACTGGAAACGGCCAAGAGTAATCTTGAGAAAGCTAAAACGGAAACGGCCGGCATCGAAAAGAAAGTCTCGGCCGAACTTGTAAATTTGAAAAATGAGGACGCTCGAATTCGAGATGAACTAGCCGAAGCGTTGAAGAAACTTCATGCTGATCTTCGTGTGCCCTATGATCGCAATATCAGGAGCATGGGTGAGGATACGTTTGCTGTCACGGACTTGAAGACCTGTGGCAATTGCAACATGACTCTGACACAGCAGACAGCCAGCAACTTGATGAGCCGCAAGCCGCTTGTATGCAAAGGATGTGGATCCATTCTCTATCGGGAAACATGATGCGTGATTTGATTTTGGGAACTGCCGGGCACATCGATCATGGCAAAACTTCCCTGATCGGAGCTCTAACCGGCACCAACACGGATCGTCTTCCGGAAGAAAAGAAGCGCGGGATCACGATCGAACTTGGCTATGCGTTTCTCCAAATCGAAGACTATAACATCGGTGTCGTTGATGTTCCCGGGCATGAGAAGTTCGTGCGGCAAATGCTCGCCGGAGCTACCGGCATGGATATGGTTCTGTTGGTGATTGCAGGCGATGACTCGGTCAAGCAACAGACGATTGAACACTTGGATATTTTGAGGTTGTTGGACCTGACTTGTGGCGTGATCGCGTTGACCAAATGCGATCTGTGTGAAGAATCGTGGCTCGAGATGGTCGAAGAGGAAATTCGAGCGACGGTTGCCGACACGTTTTTACACGATGCTCCGATCATCCGTACCAGCTCCAAATCCGGGATGGGGATTGATGACCTCAAGGTGGCGATCAGAGAAGCCGGTGACGAGGTTGCAGCGTCGGAAGTCTCGAATCGGGAATCAGCTCCGTTTCGTATGGCGATTGATCGGGCGTTTTCGATCGAAGGGCACGGTACCGTTGTTACGGGAAGCGTCAGCAGCGGGAAATTGAACATCGGCGATCCAGTAGAAGTGCAGCCCGGAGCGCTTTCAGTTCGTATCCGTGGAATTCAGAATCATGATTCGGGCAGTGAAGAAGTGCACCGAGGTCAACGAGCCGCCATCAACTTGGCGGGCGTACGGCTCAATGAGATCGGCCGCGGACATGAGCTCGCTGCCGTCGGGCACCTTGTTCCTTCGAAGCTGCTCACCGTGCGGCTCCACCTGCTGAACAGCTTCAAGAAAACGCTCAAGGATCGAACTCGAGTACGCTTTCATGTTGGGACAGCGGAACTTTTTGGTAACATTCGATTGCTGGATTGCAACGAGCTCGAATCCGGCAAAAGCGGCGTCGCTCAAATTTGGCTATCGGAGCCAGCAGTCACGGTTTGGAATCAACCTTTTGTGGTTCGTCTTGAGTCTCCTGTTTCGACGATTGGTGGTGGACGTGTCTTGCACTCGGAAGCTGCTGCGATCAAGAAGCCAACGGAAACAGATTTGAAACACGTTCAACGAATGGAATCTGATTCCGAGGATGAACGTGCGGCGTCGAGTGTGTATTTGCTTAACGATGCCGGATTCAAAGCCGATTCATTGCCGCGTGTTGCGGGCGTCGTTGACTTTCAACAAGCCTATGATCGCCTAAAAGAGTCTGGCGAACTTGTCGAAACAGCCATCTCGCAAACTCGGACGGTTTGCATGCACCGCGATCGGTTTGAGCAACTCGGTGCTCAAGTTGTAAAGACGTTGACCCGATTACATGAGGCCCATCCGCTACGATTCAGTCACAAGCGAAATGTTGTAGAGAATGAGTTTTCTTGGTTGGGACAAAAGGAATTGCTCGACGCCGTTATTACGCACTTAACGAAAGAGAAAACCGTCTTCGCCAACGTCCAGACGGTCGCACTTGCTGGTTTTGGTCCGAAGCTTTCCAAGGGGCAGAAGGTCCTTCTTGATGAACTGCTTTCCAAGTTGTTGGCGGCAGGCTTGAAGCCACCAACGGCTGTCGACCTGCAAAAGTCTGCGGCCAAGAACAAGGATGCGGTTCCAGAGCTTCTTGCGATGGCCAACGAGAACGGCGACATCATCAAAGCGAACGATGAATACTTCTTTCACGGCGAAGTGATCGATGCGGCCAAATCAAAGATTCGCGATGCGATTAATGCCAATGGCGGCATGACGATGAGTGACATTCGCACGCTGATCGACACCAGTCGCAAATGGGCGGTTCCTTTATGTGAATATTTCGATGAATCTGGATTCACTCGGCGCGAAGGTGATCTTCGCGTGTTGGTAACGTAGCACGGTGGTCCTGCACCGTGATTGTTGAGTTTAGACTTGCAAAAACGGCGGCGACTACCGTTCCACGTTCTTTTGCAACGATTACAATGTCTACTCTATACCAGTAAGAATTCACGGAACCCAAATGGCAGACCAACCGATTGGACAGGACGCTGTCGATCTGATGCAGAAAGCCCGCGAACAAATTCTCGGCGAGCTATCGCAAGTGATCGTTGGGCAGCAGGACGTCGTTGAGCAGATTCTAATCTCCATGTTCAGTCGCGGACATTGTCTGTTGGAAGGCGTTCCAGGACTTGCCAAGACGTTGATGATCAGCACCATCGCGAAGACGTTGAACTTGAGCTTCTCGCGGATCCAGTTCACGCCTGACCTGATGCCGGCGGACATTACCGGTACGGAGATCATCGAGGAGAACAAGTCAACGGGTGCTCGTGAAAGACGCTTCCTCGAAGGCCCAGTCTTTTCCAATATTGTTCTTGCCGACGAGATCAACCGAACGCCACCGAAGACGCAAGCTGCTCTGCTCGAAGCGATGCAAGAACGCACGGTGACGGTTGGCCGGATCCGTCACGTGCTCGCGAATCCATTCTTCGTTCTCGCGACGCAAAATCCAATCGAACAGGAAGGCACGTACTCCCTTCCCGAAGCGCAGCAGGATCGCTTTATGTTTAAAGTTTATGTCGACTATCCTTCGTTCGATGATGAGTTTGAGGTCGCTCGACGCACGACCGCTCGCAGCACGCACGATGTCAGGTCTGTTCTCAGTGGCGATGATATTCTGAAGATGCAGGATGCCGTTCGCGATGTCCCCGTTTCCGACCACGTGATTCGATTTGCGTTAACGCTGGTTCGTCAAACGAGAATTGGATCCGATGGGATTCCTGAGTTCATTTCGGAAAACGTTGGCTGGGGAGCAGGTCCTCGCGCGGTTCAGAATCTCGTTCTCGGTGGCAAAGCACGAGCCTTACTTTACGGTCGAACCTACGTCACGACCGAAGACATCGTAGCGCTGGCTAAACCGGTTCTCCGCCATCGCATCGCGATCAACTTTGCGGCTCAAAGCGACGGCATGACGACTGACGATATCGTTGATCAATTGATTCAAAACACTCCGACAAAAGAGGACGAGCTAACTTCCGATGCCCGATTCCAAAAGATATTTGCATCTTGAAGCGATCAAGCGCATTTCGCGACTCGATCTTCGGGCCAAGCACGTCGTCGAAGGGTTTCTTTCGGGCATGCATCGTAGTCCGTTTTTTGGTCAGTCGATCGAATTTCGTCAGCACCGCGAATACGCACCTGGCGATGACCTCCGCCACGTCGACTGGAAGGTTTGGGCACGGCAGGATCGTCTCACGATCAAGCAGTACGAAGAAGACACGAACATGCGTGTCAATCTGTTGGTGGATGTCTCCAACAGCATGAAGTATGGTCGCGGCGTTTTCACCAAGTTTGATTACGCGGCGACGCTTGCCACTTCGCTCGCCTGGTTGGTGCTGAAGCAACAGGATGCCGTTGGTTGCATGACATTTGACGAGTCCGTTCGTTCACGGACGCCGACGTCAAGTAAAAAACTGCAGCTGAACACGATCATTGCGTCCCTTGAGTCTGCGACACCGAAACGCAAGACGGATTTGGGTTCGATCTTCGCTGATGCTGCTGAAACTTTTCCTCGCCGCGGAACCATGATTGTCATTTCGGATCTGTTCGGCGATGTTGCATCGACATTGAAAGGGCTCCGCTCTCTGCGACAACGTGGCCACGACGTGTTGGTGCTGCATGTTCTCGATGAGGATGAACTGGAGTTTCCATTTTCAGGTTCGTCGCGTTTTTCGGATCTCGAATCGGAAACGAAGCTGAACTGCAATCCAAAAGCGCTTCGTGATGGCTACCTTGAAGCGATTCATGAGTTTCTGGACGAAGTTCGACGGGGCTGTGCCAAAGCGGCAATTGATTACGCAATGATTCGTACTACCGATCCGATGGACGCGGCACTTGCCGAATTCATCAGTCGTCGAATGGCGAGGAAGTAAGCGGATGTTCAGCAATCTGTTCTCATCTTCCCCCGCTGTTTGGACCGGCCTGATCGCTGGACTCGTGGCACTGCCGATATTGATTCACTTGATCAACCTCGTTCGACACAAGACGATCGAATGGGCGGCGATGGAGTTCCTGCTCAAGAGCCACCGAAAGAATCGCAACTGGGTTTGGCTGAAGCAACTGTTGCTGCTGCTGTCACGGATCGCAATATTGGTGTTGGCCTTGTTTTTGCTTTCTCAGGTTGGTTGCGAGAACGATCGAATCGCCGTACTGCTCGGTGGCCGCGCGACCCATCATTATGTTTTGGTCGATGACAGTTTTTCCATGACTGATCGCGACATCCAGGGCTCAGCCTTGGATCGAGCCCGCTCGACGGTGATGCAGATCGTCAGCCGCGCTCGTAGTCAAAGCAATCATCGATTCTCTCTTCTTCGGTATTCGTCATTTGCCTCGGCTGACTCAGTCGACTCAACGAATTTGCTGCTTGCGGAATTTGACATCGAGAATGAAGTTGTCGATTCGGCATTTGCACGTCGGGCGGAAGCGTCGATTGTTGGCCTGCCGGCGTCGTCTTTCCCTGTGAAAGCGGACCAAGCTTTGGAGGCCATCTCAGAATTGGTTCGAGCTCGGAGTCAGGAGAACGCAATCGTTTACCTGTTATCGGACTTCCGCTCAAAAGATTGGAATCAGGGCGATTCGACTCGAAAATCGTTGGAATCCCTTGCCGATCAAGGTGCCGCAATCGAGATGATTCGCTGCGTGAAAACGAGGCACTCGAAT
>CAYGUE010000070.1:18324-32859 GCA_964352885.1 uncultured Pirellulaceae bacterium
CTCGAATCTTGCGGTTACGAACCTAAGACCAATTGGCAATGTAAGAGTTGCAGAAACGCCGTTGATGATGGAAGTCGAAGTTCGAAACTACTCGAGCGAAGTCGCCGACAAGATTCAAGTGAAGGTGAATTCGACGGTGTACGGCCAACCTACCCCAAGCTCAACGGAAGTCACTGCCGATTCGGAAGAGTTGCCTACCGTTTTCATTGACTCCATCGAACCCGGACAGTCGCAGACGCGAATCTTCCCGGTCTACTTCGGGCAGGTTGGCAAGCACGGTGTAACGGCGAGTCTTGGTGAGGATTCCATCGCGGTCGACAATGAACGGTACTGTGTTGTCGATGTGCAACCCAACGCCGACGTTCTCTTGATCGATCGGCCCAATCGCTTGCATTCGGAGTTTCTTTCATTGGCTTTAAATCCCAATAGCATGACGGGCATTCGTGCCGAAATCCAAACTGCCGACTTTCTTCGAAACGTCACAGCGGAGACACTGGGCCGATTCGATGCTATTTGCCTCTGCGATGTTGGTCAGATCGATGAATCAGCCATCAAGAATCTGAAGCAATTCACTTCTGCAGGCGGAGGTTTAATCTACTTTGCCGGGCCGAATACGAATTTTGGATTCTTCAATCTCGCATTTTACGAAGACGGCCAGGGCATGATGCCGGTTGAGCTTGCAGAAACGGTCGAGATTGATGAGCCGAAGGATGATACTCCTGCGGACATTGTTCCGGAAATTCATCCGATTTTTGCGCCGGTCAATAACGTCCGTAATTCGCTCTTGGATTTGGTTCAAGTGAAGCAAGTGTTGCAACCATCGTTCAAATGGTTGCAGAACGTACCAGCACAGGCGAAAGTTATCGCGACGGTTCGCGGTAATCGCCAAATGCCGTTGGTGATCGAAGGTCAATACGGAACCGGTCGTACGATGATGTTCATGACAACAGCGGGTCCGCTGTGGAACAACTGGATGCGTAACGCGACGTTTCCGCCGATCCTGCTGCTGCTGGAAGACTACATGGCAGCAGGCAAGTATCAGCATGAAGTAAAACTTGTTGGTGATCCTGTCTTGATTTCAAAGCCGACCGGATCGGTGACTCCTGATGTGACGGCATCCATACCGGCGACGTCGTCGGAACGAGTTGAAAAGAAGATTCGCCTTTCTCAAACAGATTCCGCATTAGAAGGAAGCATCGGAGCGAACGTCGATTCTGTTCTCAATCGCGAAACGCGTATTCCAGGTGTCTACGGGCTGCTGTTCCGGCGGATGGATTCGAGTTTCAGCGCCGATCGAATTCCGCTCAATGTTGACTGTGCCGAAAGCGACCTGGAATTGATCGGTGATGAGAATTTGTTGCAGAATCTGACGGGAGTGGTGCCGTCGTTGGTGAGCTGGGATCAATTCAATCCTGAGCCAAAACAGAAAGCGGTTTCTTCGTTGAATCGATTGTTACTGTTGGTTTTGGTGGTCGTGCTGGTTGCTGAACAGACGCTTGGCTGGATTTGCAGCTACCACTGAAGTCGGTATCGGACACAACGGGTTTCCTCCGGATCTCGAGCGGGTGACGCTCGGCGGAGCCATGGCATTCGCACCAAGGCAGGATCCCTACTTCTGGGTGGATTCGTGGTGGGATGACTTTTGGGCAAAAGCGACGACTGCCGTTGAAAAGCGTTTGACCTCGTTCCCCTTGTTGCTACTGTAGATTATGCAACCGGTTTCATGGATAGTGCTGTGAACTTGGTTTTTTTTCATTGGTTGATGCAACCGGTCTCATTTTTACCTACAGCAACGCGTTTGAAAGCGATGCAAAGTGAGGCACAGTTCCGCACAATTTGCTGATAAGTTTGATTTGTGCCGGTAGAACGCGGTTAGCTCCTGAAACCTAATTTTTTCAGACCCCCACCCCAACTGACCCAACTGACAGGAATCGAAATGAAGACATATTCACTGGTGGCTCTCGCAGCCGTTGCGATCTCGGCATTCTTCGCTGGTATCGCACAAGCCGACACCGTCAACGGATTTGCCAACGGCGGATTCGAGACCGCGGGGAGTGGCGGATTGGCCGCTGAATCTTGGTTAAACGCAGCTCAGGGTTACACCCGATCGACCGACGCGTTTGAGGGTAATTTCTCACTGGAACTCGCATCACCTGCGGTAAACGCTGCGGTGGCACTACAGAATTCGATCGACGACGGCGGGCTTCCGCCGCTTACCGCAGGCGACACCCCGACCTTCAGCTTTCAAGCCAAGGGTTTTGCTGGTACCACTGGCAACGTGCTATTCGCATTGCGATTCTTGAATGATTCTGGGGACATCTTGTACGACAGTGGCAACCAGTTCTTTCAAGATGATATCAATCAAGATAATTGGAGCTTGATCACGCTCACCCCGGATGCCGTGCCCGTTGGTGCGACAGCAGCATTCGTCGAGTTCAGTCAGGCCATCGGCCCGATCAACGGCACCGATCTTTTGGCCGGTTCGGTGCTGATTGATAATGTGAACCTCAGCGTCACGGCTGTGCCGGAACCCACTTCCGCTGCACTGCTTGGCTTGGGCGGTCTGGGATTGATTTTCCGTCGTCGCCGACGTAGCTAATCAATCATTCCAATGAGTTGAAACAATGGCCGCTGGCGTGCAAATGCGTTCCAGCGGCTTTTTCCGTTTTATGCTCAGCGGCGACACCGGGGTGGCTTTGCGACAAGCCGCCCGATGACTGGATCACTGGGGATATCAAATATTGTCCTCGTTGGTGGTACTTTACTGGGATCAATGCGGCCAGGCAACGTCGTAGCAAACGGTATTGTGATGCCACGATCAATAAGGGTCATCCATCATCTCTTTCACCCCTTGCTGTATCGGCATCACCCTCGCTCAAAGTGATCGCTGGGTATACATTAAACGCATCGATTCCTTCACGCAGGAAACATCCCATGCAAAAATACATCACCGTCATTTTGTTGTTGCTTGTTATGACTCAATCCGCAATCTCTGACGAAACTTGGCAACTTCCGCCTCAGGAAGTGGTCGATATCATCGACGCTAGGCCCGAACCCATTGTTGCTTTTAGTCCGGATTCGAATTGGATGTTGTTTCTTGAGCTTGATGCGATGCCGGATATTAGCGACATCGCAAGGCGGCGTTTGCGATTGGCTGGTGTGAGGATCGATCCGCAAGCCAACGCAAGGTTTCAAACGTCTTGGTACCGCGGTATCAGCATCCGAAAGACCGATGCTGGCGTTGATGATCGGGGCACCACAGTCAAACTTTCACCAGATGCGAAGATTGCATCGACTCGATGGTGTCACGATTCCAAAAAGTTCCTGTTTACGGAAGTCACTGATAGCGGCACCGTACTATACGTTTGCTTTCTCGAAACTGGAGAAGTTCGGAGGCTGCACGACAATATTTCTTCAGTCATGCAAGCGCCCGAGTGGATGCCTGATGGGAATCATGTTGCCTTGCTCGCGGTTCCGGAATCGCGAGGAGAGGAGCCTGCGAAACCGTCTGCCCCATCCGGACCATCGATTCAGGAATCAACTGGCAAAAAATCACCAACGCGAACTTACCAGGATTTGTTGAAGACGCCTTACGACGAAGCTCTGTTTGAACACTACATCACTTCAGAAGCGAAAATCATCGACCTCAATGGCAAAGTCGTCCATCAGTTTCCCAAGCCGGATATGTTCATCGGCCTGAATCCGTCTCCAGATGGCAAGTCGTTGATGGTGCAGCGGTTGCTTAAGCCGTTTTCGTATCTGCTGACTTACGGTTCTTTCCCGCGAGAGATTTCCGTGACGGATCTCGATGGAGGCGAAGTCTACCGAGTCGCCGATATTCCGATGGAAGAGAACATACCGATCGAGGGAGTTAGGCTCGGGCGCCGCGGTATCGACTGGATGTCGTCGCGAGATGCGACTTTGATTTGGTCCGAAGCTCTCGATGGTGGTGACCCAAACGCCGAAGCTCCATTCCGTGATCAGGTTTCAATGTTGGCCGCACCATTCGACGGCGATTCACAACCATTGATAAAGACGGAGCACCGTTGGGTGGGCGTGGATTTCTTTGCGAACAAGGATCGACTTTCCGTGACCGAATACGATCGCGACCGACGCTGGGTTCGAACCCTGTTCCACAACTTGAGCGATCCGGAAACGTCGCCGCTCACATTGGTTGATCGAAGTGTTCGTGATCGGTACGGGGATCCCGGAAGAGTCATTCAGGTTCCGGACCACACTGGTCACTATGTTGCGCTGCAAAAAGGCGAACACATCTTTCGATTTGGAAACGGTGCATCGCCGAAGGGAAATTTGCCTTTCGTCGACAGTCAGAGCCTCGACAGTCTCGAATCGAAGCGTCATTGGCGCTGCGAGGAAGGTGCACTCGAATCTCCAATTCGCATTTCCGGTTTCGCAAAAGGTGATTCGGATGAGTTTCCCAGTCCAATGTTGATTACCAATCACGAGAACACGACTTCGCCGCCGAATTATCGCATGCGAGACCTTTCCAGCGATTCGGTCGATGCGCTCACGGAGTTTCGAGATCCAACGCCGCAGATCCGATCGATCAAAAAGCAGTTGGTGCAGTACCAGCGAAAAGACGGCATTCCGCTTTCGGCGACCTTATATTTGCCCGGTGACTACAAGGAAGGGACCAAGCTTCCTCTTTTGGTTTGGGCCTATCCTCAAGAGTTTAACGACCCTTCCACTGCGGGACAGGTTTCTGGCTCAGACGCTCGGTTCACGCGGATGCAAGGTATCACGCACCTGAGCTTTCTGACTCAAGGCTACGCCGTCATGGACGCGGCAACGATGCCGATTGTTGGCGATCCGGAAACGATGAACGACACATTTATTGAGCAGATCGTTGATTCCGCTCAGGCAGCGATCGACAAAGCGGTCGAAATGGGCGTCGCTGATCGAAATCGAGTCGGCGTCGGCGGTCACAGCTATGGAGCCTTCATGACGGCGAATCTAATGGCTCATTGTGACCTGTTCAAAGCCGGAATCGCGCGATCGGGAGCGTACAATCGAACACTGACGCCGTTTGGTTTTCAATCCGAGCGACGCAGCTACTGGGATGCGAAAGAGATCTACCACTCCATTAGCCCGTTCATGCACGCGGACAAGATCAACGAGCCGTTGCTGTTGGTTCACGGAGACAGCGACAACAACAGCGGTACGTTCCCGATCCAGAGCAAGCGGTTGTACCAGGCGATTAAGGGCAATGGCGGAACCGTTCGGCTGGTAATGCTGCCGTACGAGTCACATGGATATCGGGCACGCCAGAGTGTTCTGCAAACTCAAGCGGAGATGATTCGCTGGTTTGATACGTACGTAAAAGGGAATTAGGATCGTAGGCGAATCTGTCCCAGATCGTGCAACGCGTTTTCAGTGTGTGACAGACTGACCGAGTAAAACCGTCTGATTGTCCCAATTGCCGGGGATTTTCAGCGCTTCCCGTGTCAGCCGTTATCTCGTAGTCCAAAAATCCGGGTAGAACCTGCAAATTCCCCCTTTCGTTTGGGGACGTTTTTTTTAAGTCGGGATACAATTGGGGAGACCCAAAGTCGATCACGATAAGACTGTATCGACTCATTTGCCGCTCGAGACCTTGGAGACGACTTTGTTCTCTCACCTGACACGATTCAACCTGTTTTTGATATTCATCGCAATCATCGCACTGCGTCTGGTTGTTGGCTTTCACTTTTACAAAGAGGGCGTCGATAAGCTGCAAGACGGCTTTGACGCACAGTATTTCCTGAAAGGTGCCAAAGGCCCGTTTGCGGATTTCTTCTTGTCGATGACCGACGATGCCAACGGGCGAATGCAGTTGGGCATCACCGAGACCTTCGATGACGAGGGCACCACTGACTTCATGATTGACAATGAACGAACTCTTGCCGTCTGGGATGACTTTATCGAACAGGCGACCAACTACTACGCGATTGGTAGCCCCGAGTTGATTGCCGAAAAAGAAGCCCAGATCAAGGACTTCGAAAAATTGGCTTCTGGAGAAGACGATTCAGCCGCCCGAGCTCAAACTCGAATAGCGGAGCTCAAGTCTCAAGTTGAAGAAATCAAGAAACAACCAGCACGAATCGCCGAATCTTTGGAAGCTCATCAGTACGAACTGGAAGATTGGGTTACCGCGAATCGGGTTGCCGTTTTGGCGTGGTATCGAACCGGAAACCGTCTCGATGGTTTTGATCGCGACGGAGAAGACCGCCACAATGTAGCTCTTGATGTTGCTTCTTTGAGAGGTCAAGTCGATTCGATTCAGCAAGATCGAACCAAGGAGATGACCAAGTGGAAAGGCGAAGTCGCTCAGATTTGGGATTCGCTCGAAACGCAAATCAATAGCATCCCGGTTGGAAATCAGGTTCGTGAAACCGGGCCTCTGCCCCTGCATCGTCCCTTTGCACAGAAAAATTCGAGACAGGAAGTCGTGAACAAAATCATACCTTGGTTTGACGTAACCGTCGGTGTGCTTTTGATCCTTGGCCTTTTTACGCGGTGGGCTTCGCTTGCCGGAGCAGGCTTTCTTTTTTCAGTTCTGCTCACTCAGCCTTTCTGGGTTCCTGGAGCCGCACCGACCCATTACCAAGCGATCGAGATGGTCGCTTGTTTGGTTTTGTTCGCGACCTGCGCTGGTCGCTTTGGAGGATTGGACTACTTCTTTTCCGGATTCGGAAAACGAACTTCGGCTAGCGGGGAACCGTTGGGCCAAGGTTGACGCTAGATCGATTTACCATCGCCTGCTTTGCCAATTCACAATCTACACATCTGACTCAATTTATAAACGGAAATATCATGAATAGCCTTTCCGCGGAAGAACGCCAAAACGGAACCGACAACTATTATTCGTCGCTCTCCGAATATGATCGCATCAATCGTCGCGACTTCATGCGCAACACGATGGCCATCGGTGGAGCGACCGCTGTAGGTGCTGGAGCCATGTACTTCGGATACCAAAAGCCAATCAATCCGGTTCGCGTTTGCGTGATAGGAACGGGCGACGAGGGCAACGTTCTTATCGGAGCGATCAATCCTGACTATGTCCAGGTAACTTCGATCTGTGACATGCGCCCTTCTTCGATCCACCGTGCATTCCACGGCGACTGGTCTTCGGACAATGCGAAGCGCGTTCGCAAAGGTTTGATGGACGTCTACGGTTGGGATACCGAAGAGGAAGCGCGGAGAAACGTCAAAGTGGAATCGGACTGGAGAAAAGCGATTCAGGATCCAGACATTGATGGGGTGATCATTGCGACGCCGCTGTTCTTGCATGCTCCGATCGCGATCGCTGCGATGCAGGCTGGCAAACATGTGCTTTGCGAAAAGTTGATGGCTCACAATGTCGCGCAGTGCAAGCTGATGACGCGAACGGCAAACACCAAGGGCGAAGAACGTTTCCTTTCCGTCGGCCACCAACGTCACTACAGTATTCTCTACGACAACGCCGTCAACTTGATCAAATGGGGATTGCTCGGGGAGGTTCATTCGATCCGTGCACAATGGCACCGAAACAATGCACCTGGCCGTGACTCTTGGTCATTGCCGATCCCTGGCGGCGAATCAACGATTGCCGGAAAGAGAATCGATAAAATCGGGAACGATCTTGCGAAGCTTAAGAAGGCCTTCAACGATCCTAGTACCAGTGCAAGCGATCGATCGAAGCTTGGTAAAAAAGTGGCTCAGTGGATGCAGCTCGACGCGGACAAGGCGATCGACGCGACCAAATACGGCTATGTGGACAATAAAGAAGTCTACGGCGATCGAGTTCGCTCGGCGATGGAAGAGCTGATTCGATGGCGACTTTGGGATCGCACTGGTGGCGGTTTGATGGCGGAACTCGGAAGTCATCAACTGGATGCGGCGAGTATCTTCATTGCGGCACTCTCGAAAGAAAAAGGCAAGCATGTTCATCCCTTGACCGTACATGCGGTTGGCGGTCGTCACACGGCTCCGATGGATCGTGATGCAGCTGACCATGTCTACTGCACGTTCGAGTATCCGGGACAAGGATACGACTACGATTTCGATGTTGGGTACTACGATCAGGTCAACGACTATGGTTACAAATTCTCCGGTGGCAAAGCGATCGGCGGAGAGATTCCGGGCTACGAACAGGACAACAACAAGAAAGTTGTCGTCACTTACTCATCCATCAACGGCAACGGCTTTGGTGGCTACGGCGAAGTCGTCATGGGCACTAAGGGAACGATGATACTGGATAAAGAGAAGGATGTTCTCGTTTATCCTTCAGCTGGTACGTCTTACAAGACACGTGCAAAGAAGCAAAAGGGCGGCGCCGTTGTACTCGACACGACTCAGTCAGGTGATGCTGCTCCAGCAAAGGCAGCACAAGGTGCTGGTTACGTCAGCCGCGGCTACAAGGAAGAGATCGAGCATTGGGCCTGGTGCATCAGCACGGGTGACATTAGCAATCAGCCACGCTGTAACGGCGAGGTTGCCCTAGCCGATGCTTGCGTTGCCTTGACAGCTCGACAGGCGATCAAGAACTCACAAAAGAAAGGCGGACACGGCTTCATCCAGTTCCAGCCAGAATGGTTCGATGTCAATGAGGATGCCGTTCCTGAATCAACTTCGATAGAAGAAACCAAGAAGTTATTCGCCATGGAAAAGAAAAATCTCGGTATGGCATAATCGGCACCATCCTTTGGGGCCATGTTCCAGTGGTGAATGATGTCAGATTTTGACGATTCAAACGGTGTTCGAAGCATGTCTTTCGAGCACCGTTTTTTATGCGAGCAACATGACGACCCAGACGAAAAAACCTCGACTCATTCGCCGGCTGATGCTCATCATCCTGTTGGTGCTTCTGGTCGCTGGTGTTGTTGGTTGGTTCTCCGTGAATTCGATCGCCAAGTCGAAAATCGAGAGCCAGCTGGTTGAGGCTGGATTTGAATCGTCCAAAGTAGGTTCGGTCCGAGTCGGATTCGGCGGGCTTACCGTAGATGACATTGTGATCGAGGCGCAGAACGGAATCGAATTGCGGCTTCGTGAGTTATCCGTCGAGCAATCGATCTTTGCACTAGCAAGTGGTCAGACGCCAATGGATGCGATCGTCGTAAGCGGTGCTGAGATTTCAATCGACAGCCAAAAGTTAACTGGTGAAACTTCCTTTTCACTTGCCGATATCAACCTTCAGCAAATCACTCTACCTGCGAACAGAATTGAGCTGAAGGATTCGAAGGTCATATGTTTTGATGACGATGGCAGCGTCGAATTGACGCTGAACGATGCTGAGTTGTTCGATAGCGACGGGAAATTTCAGCTGACTGGAAATGCAACGGTGCTCGAAGGAGAATTGTCATTAAGTGGCAACGTTGACAAAGAATCCGGCGAATTGGAATTCAACTTTGCAGGCGATCAGCTCCATATCGTCGATCAACAATGGCAAAAATGGCCTGGCATTCCTCCATCGGTTTTGAAACATCTGGGCGCTGATTCCAAATTCGATGTCACTGGCATGATTGGCGGAGACTTGAAGTCCGGAATTAAATATTTCTCCGATATCGATACAAAAGATTCTCGACTTTACATTCCAAAGTTTGATCTGCCGATTGCGATCCGCCAAGCAAACGTGCGAATTCAAGATGGGTTGGTCACCTACAACAACGTCATTGCTGCGCTAGGAGACGGGGATGCGGTCAACGCAACAGGCACGACGACGATAGGCAGCCTGCCCTGTCGTTCAAAGTTTGAGGGAGACTTCTCCAACGTGGACGTGGCCGATTTGAGACATCTGGTCAAGCAGATTCCGTTAAAAGTCGCTGGATCTGCAACCGGAAAAGTTACAGGTTCCGTCGACGTGAACGAGTCACTCGAAACGACGCTGAGGATCTCAGCGATTGGCGACACGAACGATGCAGCTTTCGGCGAAATCAAGGCAGACACAGGTAAAGTCGATGTCCAGATTCAACCATTGGTGCTCACGGAAGAAGGTCAGACAATTGACCTTCAAGGCAGCGTTGGTGTTAAAGCGACGACAAAGAATCAGGATGTCGATGGCATTCTTGGTACTTTCGACCTTCAGGAGCTTGATCGGCAATTCGAATTCAAAATGGTTGGCGACGGAATCGTCGACTTACTGATTCCGCTCAATTCGGCGTCCGATTTGAGAACTTGGACGCTCAAAGTTGATTCGATTTCGAAGTCTGGAAGCGTGGGAGGAATGAACCTTCAGAATCTGAATCTAACGACGTTTCTTGAAGGCGGACAACTTGTATTTCAACCAGTGATTGCTCGCCTCGCTAGCAGGCCATCGGCAAATCTGGATGTGTTCGTCAAATGGCCACTACCGAACCAAGCCGTTGAACGGATCGCCGATAGAGGCGTCATCAAGGTCCAGGGAAACGACGTACCAGCTGACGAAGCGATCAAGTTTTTCGCGCGTCAGATGTCCAACGCAAAAGTCGAATATGGATTGGCACCACAGGTTGAAGCTCTTGGCAACTCAGGCATCGACGGATCGCTTGGGTTTACTTCATCGATCTCATTGCCCTCTGGCAATCAGCGTCCGATCGAATCGTGGGATGTTGAAGCAACCGTATTCGAATCGGTTCTCGAATTCCCAGACGCGAAAGTTGAACAGCTTGGTGCCGGAATAACGATTGACGAAGGAGTGCTGAGGCTCACGGAACTCAACGGCCAAATTGCCGGCGGCGGTGGCATCAAGGCCGGCGCCAGTTTGAATTTGGCAACCAGTAAGGCCAGCAACGTCTATCTCGACGCGATTCGTTTTCCCGCGGCATGGTTGGGCAGAACGGTCATCAAGATGGACTCGTCTGGAGAGTTCGCCTCGCGGACTGGTTTGAGCCGCGACAATGTTGCAGAAAAGCTCGGTGGTTTCTTCAATGCCACGGTCAGAATGGACGAAAGTGACGAGACAACGGCCATTTGGAACGCCAACTCGAAACAGATAACGATGTTTGGTAAACCACTGAGAGATGTCTCGGCTGCGGGTAAAAACGAAACGGCTTTCTCGATCCACACCCTGAAAGCAAAACTTCCAGGCGGCGGCACGGCAGCGATGGAGGGCGATTGGGCAGTTGGTTCCGATGCGGGCAAATTTGATCTGCGGTGGAACGACGCATCGTTGGATTCACTGTTGGAGTACCAGCTTAATCTGCCAAGTTCATTTGCTTCATTGTCGGATGGAGAGCTTGCGGTTTCGTTTAAAGACTCGCAGCCGATTTTCTCCGGCAGGTTTGATCTAATTGAACCCAAAGCATTCGGCGGGACGTTGCCGGATAAGAGCTTCAGGGTCAATACGGTCGACGGTCGTATCAGCTTTGAGAGTATCGGCAGCAACCGAGACAAGTTTGCGTTGCAAGGGTCCTTCGATATGAACAGGCCGTTCGCATTCGATCTCGAAGGTAGAACGCGTTCGTTGCCTCTAGGAACGGCGGTTTTTGACAAGCTTTCCGGGTTTGTGACATCGAACTTCAAGGCATCGGGAGAAGCGACTGCCTGGAAAATTAAGACATCGGGTTCCGCAGTCGTCGAAGGTTTTGGATTCCAAAATGCGGAATTGTCGAACATTCGTTCGCAATGGAAGTTAGATACGGCAGGTCAAGATATGGAACTTTTGATAGATGGCTTCGGGGGGCGACTTGAACTGGACACAACAACGGCGTCCCGTGATGACCTTGTATTTGATCTCAGCAAACTTGAGTTGGCCGAGTTCGTTGCGTTCCGCAAGTTACCGATACCGCTCTCAGGCGTCATAACTGGAAGGATTTCGATTCGAGACTGGAAGTCACCTGACACGCGTACCGTTTCTGTCTCTGGCAATGGAAAGTCGGTCATGCTGGGAGATGCAAGGCTTTCGGCGGTCGAAGGAAATGCGATGTTGACGGAAGGCGGAAAGAAACTGGAGTATTCTCTGGAAAGCCAATTGCTCGACGGCAAACTTGTCTGCAGCGGCGGGACGCGGTTGGAGTCTATCTCCAATCCATTCACAAGCACGTTTCCGCTGAAGGTTCGTCTTACCAATGCGAGGATGCGAAAATTTGCCGAGTCGATTTCGAGTTCTGCCATGAAATCGCTCCGTCAATTAGAGGGGCGAGCTTCGCTTGCAATAGATTGGAGTGTGGCGCCAGGAGAATATCCAATCGCTACCGGAAAAATTGTCGCGGAAGACGTCAAATGGAAGAATCTTCTCGTGAGTAGCAAAATCTATTCTGACATCGATTTCGATGACGGAGTCATGCAACTAAAGAACATGAGTGCCGACTTACAGCAGGGAGAGATTGCTGGTCGCGCAACGATTCCGCTGTCTGGTAGCGCGTCTGGTAGCTATCAGTTCGATGTTCGAAACTTCAGTGTGAAGCGAATGGTTGACGTCTTGCTGGACGATCCGATGGAAGCAAGTGGGTTGTTGGACGCGAGAATTTCTGGTCGAACTGGAAACACGATCACTGGCTTTGGGACGTTGGGGATTTCACGAGCCGGATTTTTTGGAATCGCGAATCAAAACTTGAAGCTACCGATTCGGTTTCGTATTGACGCACGGCAGCGAACGGCACGCATTGAAGTGCCACGATCAAGATTCAGAATCTTCAAAGGAAATGCGAATGGCTCGGCATCGATTGACATCGGGTCGCGTGTTAGCCTTGAGTCAAATTTTGAATTGTCGAGTATCGATGCACACGACTTGATTCAATCGGCCACGGGGTATGAGAACCGTGGCGACGGAATTCTTAGTGGGCGACTGGAACTCTCCTCTCGGAACCTGCGAACGACAGATGATCTTATTGGTTCGTTCAGCGGAGATCTGAAGCAGTCGCATGCGTTTGGGTTTCCGTTGTTGGATCAGTTCTCTCGTTTCCTCGGCAGTACGACATCGTTTCGGAATGATCAGTTCGATTCAGACTCGATTGACCTGGCAATGTCCAAAGGCCGAGTCAACGTTCGCCAATTCCGATTGCAGAGTTCGATTGCGGCGATTGCGATTACGGGAGATGCGTGGCTGGATGGGCGATTGGATATGGAGGTCGCCGCTCGTGTTGAACGCCTGAACCAACCCTCTTTAATAGATCAGCTTGCAGGATCTCCCCTCGCTAGGTTTGCAGGACCTCAAGCGGCATTCTTTACCCAGGCCGCAGACTTTCTTTCTAATCGAATTGTCTTTCTAGATGTTGGTGGCACAGCACAGCGGCCACAAATTCGCTTGAACTCTGGGAAACAGCTAAAAGAAGAGACCATTCGGTACTTTCTACGCGAGAGTCAAATCTTGCCAAACGGGAATGCGCAGAACAATTAGGTGATTTACTACGTTCTGATTTTCCGAATCCATCTGAATAGTCACTCACTCGCGACCGTTCAGTTGTTCAACATGAATGCTCATATTTTCAAAGCCCGGAGTCAAGCGTTCGCCACATTCATGGTGATGTCGATTGCTGTAACTTTGGCAGGCTGTTCTTCCCTTTCATCATTGGGCCTACCTTTTGGTAGTTCGGGGAACCGCCTATTGAATCGTGCCAAGGAGATTAGTGAAGCACCGTCGCAAAGCTTCCTTATTCAAAAAGAGTTGGCGCTTGCTCCAATGCCTAGCTACACGATCGAAATTACCGACACCATTTCTGTGGAGCCAGACAGTTTCGATGCAACGATTCGGTTGCCGGGCGATCAAGTCGTTAAACCTGATGGGACGATATCGCTAGGCGAATTTGGGGCTTACCAGGCTAACGGAAAAACCGCTGAGTTGATGCAGCTAGAAATTCAGGCACAGATCGATGAACAACTTCGTTCAAAAATGGAAGTTGAGTTTGCCAAATCGCAAGCTCAGCTTGCAATGCCTGAGAAGCGTGACACGGTCGATTTGCTTGATCTAAAGGATGATCTAAATTCCCTTGAAGACGCTCCTGAGATTGAATCAGGCAAACAGGAACGCGAGGAAACACGTCGTATTCAAGCCCGCCGCGAGTTCGAACGCAGGCTAGACGACAATCTAAAGAAAAATCGGGTTAGCGTTCGATTGACGAATTGGGATAGCAAAAAGATCTACGTTCTTGGTGAGGTCAATTCTCCCGGTTCCTTTCTGTTCAGAGGAAATGAGACCGTGCTGGATGCCATCATTGAGGCCGGCGGAATGGGGAACAAAGCCAATCGGCACAGCGTGATCGTGTCTCGCCCATCTTCCTGCGGTGGCTGTCGTACGGTGATGAAAGTTTGCTACGATCAGATTGTGCAGCTTGGTGATGCGTCCACGAACTACCAACTTTTGCCAGGCGACAGAGTGTTCGTTCCATCGCTTACTTTTATGGATGATCTGAAACAGTCGTTCAATCCTTTTCAGGGTCAGAAGTGCCCCAGATGTTCTGGCTGTGATTCGGCATGCGATCTTCCGCAAGGCTGCGAGTAGACAGTTTTTTCTGTTGCATTCGGCCAGTGACCAATTTTCAAGCCGAAAAATCGCCGTTCTTTTAGCCCGGATTATTCACGAGGCGTGGGCGTCGAACCAGAGAACACCTATTTGATTGGCGCACGAATTCCATGTTTGCG
>CAYGUE010000071.1:0-21870 GCA_964352885.1 uncultured Pirellulaceae bacterium
GCGTTGCCGAAATCACAGACGTAATGGAACCACGCGTCGTCGATGATGCCCAACACGTTGGGCGGGGTCTCCATGACCATGGGGCCATCCTTGAGGTCGATCCACATGAAGGTGTAGACCACCGTGGTATTGCCCGTCAGCAGCAAGCCTTTGGAATCCAGACGCCCGCCCCAATAAATCATGGTTTCATTGTCGGGTCCCCACTTTTGGATGCCTTTGCGAAATCCCTGTAGCGAAGCCGCGGGCGTGGTCATGATCATGGCCTCGACGGCGCGGGAAAAGTCCATGTGGTCCCACACCTTCTCCGCAGTCGCTGCGGTGGGGAATCCATCAACGAACTCCAAAGCCCCGAGGCGTGTTTCCGTCCGATCGGGGGTGACGACATTCGCCGGAATCTCGGTGGAGTATTTCATTTTGGAATCTTGTGCCTGGACGGCGGCTGCCAAACCAGTGATGGCGAGCGCCGTCAAAATCAGCGGGATTCGATGTGTCGTTTTCATTACGTTTCCTAAATAATTTTTGGTTAGTTGTTTGCGAGATCCGAGCTAGCGCGGCAGGATTCGCAATCGACGGAGAGGATGGTCATGTGCATTTGATACAAGCTGTTGAGCACACCCATGAGCGCGGCTTGGTCGCGAACCTGACCAGTCAGAGTGGTGACCGGAATCTGATCGTCTCGCAGCGCAGTTTCGATGTGCATTTCGCCCAGCCGCCCCGACCAGCTCTCGTCCAGCGAACCCTCAACGGCGATTCGATAGCGAGCCGGCTCCCCTGGCGTAAGCTGTGGCCAATTTTTTTCGGTCATGACAAGGACTCTATCTGTGAGTTGCGGTGTCGTGCATCACGCTTGCAATTGTCCGCAGTACCAAAAGAAGGGCATCGCTAACGATTAGGGATAAGTTAGTGATGCCAGGCGGGGAGGGGTTGCGGATTGTGCCGCGGGAAGCCCGCTGGGGGGAACGAAATCAATCCAAAAGTCGAGTGGGCCCCTTGAATGACGGGGTGAGAGCGCGATTTCTAGAGCACTTTGAGAATTGGTATGCGATATTGTGGCTGTGGCTTCCAGCCGCAGTACTGGGGCAAGATGCCCCAGCCACAGAACATTGATTCTGCAAATGCAACCAACGCGCAGGATTCCACACTCAGTTTCAGCGGTCCTTCTGACCCTCCGTCAACAGCCCAAGTTCCTCGGCCTTGTGCACGGCCTGACGTCGGCCCTTGACGTGCAGCTTCTCGAAGATGTGCTTCACGTGCGTCCGAACGGTCCAGACCGAGATGGAGAGGGCTTTCGCGATTTCCTTGTCGTAAAGCCGCTCGGCCAGCATTTGCAGGGTTTCGAGTTCCCGATTGGTCAACGGCTCAACATGGGACTCTGTGCGTGACGTCCCGTCGGCGTCGGAAGGAGCCGATTGAACGAAGGGAACGCTCGTCTTCGCCAGACCCGATAATTTGCGCGCCTTTGCGCACTCTGGTAAGGCCTCCAGCAGGCGATCGACAAATTCAATCGAAACATTTTCTAATGGTGCTCGTTGCAGCAGGCTGGCCATCGGCTGGCCCAACTCCAGAAATGGCCGGACCCATTCCCCGGACTCGGCGAGTGCCAGCGCCTCGTCAAGTGAGTTAAACGCATCGTCGGTAGCGCCTTGCCTGTCCAGCGCAACGGATTGTAGGACGGCAGCTTCAATCGTCTGGCAAGTGAATCGACAAGACTCGCTCACCGTGCGAATCGCTTTCAGTGACTTGATCGCACGTAGCAAATCTCGCTTCGAACCAGCTGTGATCAAAACTCTCGCCTGAGTGATTGGTGGAGATTCTAACCAGAGGAACAACGATGCGGGCATCGCCTCTTCGTTCACAGAGCGAGCCCATTTCAAGGCTTGCTTCGAGTCGCCCCGCAACAAGGCGAGTCGGGCCTGCAACGAATCGGCCAAGGACAGGTAATGAAGTTCGTTCAAGTCCTGGGCGAATTCCTGCAATTGCCTGGATGTCTCGTCAGCTTCAGTCTCCAGGCCTCGGAGTTGTTGCGAGAGCGCTAAGCCTGCCATCGCATCAACGGCGGTCCTTGGTTCCAGGACATGCCTCAGCTCCACGGCAGCAGAGAAATGATTCGATGCAGCCTCAAGTTCGCCGCCATGCAAGTGACCACACGCCTGCAGGTAGAACGCCCAGGCCTCGGTATTGCGGATGCGAATCTTACTGGCCACAAGCTGCAGGCGCCGTGCATCAACGAGAGCCCGATGTAGATCACCGCGGACCAAGTGAATGAAGGCCAACCCGGCCACCAGCCTTGAGAGGATCTGGCCGTTGGATGGGTCCAATCGTTCGATCCGGTCTTCCAATCTCTGGATGGCCAGGGCCTCTTGCCCGCTCATGCAAAGCGCGAGTCCCAGCAACAGTTCAGCCTCACCCTCATAGGGACTTCCCTCGCCAGATAATGTTGATAACGCCTCTTCCAAGTGCTGCTGACTCAGTTCGGCATGCCCCTCCCAATACTCAAGAAATCCACGGAAGTAGGAGAATTCTGCTCGCACCGTCGGCTCCACCGTTTGATCGCGTAGCAAGGCGTCGACCCTTTCGATGATCACCGGGATTCGCGCGACTTGCAATCGGCACCAAGCCTCCGTCAAGAGTAACTTCGGCCGCTGCTGTCTGATGTCGGGCGGGAGCATTTCGAGCCAGCGCTCAACCACATACCATCGATCCGCGGTGAACTCATCGGTGCGACATCGCTCGATGATCTCGGCGGCCCGCATCACATCGCTTGCGGCCAGCGCATGTTCGATTGACTCCGTGATCAGGCCCTGGCTTTCAAACCACGCGCTGGCCCGCGAATGCAAGGCTGCAATTTCGTTCGTTGAACGGCATTTCTCCAATTGCCGTTTGAGGAGGTCCTGAAACAGATGGTGGTAGCGAAACCACTCGTCATGCGTTTCCAAGGGAACGACGAACAGATTGGCAAGCTGAACTTCCTGGACGAAATCCTCGCCGTTGAGGCTCACGCCCGAATTTTCTGCCGTAACGGCCTCGACCAACGAAGCGCAAAAACGATCCAGTATGGATGTCTGCATTAAGTATTCGCGCACAGCCTCTGACTGATACGCTAGTACTTGTTCCGAAAGGTAGTCGTAAACTCGTTGAAATCCGCCTTTCAAGCCGGACAGAAATGCCTCCGGGTCTGGTTGATGGCGGAGCACAAGACCGACCAGATGCAGGCCGACAATCCAACCCTCCAGCTCCTGTTCGAGATGGTCAAGTGTAGCATCCCCCACCGAAACTTCCGCCATCCCGCGAAGTACGTCACTGACCTCCGTTTTCGTGAACCTGAGATCTTCCTGTCGAATTTCGGTTAACCAGCCACGCGCCCGTAGTGACGCCAACGAAATCGGCGGATCGTGCCGCGTCACCAGGACCAGGTGCAAGGGACGGGGAGGATGAAGCAACAGGGTTTCCAGTAGTTCATGGACCTCGGGGGCGGAAACGAGATGGTAATCATCCAGTACCAGGACCAAGGGTCGAGACAGTGCATCCAGATCGTTGCTTAAAACATCCGCGAGCACGGATGCCGGGGGCAACTTCGCCGCCTCCAGCAGAGTCGACGTGTCCGAGCACGCTTTTGGAAAGCGGACTTGAACTGCCGCCACGAGGTAACTCAAGAAGGTCCTGAGATCGCTATCTTTTTCACTCAACTGCAGCCAGGCGGGCTCGGCTTCAGCGACCTGCAACCACTGCGTCACCAAAGTGGTTTTGCCATAACCTGCCGGCGCCGACACGACGGTCAGCGGGCAGCGAAAGTTCTGATGCAGCAGTTCCAGCAACCGCGAACGAACGAGGAATCCCGACCCCTTCTCGGGTGGCCGGACCCTAGCCCGCAAGATCGACGTTGTGAGGGGCAGTCCTGCCATTGCCGCTGGCTCATCTGCATCGTTCGTATTGTGTGTATTCCGTTTCTGCACTCGTTCCCGCCTGCTCAAATCAAAAAATCGCAGGCCTCAGTATACCCTTAACGTCATTGTCTATTGGCTCTCTATGATACTTGACGCGACAGTCTTCATGGATTCTCTGGGCGCGTTGTCATCCGCCATCGCCGAGAAAACGGAAGCACATTCCTCCTGACTGGATCTCCATCACCATGGGACCATCCTTGAGGTCGATCCACATGAAGGTGTAGACCACCGTGGTATTGCCCGTCAGGAGCAGCCCTTTGGAATCCAAACGCCCTCCCCAATAGATCATGGTCTCGTTGTCGGACCCCACTTCTGGATCCCCTTCCGGAATGCCTGCAGCGAGGACGCGGGCGTGGTCATGATCATGGCCTCCACCGCACTCGAGAAGTCCATGTGGTCCCAAACCTCTTGTGCCGTTGCTTCAGTGGGGAAGCCATCGACGAACTCCATGGTCCCCAATCGCGTTTCCGTCCGATCCGGAGTTACGACGTTCGCGGGAATCTCAGTGGAGTATTTCAGCTTTGGCGACTGTGCCTGGACGGCCGATGAGAAATAGGTGACGGCCAACGCCGCCAGGATCAACGGGATTCGGTGTGCAGTGTTCATTACATTTCCTCTTTGATCATTTTATTGATTGGGAAAAAGCGTTGCGTCAGCGACCTGCTGCAGCTTCCGGCCACAGGGTTCTTTCCCAGCTGGGGCTGGAAGCGCTGGATTTCCCAGCCACTTACTTCACGAGTTCCAACTCGCTTGGGCGCCAGGTCCTACTTCTACAACGTAATTCCAACGACCAATTTTTAGATTGACATCGGAGAGTTGGTTGGTTCCGGTCCAATACGGCCCACTGAACGGCGGAAAACGTTCGTTACTCGTCCCCAGTGCAGAAACCCTCGCGTTTCGTGGAAATAACGCTCTTTCAGTCCCAAAAACTCGTCTCATCAATCAAAACACCATAAAACGTCGAATTGAATCACGAATGGGACAGCGATTTCAGCCGATCGAATGAGTTTAACTCGCTCCAGTTTGACACGCCGACCGCACGGAAAACAAACTCCGAAACTGCATCGAATTCATCGTTCAACGCTGTCTGACGGGCCAATTATTTCTGGAGGGTCTGTTCAACAACTCGTCGGAGCCGCTAGGTTTTTGGAGACATTCAAAATGCGACCCATTTACGAATAGCCGAACCGACTCAACGCCCAATTTGCCGCCCTTGGTCGGTCGCAATACGCTAGGGCGAAACGGTCGGTTTTCCTTCCAAGGCAAAAGGAACAATTGTTGACAGGGTAATTTCCATTTCGGACAACATTTCGTCGATCCAGTTTGCGCGATGCCCTTACTCGCACGCAATTGCGATCAACGGGAATTTGAGATGATGCGATCCTGGCGGACCAAGCTGTCCCCGTTCTCATATATGTCCTTGAGCGAACGACTAACCCAAACCAAATAGCAGGGACTTCTATTCCTCGAATCGACTTCTGAAGCGTTTTGACATCTCAATGAGTTGGTTTTTCTCACGAATTGCACCGCTGTGTAATTCGTTCATCGCGACGCCCAACCAGCGCCCACCATTTTCGATAGGGACCATCACGGAATCACCAAGATCGTCTACCAGTTTCCGAGAGACTTTGTGCAGCGTTCGTTCATAGGCATCATAGCTTTGGCCAGCCACAGAGTGGCCCTTTTCTAGCATCGCCGTAGTCACCACCACCGCCATTTCGGCCTTCTGCGTTGACTCTTGATTGGCCGCCGTCTGCAGCGCACGTTTACGCATTGCGAACAAACCGAATGCAAGGAGGATTGACGCTGCAAGACAGACGCCCCACCGCAATGATGTTGAATTCTGGAAGCCGGATGGTCCATTGGGGGATGGTTTGAGTTCCGGTTGTCGAACGGTATTCCGAGAATTTTTGCCCACTGAATATAATATTGAAGCGACCTCTTCGCTCCAGTTTGGGCGCTGCTCGCGTGTTTCGGATTGTATCCAGTCGGCCGCACCAGATGACAATTGCTGCATCATACGTGCATAGTCGCTGGCATACCGTAATAATTCGCTATCGTCATTCGTTTTACTTTGAATCCAGCTTGGCAACGCCGCGCGATGATCAATGGCATAACGAATTCTATATTTAAGATACCAACGAATCATGTGGTTTCTACTCCCACGTCGATCGATCGGACCGTGCTAGACAATTGATGCTGATTGGCTACTGGGAGGCAGCCCATTAACTTTTTCTTGGCGCGGTGCACTGCGACTCGAATCGATAGTGCATTCCGGTCCAAAACCTTGGCAATTTCTTTGTTAGTCAATCCCTCGCCCACGCTTAACCACAACACCGAAAAATGATATTCACCCAACTCCTGCTTCGCAGTCTTCCAAATACTTTGAACGGATTCCCTTTGTTCGATCTCATCAGGTTCATGATAACGTTGAGCAGTCGACGCGGCATGTTTCTCAATAAGACGGGAATGACGTTGGTGCTTGCGCAAATGGTCAGTCGAAATTCGATAGGCGATCGTAAACAGCCATACACGAAAGTCGTACCGCGTGTCATAGCGATCCAAACATTGGAAGGCTCGCAACAGGGCTTCCTGAAGGACATCCTCCGCATCTGCACGATTCCCCTGATGGCGATGGGTTAGCAAAACGAGGAGACGTGGGGTGTGCCGCATCACAAGTTCTTGGAAAGCGTCCGCGCAGCCAGAAAGGGCGAGATGAACCAACTCAACTGGCTCGATCGCGCCCTGGCTAATTGCCATCGCGGATTTAATTCTGGTGGCTTGTTTATTCAACGGTTTAACAACCTAGAAATTCAATCCTGCTTCTTCACGCAAGAAATCAAGTGCGAGTTTGACAGGGATCGAAATCGAAGCATTGAATTGGTTGCCTTCAGAGCTAACCTCGAGTCCCTTTGCAAGTTCAACGACCCGTTTCAGGTCTTCATCATCCTCGTTTTGAGAAATCGCAAACCCCAGCATGGCCCGCAAACCAACTGCCATTTGGCGAATTTGTTCAGCATGTTCGGAGTTGTCTGTGGTCATCGCTAATTCTGTCGTTAACTGATCATCGTTTTCGGCCACCGTCAGTTCAATAGACTCTATCAGCTTTGCGACGTTGGCTTGAGGTCCATCGCCAATCATCTCCGCAGGCAACTCGTTAACGGAAACACTAATAAAAGGCTCTTCTGAGGACGACGCCCCGACCATTTGTCGAATTTCACCGACCTGAACCATCGCGCTGAACAAAAGATCTTTGTCTGGAGCGATGGCGATCGCCTTGTTTTTGCCTTTGGTGTGAATCGCCGCATACATTCGACGACCGTCGAAATCTGCTGAGTGAATGGTTACGCCCTTCGCTTTTTCAGATGCGTAGCCGGGCAATCCGAGCAACAGTCCCTCGAAGTTTCCGGTCGTTTTTCCGAGCTGAATAATCGCGATGAGGTTTTTTTCAGGATTCTCTAAATCGTTGATCGCTATGACGGCCCCCCGGATTTCCTCAAACGGATTGAATCCGAGCAATTCATTTAGGTCATCGACGTTCGGTGCGACACCATTGTGATTTTCCTCGATAACCTTCACTGCCTGTTCTTTGGCATAAGACATGACTTTCTTGCCAAATGCAGTCGAGCGAAATTGTGTCAGGTTGATCTTTACCACCGCTTGAGCGTCGCCGAACGCAGACGTTTCTCTAGTTTGCGCCTCGGATGTCAAGGGTGACAGAACCAGTGCCAGTGCCATGCTGGCAAAAACAAAAAATGACTTCATGAATCGTTCCTGTATTGGGAATTTTTTCGATAATTTCCAAGCTGCGACGATTGTTGGCCGCCACCAGTTTGGGCTTTAATATACGGCTTTTCGACCGAACATAAGTAAATACGACTCGCGAAGGCCCAGCGTTACATGAAATCAAATTTTGCTTTGCAAAGAACTTTCACCAGGCACTGCGTCAAGTCGGCTGTTGTCAGGAATATGGGCTGCCTCCACGAAGAAGGAGGCACGTTCTGGTATACCGAACCGCCTGACAGACGCAGCCAGTCAGGCACTATCTGCGGGTGGCCGACATATTTTCGGAAGCGGAACAGGCTGCACTGCTTCGACGAACTTCTCGTTTTGCTCGGCCCAGGCAATAACAATTGCAGCGGTTCATTGCCCGTTGCAAATGGCATTGGCAAAACTTCGTCCGTGTGAAACGCCTGAACCGCTTTGGCTGAACTACATTGAATTCCTGTAGGCAGTCTTCGCTGCCATTCTTTCAGTCGCATTGCGGACCGACGCGTTTACCCGCAAGATGCAAAGCTAAACGCTCCGTCCAGTGGGATTGGCATGGATGCAAGTGGGGGCGTCGTAGCCACTACGATGCCTACGACTTTGAAAGACGCTACCAAAAAGTATCTGAAAGGTCGGAACCTTTCTTAAGGAACCCGACGCGAATATCAAACAACCATTACCAAGTGGCAGAATTGACAAGGGCGCGTTTCAATTGAACGACCGGAGTCTCATTCAAGAGCGAAAGCTGCAGGGTTTCAAATTGACAATTCCGTTGTTGCCCAAGCGGCCCATAGTCGCTCCCAAAATACAGACGACGTCATCCGAATCAACAAGATCCGCTTTGAATATTTCTTTGAACCTCTTCAATACTCAAAATTTTCACAATCTATTCAGGTGGATGACGAATAGATACCATGGGAAATCAAAGCCAAGCAATTGAATCCAGCAAAACAAAATGGCTTTGGAAAACGGTCGTCGTTCGTTACCTGATCGGGCTGTTTACTGTGGCTCTGGTTGCCGCTGGGGCAATTTGGTATTTGTCTCAACCGAAACCCGATGTTGCAGCCTATGTCCAATTGTCCCGGCGATGGGAAGAAAACGATCTGCACTATCGTCAACTCATCGTTGACGCGCCTCAGAGCCGAAGCCGTTTGATCACTGAGTATCAACGGGAAGTTGACCGTCTGGCGGTTGAAGCCTTTCAATTGGCCGATAGCCACGATGGTACCCAAGGCCAAATTGCACTGCTATTGTTTTTGTTTACACAAACCCAAGACACAGTTGTGCTGGCCAAAGCTGAGGACAAACTGGTTCAGCAGACCAAATCTTCGGACATCGAGATCATTGCCGGAGCTTTGAATATGGTCGTTGGTGCCAGAGATTCCAACTTGAACGTCGTTAATGCGATCGTGGATCGAGCCCAGTCTGCCCCCAATCATTCATCGACCGCTCGACTCCTTGCCCGCACGTGCACGATGATTGAGGATGTTCGAACCTCCCAATTCCAGAACATTGCCGATACGATCGTTGCGCGGTATTGCGACAGTGAGGACATTGGGAATTTTTGCGAGAGACTGGGGTCGGTGGGACGTGGTTCGATTGCCGGGGCCGAAAAGTATCTGCCACACTTGAATGCGATATTTGAACGAAACCATCACCGTCGCGTGCGCTGTCCAGCGCTTTTTGCGATCGCGAAAACACATCAAGATTCTTCATCTGAATCGAAACAACAAAGGGCAGTGGAACTCTACCAGCAGTTTTTGAGTGAATTCGATGGTGAGAAAAAATATCGTTATGCATCAGTAGAACGAAACTTGCGATTCGATGCAGCTCAAGCGATAGAGGCCATTCAGTCACGGGGCGTTGGCAAAACTGCCCTTGAGATTGATGGGTTCGATTTAGCAGGGGCGGAACTGCGATTGTCGCAATTTCAAGGCAAGGTCGTCCTTCTTTCGTTTTGGGCCAGTTGGTGCCACCCTTGTCTTAAAATGGTCCCGCATGAGATCGAGCTGGCTAACGAGTTCAAGAGTCATCCGTTTGCTATTGTTGGTGCTAACGGTGATAGAGACCCCGCAGATGGGCTAAAGACAGCTCAAGAACATGGAATCCTCTGGCCGTCATTTCAAATCAATGACAAAGATGGCGCCTCAATCTCTGATTTGTGGGGGATCGAAGCATGGCCGACAATTGTATTGATTGATGCTGACGGCGTTATCAGAAAAACTTGGACCGGCGATCAAGAGACAGATGAAATTCGCCAAGAAATTCAATCGGCAATCGATGCGATTGTCGATTGAGGTCTTTCTGATTTGGTTGGGCGTGAAACATTGAAGTGAGTCCGTTTGCCTATTGGTAGATTGCGGCGTCAATTCTTCCACGGTGAATTTCTCTTGGTTAAGAAGGCCTACAATCTACATCGAAATAAATCTAGTACTCTGATGGGATTCAAGCGGTTCGATGCCCCAATTCCCGCGCACTAACTTCTGATATTGCCGTCCGGTTTTTCTCGCGGGAGCGGACTCGTTACCCGGCTAAGCCGCAAGAAGCGAAAGGAAGAATGGTAGCGTCGTTGGAAGCATGATCGTGAATGTACCCTAGCTCGCCGAGTACCGTGTACATTCGACAGTTGCAAAATTGAAGCTACTGTCTTCGAGTTTCGAAACGATGCTTCACTCGTTCGGATTCGTTGGGTGTTTCTTAGCGAATTGGCTGCCAAATCCAATTGGCATTAAAATCAGAATTTGAAACAAAGCAATGATGCACCGCTAATCCACGCCGGTTGCTAATAGCATGTCCACAGTTAAAGCTTGACGCAGACAGATTTAGTTTGCAAATAGTTTTCCAGTGCAGCATGGCCCATCTCGCGTCCCCAGCCTGACTGTTTATAGCCACCGAACGGCAAGGCTGCATCGAAGATACTGTAGCAATTGATCCAAACCGTCCCGGCTTTGACCGCTTGGGCTAGTTTATGGGCGCGGGAAATATCTTGCGTCCAAATTCCAGCAGCTAATCCGTAGTTCGAATCGTTCGCCTGACAAGCAATTTCTTGATCGTTGGCAAACGGCATGGCCGCGACGACGGGGCCAAAGATCTCTTCACGCACGATCGACATTTCGGATGTCGCATTGCTTAAAACCGTCGGCCGGACGAAATATCCTGCTTCGCCGTCTACCGCCGCGCCGCCCGCCGACGCTACCGCACCGGCATCCAGTCCGGCCTTAAGATACCCGGTGACGCGCTCATATTGTTCCCGAGAAACAAGCGGCCCCATTTGTGTGGCCGCTTCGAAGCCACTTCCGACCACCATTCTATTCGCAATCTCACTTACTCCAGCAACAACTTCGTCGTAGATTCCTTGTTGAACGTACAGTCGCGAACCGGCACTACAGACCTGGCCTTGATTGAAGAAGATCGCATCTGCGGCCCCAGCGATGGCTGTTTCCAAGTCCGCATCGTCGTAAACCACGTTCGGACTCTTTCCGCCTAATTCCAACGTCACTTTTTTAAGATTACCAGCAGCTGCTTTGACAATGAGCCTGCCGACTTCTGTTGAACCGGTGAAAGCGACTTTGTCAACTTGTTCGTGTGCTGCAATTGCAGCGCCAGCTGTTTCACCGAATCCGGTAACGATGTTTACGACGCCATCGGGGATTCCAGCCTCTTGAATCAATTCGCCGAGGCGAATCGCTGAAAGCGGCGTTTGTTCGGCGGGCTTGAGGATGATGGTGCAGCCAGTTGCAAGCGCAGGTCCCAGCTTCCAAGCTGCCATTAGAAGGGGGAAATTCCATGGGATGATTTGCCCGACAACTCCCACAGGTTCTTTTAAAGTGTAGGCATGAAATTGGCCACCAGGAATATAGGGCACGTTGAGCGGAATCGTATTTCCTTCGATCTTGGTCGTCCATCCTGCCATGTACCGAAACATGTCTGCTGCCAAAGCCACGTCGGCGGCCTTTGCAACCGAAATCGGTTTGCCATTATCAAGCGTTTCCAAAAACCCCAATTCGTCGGTATGTTTCTCAATTAAGTCACCGATTCGCCAGATAAGTTTGCCGCGATCGGAGGCCGTCATCTTCGACCACGGGCCTTCATCAAAAGCCCTCCGCGCTGCGGCAACCGCCATCTCCACATCCGCAGCATCGCCCTCGGCCACCTGAGCGACCACCTGATCGGTAGCAGGATTGTAGACGTCAAAGTGCTTTCCACTTTTTGCGTCAATCCATTGGCCGTTGATCATTAGCTTCTTCGGCGACGACAGGAACGACCCCAACGATTCTGGGATCGGGATTGATGTTGCGATGGACATTTAATTTGCCTTTTAAAGAAAACTGATTGATGGTTGATAATTGGGTCAGGAAAGCGAATGCCTATTACGATTCATTCAACGTAACAGAATTAAGCTGGTTAGATCGAAATGTTGTCCAATAACTCAGCTAGGTCTTTAAGAACTTCGGTTGGTCCCGAAGCTCTCAGCAACGACTCGGTCTGCGCGCCAGTTGTGATGCCAAACGAGGAGCCACATCCGGCGTTCTTACCTTCTTCGATGTCGATTTGCGAGTCGCCGATCTTGGCTACGGCGGAGGCATCGCTGATTCCAGTTTGTTTCATCGCCAAATGAATCATGTCCGGAGCAGGCCGGCCAACTGAGACGTCACTTGCGGTTACCAGCCCATCAATGTGGGTACCGATCGACCATCCGATCTTGGCAACCAATCCTTCGGCGGTAGCCCGGTCGTAGCCGGTATTCAAGACGACTTTTACACCGCGCTGGCGAAGAGTTGCAAACAAGTCAGACGCACCCGGTTGCTCTTTGACGTCAAGCGTCGCATAGGCACTGGCAAGTCGTTGTTTGAAATCCGTGAAAATCGCACCAACTTCTTCATCGCTGTGTTCTTTTCCATCAAGAGCCAATACGTCGCGAATGGCTTGCGATTTTTCTTTGCCCGCTCCAGCCGCCTGGACTTGCTCCTGTGTAAACGTATATCCAGCCGAGTTGATTGCGGCTCGGACTGTTTTGTAAACGACGTTGTCTTCATCGACGGTTGTTCCCGCCATGTCAAATACGACAAGCTTAATCATTGTAAATTTCTCCAAGATGGTACTTCGAAAATCCGGCACTACTGGTCATGCCTTTGCCACCAATTCCTGTGACAATGTGAATATGGTCGTCGATCGTCTGGGTGTGAATGCCTGAAGGATGCTTGGTTTGGCAATAAATTCCCGCCCAAGTCGACTCAATGTCCCACGATGGCAATTTGAATATTTTTGCGGCTTGTTGGAGCATGAAGTCGTTGACGTCGGATCGCAAGTCAAAACCCAACTGGTCAAGATCTTTCGCGCCCGCGTATTCGTGCGAGTCGCCCAAGATAACACTACCGTTGGCTTCCTGTTTAAAGAGAATGTGCACGCCCCATTTCTTGGCGAAGCTTTCGTGCGGCTCGTTCGACTTAATCGCTTTCCATGACGGACACTGCGAAAAACTCTCGTAGCGACGAATGGAAAGACCCGTCAAAACATTACCCGGAAGAATGGAGTGTGGCTGAGGACTAAGGCGAAGCATTTGCAGTTTGACGGCGACGAGGTCGCTCGCCCAAAAGTGCTCAGGAAAGAGCAACTGAAATTCGCTGCCCGAGCAAACGATTGCTTTGTCAGCTCGAAATGTACGACCATCATTGGATGTAGCTTTGACGATCCTGGATCGACCATCCCCTTCAACTGAAAGTTGGCTGACGCAGGTTTGGAAATGACTTTCGAATTTTGGATCTTTGGCGAGGAAACCGTGCAATTTGCAAACCATTTCTCGTGGGTCAACGGAAACTTCTTGCGGAAAGAACAGTCCGGCCCGGCAATAGTCAGATCTTAATTGAGGGTACCGCTTGAGGCATTTCTCTGCATTCCATAGTTCCGAATCATAGTCGGTGGATTTGTTGATTGCGTGTAGCTCTTCGATCAAAGTCCGCTCGTCGTCGTCGGAGGCAATGTAAATACTGCCTTGCTGACGAATAGTGATGTCAGTCTGTTTTTGAATAGAGTTGTAAATTTCCAAACTTTCACGCCCATAACGCTGCCATCTTTGGTCCATGCCAGACGGAACAACCTGACCAAAGTTACGCACCGTTGCTCCGCGCGGGACGGCGTTCTTTTCCAATAAAATCACAGAGAGTCCACGGGCGAGCGCATGATAGGCATGAAATGTCCCAAGGACGCCACCACCGATCACTATTAAGTCGACTGGGTTGTTCATTCGCTCAATTCAAGATGAAAAAAAAATCATGTTCTTCGAAAAATTGGACAAGCGAGTTTGCCACAAAGCTGCGGCGGACGGTTGCCATTGTAACTAATGTAATACTGCTGACTCGTTCGTAAAAATTGGCACTGTTCGACGGTAGTGCCATAATAGCAAAATCGTAATGATCGTCGAAACGATCGAGACGCCGACCGAGACCCAAACCATCAGGTTTAAAAAATTTGCCCCACCGGTCGTTGTATTCCGAAACACCAAAACCGCCACATAACCAAGGTACCCAACTGCGTCAGCCAGATACATCAAGTAGCCGATGGTCCCTGACTCCCGAAAAGCTGCAAGCATTCGTTCAAAAACAGTGGTGTGAAATGCGACGTAAGGAATGTACATACCAAGCCCAAGAAGAACCATAAATGACATCGGTGAAAGGCTTCCAATGTTGTGCCCCCAAACAGCCCCAAGCACGATCGCGAACCCAGCGCAGAGCAATCCTATCGAAGCCAAGAAAGCAGTTCTGTTATTCTTGATCGTGATTGTAAAACCTGTAATGAAGACGACTCCAAGCATGACCCAGAATTCAGAACGCGCGAATACATCCGGTTCGTCATTTACACCAAGGTCTCTCCACACTTCGACGGCGAAGTCATCGCGGATACTTCGGACGACCGTCAACAATACGTAGATGGAGAGTAGCCCGACTAAACCAACTGCATGTCTCTTGAAAAAACTACGTCTTTGATTCGAATTCATCGGTTGACGTTTGGTTCGTAGAAACTCGTCTTCTTCCGAAGGTGGTGGGATCTGAGACAAAAGCCCAACGAAGAAGACTAGCGGAATCACGAAAATCAATCCGGTTAAGAACGGCATCCAGTATGTATCTACTTCATAATTCTGAATGAGGCTTCTCCCAACTGATTTCACAAACCCCGACGATAAAATAAAGCTTGCGCACAATCCCGCCGAAAGGAACTCCGTCACTTTTCGACCTTCTAGAAATCCAAGCACCAATCCGAATACCATCCCAAGCGGCAGTCCGTTGAGGAACAACCAGATGAAGTTCCAAGGTGCTGGCGTAATTGCAAAAAGGAAAAGCGCCAGTTCAGCTATAGTGATCAATGCAAGAATTGAAACGGCTCGATATCGAGCAGGCGTTTCCGAAACGACTTTGATGCCGATAAATTTTGAAAGTGTATAACCGGCAACTTGAGAAGCGACGAGAATGGTTTTGAATCCAATCCCCAGCCAAACGGTTTCTTCGTAGGTTGCGGCGGTGAATGGCTTTCGAAACGCATACATGCAGAAATAAGTGCCAAAGGCAGCGATAATGCAATAAGCTGAAAATGAGGCGGGGCTGGCGCTCGCGAGCCGCTTGGTTAACCAGCTTGATTTTTTATCCATGAATGAACCGCACGCGTGATAGTATCAGACTCTAAGAACGGAAATTCGAAACTTATTTGATGCCTTTGAGCGGTTGCGTTGCAAGCTTCTTGATTTCAGTATCAGACAGTGTTCGCGACCAAATTCCAACATCGTCAATTAGTCCGTCAAAATTTCTTCCAACCCCCGCGCGATGACCACCAATAATCAGTCCGCCAAACTCCGCTGCAGGCCCGGGAGTTGCGAGTTGAAACGACTTCTCTTTAACGCCGTTAATGAACAGCTTTAGCTGTGTCGGTTCGTAAACGACAACTGCATGTGTCCAGTCTTTCAGCTCTTCTCGCAACGTCACGAACTCAAAACCGCCCTGTGAAAGAGTTGTTGGTGCCTGCTCTGGGCCTGCGGCTGGAACCAACGTATTCGTGTAAAGCTGTAGCTGTACTTGATCTGGATTAGCGTCTGGCCTGATTCCCAGAGATAGACTCCAAGCACACGATTCGCTTGGTTGACCCTCGGCTGTGCTCTCAAACACGAACTGTCGTTCATCGCTTCCATGCTTGGGAAGCGAAGCGGGCTTGAACCACGCCGCCACCGAATGCTGATCGGAGTTGTCGTCTAGCGGATTGTGCGGCACATTGAGAAACTGAGATTGCACTCGATTGAATTTGACAGCGCCGCCGAATCGACCTTCTTCTTGCTCAATGGACGCGGCATTTTCAGACTGTGCATTCACCAATTCGCCTAGCCGACTGTGATTAGAAAAATCTTTGTCAAATGACCAATAGCCGCGTAGACCACGTTGAATTCCCTCCTCAGGCTTCGCAGTTAAATCGCTTAAGTGAACAACAATTTCGCGATTGACGACATCTTCGGCTTGGTGGAATTTCACCGTCAGCTTTGGATCTTCCTCAGATCCATCGGCCGTCATGCTAAGAAACTGATGACCCTCAACGAGTGACCATCGAAGCGACGGGTGGTAAACATCGAGCTCGGTAATCGTTCGCTTGTGCCCTGGCGAAATGATAAAATCATGTAAATCATAACCGGCCCGTAACGGGTGCATGAGGTGTCGAGAAACATGGATGTCACCACCAAGCAATACAACACCTGAAATACCTTCCTTCTTGACGAAATCGAACAGAGCATCACGCTCGTACCAATAAGTAAACATATCGTCAGTTTCTTTGTTCTTCTTGTCCTGCCAGATCGCACCGAACGAAAGGACTTTGAAGGGTGCTTCCGATACCTTGAGTTTCTGCTTCATCCACTCCCATTGCTCTTCGCCGAAACAAGTGGTTTGATTTCGGTCGACGGGTGAAGGCCCGGTCTGCGAAAAGTATCTCGGATCAAGCAGTATCACTTCGACCATGCCAAGGTCTACACTGTGATAGACGCCTTCATTGCCGTTGCCGTAACGTTGGTGGCTTCGATATTCAATAAATCCTTGCCTCGTCGCGAGCTTGCCTTTGGCCATGTTTCGACCATTGCCGTTATTGCGACCAAAGTCGTGGTCATCCCAAGTTCCAACCGTCGATGTGTGCTTGATCAATTGATCAAGGCCCGCGATGTTGAGAAATTCTCGATGACGTTGCCGTATCACTGCGAGATCGGAACTGTCGATGTACGGCGTGTCCCCCATCAAGCAAAGCAAGTCGGGAGAGACGTTCAAGACGCCTTTCCATAGCGGGTTCTCTTCTATGTCAACGCAGGACACAAAACAGACCGTCGCAGTCTTGTTGGCACGACTGGAATCGTCCTTCAAGTCACTTGTTGTCTTGAAGAAAAGGTCATCACCACTTGCCACAATCGTTTCAACATTGGCCTCGATTCGAGAGATTCGGTACCGGTACGTTGTGGCTGGCTTCAATTTCGAAACATTAAACTTGGCAACAAAGTCTGACTTGGAGTCTGTTGATTTATGGATCGTTCGAATTTCATTTCCATTTTTATCCAACAAATGCAACCGTAGATTTTGAGCCTTTGCTCCTCGCCGGATCAGCACTAATGCAGAATGATCACCGACATGGCCAATCATTGGGCCTACATTTTCGCCGGTCGCGACCGACGGGAAAGCATTTGACTCTTGAGCCCAACCTTCATTAATCGGAATTAGCAACAGCACGATAGTTGCAAAGACGATCAAGTGTTTTTTTAACATACGCATGAGCTCATTTTCATTGAAATCGACGCTGGACGAAAATATCGAATCATGAAACAATGTTGACTGGCAGTCAACTGGCTCGTTGTCACCCAAATCAGAATTAACACAACATTAACGGCCCCATGATCTATCGTGTTGACAATAAATGAACCTTGTAGAACTCGCCCAGCGAATTCGTCAGCTTCGAACTGACAGTGGCTTAACTCTTGAAGAAGTTGCACAGCACAGCGGCCAAACTCGTAGCTGGCTTTCCAAGGTAGAGAACTTTCGCATCACGCCTTCACTCCCAGCGCTTGCGGGAATCGCATCAGCGTTGGGTGTGACGACGGCCAGCCTTCTTGAGGGGCTTGATAAAAAGCCGAATATCGTGCTTGTTAAGAATGGTAACGGCAAAGTCATCAATCGAGATAGCGATTCGACGATTGCCTACTTTTCACTAGCCAGTGAGCGAGTAACGCGAACGATGGATCCGTTTGTTTTGAGGGTGCCTCCCGGTGAGCAGCGAGAAGCGCGATCGCATGAGGGCGAAGAGTTCCTGTTGTTGATAAAGGGCAGAGTTAAGTTCGAGTTTGACGAACAAATTTTCAGCCTAGCAAAGGGCGATAGTTTGTATTTCGACAGCGAGGTAAAACACTGCCTTTCGAATCCTTATTCGTCAGAAGCGGAAGTGCTCTGTGTTTTTCGACTTGGGCGATAGACATGCAATGTCAATTCAAAAATATTCAGGTAAGAAATGAACAGTCCTTACGCTGTCGAGTTCGATTCGGCCAAGAAAACGTTCACGCGAAAGGAAATCACGATTCCGCCACTCGAGCCTGGATACGTCTTAATTAAAGTCATTTGTTGCACGATCTGCGGTAGCGACTTGCATACATTCTGTGGACGAAGAAATGCGCCAGCAGGCTGTGTTCTCGGCCACGAAATTATTGGAAGCATTGTGGATTGGGGAAGCGACTCGCCACCGAAGGACTTCCATGGTGACGTGCTAACCAGCGGGCAGCGTGTGACTTGGGCGATGGCCGTCGGGTGCGGCGAGTGCTTTTATTGCAAGAGCAATTTGAGCCAAAAATGTGAATCGTTGCATAAGTACGGGCATGAGCCCGGCGGCACAGGCGTCCCGACCGGCGGTCTTAGCCAGTATTGCATGCTGGTTCCGGGCACGCCCATTTTCAAAATACCCGATTCACTGTCGGATGATGTTGCATGTCCGGCAAACTGCGCGACTGCAACGGTTTGCGCAGCGATGCGATTGATCTCCGAAACTCACATCATTGACGGTAGCACCACGCTAGTCATCGGTGCAGGCATGCTTGGTTTGACTGCAGCGGCTCAACTCAGTAGCTCAGGAGCAACCGAGGTCGTAGTTGGGGACATTCATAAAGAACGCTTGAAGCTTGCCAACGCGTTTGGTGCTACTCAATGCGTGGACATGAGCGTCTCAGGCGATCTTAAGTCGGTAATCGACGCCGTCACCAACGGAAGAGGCGTGGATATCGTTATGGATTTTGCTGGAGTTTTACCAGCGGTTGAGACGGCGTTGAAAGCGGTGCGAATTGGCGGTTGCGTTTTGCTCGCTGGTTCGGTTTTCCAAACGGATTCCCTTTCGGTTTCACCAGAAGAGATTGTTCGAAGAATGCTCACAATCCGTGGGCTTCATAACTACCTCGCCACAGATCTCGCAGACGGCTTGCGATTCCTGAATTCCGCACATCAAAGATTCCCATTTGGTGATTTGGTGAGTAAATCCTTCCCTCTCAATCAATCTCGTCAGGCGTTCGAATTCGCAAACGACAATCGCCCAGTGAGAATTGCGATTCGAGCGAATGCTGAGAGGTGATGGTGTGCAACGCATGGCGGATAGACGAAAAGTCGGCTGAATAAGATATGGTGCGAATCCAGGAGTCATGCCCTGGATTTACTTTCTATGGGTACGATCAACGATGCCAAACTGCGTCAGGGCCATATCAACTGAGGCAAGATTCGCAGTTATCTATGCTACTTCGAACGAAGAAACCGACGCAGTTTTCAAGTCAGAATCAAGTCACTGCATGCGTTGGCCCAGTATTGGTGGACACTGACGAAGCGATTGGTAATCCGCTTTGCCGGAACCCATGTCACGCAATACGCGTCGCCAACGGCGCACGTTTTCTGAAAAATTTAATCGAGATGCTGTGAATCTTGCGGTCGCCGAAGGCTACGCGATGTCCGCTGCGTTGAATGTGCTTCCCGAGAGCCTGCGCAAGTGGCATCGCGCAGCCGCAAAGCGGCCAGTTAAGCGAGTTCCCTCTTTGTCCAATTGATAGGCGAACCGAAAGCCTGACATTGCCTGACATATTCGCTAGCGGTTTTTATGACATTGAGTGAATCCTCAACAGCTCCTACCGTGCTTGCCAAGTTTTTACGTTTACATATCAACGTCAGGGTTTTGCCATGAAGTCACTTTTCCTTTTCTTTGCAGTTGCTTCTTCGCAATTTGCTTACGTGAACGACGGTCCAGTCGCCAAAGAAAACCTAGCTGACGCTGTCCAAACCGAAACAACGAATAAACGTTCGGTTCAAGTTTACGTAAACGTCCAAAAACTGCTTGCGAATGACAAACATAAAACCCTCGCAGTCGAATTGCTTGAAATTGAACACGGCAAAACAAAACGGCTTCAAAGCGAAGCACTCGGTGATTTATTTGTTGACATCACGCCTTACATTGTCGATGACATCGACCAGAAAAACGGTTCACCGCATCGCCAAGTCCTTTCGACTTCTTTCAAGGATCCGAATGGAAATGAGCGATTTAGAAAGGAAATTGGGCTTGCCAATCAACCAGCGGTCGACACGGTCCAATCGATCAATGAGTATTTTGAATCAGAAGTCTTCGACAACGGCGACAGCGCCGCTCCGATTATTAACCCCAATGTAGTATCGAACTCGTTAATCATTGAGTCGAGTTCTGAAATTCAAATGAAACAGATCGCAACCATGGTCAAAGCGCTCGATGTCCGGCCGCCAATGCTCAAAGCCAAAATGGTGATCGGCCGATTTGAAAAAGATGGCAAGGTCAAATATTTGTCACGTCCATCCATCATGACGATCGAAAACCTTGTTGGAAAAGTATCCATTGGTGCAACGAGGCTCGATGGCTCACTCGATGGCTATTCGGTTGAGTTGACCATGCGGCAAGTGGCACCGGAATAGGCAGTTTTTTAGCGTGTGTGCCCCGCCCCGAGAATTAACATCGTCTAATTTCGAGTAGCGAAATACAATGCCTGAGTCGACTTCGTTTGGCGCTACGTTGTGGGTCGCTGCCGCGTGGCTGAACATGCGTCTGGAAAGCGGGCCACTTGGCGATCCTATCTCAACACGATTGGGCGGTGGCGTTGTGCAAACGATCGATGCGACAAACGAAGTTGTCGAGGCAGTTTGATCTTTCGATGGATTGTGAACAAACCGGGTCGTAGTGTATCCATATCATTGCGGCCATTTTTGTCGTTGGGGAATCCGTTGAGCTTGGCAAGTCGTTTTGCGAGGGTGGTAGTAAAGAACCGCGAATTTACTCAATTTAAAATGAGATTGATTCGCCTCCATCTGCATGAATTCGCAGTTCCAACAATCGATCATGTTGCAAAAGTGATACAGATCGGTCCTCCTTTGGGCCTTTGCATGAGGATTGAGGCCGTCCCGGCAACCGCATCAACTCAGATATCATCCGCCGGTCGGTGCAAATCTGTGTCCAGCTGTGGCTCTTAGATATCCCCCGTTGTCACCACCGTCCCAGAACTCTCCCCCTCGAAGTTCCCGCTTAAATTCGTATAATCTGCGATTCGATATTTCTGGCTCAACAAACGAGATCATTTCGGTGGCTGCTTCGACTTCCGATCAACGTATTCTTGTCCTTGATTTTGGCTCCCAATACGCCCAGCTGATTGCACGGCGTGTCCGCGAGCAAAACGTCTATTGCGAGATTGTTCGCCACAATATTACGCCCGAGCAAGTTCAGGCCCATAATCCAAGCGGCCTGATTCTGTCCGGTGGTCCGAACAGCGTCTACGAAGATGGAGCCCCAAAATGCGAAGCCGGGATCTTCGAATTGGGCATTCCGGTGCTGGGAATTTGTTATGGCATGCAGCTCGTTTGTCATCACCTTGGCGGCAAAGTCGAAAGTACACCCACTCGTGAATATGGACGTGCGACTTGTACTGTCAAAGTGCAAGATGAGTTTCTGGAAGGCTTTCCCAACGAAGATCAAGTTTGGATGAGTCACGGTGATCAGGTTCATCAAGTAAGCGATGATTTTGTTGGCTTGGCTGAGACGGAAACATGCCCGCTGGCGGCTGTGAAACACAAATCGCTTCCAATCTACGGATTGCAATTCCATCCAGAGG
>CAYGUE010000071.1:21880-32552 GCA_964352885.1 uncultured Pirellulaceae bacterium
CCTAACGGCTCGGTCATCTTACGAAACTTTCTGTACAAAACATGCGGCTGTACCGGAACATGGAAGCTCACGGATTTTGCTGACGAAATGATTGCTTCGATTCGTGAGCAGGTTGGCGACGATCGAGTTATTTGCGGATTGTCGGGAGGGGTCGATTCTTCCGTCGTCGCTGCGTTGCTATACAAAGCGATTGGTTCGCAGCTTAGTTGTATCCTGGTTGATAACGGCATGCTGCGAAAGAATGAAGCCGACATTGTACTTGAGCAATTTACGAACCACTTTAAGGCAGATCTACATGTTGTTGATGGGAAAGATCAGTTCCTTGCGACGCTTAAAGGTATCACCGAACCACAAGAGAAGCGACGCCGCATCGGCCACACGTTTATTGAATGCTTCAAAGCCGAGTCTGAATCAATCGAGGGCGTGAAATTTTTGGCGCAAGGTACGCTTTATCCGGACGTGATCGAAAGCGGCGCCGCTCCTGATGGTCCTGCAGCAACGATTAAGCTTCACCACAACGTCGGCGGCCTGCCGGACGAGCTTGGGTTTGAGTTGATTGAACCGCTGCGTGATCTTTTTAAAGACGAGGTGCGTCGACTCGGATTGGAGCTTGGGTTGCCAGAGCATCTGATTTGGCGGCATCCGTTCCCGGGGCCAGGCCTTGCGGTCCGGTGTCTTGGCGAGGTCGTGGAACCAAAACTAAAAGTGTTGCGCGAAGCAGACGCGATCGTGATCGAAGAAATCATCGAAGCAGGCCTCTATCGCAAAACGTCTCAGCTTTTCGCTGTACTGCTGCCAGTGCAGAGTGTCGGCGTGATGGGTGATGCTCGAACGTATGAAAATGCATTGGTCATTCGTTGCGTCAATACAGATGACTTCATGACCGCGGACTGGACTCATTTACCCTACGAAGTTTTGGGCAAGATGTCGACGCGAATCATCAATGAAGTTAACGGCATCAATCGAGTCTGCTACGACATTAGCTCGAAGCCACCAGCAACGATCGAGTGGGAATAGGTAAGCGGGGTTGTGGCTTCCAGCCGTAATCGTTTGGCCACCGCCATTCCAAGTCGCTACAATGCGAGGACACCTTCACCTGATTCTGCCAAAGGTTTCTTTCATGGAATTTCTAATCGATCTCTGGTTGCCAATCTTGATCGGCACCATCGTCCTGTTCTTTCTTAGTTTTCTTTTTTGGGCGGTGTTGCCACATCACTTTGGTGATCACGGCAAGCTTCCCAATGAAGACGCCTTCATGGATTTTCTTCGATCTCAAAACATCCCCAGCGGAAATTACATTTACCCGTGTCCCGATAAAGCGAGTGAACAACACGCGAAGGAGAATGTCGAAAAGTACACCGCCGGTCCCCGCGGGTTGCTGGACGTCTACGAGATGCCCAATATGCCCGTCAACATGGCGAAGACGATTTCGTATTTCTTAGTGACGGTCGCGACGATTGGTTACATCACGCACGTTGCCTGCCCGCCTGGATCAGCCGACATTGATTTCATGAGGGTATTTCGTGTTTCGGGGACGATTTCTATTTTGACCTATGCCAGCAGTACGGTACTGCACCGAGTTTGGTTTAAGAAACGTGTCTGGACTGAGATCCTTGACGGAATTGTTTACGGCTTGGTGCTTGGTTTGATTTTTGCTTCCTTCTGGCAATACTCTGGATGAGACCGGCGGATAAACCTCACGCATGGAGGGTTGATGATCCGCCGAAACCAAGCGACTTCGAACCTCTGTGCTTTTGTACGAGATGATCTGCATGACGCAGTTTCCTCGTTTTTTTGGGTGCGTGACGGTTTTCGCTTTTGGCACACCAATTGCAATCTCTCCATCTGAAGATTTTGCCTGCCAAAACTGGTTTGGTCCATTTGGAGAAAAGCTCATGTCATTTCAATTCGATAAATTAACCACTAAAGCACGCGAAGCCGTTTCGTCGGCGCAGATGACAGCGTCTGCGAAGGGACACGTCGAAATGACGTCGTTACATTTGCTTAGCGGACTCTTGAACGAACAAGGTGGAGTCGTAAAGCCGCTTCTCGAATCGATTGGGACGCCTGTTTCGCAACTGCAATCGATGGTTGAATCAGAGTTGAAGCGATTGCCCTCGTCCAGCAATCCAAATACGCCTGGTGCAAGCCGTGAACTTCAAACGATTCTCGAAACGTCATCGGAGATAATGGCTTCGATGGGCGATGAGTTCGTCTCGACCGAGCACCTGCTGCTGGCATGTGTTACCACCGATGGCAAGGCGAAACGGGTTCTTGAACTCAACGCTGTTGATGAAAGTTCTATTCGTGATGCGATCACCAAAGTACGAGGCAATGCCAAGGTCACAGATCAAGATCCCGAAGGCAAATATCAGGTTCTCGAAAAGTACACGATCGACTTGGTCGAGATGGCTAAAAAGGGAAAACTCGATCCAGTCATTGGACGTGACGAAGAAATTCGCCGAGTCATTCAAGTCCTTTCCCGACGCAGCAAAAATAATCCTGTACTGATTGGCCAGCCCGGTGTCGGAAAAACAGCTATCGCCGAAGGTCTCGCCATGCGGATCGTGCAAAACGATATCCCGCAAAGCCTCCGTGACAAACGCGTGATGGCTTTGGATATGGGCGCCTTGATTGCTGGCGCAAAGTTTCGTGGTGAGTTCGAGGAACGCCTGAAAGCCGTGTTGAACGAGGTCTCCGATGCCAACGGACAGATAATTCTCTTTATTGATGAATTGCACACCGTGATTGGTGCTGGTGCTGCTGAGGGTGGAAGCGACGCTGCAAATCTGCTCAAACCGGCACTCGCTCGCGGTGAATTACATTGCGTTGGTGCGACGACATTGGACGAATATCGAAAGTATATTGAGAAAGACGCAGCGCTGGAGAGGAGATTTCAACCCGTCTATGTCGGCGAGCCCTCTGTCGAAGACACGGTTTCGATTCTGCGTGGATTAAAGCAGCGGTACGAAACGCATCATGGCGTCCGCATCACGGATTCCGCATTGGTCGCCGCTGCACAGCTTTCGAATCGCTACATCACCGATCGATTTCTTCCTGACAAAGCGATTGACCTCGTTGATGAAGCCGCATCACGGCTCGCGATTGAGCTCGATAGCGTTCCGCAGGAAATCGATGTTGTGCAACGAAGGCTGACTCAGTTGGAGCTGGCGGTTCGGCAGTTGACAGCCGAAGAGAACGACGATGTGCAAAAGCGTCTTGAAGAAGTTAAAACCGAGATGGAAGAGAAACGTCGAAAATTGGCTGACTTGCGTGAGCAATGGGAACGCGAGAAACTCGGCATGACCGACATTCAAAACGTGCGTCAGGAGCTCTCGGATGCGATCCAGCAATTCGAGATGCTTGACGGAAAAATCAAAGCGAAGCAATCGTCCGGAATGCCGCCAAGCGAACAGGACTTCCACGCATTGTTTGAACTCGACTCGAAACGAAAAGCGCTTGAATCTCAAATTGCTGCGGCTGAATCTGCGGATGACGCATTGACGGAGGCTCAGCGGACCGATGAAAAACGGTTGCTTTCCGAAGAAGTCAACGCGGAGGAGATCGCAGAAATCGTTTCCGCTTGGACGGGCGTTCCTTTGAATCGAATGATGGAAACCGAAAAGGCGAAACTGTTGGTCATGGAAGAACGCCTGCAGCAACGGGTTGTCGGCCAGTCGACTGCCGTTGAAGCGGTAAGCAACGCGGTCCGCCGTAGTCGCAGTGGCTTGCAGGACCCAAATCGTCCGATCGGTTCGTTCATGTTCCTTGGCCCAACCGGTGTTGGCAAAACCGAGCTTTGCAAGGCACTTGCGCAGGTGATGTTTAACGATGAAAACGCCATGGTGCGAATCGACATGAGCGAATTCATGGAGCGGCACAGTGTGAGTCGTTTGATTGGAGCACCTCCAGGATACGTTGGTTACGACGAAGGCGGAAAGCTAACCGAAGCAGTTCGGCGTCGGCCTTACAGCGTCATTTTGTTGGATGAGATCGAGAAAGCTCACGACGACGTTTACAACATCTTGCTGCAAGTGCTGGACGATGGTCGCCTGACCGACAACCACGGCAACACCGTTGATTTCACTAACACGATGATCGTCATGACCAGCAACGTTGGCTCACAGTTGATCCAGAAGATCACTGAGGAGGGCGGCAGCAATGCCGAGATTGACGCCGCGGTTCAGCAAGCGTTGCAAGCACGTTTCGCTCCTGAGCTACTGAATCGTGTTGATGAAAAGATCGTTTTCCACCCACTGACTCGAGAGGAAGTCCGTCAGATTGTTTCCATTCAGGTCGATATGCTGCGAACGCGATTGTCGGATCAAAACTGGATATTGTCTGTCGACGATTCAGCGCTCGATGCGATCGCGGACGAAGGTTTTGATCCGGTTTACGGTGCGAGACCACTCAAGCGAGTGATCCAACAGCGACTGGCGAATCCAATTGCGACGGAGTTACTGAAATCGGGAGGCGAGGGCGGTGAAATCACCGTCGGATTCGAAGGACAGTTTGAATTCGAGGTTAGCGGATCGGCAACCAATTAACTGGCTCCCCTCTCCCTGAGAATTCGGATCTCAACGCCAAACACTAGGACCAAACATCATCCGAATTCACGGGGATGATGGGCCGGGGGATGAGGAAACCGGGGGAGGTGAGAGGCTTTTCGCACACCGCGATCGCATACTGAATCGGAAAGGCGTAATCGGTTGTTGCTCAGCACGAATGATCACGAAATCATTTTCTTATACTTAAAGCGAGGCTTCTCATCTTCGCCGATGCCGAGGCGTTCACGTCGCTGTTGTTCGTAGGTTTGGTAGTTGCCTTCGCACCAGTGAACGTAGCCGTCGCCTTCGAAAGCAAGAATGTGCGTCGTCAATCGGTCCAAGAACCAACGGTCGTGGCTCGTGACAACAACGCAGCCTGCGTAATTGAGAATTGCTTCTTCAAGGGCTCGCAATGTATCGACGTCCAAATCGTTCGTCGGTTCATCGAGCAGCAGAACGTTTGAACCTGTTCGCAGCAGCTTCGCCAAGTGTACGCGATTACGTTCTCCACCGGAAAGCACGCCGACTTTCTTCTCTTGGTCGCCGCCGCGGAAATTGAATGTGTTTACGTACGCACGCGCGTTAATCTTGCGTTTTCCGAGTTCCAATATATCATTGCCTTCGGAAATTTCTTGGTAGACTGTCGCCTCGTTGTCGAGCGAATCGCGAGATTGATCGACGTAGCCAAGCTGGACGGTTTCGCCAACTTTCAATTCGCCGGAGTCCGGTTTGTCGTGGCCTGTGATCATCCGAAAAAGTGTGGTCTTACCGGCACCGTTGGGACCAATCACGCCAACGATCCCGCCCGGTGGTAGACGGAACGTGAGATCGTCCATCAGGATTTTGTCGCCGAATCCCTTACTCATTTCTTTTGCTTCGATCACAACGTCGCCAAGATGAGGACCGGCAGGAATTTGAATCTCCAATTCCTCGATGCCATCGCGTTGCTGCTCAGCGAGCATCTTTTCGTAAGCTCCAATTCTAGCTTTGCTCTTCGATTGCCGAGCCTTCGGCGACATCTTGATCCATACCAGTTCCGCCGCCAAAGTTTTCTTGCGGTTCTCGTTTTGTTTATCTTCAATCTTGATCCGAGATTCTTTCTGCTTCAACCAAGACGTATAGTTGCCTTCGAAGGGATGGCCTTCGCCGCGATCCAATTCCAAAATCCAGCCAGCGACGTTGTCCAAGAAGTAACGGTCGTGCGTCACGGCAACGATTGTTCCGTGATAGTCTTGCAAAGTTCGCTCAAGCCATTGAACCGAATCGGCATCAAGGTGGTTCGTTGGCTCGTCAAGCAGCAGCAGGTCGGGTTTTTCAAGAAGCAGTTTGCAAATTGCAACGCGACGCTTCTCGCCGCCAGACAGAGTCTCGATGCTGGCTTCCTTCGGTGGAAGGTTCATGACTTCGAATGCGACCTCGATTTCGTGATCGAGGTTCCACGTGTTTGACGCATCGATCTTGTCTTGAACTCGAGCCATCTCATCGTAGACTTTCTGCATTGCGTCGTCGTCAAGAGGCTCACTGCATTTGGCAGCCAATTCGTTGTAGCGGTCAAGCATGGCACGCCGCGGAGCAACGGCCTCCAGTACGTTTTCCCAAACGTTTTTTTCAGGATTGAGTGGCGGTTCCTGAGACAGGTATCCAACGGTGAATCCGTCGGAGAGGCGAGCTTCGCCATCGTATTCCTTGTCGATGCCAGCCATGATTTTTAGCAGAGTACTTTTTCCGGATCCGTTGCGTCCGAGCACACCGATCTTAGCCCCCGGATAGAACGACAGCCACACGTCCTTCAATATCTCTTTGCCATTAAACTTCTTGGTCATGTTGACCATCTGAAAAATGTATTGCTTGCTCATAGTTAGAAAGAGGCCGTGAGTTGAAACTTCAAATCAGACAAGCCCGAAAGGATGGCAAAGGTTTGCCACTTTTGCAACCGGTGAATGTGAGTTGGACGACCCGTTTTGCCAGACTTTATGACGATGTGGGCGACTGAGACGATATCCGATTCGATTATGTCGACCCTCAAAAGCGTTGAGGACCTGAAGGCGGATGTTCCCTCGAGTTTCGTGACTGCCGAAGTCTGATTGGATCCCTTTTCAAAACTGCCATCCAAAAGTTGCTCTGTCTGTCACAGTTCTTGCAAAAACAGAAACCGCGAGTCTGAGATAGACTCGCCTACTGAGTTTTGAAACAACCCCTGGTTAATGTAAACTTGATGGCACGTTCTCACCCGTTTCTCGAACGACTACTACACCAACCAATTGGTCCAAACCTGCTGGTTGATTGGCGCCAATTTGAGCGGCTATTCTGATCAGAAACTTCGATTGACTTGCCAAGGGTATTCCCATGAAAAATATTCAGAAAATCGCACTGTTGCGAGGGGTCAATGTCGGCGGCAAGAACAGGATGAAGATGGCAGATCTTGTCGAGAGTCTGGCCAAGGCAGGACTGCTTGAGGTTCGCACCTATATTCAAAGCGGGAACATCGGCTTTGCTTCTCGTAAAAATTGTTCGGGTCTCGAAAAATTGATCCGCGACGCAATTTCCCACAGCTTCGGCTATGACGTTCCCGTGATGGTTCGCGAACAATCATTCTTCGTAGAATTGATTGCCAATAGTCCATACTGTAAATCTGGAAAGCCGAAGTTTGACATCACTCAGTTGTGCGCGACGATCCTAGGCCAGAAGCCCCCGTCGAAAGCAGTCCAGACATTGGCGGAATTGGAATTTTCTGACGAGTATCAGGTCGCGGGAGATGTCGTCTATTTGAGGATGCTCCGTGGCTACAGCAACACAAAACTCACCAATGGCTTTCTCGAGAAAAAACTGGGCGTCGCTGCGACGTCACGCAATTGGAAAACGATCTGCATGCTCGCAGAAATGTAGCTTAGAGGCTGGAACTGTGATTTAGTCTCTTGCGATCCGATCGTCTTCAACCACAATTGTTAGCTCGTGCGAACATCCAGAAATACATCTTGAATTGAGGGCCCTCAGGGCGAATAGTATGGCAGTCAAGAAAAAAGCAGTTACCCAGAAGACAAAATCAGAAACCTCAAAATCTAGCGGCTCAAAATCTAGCGGCTCAAAATCTAGCGGCTCAAAATCTGTCAAAAGCAAGAAGGTAGCGTCAAAGCGAAAGTCGACTCCTAAAAGTAAGGTAACGCCCAAAAGTATCGACAGCGTTTTGGGATCGTTCGAAAAAGAACGTGTCGCTCAAAATTCGAATCTCGTTACGACACGAAAGAAAATCGAACAGCTGACGAAAAAAGTCGCTGAACTCAAAGCGGAACTTGAGTCTCTCAAGAAAGAAGCCGTGGAAACCGAAATCGCGATCGAGACACTCGACTCACGTCGCGACAAGGAGGTCGGTGCTCTACTCTCAAGTCTAGGTGTGGACCTCGGCAAAGCTGCTTCTGCGGCAAAGCCCAAGCCCGTTGTCGACCTTGGAACCCCGCTCTTCGATGACAAATCGAAAAAAGGCGAGTAACTCCTTTTCGAAAGCGAAACGATCACTCCGCAAGATCAATGCAAATGATCTCGTCATCGTTTCGAATGTACGCTCGTTTGTTGGCGAAGGCAGGCATGCTCCAAACGACCGGTCGGTTGAATGCATTATTGGACGGTTCGATGACCTTCGCACGGCTGATCTCCTTGTACCCTTCAGCAGTCATCTCCGCGATGATCATGAATCCGCTGTCGTTGAAGATCCAGTATCGATCTGTGTCGCCTTGGCGAACTAGGAACGCGGTGCCGTTTCCTGTTCGACGTTCAGAAACTGGTTCAGAGGTGGACCAAAGAAGATCGCCCTCTGGAATGTTGAAGGCTCGCATGTCGCCCGTTTGATCCATGCCGTAAGCGATCTGATTTTTGACATCGAGGTACGGTTGGACGTTGACTGCTGAAATTGCTGATCGCCCTTTGTTGCGCCAAACTTCTGTCGCTGCCGGATTCATCGTGTCCAACTTCAGCAGCAGACTCTTCTTTGAGTAGCCGCCGACGTACAGATAATCACCCACATGCAGCGGCGTCATGATGATCGAGTTGCTGGTCGCTTCGTAAGGGATGCTCCAATATTCTTTGCCGTCGTCTGGATTGATCGAAGTCACAGCATCTGGCCGGCAAGTGATCAACTGACGGGCTCCGCCGGCTTCGATGATTTTGGGCGGTGCGTAGCCTTGCTCGGGTGCGGTAAGTGATCGCCAAACCTCTTCGCCGGTGTTCTTGTTCAACGCGACGATATGACTTCCCTCACCACCAGCCAGCGTGATCAGATTGTCGCCGTCAATCAACGGATGTGCTGCGTATCCCCAAAGCGCCGATGTCGTTTTGTATTCTTCTCGAAGCTGCTTTTCCCACAAGATTTTCCCGTCAGTAAGATTGAAGCAAAACAGATGTCCCTCTGCACCCAATGTATAGACGCGATTGTTCTCAATAACGGGCGTGCAACGCGGCCCCGATGGATACGAGATCGTGTACTTTACCTTGTGCTCATGTTTCCAAATGATCTCTCCACTGGATTCATTCAGGCAGAGGATGCGTTCGGAGCCACCGAACTCACGTCGCTCGAAATTCCCGATCTTCACGTTGGCATCGGTGACAAAATCCGTGATTAGGACATTGCCTTGTGCGACCGCTGGGCCTGAATATCCGCCAGCAATCGGAGTCCGCCACAACGTCTTCGGTCCATCTTTTGAAAACGACTCGACGAGCCCCTTGTCATTCCAAGTGTTCGTTCCGTCAGGACCCATCCACTTCGGCCAGTCTTGTTGAGCAAACAGAGTCGAATTGGTCACAAAGAGAAAAAGAAAACCTGAAATTACCGCGGTGTGAAAATTCATTTGCTCGATCCTGAAAAGAAGACAGTCACCCACAACATCTTCGATGAGTTTAACAGATTGGATTCGCGAAAACGTTTCGCCGTTACCAGTTCAACGCGGATGCCTATTTTTCTTCAAACTTCCAGAGGAAACCATCGCTTCGAACGTACAATGCATTGCCTGAAACGGCGGGAGATCCGAGAAACACTTCGCCTTTGGCCTCCTCTTCCGGGCCGTCAGTAACGGGTGCCTTGAATTCGTGCTTTTGAACGACCTCAGGTTTTTCATCATCACCAAGATGCAGGTTCACCAGGCGGAACACGCCATCGTCACCAAAGCAATACATGTGGCCATCGGCAATTACCGGTGTCGCCCAGTAGCTGCCATCGATGCGAGCTTCTTTTTTCTTTTCGCCGGTTTCCCGATCCCAGATTTTGAGGATGCCTCTTGAGTTAACGGTAAAGATCGAATCCGCGTTGACTTGGTAGCTGGGACTGCCAGCCTTGATCTGTGCCTGACTCCATTTTGGTTCAATCGTTCCATCACTGGCGACGTCAAACGTTGAAGTTCCATCCATCGGGGCGAAGATTGTGTCGCCAACAATGCAAGCGCTCGATATCGTGCTTACCTGACCATCTTGTTGAAATTTCATTTCTCCTGTCTTCGGATCAAGGACTTCAATCTTGTCGGCAGACTGAATCAAAACCAGCGTCTTGCCTTCACGCGTCGCAATCAATAACGGAGTTGACCAGACTGCTTTCTTGCCTCGCTCCTGAGACCAGACCGTTTCGCCAGTTTTGGCATCGAGTCCAGTCGCAAACGAGTCGCCCTGATTTTCGACTTGGACGACCACGACACCGTCGACAACAACAGGCGACGATGACATTCCGACATCGTTACCAGCCTTTGGGTGATCAGCAGAAAGGCCTCGATACCAAAGCAGGTTACCGTTCATATCGAGGCAGGCAATATCATTGGAGGAATAGAACGCAAAAATTCGCTCGCCGTCGGTTGCGGGGGTCGGAGCTGCGTTGGCAGAAAGTGGATGACAAAAGCAGCGTCCTGTTGCCCAGAACTTTTGCTCCCAATTCACATTTCCAGAGTTCTTATCCACGCAGACGATCATGATTTCGTCCTGTTTGTTACCTAAGCCACCGGAGCATGTGACGATCACATTGTCGCCGATCACGATAGGGCTAGACGCACCTTTCGCCGGCAAGGCGACTTTCCAGGCAACGTTCGTTTCGTCGTCGATTATTTTTGGAAGCACAGCATCTGCAGCAACACTGGCAGCTCCCGGACCAAGAA
>CAYGUE010000072.1:0-2877 GCA_964352885.1 uncultured Pirellulaceae bacterium
AATCGAAACTCCATGCAATTATTCACTCGCTGGCGCTTCGGGCTTGTATTAGTGCAACTTCAAAACGCGCCAGCGAGTGAATCGAAACTCCAGCAATTAGTCACTCGCTGGCGTTTCGGGCTTGTATTAGATTAGTGCAACTTCAAAACATAGACCTCTGGCCTGTGTTTGCATTCAGCGCACAATCACAGGCGGTAGCCTGAGCCATCTTTGTCGCGTTACCCCTTCAAAACTCAGTGGAATTAAATGAACGTCAAGCTACTTTGTCGATTGCTTGGAATTCTGGCATCACTGATTGGCAGCATGATGTTGCTCAGCCTGATTTGGGCTGGCCCTTCGATCGGCTATCACACCGATGCTGTTGTCGAACATACCGATTGGGAGTCCGCCGGCATTCGCGGGCTGGTGTTGAGTTCTCTGATCTCATGGCTCGTCGGCGGCTTGCTGATGTCCTTCGGTCGTGGGGCACCGACAAAGCTGTTTCGCAAAGAGGCAATGGCCGTGGTTGGGCTCAGCTGGATCCTTGCGACGGTCCTCGGTGCCCTGCCCTACGTGCTTTCTGGTACCAGTCGCGGTCCTTCGATGCGATTCTTCGATCGCGGCGCTGAGGTGGAGTCGCTTTTATTGTTGAGCAATCATCGGGCGAATTTCTGGAATGCTTGGAAAGCGTCCGATGGGCATTCACGAGCTGAATATTCCGTGCTTCAGGCACTTTGCGATTCATCGGCCAGAGGGCTTTCGCGAAAGGAACTCGTTGCCACAACGGGTCTGCAAAACGCCCCTGAGATTTTTGGCCAATTGAAAACGAATCTCGATTTGGGGCCGCATTTGATTGGGCCAGGCGAAATTCACGACGCACCGGCGGATCGCGCTTCGCACTTTCGGCAGCGCTGGGTGAGGATGGGTTTGATCGATTCCATGTTCGAAGCTCAATCAGGATTCAGCACAACCGGCGCCACGGTGCTCAGCGATCTTGAGGACCCGCATCTGGTTCCGCATTGCATTCTGTTTTGGCGCTCAAGCACGCACTTTCTTGGCGGGCTGGGGATTATCGCGCTGTTCGTCGTTTTGCTGGGGCAAGGGTCGGCCGGCAAGTCGCTCATGCAAACAGAAATGCCGGGGCCGACGCACGAGAGTCACACTTCAAAGATGCAGCACACGGCATGGTTGTTCGCGGCAACGTACACGGTGTTGAACGTCGTGCTGGCGATCATTCTGTCCTTTCTGGGGATGAGCGTCTTCGATGCGATCTGTCACGCATTTGGCACGATGGCAACGGGAGGCTTCAGCACTTACAACGACAGCCTTGGCCATTTCGTGAAACAGGGAGCCAATGGACGGACGATCGAATACGTCGTGATGCTGTTCATGATGCTGGCCGGCACCAACTTTACACTGCTGTTGATTGCGGTGATGGGGAATCCATGGCTCCTGTTGAAGGACGTTGAATTCAAAACTTACATTGGCATCATCGCGGGAGTCGCGATCGCCATCATTTCGCTGGGAGTGATCAAAGGCGACACGGGCTTTGGCGGAATCGAAGAGTCATTTCGCAACGGTCTGTTTCAAGTGATCACGATTATCACGACGACTGGTTTCGGAACCGCGGACTTCGACCAGTGGAATCACTTCAGCCGCGGAGTCCTGTTTGTGTTGATGTTCGTCGGTGGATGCGCAGGTAGCACGGGCGGCGGCATGAAGGTCATTCGCTATGTGCTGTTTGTGAAAATCTTGCGAATCGAAATCGAGGAAGCCTACCATCCGAAGATCGTGCGGCAGTTGCGAATCGGCGACAGGCCCGTCGAAGATCAAAACCTGAGGCGTTCGATCATGGTTTACTTCAGTTTGATCGCCGCACTTTTCGCGTTCGGGTTTCTGTTCGTCGTGCTCATGGAACCCGATATGACCTGGGGAGCCAATGCAGACAACAAGTTGATCGACTCGGCGAGCGCCGTTGCGTCGACGCTCAACAACATCGGCCCCGGTTTAGGTTTGGTGGGTCCTACGCACAATTACTCGTGTTTTAACGCGATCAACAAAGTGCTGTTTATTGGTTTGATGATGCTGGGGCGATTGGAGATCTTTCCGATCATCGTTCTGTTCGCTCCCCGATTTTGGCGTGATCAGTGATGACGGAATCGATCCAAGAAACCGATGCGGTTGCTCAGTTCTGGCGATACTATCGTTCGAACTTTACGCTGCACGTTGTGTTTCTCTTGATGTCAGCCGCCGTGATCGTCTGCTCGGCGATGATGACATCCGAAGGGGCGACCACGGTTCGCATTCCGGGTATTCCGTTTTCGATGCCGGAATCCTGCATGTCGAGACGAGTCTGGGGCATCGACTGTCCCGGTTGTGGATTGACCCGATCCTTCATCTCGATGAGCCACTTTCAATTCTCGCGGGCGATTGCGTTCAATCCGGCAGGTCCAATCGTCTATTTGTTTTTCCTGATTCAGATTCCGTGGCATGGATACCAGATGGTTCGGCTTTGGAGGTTGAAGAGGCCGATCGAATCCGTCTGGCTGTATTCCGGCCTGTTTGCCATCTCCGCTGCCACATTTGCACAATGGATCTGGCGTTTGTTGACCGGCGATTTGGTCTGACGGGTACCCGGTGGCGTGTGTGTTTTCGGGCCAACGAGTCTGTGAAACACCCAAGCATTTGCAACTTGACCTTCCTTTTTCATCCCGCAGGGATACAAGCTATTAGCCGGGGGTCGAGCGGAGCGACCACCCTCGGTAACGTAAGCATTTGCAACTTGACCCTCCTTTTTCATCCCGCAGGGATTCAAGCCATTAGCCGGGGGTCGAGCGGAGCGACCACCCCCGGTAACTGTAGCGCGGTCTGTCCCAGACCGTGAAAATCTGTACGAGT
>CAYGUE010000072.1:2977-21006 GCA_964352885.1 uncultured Pirellulaceae bacterium
CTGGGACAGACTCGCCTACCGGGTTTCAAAACTGCGATGCATAGTAGCTCGGTCTGTCCCAGACCGTGAAAATCTATACGAGTCTGGGACAGACTCGCCTACCGGGTTTCAAAACTGCGATGCATAGTAGCTCGGTCTTCCCAGACCGTGAAAATCTATACGAGTCTGGGACAGACTCGCCTACTGGTTTTGAACCACTTCTAACACAAATCAAGGTGTGGCGAACTCCGGCGGAACCGTGGCAAAGCTGGTGACCAACGGAGAGTACTCGCATCAGCGCAGAAAAAACCGAATCTTCTATCCGCACATCCCGAATCCAGAAATCCGTGTTTATCGGTGTGTATCCGTGGTTTTACTATTCCCAGCAATCAACGGCTGGCAGCCGTCGTTACGAACGATGCTTCAAACTTTGGTCATATCTGCTGACCCTGAACAGGCGCAGGGCCCAACTATCGTCGTTGTCGTCGAACACAAGCCAATCCGGCGAACACAGATAGAATCGCCAATGAGGATGGCTCTGGAACGGCGACAAAGCTACGGAACGCGAGATCGACAGGTCGGGAGAACGGATCTTCTACCCAATTCACAATTCGCAGGAAATTGGCTCCGTCGGTATACAAACCGGAATCGCTGGCATTCCATCGATATCCTGCCGCGTCGTCGCTGCGTAGTGCGATGGCAAAAACATCGCCCGCGTTGACAGATAATCCAGCACCAGAAACATCAAACGAATGCCATCCGTCGGTCGTTGATATTGTACCTGCACTAGAGGAAATAGCGGCGAAGATGTTGCCGCCGGCGTCAGGTTCCGAAGGAAGCGCCCCGGTGAGCGTACGGATATCGAACTGCAACGCGGATGACGTCGCGACGTCACGCCCAATGAACAGATCAATTTGCGTCAACTGTCCAGAAAGTCCCACGGTGAACGACTGTGCAAGATCCAGACTTGAGTCAACCAAGTAGGTCAAATTACCTTCCTCACTCACTTGGTCCAACGTGTCCGCCATCGCAATGTTGCTTGACAGAGCTATGGCAATCACGCAAACGAAATGACACAATGAATTAATACGAACGATACGCATGGTAAGGGACTCAATAGGAAAGCGAATTAGCGGGGAGGAAATACACACTTCCCATGCTAATTCGCCGCGCCGACGTAGCAACCATACTGAAGCGAAACTTGAACGGATCTCAAAGAAAAACGGCCGACCTCGACCCACGCCGTTTCGCGTCCCGATCTCGCGTATCGATCGCCAGCAACCCGTAGGCTGCAACTGACGTCGTTCTGCGACCCACGGTTTCGGCCTCGCAAGACACTTGGTGAAATCCGAAGCAGTGCGAAAAATCCACGCTTGCGCGTTTTGAAGTTGCACTAATACAAGCTCGAAGCTCAAGAGCGCCAGCGAGTGAATCATTGCATGGATTTTCGATTCACTCGCTTGCGCTTCGGGCTTGTATCGTCGGCGGGAGTTAAAGCCATTCGCCGGTCGTTGAGCGCAGCGACACCTCGGGGTTTTCGAGGCAATTTAGCACGGTAGGGGTTTTAGCAATTAGCCGGTGGTTGAGCGCAGCGACACCACCGTTAGAAAAACGAACCATCGCATCCCGGTAGAAATGCCAGCAATCGACCCCACGTAGGCGAGCCTCTCCGAGACTCGCAATTTCCAACGTCTCGGAGAGACGCTGCTACGTGGTTATGCAAACACATGTCGAAAGCAAAGCTATTACCACGGGTTCCTTACGATCTATCACCGGCGTCAGAAAACTCCAATCGCTTTCCCGTGGATCCGGAAATGCTTTGGTAGTTGTCGTATCCACTATCGCCATATCCGTAACCATGTGAGCCAAAGTCATCGTAGTACGGATTGTCATCAACGCCGTTCACGATCACGCCCATCAGGTTGGCTCCGACCATGTTCAGTTTTTCCTTTGCGATCCCGGACGTGACAATCACTCCTTTGCGGATTCGCATGATCATGTAAACGCCATCCACCATGGAAGAGATCACGACAGGATCGGCCACCGGCAACACGGGTGGCGAATCAATCAGTACATAGTCGAATTTCTCACGCAGCACCTCCAAGAGATTCCGAAACCGCTGTGATGTGACAGCTTCCCCTGGATTGGCGGGAGTGCCTCCGGCGGTCAACAGATTCAAATTTTCCTGACCTGATTCCTGCAGTGCGTCAGCAAGCTCAACTTCTCCCGTCAGGATCTGCAGCAGGCCTGACTCCAGCGGGCGGTCGAAATACTCGTGAATCTTGGGGCGTCTCAAATCAGCGTCGACCAACACAACGGATTTCCCTGTTTGTGCGATGGAAACCGCCAGATTCGCACAGGCGGTTGATTTTCCATCCCCGGGTGACGGGCTGGTCATCAGAATCGTATTCATCTTCTTGGAGAGCGTCGCGGCAAAGATCGATGCGCGTGCCGAACGAATGGCTTCTGCCGCCTCGGATGTCGGATCGTGCAATGAGATCAGTGCCGGCGAAAGCTGTTTATTCGCTTGCTGTTTCTTTCGTGCAATCTTGATCGGCGGCAGTTTGCCAATGACCGGGCAGGAAAGTTTTGAAGTGATCTCGTTCGGATTTCGAAAAGTGTTATCCGTCGTGTCAATCAAAAATGCCAAACCTGTGCCCAATGCACCGCCCATCAGCAAGCCGATTGCCAAGTATAGAGGCAAGATTGGCGCGACCTGTTCACCGGTTCCAGCCTGGTCAATGATTCGAACTTTTGTCTTGTTGAAGTTGCTGGTAACAACATTGATTTGCGAAAGTTGCTCCAGGACTTCGTCGATCCCTTTCTGCTTTTCGGCAATCCGTTCCTTCAAAATGCCCAATTCTAAAATGTCAGCGGAAACGTCTTTCGCTTTCCCTTCAACCAAGGCTAAGTCCTCGTCGAGTTGGTTGAAGGTCGTTGTCAGACGCTCTTTCTCCGCATTGAGCGTCGCTAGGTAAATGGAGATCCATTGGCGATTTCTTTTCCCCAAGTTTGCCAGAATCTCTTCCTCGGACTCTTCTTTGAGATAGCTGGAATTTTGCAGCTTCGCCAATTCCTGTTTGGCAACTTTCAGTTTCATTTTCACCGACTTGATCTGATTCACGATCCCCTCCATGGTCGGGTGTCCTGCCCCCATCCCCTGCCCCTGTACAAACCGCTGTGACTCAAGCTCGGTCAGTGTTTCCTCCAATGAAAACGCCTGCTGTGCATACTGGCCGATGATGTGTTGCTGGTTTGTCGTTTTTCGAAGTCGGTCTTCTTCGATCGTTTCGACGGTCTCGATTTGAACACCCAGAAACTTCTTCGCCTCGGTGGCCAGATAGTTGACCTGTCCGGCATCGGTTGATTCAACGGCTTTCTTGGCCAAGTCGATGCGAGCAGAGATGTCTCGCAGTTCGGTGATCACATTGGATCGATCTTCTTTGACTACATCCAGTTCATCCAAAAATGGATTAAATGGAACTCCCTTTTGCTCAACGGTTGGCAGGTTCAGGCGACGGAGGATTTTCAGGTATGACTCTTCTGCTGTCTTCTTTTCGTTCACCAACTGGTCACGCAGGTTGGCAACCAGCGTCAGCGATTCTTCACCACTGATTTTCGAATCCTTGGCAATTTCTGAAGTGTATGCTTTGATGATCTGAGTCAGGATCACAGGCAACTCGTTTTCATCCGGCCCCGTTGCCGAGATTTCCAACATGCTGTCGTCTTCTTTTTTCGAATAGCCAAACTTTAGGACGTCTTCAACCAACGTCAGCATCATTTCGTCTGATTCTTCAAACGTCTTCATCGAATTAAAGTCGCCAGCCTCGGCTGCGGCCGCCAGAACCAGTTGGCTGTGAATCAAACGTTCATGTTTGGCGATGGAGACTTTTGTCTGGGCAAGTTGCTTGCCATCGGTGGTCGGCGGGGCCTGTGAGGTGATCATCAATCGAGCCACCGATTCGTATCTCGGCGTTGCTTTGGTAAACGCAAAATACGCGGCTCCACATCCGAGGATCATCAGCAGGATGATCAGCAATTTCCGACGCAGAATCGGGCCCAGAACGTCAATCGTGCCTGCCATGGACGGTGCTTGATTCATCGATGCATTCGGATCCAATTGCCGGTAGTCGGTAATTGAGTTGGGATGTTGCGGCACAATTGACATGGAATCACCAAAAAGCAATGAGATGAAGCGACCGTGAGGGATGGTTGCGACGACTATACGAACATTCGCAATCGATGTTCAGTTTGCCGGTCAGCCCGCTTCGCTTGAGATGATTAAAATACTTTGGCTGGCAGACATCGAATAGTACTTTTTGTCGATGAATACGGGGATTCAACCGTGTTCGGCCTGCTCACACCAATTAATCGGCTTATTCGAGTTGAATCACCTATTGTGAGGCGACACTTCCGCGTTTCGCTTCGATTCGATTGCTGAACAGGATCCTGCCAACGCAAGTCAGCTCCGTTGGAATCCATGCCATTGAATGCCAATCGGACCAAACTGTCCTGCTGGATTTGATTGGCATTGTCGCTCAGCTTTCCAAGCTGATTGCGTTTATGGATTCTTCAAGAATTTTTAGTAGCAGTTCACCCCGGCCGCACAAAAGTAGCTCGGTCTGTCCCAGACCGTGAACAGGATTTGCGAGCCTGGGGACAGACTCGCCTACTGGGTTTTAAAACCATTCGTGATAAACACGCTCGCTCCGTTTTGGTCCTGACATTGTCGCTCAGCTTTCCAAGCTGATTGCGTTTTTGGGTTCTCCAAGGATTTTAGTAGCAGTTCACCCCGGCAGGGGTTTCAGCGATTAGCCGGTGGTTGAGCGTGCCTCACTCGTTTTTTGAAGCTGCACTAATACAAGCCCGAAGCGCTAGCGAGTGAATAATTGCATGGATTTTCGACTCACTCACTCGCTTGCGCGTTTTGAAGTTGCACCAATACAAGCCCGAAGCGCCAGCGAGTGAATCATTGCATGGCCTTTCGACTCATTTGCTTGCGCGTTTTGAAGTTGCGCCAATACAAACCCGAAAGCGCCAGCGAGTGAATCATTGCTGGCCTTTCGACTCACTTGCTTGCACGTTTTGAAGTTGCACCAATACAAGCCCGAAGCGCCAGCGAGTGAATAATTGCATGGATTTTCGACTCACTCGCTTGCGCGTTTTGAAGTTGCACCAATACAAGCCCGACGCGCAAGCGAGTGAATAATTGCATGGTTTTTTGATTCACTCGCTTGCGCTTCGGGCTTGTATCGTTGGTAGGGGTTTTAGCAATTATCCGGTGGTGTCGCTAAAGCTCAACCATGGTGTCGCTAACGCTCAACCACTGGCTAATCGCTGCTACTCCTTCGGAGTATGAGGGTTACGAGGCATCAAAGTAGCTCGGTCTGTCCCAGACCGTGATCAGGATTTGCGAGTCTGTCCCAGACTCGCCTACCGGGTTTCGCAACATTTCTAAAAAGCCTGGTGCGCTGTCAAAGCTTGATGGTTCGCAAGAAAGTGGCTGGGGCATCTTGCCCCAGTAATCTGCGGCTGGAAGCCACTGCCGTCTCCAACCCCAATTCCTAATGCTGACAAAGCCCCGGGGGCGCCTCAAATCAATTAACGAGCCGTTTTCCTTTTTGGCCTTCGATCCCCAATGACAGCCTTGCCAGTCGCAGATGACCGCTCCACCGAACTGTCCGTCGCTTCAAATCCAATAAATAATCTTGGTAGCACCAAAATTAACAGAAAATACAGGCAAAAACAGCTTTTTGGCTGATCGCATAAATCGCGCCCTAATCACGCTCCACGAAGGAATTTCTTTCCCTATAACATCGACGGTTCCTAATTTTGAACGATTGTGACGATTGCTCGTAGACCCATCTGTCCAAGTTTGCGCCATTGTCCCTTGCTGTGTCCCAGAACGCATACATACTGGGAAACATCTTCCCGAGACGCCCCACCACGGCGATTCGTTTAGATCTCTTTAACCTGATCACTTTAACAACGAAGCAACGGATTGAAGAAGCTGGTGACTCTGGTTTCAAAGACTCTGGAATTCAAGTCGCCCTACAAGAATATGTCCCCCACCTCGAAACCACACTTCTAAGCTAAAGATGAACGCTGCAACGGACATGATAAAATTGGATGAACGCCTGATCCAAGACACTACAACTTTGGATTTGCCGGCGGTATCAGATGAACAGCTCGGTGCCACAACGGCACTTGGAACCAACGACAATCCGGGGCGAGGTCTCAGCGGAAGTGCGACTTTAGGTTCTGTTGGGCTTTCCTATTCGTCGCAAATATTGAAAGTCAGTTTGCCGCTATGGGTGGCTGACATGATATCAATCATTACGGCGTCGGCTTTGGGGCTCTTGTTTGCCACGCTTTGCGGATTGCAGGTTAATCACCCGGTCGCGTTTGTCAGCTTCATTGCTGCCGTTTACAGCGCCAGTCTTTTCTCCGCGGGTCTGTACCCCGGACTCGGACTTCACCCAGCACGCGAATTACGAATGATGTTTCGTTCGACAGCATTCACGGGTGTATCGATGGTCTTTGGGTTGGCGTTGCTCACCAATTGGGGATCACCCTACGTGCTGGCAATCGCTGTTGGCGGATTGTTACAGCTGGTCGCGATGCCGTTGCTTCGCGGTGCCGCGAAGAGCTGGATGCTTCGCAAGGGAATCGGCATTCCGGTTGCTTTTTTGGGAGAGAAATCCAGTGTCGAGCGCGTTTACCGTGACATGAAGCGTTTCGGCAATCCAATGCTCCAAGCGGCGGGGCGATTCAGCGATGGCGACGCGGATGACGAATATGAATTTGATTCTGAACCTTCTCAACAATCAATTCCCTTGCTTGGTTCGGCAGATGATTTGATTCCAGTCAGCCATTCAAAAGGGATCAACTGGTTGATGGTTGTTGGTGACGCGGCAACTGGCTATCTCGACAAAAATCCATCCATCATTAGCAGCTTCCCAGAAGTGATTGTTTCACGGGCATCCAGATCTCAGGTTTGTGCGGGCAGTTCCGTGGTCAACTACGGGTTGGCGAGCGGAATTCGTCTTGAAGAATCACGGCTGTTGCCTTGGGCACGGTTTGTGAAACGAATAGTCGACATCATTATTTCCACTACTACATTGGCGATTCTTTCCCCTTTGTTCATCGCAATCGCTGCCTGTATCCGCATCTCCAGTCCGGGTCCCATATTCTTTGGAAGTAAACGAGTTGGAATTGGCGGAAACGTCATGAAGGCGTGGAAATTTCGTTCCATGGTTCCCAACGCAAACAAGGTCCTTGACGACTATTTGAACGAGCATCCAGAGCTTCAAGAAGAATGGGATTGCGCTCATAAGCTGAAGAATGATCCCCGAATCACTTGGATTGGCAGGATCATTCGCAAAACTAGCCTCGACGAACTGCCTCAGCTATGGAACGTCCTTGTCGGTGACATGAGCTTGGTCGGACCAAGACCGATGCTGGTTGATGAGATTGAGCGTTACGGTGACACTTATCGAGAGTATTTGATGGCAAAGCCAGGTATAACCGGGCTGTGGCAAGTTTCAGGTCGAAATCAAACAAGTTACGAGGAGCGGCTAGAGTACGTGGAGTTTTACGTTCGTCATTGGTCACCTTGGATGGATCTGTACATTCTTATTCGTACAATGCGTACGGTGCTGTTCTGCGAAGGTGCGTACTAGATGCGTCGAATTCAGAGTGAAGTTGTCCTGACCCACCATTGGATATTTCAGATGCGTGGTGGCGAAAAAGTTTTGGAGCAGTTTTGCGAACTTTTTCCCAACGCAGATATTGCTTGCCTTGCGTACGATGGCTCCACATTGTCGCACACGATTCGTCGTCATCGTGTTTTTGGAAGCTGGTTGCAGCGACTTGGTGGCCTCAAAAAACTCTACAAACAATTGCTCCCACTGCATCCATTTTTGATTCGTCGCATGAAGTTGCCAGATAGCACCAAGATCGCACTGGCCAGTGATGCATCTTTGATCAAGGGCATCAAGATTGGCAATCAAACGAAACTCATTTGCTATTGCCACTCCCCCCCTAGGTATGTCTGGGAGATGACTGACGAATACGCAGAAAACACATCGGGCCTAGGTTTTGTCGCGAGAGCCATTTTCAAATATTCAATTGCTTCTTGTAAGAAATTTGATCAAAAATCGGCAGAGAGGGTTGATCTATTTATTGCCAATTCGAATTTTGTTGCAGAGCGAATAAAGAGACATTACGGAAGTGAGTCGACAGTAGTGTACCCTCCAGTCGCAACTGAGGACTTTGAACATGAAAGGCCAAGAAGAGATTTTTACTTAGTAGTATCGGCCTTGGTTGCGTACAAAAAAATCGACGTCGCAGTAGAGGCATTCAACGCCAATGGATTGCCGCTGGTCGTGATTGGCGACGGACCTGAGAGGTCTAAACTAGAGGCAATGGCTTCCAGCAACATTCAGTTTATGGGACGTCAAGACTTCAGTGTTCTCAAAGAGCACTACGAAACCTGCAAAGCTTTCATATTCCCAGGAATTGAAGATTTCGGCATTACTCCGCTTGAGGCTCAGGCGTCCGGAGCTCCGGTTTTAGCGTTTGCGGAAGGTGGAGCTCTGGAAACGGTTTTGGATGGTCAGACTGGTGTCTTTTTCCATTCTCAAGACGCCTCGTCATTGAACGATGCGATTACTAAACTGGAAGGCGTCATTCAAAATGACGGACCTAATACAATTTCGGCCGAATGTCGTGCAAACGCAGAGCGGTTTTCGGCGGTGCGTTTTCGGGCGGAAATGATGGATGCGATTGATAGTTTTCTTGCTGAACGCAATTCTTGAATATTGGCTGGCTACTAAACTTACGACTGGCCGCTTGATCAAAATCTAGCCTCCAAAATATGAGCATTGACAATGATTCTGCTGGCAGACACGGAGGAGGTTTTGCCTCAAAAAGCTTAGCTGCGATCACAATAAAGATCGGCGCGGCAGCTACTTCGTTTTTGATGTTCCTGATGTTGGCCCGAGCAATGAGTCAAGAAGAATTCGGGCATTTTGGTTTCGCGTTTTCATTGGCGACAATTCTCGCTGTGATAGGGTCATTTGGTCAGCGTAATTTAGTTTTACGCTTTGCATCGGTCTACCTGGACCGAGGTGCAGACTTCAAGGAATTGCATGCATTTGGCGTTATTAGATACAGTTACCGTCTCGTTTTTTTGGGCACGAGCATCCTTGCAGTAATTCTGATTCTCATTGCTCAACTGCCTCAATTAGAATCTCGCAGTGGCTTGCTAACTGCCGTTGCAGTGCTAGTTGTGACAATGGCACTTGCCGAATTTCAGCCTAACCCTCAGCGTGCAGCGGGTCACGTATGGATTGCTCTCTTGCCGCGCGACATTCTGCTGCGGTTGGGTATGGTTGCTTTGGCAACTCTTCCACTTCTTGGATTATTCCCACAGCTTACCGCGGCAGGGGCGGTGTGGGCAATGAGCATCATGACGACAGTTTTAGTTTTCTGCCAATCATTGGCGGTGCCCTACACGAGTCCTTTCAAACTTTTTCGAGCGACGTTCGATAATTCTGATCTTCCAAAATGGCGGCAGACGATGTGGGGCATGTGGGGGAATTCGGTGCTCAATTCTGCCGGACGCAATATCGCGATCGTTATTCTTGCGGTACTCCTGCCAGCTTCACAACTCGGTAGTTTTTTTGCCGCTCTTCGGACCTCAATGGCACTAGAGCTTTTTTTGGTCGGCATAAACATTGTCGCCGCACCGCTCCTTGCTTCTCGATTGCATCACAGTAAATTTATAGAAGTGCAATCAATTTGTAAAAAAATATGCTTGCTTTTGGGCCTTCCGACATTGGGTTCCTTTTTGCTCTTCGTGTTTTTCGGAGACAACATTTTGGAGCTCTTCGGCGTTGGATATTCTACGGCTTACGCTGAACTGCTAATCTTGAGCACTGGCTATTTGTTTAGCGCGTTCGCGGGCCCGACAACGCAGTTAATGGAAATGGGAGGGTATGAACGCTCTTACTTTCGCATGCTCACAATCACCACAGTAGTATCCCTTGCGTCCATACCAGCTGCAACCTACGCTTTTGGTGGAGTCGGTGGGGCAATGTGTATTGCCGGAAACCTAATTGGATTAAATCTATGGGCGAACCTTTTTATATTCCGTTCGACTGGAATATCGCCGGGGCTCATTCGACTTGGCCCTGCACCGGAAACATTCGGAGATTCCATTGACTCTACCCATTAACTTTCTGTACCTCGGCGGCGACAAGTGTGGTTCTACATGGCTATACCACATTTTGTCGCAACATCCACAAGTCACCCTCGCATACGCTAAAGAACTCTTCTTTTTCGATCGTTTTTACGATAAAGGCGCTGCATGGTACATTCGTCAATTCCCTGCAAACGCAAAGACACGGCGCGTTGGCGAGATCTGCCACGACTACCTTTACTCAAAAATCGCACTTCAGCGAATCGCTGAAGACATGCCTTCAGACAGCCGTTTTTTAATCACAGTTCGCAACCCGATCGAACGTGCTGTATCGCACTATAAGTACCTGAGAAAAATTGGCAGCACATCTTTGTTGTTTGAACATGCGGTTGTGAAACACCCCCAAATCCTTGAGCACTCGATGTTTGGCAAATACGTAAAAATATCGCAAGAGACCCTAGGGGCCGAGCGAGTAATTGTCCTGCCTTTCGAACTGCTGAAGACGGATGCGATTCAATATGGAAAAGCAGTCAGCGACGCGCTGACCATTTCATTCCTAAAAGAACTTCCATACAGCGATCGAATTTTGGAATCTCAATCAGCCCGAAATGCGACCCTAGTGCGATGGCTTCGGAACGCTGGATGGGCACTGCGACACTTAGGCGCTCCCCGTGTCGTTTCTGCAGTGAAATCGCTCCCAATAATGGGCAAATTGCTCTATACATCCCAAAAGGATGGCGAGAAGGTCGAAATCAGTCCAAGTTTGCAAGCCGAACTAAAAGATCATTTTGCAGCTGATCAAATCCTGTTGGACAAGTGTGTTCCGAATTTGCAAAAAAGGTGACGCGTAGAGAATCCATGAAACGAGCAGCGTCGATCTTGAACTGGCAGGACTATATCGAAACACGCGGCGTGCCACTTAACAAATGTCTTGTCAATTGCCATTAAGAAGTGGTCAAGAACATTCCTGACACATCGCGACGGTGTATTCGACTGCCATGCTGCCTATCTGGAAAACTGATGGATATTCGGAATTAACGAAACGTATTTTATGAAAATTATTATCGCAGCCGTAATGCATAGCCCAAACCTTGGCGACGGCTTGATAGCCGATTGTATGCGATCAGCATTGCATGCTGTGGAACCAACACTTGAGATAGAGTATCTCGATTTGGCCGGTCGCGAAAAACTCACGCCTCCATCCAAAGGAATAAGAACAATTGTTCTAGGCGCCCTGACGAAAATACCACACTGGCTTGCGGAGCCAATATCTTCATTCTTGGTGAAAACGCAAATCAAGATACATTTGGCTCATTCCATCCCTAAAAAGCTGGCTAAGACAGACTTAATTATTCTCGGCGGAGGGCAGCTATTTGGCGACTCGAACCTCAACTTCCCCCACAAACTTGCATTTCTTATCAGAGAGGCAGAAGCTAGAAAAATACCCGTTTCGATTCACGGTGTCGGTGTCATTCAGGATTGGACCCCACGAGCAAAAAACCTTTTCGCCAGAGTATTGCGATCATGCTCGCTAAATTTCATTTCAGTTCGCGATCAAGATTCGGCGCGAAACCTAAAAGCCCATTACGCATCCATTAATGTTGACCCACCATTTCAAGTTTTAGTATTTCCAGATCCGGGATTAAAAGCAGAAACGCTGAAAGCTCCCAGCCTTAATATTCCTGGCGAAGAACCTAAAATTGGACTTGGCATTGTGCACCCTACTGCTATTGCGATGCATTCCCCAGATGGGAAATCACCCAGTAAAGGTAAAGCAATCACAGCCTACATTGAATTCCTCTCGAGGATTAATAAAGCAGGGTCGATTCATTTATTCACAAACGGCGCAGGCGAGGACGAAGAGATGCTCGACGCGGTCTGGGCAAAAGCTTCAAGAATGAAAAATGTATTCCGAACCCCACGATTTTCGACGCCTCTTGAATTAGTCAGCTTCATGCATGAAATCGACGCGGTTGCGTCACACCGACTCCACACCGCGATTGCCGCCAATGCCGTTGGGACGCCAGCTCTAGGCTTTCGCTGGGATAGGAAAGTTGATGCGTATTTTGAACTCACGAGACAGAGCAATCGCCTTTTTTCGTTTCCTTCACAATCAAAAGAGGCAGAAAAAACAATACTCGAACCTCTGTCAGAAATCACAATGACAACGCTGGAAAAATTGAAACCAAAAGTCGAGGATGGGGTTCGTGCACTACTTTCAGCTCAGTCGCCAAACAGAGCCGAATCGCCAAGACCGAATGAAGACTTCTAACAAATGTACGAGCTTGAGGAACAGATCCGTTTCAAATATTGCTACGGCTCCCTCGTAAACCCGATATGGGAATACAACAGATGACACTTCCAAACTTTCTCTACATTGGCCCACCCCGCGCTGGCTCAACTTGGCTATACGAAGTGTTAAGGCAACATCCTCAAGTAGTCGTCCCAACACTCAAGGACCTCTATTTCTTCGATCGCCATTTTGAGCGGGGAGTTTTATGGTACGAAAAACAATTCCCTGTGGTCAGGGAAGAACAGAATGCAATAGGAGAAATTTCACATGACTACCTTTACTCTGACCTTGCGAGAAGACGAATTGCTAAGTTGATTCCTGATGTTCGTCTGTTGGTGATTTTGAGAGAACCTACGCAAAGAGCCATTTCTCACTTCCGATACCTACGCAGATTTGGCAATATACCAGAAAAGTTTACTGACGCTGTGAAAGAATTTCCAGAGATACTTGAGTGCGGCCTCTACAACAAGTATCTCGAACCATACCTTCGAAGTTTCCCAGTTGAAAACATAAAGATTCTCCTGTTCGACGACCTAGCGCAAGATCCTCATATGTTCGCCAAAGAAGTCTTCAACTTTCTATCTGTTCACGAGTCTCTGGAATTCAAGACACTTGGCAAAGTGAACGCAACTGCGATCTCCCGTTCAATCTTGATTTCTAGCCTAGCAAAGCAAGCAGCTCATATCTGTCGGCATATGGGTTGGACGAAATTGTTGGGAAACGCAAAGCGGTCGAAGTTGATTAGAACGACACTGTATCGCGAGCTAGGTTCACACGATGAACGATTTTCATACGAAGATGTATCTGAATTCTGCGATGCCTTTTACTCGAATGACCTCGAATCTTTACAAGAAAACATTACGATTAAAATTCCGTGGGCCCTATCAAATTAAACGCCCGCACTAAATACTCACACGTCGGAAATCAGGCCATCTAAACTTGCCAGCCATTGAACCCGTTCGAATTAGACCATCATGCCAGGTGGTGGAAGTGTAATTTAGCTCAGATGAATTATCTGTTTGGCCAGCTGCATAAATCTTTTTGACTCCGTTCACAATCGCCTTAAGAAATCAGTTCGTTCAAATGAATAGTCAGAGCAATGAGACCTTTACAAAGTTCCTTGCATTTGCGATCCCAATTTCAATTTTTCACGTATTTTTTCAAGCATTCGCATTCAATTCTCAATTGAGGCCTGACGAGTATAAGGCCCTTGAAACATTTGCCGAATTCTTCTTCGCAACGGACAGCTTAACAACTGAATCCGAGTTCGCACTGCGGCTTTTTCTAACGTCCATAAACCTCGTAGTACTTTTCATTCTTCGAAAACTCAATCTGATTGACATCCAAACGGTAATTCTGACTTTCGTGTGGCCATTCAGCTGGTTTCTGATGGGAAAGATCTATTGGGAGTGGTTCGTTTTTCCGTTCATGCTCATTAGGATTGATTTACCTCGACCGATCGAATTTTGCGTAATCGCATTCCTAACGCTATTGCTAGTATTAACTGGTGAAAGCAATTTAATACTATTAATAGCTTTTCGCATACTCCTTTTCATGCGAGGAAAGCTTCGGGTATTAGCCTGCGCAACGATGGTTTTGGCCGCCGTCGTCATTGACCTTTCGTTTAGCGCGGATTTTGTTGGATCCATTCCATTTTTCGGAGAACACCTAATCCGATTTGACTGGACACGCAGCGTGGCAAACCCAGAATATAGCATTCTCGAAACTGCAGCGGTGTTCATTTCCTCAATCCACTTCTTTACTCTTCATAACCTTTTGTGGGGTATAGACATGGCATTTTCCCTTGTTTTAATTGCCATTATCGCGTTTGACAGGGAATCGCGTCGCAACGCAATGGAGCAAAGACTTGCACTGCTTACATTCATCTCTGTATTACTGTCAGCTTCATTCATTACTCATTGCTTTCAAAACGCGAGATATTATTTTTTTTATATCCCGGTCCTTTCACAAATATTCAAACCAAGACAGATTGTTGCGTTGGGACTACTTGGTGTTTTACATGTTCTAATCAAGTCAATCGAAGTCTTTTTGATTTAGGATTTCCGACACAAGCACGATTTTTGCTTCAAGGCGGAACCAAAGATCGAGAACATATTCGAGATGCAATACAGAATTTGGTCATTGGTAAACGCAGCCCGAATTGAGTTCACTTTAGTTTGACTTTGAGTTTATCGATCGCAAAGTATTCTACATGAAACCTGCATTCCTCCTCCTTCCGTTCATCCCGATGCTTGTCGGTCACTTCCGACGGCTCTGGGATTCAAGTCAATATCAGTTTTTCCCTTTGCTGATTGCGGTAATTTTCTTTCTTTTGATTGAACGAGGGATGCGACTAGACAGCTACAAAAAAATTGAAATTTCGGGAATATCTTTAACAAGCACGCTCTTAGGACTTCTCCTCCTTCTCGCATCGGTCCTCATCGACACACCCAATGTTGCAATGTTCGCGTTCATGGTGTTGACCGGTGGTTTCGTTTGGCAAAGCTCTAACCGCACGAATGGTGTCTTTTGGGGACCTTGGCTGCTAGGGTGGTTACTGGTCCAACTTCCCGGTTTTATCGAACGGTCAATTACTCAATCATTGCAACTCTTCAGTTCGAAAGTAAGCGGCATCTTGCTGGATAGGCTGGGCATAAATCACCTTATGTCTGGAAACGTATTACATCTTCCAGGACAAGATTTATTCGTCGACGAGGCTTGCAGCGGTATCGTTTCCCTGTTTTCAATTGTTTCCGTTGGTGCAATGTACGTTCTGTGGAGCCGTTACGCGGTCATGCGTGCCTGGATCCTGATCGGCGTCGGAGTTGCCTGTGCCATACTCCTAAATGTTTTGAGAATTACCATTATCGCGGTAGCTGACCAATGGTATGAGTTGGATTTGGTGCACGGAGGACCACATACTCTACTGGGCATCGCCCTATTTGGCGTCACGTTAGGAGTATTCTATTGTTGCGATAACGTACTGGGCAAACTCCTTTGGCCTATTCCCGAAGAACTTGCGGGAAAGAAATTTGGTCGCTTGGAACGCTATTGGAATCGAGTAACTGAAAGCTCTTCCTCGCCAGCGAGGCGATCAAAACGAGAGGTTGGCGGTTCCGATTTGTCCAATGGAAAAGTGCCCCAGTCCGCAGTTGTCGCTTTCTCAATTTTGATATTTGCGATTTGGGTTGGTCGGACTGCCCTTATTCAGAACAGTTCAGTCGAAACGAATGTTGCTGGAGAGCCCGTCGTCGTGGAACAAATTGACAAGCGGCTTCTGGGGGAAGATCGGGAGGACGTTAGCTATGAGTACATTTCACGAGAACGTCTCGACCCGACCGGTGAGTTTTCCAAAGTCTTCCGCATTAAGGCTCAACCTGCCTACGACTTGTCGATCGATTATCCGTTTAATAGTCAGTGGCATGAATTGACAAACTGCTACGAACTTGCCGGGTGGGCTATTACAAACCGCCGAGTCGTCGATGGCGTCGAGCAAGGCATCGAACCGTGGGTTGAGGTTGATTTTTCAAATCCAACGGGACAAGTCGGATTCCTTCTCTTTTCTTTGGTAGATACAGAAGGAACCCCGACATATACGCCAGACAAGTCCAGCCTTGTGAAGTGGGTTTATTTTGAGATGGGTCGACGCCTATCCAAAGGCCTTGGAGGCAAAACGATCCAATTTCAATCATGGTGCCCCACAGATTTGGAACTGACGCTTGAGCAGAAGGCGGAACTTACCAAAGAATTCCTGGAGTTCCGCGAGGCAGCAATGGTCAAAATGTTTGAGGAACAACTTCCTTGAATTTACCTTCTTCCAACAGCATCAAGCTTGTGGCAGATTCTGTCGATCGGAGGTGATTTCCTTTGGAGATCACCTTGCCATGTATTTCAAAACCCGAGCGAGTTGCACTTTGGCTCGACCGCTGTTAACAGCCGGGGCAAGTAAGGATGATCGCGGTCGTCGATCCTGTCCGGGCGAGCGTCCAGACGGTAGATCCTGAAATCGTTTCCCTAAAGACTCTTTGTCCCGAGGGGATTACAGCATTTACTAAGTCGATTGCTGGCATCCCTACCGGGATGCGATGGTTCGTTTTTTCTTTCCGGTGGTGTCGCTCCGCTCAACCACCGGCTAATTGCTAAAACCCCTGCCGGGGTGAACTGCTACTAAAATCCTTGAAAACTGAAAACTGAATAAAATGATCAGTTCAAGGCGCTGTCGGTCAGGCCCGTTACGGTTTCAAACGTCAGCGCTGGATCGCCAAGTGCAACCAACGAATCTTCCAGTCCTTCGAACTTCAAAATTTCCTTGACGAATCGCGTCTTGCTGTCCGCCTGATCGTCGACCGCGTCCTTCAGGTCAACCGAAACCTGCACGCCCTGCCCTGCTGAATCAAAACGGGCCGTGACCGTCGAGCCGGCTCCGAACTGCTGCAGGATGCCGCGCTGAATCGCGCGCTCCAGATCCAACAAACGATCGGCAGTAGATTCCGTCACTTCGTACTCGCCGTACGAAATCGATTTCCTCGGTTCACCGCCATCGCCATCCTGATCCACGTCCAAGGGAATCTCGTTGAGACGACGAAATTGCATGGCGCCGTCTCGGAACACCAATCCAAATAACTCCGACGGCAACGCATCGCATTGCAACGTCTGCGTCGTGGCACAGGCGTCAACCGGACATGGCGCAAAGGGAACGAAGCCAATGTACCGCCAGCCCTGCAAACGTTTCCGGCCACAGGAATCACGAGATAGAATGGACTCGTAATACCCAATCGGGACGTTGGTTGCCGGTACCACAAATTTGCGGGAGCTGCCCAGTGGTCCGCCGCGATCACCGCTTCTATTCTCAGGACCGCCGGAGGGCACAAACCCGGCGGCGGCTTTGGCCAGATCGCTGATCGCGGTCACGTTTTCATCAAACTGCGAATCGAGATCCTGGTTCAGCGACGTCAGATTCCAGCCGTCCTCTAACGTGATCTTCACATCCGCATCGCCTAGGCCGGGTGACACGTTGATAGCGTATTCCTCGGAAAAATCCGGTAGGTATTCCAAACGGATGCTGACGAACTCGTCCGATGGTGACAGCGTCACATTCTTCTTTGAATCCGTCACCGTGGTGCCCGAGGGCTCGACCAACAAATAGGGCTTGGGGCGATAGTAGCGTACGCCTTGGTCTTTCGGGCCCGGCGAGGCGATCACACGGACGCGGGGTGAACATCCAAGGCTTGTCAGGTTCAACAGAACCAGCAGCCAGATCCAATGAATTCGATTCACAATCTCTCCTTTGCATCCATTGAGGATAATCGGAAACGAGTTTCCGAATGCGGGACGGGTTCCCGAGCGCGAATTAAACTAGAGCCGGTTTCAAAACTTCGTAGGCGAGTCTGTCCCAGACTCGTGCTTCCTGTTTTCTCGGTCGGGGACAGACCGAGCTACAAGGAGCCGAATGCGGGACGGGTTCCCGACCGCGAATTTAAATGGATTCGGTTTTAAAACTCCGTAGGCGAGTCTGTCCCAGACTCGTGCTTTCGGTTTTCACGGTCTGGGACA
>CAYGUE010000072.1:21106-27301 GCA_964352885.1 uncultured Pirellulaceae bacterium
GTCTGTCCCAGACTCATACTTCCTGTTTTTCTCGGTCTGGGACAGACCGAGCTACAAGGAGCCGAATGCGGGGCAGACCGTGAAGAACGCTATCACGAGTCAGGGACTGACTCGCCTACATCAGGAATATCGGATTGGCTCCTGCGGGTATTTACAGCTTTGATTCTGAAATGGTTTACGCGTTTGATGCAGACTTTGTCGGTTACGAAATATGATCAGCTGTCCGAACGCGAATGGGCCCGCGTCGCCGACACGGCGCGGCTGCACGTGCTCGAAATCACGGGCAAGGATTGTGATATTGGCATTGGCCGAAAATTTCGCGGCGGCAAACCCTATGGCTGGCAGATTTCGCTGCGCGTTTATTTGCCGCGAAAGCGTAAACGGGTTGCCAAGTCCAAGCAGATTCCGGCCCGGTTCCAGATTCGGCTCAAGCGTGGCAAGCGATTTGTGTTGGTCGAAATCCGATCCGATGTGGACTCGCGATCCGACTTTGTTCCCACCGGGGCGACCGTAAAACTGGGCTCGCGAATATTTTCGACCGGCGGCCTGTTGCGGTGGCGCGAGGACGGGCAAACACAATGGGGTTTCTTAACCGTGGCTCACGAATTCGATGCAAGTTCCCGACGTCGTACCCGCGTCCGGGTTTCCGAAACCGAAGTCTTCGACTGCGAGCTTCTTTTCACTGCCTCGTCGAACCGCAATCTGGATTCGGCGGTAATGAAGATCCTTGGAGACGCACCGCAGATCGTGGAGGACTTGATCGATGCCGGGCTGATCGAGCATGCCGATCCGTTGCCGGTTTCGTTGCTGCGAACCGGTGAGGTCAAACGCGCGGCGATTGAGCGCAAGCGTGGGCGGACGTATCCACCAGGCGGTTCGCATCCGTTTATTGGCGAAGACGTATTCCCGAACGGATTCCTGTTAGGTCAGCGGCGGCTCGACGATTGCATTCGCGTCGGACAGCAGGACCGAAACGTGTTTGCGCCAGGGACATCGGGGGCGTTGTGGCGGTTCGGTCGTCGAGCGGCGTGTATGCAGGCGGGTGGCCGGGCTCCTGATTTCGAGGACGGAATCGGGCAGCCGTATGCGGCGATGATGACGTGGGTTCGCGGAAAACTTGGGCGATCGGTAGAGCTGGTGGCGGGGTTTTGAGGTGGGGCGCGCGGGAAGCGATGGGTTTTGGCCCTGCTTGAAGGGATGAAGTTTGCGTTGTTGGTTTCGGGTAAGAACAGCAGGTAGAATCTAGAAAACCGAGTAGAAGTTAAGCCCCGGCTGCGAGTTTTGAAGTTGCACTAATACAAGCCCGAAGCGCAAGCGAGTGAATAATCGCAGGGGATTTCGATTCACTGGCCCGACTCGGGCGGCAGCAACACACGACGACGCTAGATATAACGGTGACGCTAAACGAGGCGTTTCGAGCGTAAACCGCTCAATCAACATTTCTCAAACGCTTACGAATTTCGGGGACGAAGAGGCAAGCTAACACCACTGGTTATTTTTCTTTACGCCAATTAGACAAAAACTGGCCGTTTAAAGGGTTGATTGAGCTTTTGAATTAGGCAAAGATGAGCGTCCAGCATCGTACAACTTCAAGAGAATTAGGTTCTGCTATGAGTGCCCATCAAATTCGTTTCACAATTTCGATACTTGCGATATTGCTCTTTCCGGGCATTTCTGTATCAGGCTTGGTTTCGTACTACGATTTCAACAATTTATCCAACGGGGCGAGATCCGTTAGTAGCTCTACCGGAAACGGTTTACTCAATCTCTCCGCATGGGATGCCTCAAGTGTAAATTCTGTCGGAAACGGTTCTTCAATTAATCTCGCCAACGGTTCTTTGAGTGGTGGAGCGATGAGCTTGAAAAGGGGCGCCAACGCGGTTAACAACAATGGGAATGCAATTTTGTTTTCGGTAGATCTTACTGGGCTGTCATCTGCGAAAGTAACATTCGCCGTGCGTGGAACAGCGACAGGTTTTGATCTAGGTACATGGTCTTGGAGTAGTGGGGGCTCAGCGTTTGCAGATATCTTACCCCCAGTCAACACGACGACACAGAGTTCCAGTTACGCTTTAAAGACTGTTGACTTCTCATCGATTTCCGTCCTGAACAACTCCAGCGACGTCAAGTTTCGATACACACTAGACGGAGCCACAAACGCTGGAGGCAATAATACATTTGATAATTTCCAAATCTCTGCCGTTCCTGAACCAACCTCTCTGATTTTGGTTGGCATAGCCTGTGCCCCGATGCTGCTTCGCCGACGATCGCAGGTGGCGTAGCCCGAGTTCGAATGCACAAGGCAGATGATTCACCAAGGTCCACCCGTTACAGGTGGATCTTTTTCTTTTGGATTGCCCCGCGTGAAGTGATTGGATTCCGTGGATTGACGCGAAACATCGAGCCGATTTCTCGAACCGAAGGATTTGACCTGCGACGCATTTTGCAACGGTTTGCTGGTTTTCGAGAGCTGAGGGGCGCCAAAATAGAAGTTCAGCGGACGAAAGAGCGCGTTCTTCCTTAATTTAGGAGTAATTCCTTCCTTCGTCCTTGTAACCCGGGGATCCATCAAAGTAATATAAGCAGCGGCGATGGTGTCCAAAAAACATTGGCTCCACATCCAGATGATGAATACGTAAAAAGGTTATACGATGAGTGCTCTTTCAATCCGTTTCGCTGCGGCGATGTTTGTCTCCGTGGCCCTCGTGTCCGTTGCATCCGCCGGACTGGTTTCCAATGCCCTTCTTGGTACTGATCTGGCAGATACCAATCCATATACGGACGGCCAAGTGCTGGGGGCGAACGTAGCGTCAAGCAGTCTCGGGTTCAGTTCTGGTCTTAGCGGGAAAACTGGAAACCCTCTCCAGGACGATCGATACGTTGCTGAAGGCTGGTCGACGGGTGGCTTTGATGCCAACGACTTCTTTGAATTCAAAATCACGGCCGCTGCCGGTTTCGTAATGAACTTCGAATCATTCGTGTTTAAAGGCCAAAGAGGCGCCAACGGACCAACCCAGTTCGAGCTTCGATCGAGTGTTACTGGTACCAGCAGCATTGGAACGATTACTTCCAACACCAATAATCAAGAACCTGCGATCACCGTGGACTTGTCAGGTGCCGCTTTTCAGAATGTGGCCGACATCACATTTCAACTGTTTGGTTGGGGTGCAGACACAGCTTCGGGTGGCTTCAGTATTAATGAGTACTCATTCAATGGCATGACGGCCGTTCCTGAACCAACCTCTCTGATCTTGGTTGGCATGGCCTGTGCCCCGATGTTGCTTCGCCGACGATCGTTGGTGGCGTAACTCGAGTTTGAATCCACAAAGCGGATGATTCACAAAGATCCACCAGTTTCTGGTGGATCTTTTCTTTTGAATTGCTTTTAAGTTTAGTGAGTGGCAGTTCGAGGGTTGAGGCGAAAATCGAGCGTAGTGCTGAACGTCGGATCGCTTTTGCGTTCGGTTTGCCGGTGTTGGACGCAATATCGTTGAATTAAATCGTAGCACGGTGGTCCCCACCGTTTTCCTACTTATTCAGGTGGGGACCACCGTGCTGCAATGGCCGCAATCCATCGGCGAAGTCGGACGAATGGCAATACCGTTCAATGAACTTGTAGCTGGACTAGCAACAGTTCAGGGTTAGCCGGAAAGGGCGGGGAAATCTCTACCGACATGACTGAAGTCTTGCGACTCCAGCCACCAACTACGGCTTCATTGAACGGTGTTGGGACGAAAGAGCGCGATCTTACCCATTCTGGGGGAAATTCATTCTTTAGTCCTTGTAACCCGGGGATCCGGACAATTAGGATGCAAGGTGGCGATCGACTTGATTCGCTCCACATCCAGATTCAGACAATTTCAGGTGCCACGATGAGTGCTCTTTCAATCCGATTTGCTGCGGCGATGTTTGTCTCCGTTGCCTTTGCGTCTGTTGCATCCGCCGGCCTCCTCGTTTTCGATAATCTGCAAGGCCAGAATCTGGCAACATCAAATCCAAATCCTTATAATGGGACCGTCAATATACTTGGCTCGAACATCTCGTTAGCCGGCACCGGTATCGGGTATGGTTCTGGGCTTGCCGGGAAAGCTGGAAATAGCCATCGATACGTCGTGAACAACTGGACGGGTTCATCATCACTTGGCGATGCCGTCAACAACGACAAATACTTGACCGTCAAGATCACGGCCGATGCCGGTTACCAAATCAAAGCCGAACGCTTTGTGTTTGCTGGTCAAAGAGGCGGCAGTACGGCAGCCGATGGCTCAATGATCGACAATGGGCCAACGTCGTTTGCTGTTCAATCCAGTGCGGACGGCTTCGGCGCTACAAACCCTAATCTCGCTAATCCTTCTTACGCAAACATCAACTCGCCAGAACCGACAGACATTACGTTGTCAGGAACTCAATTCGAGAACTTGACTTCCATTGAGTTTCGTATCTACGGATGGGATGCGGGCATAGCCAATGGCGGCTACAGTGTCAACGACTACGAGTTCTTCGGTACGGTATCGGCCGTTCCTGAGCCAACATCTCTCATTTTGGTTGGCTTGGCCTGTGCCCCGATGTTGCTTCGCCGACGATCGTTGGTGGCCTAACTCGAATTTAGATCCATAGAGCGGATAATCCACAAAGATTCACCATTTCCATGGTGGATCTTTTTCTTTTGGTGCTCCAGGCATTTTTTCTATTGCCTGATTTGAGATCTTGGCAACCATAAAAGCACGTCATTCCGCGTTTATCTCTGTTCCTGCCAAACCTCGAGCTTCCCACCGATGGTGCGAAAAATCCTTACGTTCCCACTCGTCTTGCTTCGCAGCCTCTCCGATGCGCTGGCGCGAGTCAGCCGACAACTCGGTAGGAAAACCGAAGGAAAACTTGGAGTCGCATCTGCCGGTCAGGCCGATCGCTGGCTAACTAAAATATTGGCAGCTCTGTTGTCGCCTTTCGTGGCGTTTTCTGGGTGGCTGGATCGATTGAGCCCACGACGGTCCGGGCCAAAAATCGATTCTGGCGCCGATCGAAAATCGATCGCCAAGCGACTGGAAAAGCAACAGGTCAAAGACGAACGTTCCGAACGACTTAAGGAATCGTGGTTGGCCAAACTTGGTCGCGCCATTTTTGCGCCTTTCGTGTTCGCCTGGACGCTGCTGCGGACTCGGGATCGAGCTCTGCTCTGGTGGATTCTTCCGATCATGATTGTCGTCGGCGGCCTTGGATTCGTTGTCTATCAAACCACCTTCGTCGACAAAAGACGGATCGCGGCCAGGTATGAATCGGCAGTCGCGGACGCCATCAGCGCGGGCAACTTTCAGCAGGCGGAACTGTTTCAACGCAAATTGGAACAGTTGGGAATCAGCACCGATCAGGGCGAATTCAAGCAGGCGTTCGCGCTGGGTGAATCTGGCGACATCGAGGCTGCCGCCAAACAAATGGAAGGCATTGCCTCGCCGGAAACACCCGGTAATCCGAGCGCCCATTTCTGGTTGGCTCAGCATTTGATCGATGGCGATATTTCCCGCTACCCGCCCCCAACGAATCTGGAGCTGGCGCTGCAACACGTAAAACAATTGGAGCTACGGGTGGGCAGTCTTCCGGAAGTCCAATTCATGGGCGCCATCGCACTGGCGAAACTGGGGCGACTGGATGAATCGTCGCAGGCATTTGGGGACGCACCGCGTCAGTTCCTGGAAGCCGCTGCCGCAAAAATGGAAGTCGAGCTCGTCCGTAAGGATATGACGGCCGCCCGTGCTGCGGCCATCACCGTTCAGCGACATCTGTCGCACCTCATCGACGATGGCAAAGAATTGACGGAAGTCCAGTACCAGATGGCTGTAACGTCGGCACAGTTGATGGATGAAGGAAATGTGGCAGCGTTGGCACAACAATGGTATGAAGCGAATCCAACCAGCGAAAACGCCAGATTGACTACGTCGGCGGCTCAGCTGCGAAAGTTTGATGAATGGTTGGACGATCCAACAGAAGACGGACTGGAGTCTGCAGTCGCTCATATCGTGGCGGCGTCTCAATCGATTCCGGTATCGAGCGTTGATTTGGTGCGTCGCCGATTGGAATTGGTTGTTCGCGGTCGCGAGAATCCGGTCGTTGAATCGCTCTATCAGCAGCTGGTGGCATCCCCCAAGCTGTCCGGCAACGCATTAGAGTTTTTTGCGACCGACGCCGCGGTCAAACAGC
>CAYGUE010000072.1:27401-32430 GCA_964352885.1 uncultured Pirellulaceae bacterium
GAGTTTTTTGCGACCGACGCCGCGGTCAAACAGCAGTGGGAGGCGGCCGACAAGCTATTCGAAGCGGCTGCAGAGCGAGACGCCGACAATTCCACCACTTGGAATAATTGGGCCTATGTGATCGATCAGGCGTTTCCCGAACGCCGCGAAGAAGGGCTGAAACATGCGGAGGCAGCGACGGTCCTGGATCCTAATAACGCTGAATACCGCGAGACGCGGGGCACTTTGTTATTTCATCTGGAGCGTTGGGACGAAGCAATCGAACAGCTTGAAATCGCGCTCAACGGCCTGAGTAACCCCCAACCGGTTCACGGATCGCTGGCAACCGCGTACGAGCGACTGGGGAAGACGCGACTGGCAGACCTGCATCGGCGGGAATCAGGCCGGTAGTAAGGCTTTCTTTACGGGCTCGGACAGTGGGGCGCTTTCTTGGTAACGATCGACGCACCAGCGTCAAACGGGAGCTCTGTTTCAGCAACCGGCAGCTTTTGGGAAGAAACTCGGCTGTTAATTGATTCTAATGGTTGTGGGCAATGGCTCGCCCGGTCACTAGGGCGAAATTTTCCGGTAGGTTTGGGGTTTTGTCCTATTTGTGTTGACCCTGCTGCGGGTGACGGCTCTAATGAACGTTGCTACAGATCAATTCGCTCATTGAGCAGAAACAACTTAGGGTCTCAACTATGTCTTACTTAAAACAACTCAGCCTTTTTGCAGTTGTCGTTCTATTTACGTCTTGCGTCTCTCAGGCGAGCATTGTGATGGACGATTTTACGCAAACAACGGAAGGCTCGAGTCTAAATCTTGCCGGATTGGGTCGTAATTCTAGTGCCAATGCAACTTATTTTCAAAACGCTGGGTATCTCGTGACCGGCAATGCCAACATTAGATACACTACAGGCAGTGTGCCTGTCAGCTTCGAAGACTTATTGCTCGGTCCTGCCGCTTCTGGCAAGACGGCGTTTTCTATTGGAACATCAAGCAACAGTGCTGCTGCTTACACGCTCCAAATTTTTACTCGCGATTTATCGGGGACCGAGACTTCAACAGGCGCTGCACAAGCCGTCGGTAGTGGTTTTAATACGATTACCGAGTCAATCGATTTTGCTCAGGTGAGTCGAATCCGATTTAGGTTCGTAGGCTCCGGTAGTATCTCGGTCTTGGGTGGCATCGGCGGTGCTTTCACTGCCGTCCCTGAGCCAACATCAATGATGCTTGTCGGAATGGCAGTTGCAGGCGTTTTGGTTCCGCGACGTCGCCGCGCCTAACGCATCGTTCAACTCTGCTAAGCAGCAGTTACAGACAAACAGTTGAATTAAGAGCCAGCCCGAAGATGGGTTGGCTTTTTTTATGGATGTAACGAACGAGTCGCGAAGTCACTACTGGCTTGCAAAGCATTCAAGGGGAATTTTCAATGCCTGCGCCAACTTCGTCCAAACGTTTGTTGTAACAGCAATGGGCCGCGGCTGACGTACTATTCGAAGCGAGACGCCGACCATTCCGCTACTTGGAATTTGGCCTGCGTCCTAAAATTAACGCTCAATGAAATCGTAGCACGGTGGTCTCCACCGTTTTCCTACACTACATGTTCACGGTGGAGACCACCGTGCTACGATGGCCGCAATCCATGATTCCAAGCTTCATTGAACGGTATTGTGAGTATCCTCCAGCCGTTCACGGATCGCTGGCAACCGCGTACGAGAGATTGGGGAAGAAGCGGCTGCAGACCTGCATCGGCGGGAATCAGGCCGGTAATAGAATTTAGTGGTTGTCGCCGATTAGCTTGCTTGGTCAGTCAGGCTATATTTGCAGTTAGGTGAGGAGTTTTGTAGTATTTGCGTTGACTCTGCTGCCGATTCTAATGATAGTTGCTATACAAGATGAACAGATCGCTCTTTGAGCAGAAAACAGTCAAGGTTTTGCAATGTCATATTTGAAACAAATCAGTCTTTTCGCAGTCATCGTTATCGCATCGTTGGCATCAAGCGTCTCTGAGGCGGGTGTCGTCATCGATGATTTCAGCGATATGGCGAATGCCGCAGGCGACGTCAGTGGCATCGACCGCATATCCTTCGGTGGCGGAGGTCCAATATTCCTCGCTGACGATGGCTTTTTGTTTCTCAATCCGGGTAAAATCCAGTACACCGCGACAGGATCTGACTTTGGTACAGTCGTGCCAGAGATTTCAAACGGCTTTACCGTAGGAGCGAATTCGGGTTCTGGAACGTATGACCTGACGATCAGGCTCTTTAGTTTTGCTTTGAATAATGTTTCACCTCATGAGTTTTACAACGAAACTCAGTCCATCTCTGGCAACCAACTGGTTTCGTTTTCCAATGCGAATCTTGGCGCCGCGAGGCGAATCCAGTTTGAAGTTTCTAATCTTTCGTCGAATGCCGTTGCTCTTTTTGGCGGATCACGTGCAGATGGTCAAGCTTTCACTGCTGTTCCTGAGCCAACATCATTGATGCTGGTCGGCATGGCGGTCGCAGGCGTTATGATCCCACGACGACGTCGCTCATAACGCATCGTTCATGACTGCTGCTGAGCAGCAGTTAAGGACAAACAGATAAATTAGAAGCCAGCCCAAATATCGGGTTGGCTTTTTTCATGGTTGCAACGAAACTGACGTTGTTGCAAGTCACTGCTGGCTTGCGAAGCCACTAGGGGGAATATTCAGTGCCTGCCAACTTGCGTTCTATCGTTTTGTGTTTGATCTTGGCCGTTGTTTGCATATCTTCGTCAACGTTGACCGGGCAGCTGGTTCGCCCCGCGCAAGTCGCGGTCGTGGCGGCGACAGGCAATGCTGAATCCCAGGCGTTGGCAGCTTACTACTGCGAAAAACGCGGTGTGGAAAAAAGCCGCGTCTTGTCGCTTGAGTTTCCTGCCGGTGATGAACTCGATCGCGATGTGTGGGAGACCCAATTGCGGCCCCAGATTCAGAATTGGCTTGTGGAAAATGATCCCGCCGGAGAGATCACTAGCTTCGTCACGACGTTCGGCGTGCCGTTGGCCATTTCCCAATGGAATGATGACAGCGAAACCGAACTGTGGACGAAGTTTTATGACGCGGCTCTCAGTTCTCGATTCGATTCGCTCAACAAAACGCTGCGGAAACTGGCGGCGTTGGCAGAAGTTGAATTTGTGCCCGCCGACACCGCGCTTTCCGCACAGGATTTGGGAAAACAATTTGATCAAGTCGCCAGCTCTTGTCAGCAAGCCGTCGCTGGATTTCCAGCTGACAAACAGGCGGCCTCGAACCAGCTGCTGCAGGAGAGCGTGCGTGCGATTGCGGGTTTGTCGCCGTTTGTGAACGGAATGAAAGCGGAAATGGCAGCTGGAAACGGAGAGCGTTTGCAGTTGGTTTCTCAGCTCGAACGTGCGATCGGAATCCAGCTGGGGTTTCGTGAGGGACTCGCCGCGCTGGATCGAATGCCGACCAGTTTCGATCGCGAAATCGCCATCATGGAAACTCTCGAGCGGAGTGCTGGATTGCTTGGCGTGATCGAGTGGATTCGCAATCAGGCTTCCGTCATCGAGCGAAACGAATCGTTAGCAAGTTTCGATAGCGAGCTGTGTCTTGTCACGATGCAAGGGTACCGACGCGTTGGAGCGTATCCGATTGCCGATGCGGTATTGTTGAATTCGACCGGCAGCAATCGAATGTTTGAGGTCACCCGAATCGATGGACCCACGGCTGCGGTTGCACAAACGTTGCTGGACCGGGCGGTCGCCGCCGGCAATGCAGGGGTACCAGCCGTGCGAAACGTTTACGTTGACAAACGTGGTTTGCCAGCCAACGCCAATCCCAAGGATTTGAAAATCGAACAGTGGTTGGATTTGATGGCCACCAATTTTGGTGGCATCCTCGATTTCAAGGTCACTCAAGATGACGGCCCTGATCTGTTTGGCGAAGGTGCCTGTCCGGACACGAGCATCTATTTGGGATGGTACGGATTAGGGAAATTTCGTGACGCGTTTACTTTTGCTCCAGGTGCGACGGCCTATCATTTGGTGCCGGGCGATGCGCTGGGGATCCATGATCCGGCGGATACCGGATGGTGCAAAGGTTTTCTGGAAAACGGGGCGACTTATGTTGTCGGCAGCGTCTCCGATCCGTTTGTGATCGATTTGGGGATCGATGATTTGGCCGCCGAGGGGACTGGCTCGTTACCTGTTCGTCCACGAAGATCAAATTGCAGTGACGGATCCGTGATCTTTGGCGATTTTCTTTACGCCAAGTAAGGGTTCTTGAATGAGCAGGTAGTTTACCCCGATAGGGGTTTGAGCGATTGACCGGTGGTTGAGCGCAGCGACACCTCCGGAAATCCGTATTTTACCCCGATAGGGGTTGTAAGCCATTAGCCGGTGGTTGAGCGCAGCGACACCACCGGAAAGCAGTGCCTGTCATTCATGCACCCTGAAAGGGTGCCAGCAACCGGAACAACCATGAGCTATATCAGCATTCACGCTCACATCGTTTTCGCTCCGAAAAACCGACATCCAATGATTCAGCCAGCATGGCGAGAGCGACTTCATGAATACCTTGGAGGTACGGTGAAAGGACTGGATGCGTTTCCTCAAGGCATCGGGGGAATCGAAGACCATGTTCATATGCTGGTCGGATTCAAAGCAACCCATCGACTTTCTGACTTCATGCAGGAACTAAAAAAATCGTCTTCCACGTGGGTTCACCATGAAATTGGTATGAACGAGTTTGCTTGGCAAGAAGGCTATAGCGCATTTTCAGTCAGCCCAACCGCTCGACCTGCAGTTCAACGATACATCCAAAACCAGGAAGAACATCATCGCCAGAAAACACACAAGGAAGAGTTGATCGAGCTTCTGGAAAAGGCTGGCATTGAATTCGAACCTAAGTACTTGGATTAGCGAGATGACCGAAAGGACGCGTCTGCTGGCATCCCTTCGGGATGCGTGAAATTGTTACGCTGTCATCCGGTGGTGTCGCTTCGCTCAACCACATAGGCATCAACTTAAGGAATTGATCTTTGTTTAGAAAAGCGAAACCCCT
>CAYGUE010000073.1:0-32027 GCA_964352885.1 uncultured Pirellulaceae bacterium
GGTCCAGCAAATACTTGACGTTTTGACTACTAAATCGAATCGCGTTCCGAGCTTTGTCGAACCTGAGCTGTCCTATCCTCGATTCCGTCACTTGGATGGCGATGTTTTCTTGCCCCAGCCGGGTGTCGATGACCAATATTTTTCCTGAGGTGGTTCCGCAAAACAACAACTGTTCCTCTGAATTCGCGGCCATCGATTGAATCTCGTCATCGGAAGTTTCCCATGTATCGATCTCCACCAGATTGGGCACTGAAAAGACCGTCATGTCTTTGGCACCAAAGTAGAGTGTCAAGTCATCTTCCTCGAACAGGACAGCCGGTCGTCGAGACGTTATCGATTCCGTCGCGACTTCCGTTCCCGACTCGACGTCTAGCACGGTAATATCGTACCGTGTCGCAGTATTAGAAAGATCTTGGCCGGCCGATACTCCGACATAAATCAACCACTTTCCAGTATTTGAAAACGCGAGGCTACCGTCGATCAGACTGCTCATTTCCTGCACCAGTCTCGACTCGAGGCTTGCTGTATCGCAAATGTGCAATTTACCTTCTGGGACAATGAACGCGATACTTGAGCCATCGGGCGACAAACTAATCGGAATGACTCCTGGCGAGCATTCGAGACGACGTGATTGCTTTCGCCCCATCGTCTGACCATCGAGCACGAATAGGTTTCGTTCCTTGTCGATCGAAGCAAACGTACTGCCGTCTGCGGAAAAAGCGATCGGAACGCCGTAGCTCCCCGCATCAACCTCGTACTTTGCGATCATCTCTCCTTTCCGCTCGCGAGAAATCGCATATTTAACGTCGTCCAAAAGCATGCCCGCAACATATGAATTACCTTGCGGACCAAGCTTGACCTGCCCCACCAAGTTCGCTCTGTAGACCTCAACTGGAGTGGATTGCTTCAATGGTCGAATCGCAAGCTGCATCTTTTTGGTGTTATTGAAGCGTGCCTCCTGTTCAGAAATCAACCATCGACTCTGCCCCTGGGCGTCCGCAACGACTCCTCCAAACTCGCTGTGTTGCGGTAAATCGTCAATCGAAGCAATCGTTTTCAAATCACTGGTTGCGTACAATGTCATTTTCGTCTCGGCGTCCAGCACAAGATGTCGACCATCATGTGAAAACCGAAGTTCCCCTAGATTATCGGGATACGTCAATTCATTTTCTCGCTCAACGAGCTGTTCATTATTTTCAAGATTCCATATTGTTAGTTTGGCAGGAGTCGAATCTTCGAGAGTGGCGAACCGACTTCCATCGTTGCTGACCGCCGCAAGACATTTCTCCAAAGGTCGAATTTCCTGATCCGAATCATCCGAGTTAATGGAAGTCAGTTTGGAATTCGAAACGCCCAGCATTGTTTTCAATGCCTTACCATCATTGATCTCGTACTGCGAAATGGAGGGACCAGACGTGAAACTCATTTGACGCATCCACACACGCGAGCCGTCGGTTGACACTCCGATCAATTGTTCTTGCGGAGCCTGAATTCCAAGACGTGTACCAGCGATGAGGGTTTCTTTCACCATTGGCAGTTGCCACAAATGCACTCCGTTCCAGTCGACCTGCAACAGTTGATCGGAAGACAAAAAATGTAGTTGAGACGAGCCCAAAAGCGTATCGCCAAACGATTCGATGAACTGTGGACCAGCCGATGCGTTGAGAGCCTGCGTTTCAAATTCGTTAAGTTCGAGGCCGTGCTGCGACTTGAGAATCAGTACTGAGTCCGAACCATCCAGATTCCAAACGCTGAGATTCGAATTACCTGTGTGGCTGGCGACCAATCTGGAACCATCCGGTGAAAATTTGACTTGGTGAATCGCACCATGCTCCGACTTCAACGTGCGCTGCATTTCGAAGGACACAATGTCAGCCAAATGAATCTGCGAACCATCCACAACGGCAATGATTTTTGCGGCTTCGGAGATGGCCGGACGGCCGCCGCGGAAAGGCACGAATCCATCACGTGGTTCCTGCCAATAGTGTTCCCAAAGTCGCCACCATGCGCGCCGATCGCCGAACTGAATCGGCTCTTCTTCTAACTGCCAATACAGATTTTCAGCTTGCCGTTTAAGACCTGCCAATTTAAGTGCATCACCACGCAAAAGATTACTCGTATACAGCTCCTGAGCCAGCGTGCCCTCCGTTTCCACTAACTTGACGACTTTGTCTTTGGCGAGTTCGTAAGCTACTTCCGCCCGTCGCCACTGGATAAAAACGCCAATCACGCCGGCAACGATGGAGATCACGAGTCCCGTCAGCAGTCTGGCAATCCACTTGTTTCGCTGACACCACCGCCACGCACGCTCGGTTGTCGAGACCGGTCTCGCGACGATCGGACGTCCTTCGAGCACTCGTCGCAACTCATCAGCGACCTCCTCAGCCGTGTCGTATCGTCGTGTCTGATTCTTCTGCAAACATTTCAATGCAATCGTTTGCAGATCGGTACTGATTGCCGGATTGAGTTGTTTCGGCGGAATCGGCTCCTGTGAGAGCACTTGGAGCAACGTGTCCATTTGCGTTGCCGACTGAAACGGCGGTCGACCAGTTAGCAGGCAGTAGAGAATCGCTCCGATTGAGTAAACATCCGAACGGCGATCAATCGTGTCGCCCTTTGCCTGCTCGGGAGGCATGTAGCCGGCAGTTCCCATAATCTGCCCCGTCGCCGTCATGCCGGAATCCTCACGAATATTCTTTGCCAAACCGAAGTCAGTTACTTTCGCGGAACGGTTCTGGTCGAGCAAGATATTGGAAGGCTTCAAGTCACGGTGCACGATCCCCTGTTCGTGAGCGTAGTGCACAGCACGAGCAACCTGCTCAAGCAACGTTGCTGCTTCAATCGACGGCAGCGGCCCTTGAATCAATCGGTCAGCAAGGCTGGGACCTTCAATCAGTGGCATTGAAAAGTAGTGTTGCCCGTTGACCTCGCCAATGTCATAAATCGGGACGATGCCAGAATGCTCAAGTTTCGCGGCGGCTTCAGCTTCGGATAGAAAACGCTGCACGTCATCTTTGGAAGCAAGCTGCCCTCCGAGAATCATCTTGAGTGCGACAGTGCGATTGAGTGCTTTCTGTTTGGCGCGATACACCACACCCATTCCTCCACGTGCGATTTCTTCAATCAGTTCAAAACCGCCAAATGTCGTACCGGGAGCCAGTCGAACGCTCTCCGACTGCGATAGGCCATCAGCGGAAGCACCCGGAGGCACCGTCATGGCCGCCATGGAATTCGCGGTGCTGGCTGCAGCAGAGGCGCTGGGTGGAATCGTTTGCGCAGCAGCAATGTCGTTCTGCTGGCACGAATCTGCGCATGCATCACATACATTGCCGTTCGAAGCAGTCGCTCCGCACTGAGAACACAATTTCTCAGGCTCCATAGATTTGACCCCAAAGCCAATATTCCTAAACCATCAGTCTAACCTGAGCCCAATGATTGTGCATGGCTAATCGATTTGTGTGGCAGAGGACGCCTTGCAGCGCACCGCAATCACCTGAATCAGAACACCTGCGACAACGGATGCAAGCGGAGCAACAACCAGCATCAGCATCTGCGCGATTCCCATCGATACGTTGGGCCAGTACTCCGTAAGGACAAGCCTAACAATCGTCGCATAGCCAAAGGATCCGGTCAGCGACAACTGAACTGAAACCGCACATCCCATTAAGGAAAAAGCTGTCCAGAATGGTTTCATCTTCCCTTCAAAAATAGCGACGGCGGGCATGATTGAGATGAATGCGAAAACAGTAATGAATTCCGCAAACCCAAATCGCCCAATGCCAACGTTCGTATACTCCATTGCCAAAATGAACAGCCAAGAAAACGCCCAGATGCCGGCCAGCCACAAGGGAGCTTGATCGTTTGTTTTTTGCCAAATTAAGCCAGAAAGAACTGCCAGGAGAATGACCACATGGAGCTCAACAACATAGTAGGTTGCCAGCCACCTTCCGATGGTTCCATTAACGTAATCCTCTCCTTGGACAAACAACTGATCTTCACGAACTGGTTTCAAAAGGAATATCACCTCTGAAATCTTCCCGGCAATCGGGTTTGAGGTGCCGTCCATTAATGTAAAGATCAAGAACGCAAAACCTGTAAACGCGTACGCAATCCAGAATTTCCGGTTTCTGAGTTCGATGACCAACGGAAGAACGACACTAAGTGTCACCAGAAAATAGGCGACAAACCTGACGAAATAATAGGGAAGAAGTCTGGGAGGGATGGAAAACGCCATCGCATAACAAAGTGCGGACCAGGCGGCAATTACCAACAACATTCTCGTCGTGAAATTCATAGGATCGACTTCTGCAACTGATAGACGTGAAACCAATCGTATCGCCAAAATCAGTAGATCCCGGATTATTCACGAGGCGTGGGCGTCAATCGGGAGACACTTGTTCATTGCGGAGGATATGTTCAAAGGTTGCTATCTTGAAAGTTCAGCTGCTAGATGAATTTTATAATTCGCAAATATGTCACCACTGTCGTTGAATCGTTCAAAACCGCCAACCGGACGCCTGTCGTCGAGAATAATTCCGGTAGAGGTTTCAGTGGCTGATGAGCTGCCAACGAATTTGCTAGACTTTGCTATCTCCCTTTGTGTAGTCAGTCGACGCCAATGTCAAATCTGCCGCCGCAATTTTTGAGCAAGACAGATCGCCGGTTCAGGTACGAACCAATGATTCCGGCGACGTTTTGCTTTGCAATCGGGATTCTTGCCGATCGATTGCTCGACTTGCATGGGATCTTATTAATCACCGTGGGAACGCTGGCGTGGACGGTTTGGCTTGCCATGGGAAAACTATCGCCGCGGCACGTAACCAAGGCGTGCTGCTTTCTCTACGTGATGATTGTTTGCAGCGGTGCGCTCTGGCATCATGCCCGCTGGAACTGGTTTCCGGAAAATGAAATCGGCGTGTTCGCGTCGGACGAATTCGAAGCCTGTGCTTTGAGAGGCGTTTTAGCCACTGAACCAGTGCGGATCGCCGCTGCGGCATGGCATCCGACACTCGATACGATGAAACCAAAAGAACGTGTTCGATTCCGATTGCGAGTCGAGTCCGTTCGGGATCAAGGCCAATGGAATTCTTCGTCTGGCATCGCAATCGTATCGATTTTCCTGTCCGAAGCGCAATCTAAAACTCAACTGACGTCAGAGCTGCCAGACTGCGGAGATAGAGTTCAAATCATTGGAAAGCTAGTGGGAAGCCGACCAACAACCAATCCGGGCCAGTTCGACTTCGAAAACCATTTTCGAGCGAAGGGACAGTTTGCCTCAGTATTCGCCAAATCAACTTTTGCGGTCGAACGGATTGCGGCCACAACAAATTCAGGACTTGGATTTCGCGCAACACTAAGAGCAATCATTAATCGACAGTTACATGAACATCTGAACCCAAAGCATGCGGCGTTTGCATCGGCTGTTCTGTTGGGCAATCGGGACCAAATGGACATAGAGACTCGGAATCGATTTCTAAAAACAGGAGCCTCGCACCTGTTGGCGATATCTGGCTTGCATGTGGGAATCCTCGCTAGTGGATTTTTACTCTTGTTGAGGCTGGGATTTATCAGCCGACGAAACTGTTTGCTTTTGACAATCGCCTTCGTCGTGTCCTATGCGTGCCTAGTTGAGTTTCGACCCACGGTTTTGAGAGCTTCGATTTTAATCTGCGTGATGTGTGGGGCTAGGTTGCTCGGACGGACAGCACTTTCCTGGGGCAGTCTCACGACGGCTCTCATGATCGTCTTGATCTTCAATCCCTCAGATCTATTTTCGTTGGGCACACAGCTTTCGTTTCTGGCAATCTCTTCAATTGTCATTGGCAAACAGTGGATTTTTCGTCCGACGTCGCAAGACCCGATCGATCAACTGATCGCAAGATCACGTCCAACAGTTATTCGATGGATGCAGCGGACCGTTCGGGAAATCCGATCTGCTTTTTGCGTCAGCTTTTTAATTTGGGCTATGGCGATTCCGCTGGTTTCGTATCAGTTTCACTCAATCGCGATCATTGCACCGTTGCTCAACCCATTGCTACTGGTCCCAATGGCGTTCGGGTTGTATTTCGGAATAGCAACCATCGCCTGCGGATCTGTGGCACCCGCAGTTGCGTTCATCCCGGCGACCGCCTGCAGTTTAAGCCTCGGTTGTATCCAGATGCTGATTGACATTGGAGCAGCACAACCAGCTGGTCACTTTTGGTCCAGCGGTCCGTCAGGGTTGTCGGTATCGGTCTTCTATTTAGGCGTCTTCCTGTTTGCGGTCGTTCCGCAAACGAAAGTTTCGGCTCGCTGGTGCATCCTGCTTGCTGCTGTGTGGTTGGTCTTGGGGTGGCTAATTCCGGATCGCATCGTTCAGATGCAGAGGTCCAGAAATCCAAAACTGGAAGTCATCCTGATCGATGTGCGCCACGGGTCTGCGGCGTTGCTTAAGCTCCCCGACGGTCGAAACCTATTGTGCGATTGCGGTTCGCTTTCTGGATCTGACAAGGCGGCAAGGACAATTTCCGAAGTGCTTTGGCATCAGCGTATTCGCCGACTGGATGCGGTGATCGTTTCGCATGCGGACGTGGATCACTTCAATGGCTTGCCAGAACTGATTGATCGATTTGACGTTAGCTCCGTTTGGATCAGCCACATGATGGCAGACGACGATGCCGCTTCCGTTGAGACCTTACGTCAAGCCTTAAAGCGGAACTTGATACCAGTCAGTAAGATCGATAGCGGAAGCAGTGTCGCTTTCGTTGCTGGAGTCTCAAATGAACTCGAGCTGAGAATTCAATTCTTAGGTCCGCCAGCGTTTCCAGATGCAAGTGTGGGTTCAATCAGCGACAATGCGCTGAGCCTCGTGATGCATCTTCAGTGGAATGGGCGGAGCATTCTACTGCCTGGTGATGTGGAAAAAATCGGCATGGAATCGTTGTTGAAAAAGCCAATCGAGAAAATTGATGTACTCGTTGCGGCACACCACGGTAGCAAAAACTCTGATCCAGAGAGATTTGCTCGATGGTGCCAGCCGGACGTGGTTGTCGCGAGCTGCGGAAATGATCGCGTTGGCGAATCGGAGGTGCGAATGTTCCAGAAAGGCCACCCCTGCGAAGTACTTACGACAGATGAGAGCGGCGCGATTCGATGCAGTGTCACCACGGAGGGAGAGCTAGTCATTGATCGGTGGGACGGACAATCATGGCAACAAGTTGATCATCTTTGAAAACAACAGCTTGTGGCGTACAATCGCCCCTTCCTCCGGGTGGCATTTTGGATTGCTTACTTTTTTTTGGCTGAAATGCCCTTAACCGTTAGTCTCAATGGAAAACGTTTTACTCTTAGCTCAGCAGACTTCGGCAGTCGCGCAGGTTGCTCCCGAGATGACGGCCCCATTACTCAAAGTCGCAACGATCCTTGTTGCTGGAATCGTCGGCGGTGAACTCTTTGCCAAGATCAAACTTCCGAAAGTCACGGGTTGGATCGGTACCGGAATTCTGCTGAGGATGCTTTCCTTGCCAGCGGTTGCGGGGTTTCTGAACTCGACATTGCCAGAACCAATCGCGAATTTTCTTATTTCTTTGTTGGACGGATTTATCCCCCAACCGGCAGCACTTTCGAATTTTTCGCCGTTTGCCAACTTTGTCCTAAGCTACATCACGTTCACGGTAGGTGCAGCACTGTATCTACCGAATCTACACAATGCTCGAAAACGAATTGGACTCTTGCTTTTATGCGAGATGTTGATCACTCCGACGATCGTCGTACTGTCACTGCTGTTCATCGGAAAGATGTTTACGACTGAAACGCTAATCATGGATTGGCATACAGCCTTAGTGCTTGGCGCGATTGCCATCGCCGGAGCTCCTGGAACAACCGTGCTGGTCGTCCAGGAAGCTCGTGCGAAAGGACTGCTTTCTCGAACGCTCATTGGAGCCGTTTGCTTGATCGACATGGTTGCCGTAGGCGTATTCGCATTTCTTACTTCCACGATCGCACCTGATTCCACAGATTTGATCCACTCGATCATGCATGTTGCTCGTGAATTTGGCATGACGTTTTTTATTGGCATGACGTGTGCCTTGGTTTCGCTGCTACTTTCCCGAACCATTGTTAGCCCGGCGTTCCTTGGCCCGTTGATGGTGGCTGTGATTCTGGCTGCGTGGGGTGGTGCGGTTGAATGCGGTGTTAACGGAATTCTTGCGGCGGCGTTCGCAGGAATCATGGTCTCGAACTTGCAACACGACAATGTTCGTTCTGCTGAGGCTTACCTTCACGCGATCGGTGGCGTCCTGTTTGCGATTTACTTCACGCTTGCAGGCATGAGGCTCGATTTCACGCAGGTCCCAATGGCAGCAGGGTTAGTTGCGGTTTATTTCTTCTCGCGACTGATCGGCAAATCAGTCAGCGCTTATACAGCAATGAGCTTGGCGGGCGTTACGGATCGAGTACGAAACTATCTTGGACTCGCTTTGCTACCTCACGGTGGTGTTGCGGTCGGTTTGATCATGCTGGTTAACGAGAGTGGGACTTATAGCAAAGAGATGTCGACGACCGTGACCATCGTCGGTTTGGCTGCTTTGGCCATCAATCAGTTGCTAGGCCCAAGCGCGACGCGATTCTGTCTGACTCGGGCAGGTGAAGATCACAAAGACCGACCACGACTATTGGACTTTCTACTTGAGCAACGGATCACAACCGACATCACTGGTAAGACCAAGGAAGAAGTCGTTGTCTCGCTGGCAACGCTACTTTACGCCACCAACAAGGTACCGATATCCCAGGAAGATTTCGTTGCCGAAGTGCTACGGCGCGAATCTCAGGAAACAACCTGCCTCGGCGAGGGCTTGATGATCCCGCATGCGATTATCGAAGAGCCAGAACAGGAAACTGAGATCACGGGAGTTCTCGGGATTAGTTCCGAAGGCATCGACTTGGGTGCCCCAGACGGGCCGGTTCACGCGGTGCTTCTGTTGGCGACCCCGGCACATGACCGAAAACGACATCTGGAAGTCCTTGCTGCTTTTGCAACGGCGATCACGCGAGACGTGAATATCCGCGAGCAGCTATACCATGCTCGTAGTGCCGCTCATGCGTACGAAGTTCTGCACCACGAAGAAGCCGAGGACCTCAATTACTTCCTTGAAGACGCGATCGAGCGTGCAGGTATCCGCGATGACAACTAAACGAAAACTTATATCTTCCGGTTCACCTTTTGAAGAACAATTTGCTTATTCACGAGCCGTTGTGCAGGGAAACTGGTGCTTCGTTTCTGGCACGACCGGATACGACTACACCACGATGAGCATGCCCGAAAGCGTTGCGGAGCAAACAGCGAACGCCTTTCAGACGATTGAATCCGTGCTCGGAGAGGCTGGATTTTCGCTCGCAGATACGATTCGCGTTCAGTACACGATCATCGATGCAAACCTCGTTTCGGATGTACAGCCCGTCCTTCATAAATTCTTTGGCGAGGTCCGCCCCGCCGCGACGATGGTCGTTGCAGGTTTGATTGCACCCGAAATGAAAATCGAGATCGAGATCACTGCCCTCAAAGAATAACCCACCTTCGGACACGACAACCGTTCAATGCGATCAAATCAAGGCTTTTCAAGGCTGCCAGGAATTGTTGCCATTCGGCCAATGGAGGCTGAGTACGATAAAGATCACGCCATGACGAAAGCGATACTCTTCCACGTGCCCGTTCTACGATAACCATGATCTCGCTCATCGCCATCTCAACTGTTGTTCTGGTGCTGCTTCTTGCGCTGATGCAAACGCTTCTGGTAGTCAACTACCGTTGGTTTTTTAGAGACGCCGCGCCCATCGAGCAGGATGACGACAATCTTCCAAGCGCCGCAATCATTTTGTGCTTGCGAGGATCCGAGGAAGGCATTCCCGATTGTCTGGCCGAACTCATTGGTCAGGACTATCCGGACTTCGAGCTGCACATCGCTTTTGACGCCCGCGAAGACCTAGCCGTGCAACAGGTCGAAGACTTTTTCGAGAACCATAACGCAAACGCAAACTCAAACGCAAACGCAAAACTCCATTTTTTCGAACCACTCCCAAACTGCAGCTACAAGTGTTCTGGCATTGTGCACGTGCTAGGTCAACTCAACGAAAAGTTCGAAGTAATCGCATTTTGTGATGGCGATGCCATCGTCGACACGAACTGGCTCAGAGATCTTATCTCTCCGATGTTGGACGACCAAGGGATCGGTGCGACAACGGGCAACCGATGGTTTGATCCTGCTGAAGCCACGGCAGGAGCATTGGTTCGAAAGCACTGGAATGCCGCAGCGATCGTGCAAATGCAAGCCTACGATATTGCTTGGGGCGGTTCGATGGCGGTTCGTCGCAGCAGCATCGAAAAATGCGGTTTGATTGAAATCTGGTCCGGGTCATTCTGCGAGGACACGGCGCTCACGGCTGCTCTCGAGAGCAACGCCCTGCGGTTGCATCGCGTTCCCAATTTGATCATCGAAAATAATGAATCGGTGACGCTGAAAAATTGCTACGACTGGATTGCACGACAACTCTTAACGGTTCGATTGCATCATCCTGGTTGGCCGCTGGTGAAGGCACATGGAGTAATCACTGGTATCGCAACGCTGGGCGCTCCATTGATTGCCCTGCCTCTTTTGGCGACAGGATATTTCATCGCGGCACGATCTATACTGATTGCGTGGCTGGTCTATCAAGGACTCAACGTGATTCTGCTGACGCTCATTGAGCATTGCAATCGATCGGCAATGGCTCAGCGTGAATCATCAGCAAACGACCATCAGGTTCCCAAACCATCTCTAGGCCTTCGAATCTGGTCGCTATTCTTGGTTCAGCTGCTGCATCCGCTGGCTGTCATTCGAGCCATGCGAATGGAGATCGTTGAGTGGCGGGGCATCACCTATCAGCTTCGCGCTGACGGCCAAATCTGTGTGACAAACGTGGAAGAACCTTCGGCTGCACCGAATGACGCCGACCTGGCATCTGAGCTTGAAGAGCTCACTCAAGACGAGAGCCGACGACACGAGAATAACTTTTAACGCAACGCGAGCGAGATCGTGCTTTCGAATTGGTCGGCGAAAAGCCCAAACGCGGACTCCGGATCCTGGCTTGAAAGCTTGTCTAGCAATTGAGCCACGTGCCGGCCATCGATGGCCAAGATCGGACTTCCTTCGCCTGGCAGTCCTCGATCGATACGAATACCGGTCGCGATCTCGGCGAGAGTCCACTGGCCTCCGCCTGGCCCCATGATATCGAGCCCAACGGTGACGGGGGTATCGATCGAAGCGCTCAAGCGACCGACAATTGACTCCGCCAATGTTCCGATTCGCTCCAGTTCATCTTCAAACCAATAGGCAACTTTGGGTGCACGAACTCGGCTCTTGCCCCAGCGATTGGATTCGCCAAACTCAATAAACCGATGGATCATCGACTCATCAATCACAGGGCAGGGGAGATGTCCCGCCCACTTTTCAACGTTCGTGCGATCAAATTCAGGATCGCTTGTTTCGTACGATTCATAAATGCGGGTATTATCGAAGATCGCGCGAGAGAATTCATCCTCAGCATCAGGCTCTGCATCCGGGCCGGCGTAAGTTACTCCCGCCGAATTGAAATAGTTACAGCATCCGTCGATTACTTCTCGCGCGGTAGAGCATTCTTCTGGAGTCAGGTGATAGGTTCGACCATGTGCAGCGGGTGTGCAAACGAGGTGCGCGATCACGGCTGAAACCCAATCAACCGGCACCAAGTTCCGCGGTTCGTCACCATTCATCGGCAATTGAATAGGCGTCAGATGCTTGCCGCTCTCGTCTTGTTGCTGATGCGGAACCAGCATCGCAATCAGTCGCAGGTACAGAAACAGACCGTGGTAAGTCGATGTGAAGCCTGTTTCTGAATCGCCGATGATGACGGCAGGGCGAAAGATCGTTACGTTACGAAATCCGTTTGCTGACTGAACGAGTTTTTCCGCATCGAACTTACTTTGCTCGTAGTCATTCCGCAACTCCTGGCCTTCGTCGAGCTGACCTTCCATGACCGTCTTTGAAGTCTTGCCGCACACGTAAGCCGTCGAAACATAGTGAAAGTCAGGAATGCATTGTGCTTTCGCGAACTTCAAGACGCTTGTTGTTCCAACGAGATTGGTTCGGAAAGGCTCATCTTCCCGAGTCACTGCTTTGAATCTCAAGATCGCAGCGTTGTGAATGATCTCGAGACAGTTTTCCGAAATCCATCGCGCGTCCTTCTCAGAGATGCCAAGGTTTTCGGTGCAGATATCGCCTTCGATCACGATCGGTCGAGGCAAGCTCTTGTTCAGTTGCTCCTCCCAGTATTGCATGATCGATTCAACGCGCTGCCGAGCGGACAACTTTCCACTTGGCCGCGCAATGACGGCGACGCGTTCTTTCCTTAGAATCAGGTCGCGTAAAAGGTATCGCCCAACGAGGCCAGTGGCTCCGGTGAGCAAAATGTATGTTTTCCCTGTTGCATGGATCGCACTGGAGGGAGGCAAATCGGTAGGGTTTGTCACGTTGTATAGCCTTGATGCCTTCTGGGGCGACGCAGGAGATGGTTAAAATTCGCCCAGTTGGTCTATTATGTTCCGAGTGACCGATTCTTCAAACAGAATCTAGAACCACAGCCTGGAACCAATCGGACCGCCTAAGGTAGCTTTTCAATGAACCAAAACGCCAATAACGTGCATTTCAACCCGATTCTTGTGCTGGGCTGCCTTCTGGTTGTCTGCATTGCCATGATTTTTTCGGCGAAATATCCCGCCGTGGGGCAGGATGATCTGGCAGGTGAATCGAAATCATCAGTCAATACTTGCGGTCTGACTCAGGAAGAAATTGACTCTGGGTGGTTGGCTCTGTTCGACGGCAGCACGACTTTTGGCTGGCGCGCTGCCTCGAAAGCAAACTGGACGATTGAGAATGAAGTCATCTCGGTTAGCGAAGGTGAATCCGGCTTGCTGCGAACGACTTCTCAATTCGATGACTTTGAGTTGAAAGTCCAATTCAAGATTGGCCCCGAAACCAACAGCGGAATTTTCATTCGCACAAGTCCCAAGCCTCGCAATCCTGCAGGAGACTGTTTCGAAATCAATTTGGCGGCGCCAAAAGTCAGTCCATTTTCAACGGGAACTCTCGTAAGCCGAAAGAAAGGCGAGGACATCAGTCGTGGCGATATAGCTTGGTTCGAGCACTGGCATGAGCTTCACATCACGGCAAACGGACCACAAGTTACGATTTACGTGGACGGAGAAAAAACGCTCGACTACACCGATCCGGCCGGCGAGAAAGCGGTTGGCCGTGGCTACATCGGGTTGCAACTAAACTCGGGACTAGCCCAGTTTAAAGCGATTCGACTTCGTCCATTGAATGTTGATTCAATGTTCAATGGAAAAGGCCTGTCCGGCTGGAAAACGGACCAGAGACTCGAGAGCAGCTTCGATGTAACCGACGAGGGAGAGCTTCAAATTCTGTCAGGACGCGGGCAAATCGAATCGGAGCAGAGCTACGGAGACTTTGTGTTTTCGATGAAGTGCAAAACAAACGCGGCCGGATTGAACTCGGGAGTTTTCTTCCGCTGCATTCCGGGGGAGCTGATGAATGGTTACGAAAGCCAAATCCAAAATCAATTCAAAGACGACGATCGAACCAATCCCGTTGATTGTGGCACTGGGGGAATTTTTCGCCGAAGTCTCGCAAGAAGTGTGAACGCGAATGACAAAGAATGGTTTTCAAAAACGATCATCGCCACAGGACCGCGTGTCGCCGTCTGGGTGAATGGTTTTCAAGTCACCGATTGGTCCGACCAACGAAAACCGGACACGAATCCTCGTCGCGGACGACGCTTGGAAGCTGGAACTATCATTTTCCAAGGACATGATCCCACGACGGACATCCTGTTGAAAGATATTCATGCGAGGGAATTGCATTCAAGGAATCGGTAGAGCGTTAGCGAACTCTGTTTACGCTGCCGGGCGCGTAGTTTCCTGATCCGCTAAGGATCTTGGTCGGAATGTCAATTTCGCTAACGTGGCTGGTCATCGCGTTATAGCCTTGATCAAACGCAGCTGGGATCGAGGATGCAGCTGGTCTGTTCGGCACATTCGATGGCAATCCTGCTGTCCGCAATCCATTGCCTGGATTCGACGTCGCGGGGCCAACCTGAATTGGTTGAAGTTGCGATTGTTTCAAACCACCGTTCCACGCTTTCGTTAGGCTGGAATCGAGTCCGCTACGTTGGCCAAATTTAGAATCGGCGGCTGGTGTTGCCTCGATTGCTTTTGATGCGGGTGTCACGGTTGCTACGCGAGTTCGATTAAACGTGCCACCGTCAGACATTGAGTTTTGTGAGGCCGCGAACTCGTTGTCGCGATGGCCGTTGGTTGGTGCCTGTGTCCCGTTGCCAAACGAAGGTGCCGACTTGTTTCCGCGCGGGTATTCGAATCCACCGCCGAGTCCTGCGACACTTTCCTTGCCTTTGTTCAACAGGTTTTGGGCGTCCGCGTTGACGGAATCTGCAGCACGAGTGAAAGATGGCTTGAACGAGTTGTCGCCGCCAAGAGGAGGCGTTAGCTCAGATGCAGCTGCCACGAACTTATCCTTCAAATTTCCGCCAAACTCGGAGGAAGATTTGGCCGCTTCGATCGCCCGATCGCTCACTGAGCCCAGTGCGTTGCTGAACCGTTGACGCGCAGCATCGACCGTGCTGTCTACTTTACCCGCTGAGCTCGTTGCTACCGAATTCAACTGCCCGTTCATATCGTAAAGCGATTGTTTGAACCCACCGCCGTTCGTCGCCGCGTTCAACCCGGACTTGAGCTTGGAGCTCGCGTCAGCGAGCGTGTTTTTGAAATTGTTCGCTGACTTGGTCGACAGAGTATCCGCAGGTGCCTTGAAGCCGCCGCCTTCAAAAGAAGGCGTTTTTACGTCGGCGACCGCTGAGTTAAATTTCTTTTGAGCATCGCTGAGTGAATTGGAAACAAGCTCGTTGGCTCGGCCGAATCCTTGGTCGATGCTGTTTCCCGCCGATTTAAAATCCGACTTGACGTTGTTTGCTGCTTCGGAAAGTTCCGTTGCCCCAACTCCGTAAGGCGATCGCAGCGGCGTGTTGCCACCGAAAGTTCCGTCCATTTTGTTTTTGGTTGAGGCGATGCCGTCCTTGATTTCATCGATCTTGCGTCGGTAGTCGTCGATGTCAACGGCGTCTTCCTTCTGGGCCAGCGAGGTTCGCACTGCGTTCATACTGTCTGTCGGTGAAGGACTAAGGTGCTTTGCCGGTGGAGGTGGCGGTGCAATGTCGCCCTCTTTCTTCCAGAACGCGAGCTTGTCAGATGATGGTAGCTTCATTTCCGGAAGCTTCGGCATCGACGAAAATTTTGTCTTGAGCGTTTGGCATCCAGTAAATATTAGAACGCAACAAGCCAATGTCAGGCTAAACGTTTGGAACGCTATTCGGTGCGAGGTACTGGAACGTGGTTGTTGAAGCATCGGAATCCCAATCTTTCGGGTGGCGTTCTACAAATGGAGAACTTTGCCCTGATCGTCAAGGTTTACTCAAAGCGCTTTATCGGAAAATTGGCTCGATGTGGTGATCCAATTCAGACAAAATTTTTGCGTCGGGATGTTAGAGGTGCCTGTTTTTGTCGTCAAGCGCCAAATTCGATAGCAGTTTTTGGCAAGGCAGATAGCTTTGAGGAACAGGGCGAAGCTAGTGGTCCGCCAGAGCTGTCTGACCAGTCATGCTGGGTACCATGGTTCACGCTTGCGTGCAGCATGCAGACCCCAACCTAAGGCGGGGCACCCTTCAATTTAGATGGGACAAAGCACTGCGTTAGGAAGTCGCTGAAAGCCTTGCTTGGGAAATGGCGTGCTCAATCGTTCGCCAAACAATGCCGGCACTTATTGAAAAAGTCAATTCCGATCTCCAGTACTAGAAACCGCAAGGGTATTTCGCCAGGCCGTCAGCGAGGATATTGCTGTGGTCGAAGGCGAGCCTTGGAAGATCGCCGACAGGGAACCACTTCGCATCCGCAGCGTCGTCGGCAGCTGCAAAATGGTCGGACTCGGAGGCGTTCGCATAGAAAGCAACCGTCACGACACGGCCACGAGGATCTCGATCCACTGCGGAATAGGCACCGATTTGCCGAACGTTGGATACGACAAGGCCCGTCTCTTCTTTTAACTCTCTGATCGCAGTAGCATCGGCGGATTCATCCATGTCCATAAACCCGCCGGGGAGCGCCCAACCACCCGCGAACGGATCGTTCTTCCGCTGAATCAGAAGCAAAGATTGGTTCTTGAGATCGACGACGACAACATCGGCACTAACGCTTGGGCGAGGATAGTCGTAGGTGAAGGGCATGATGGGAAGTTTTTGTTTAGTGTTTTATTTGCATCGAGAGTCTTCTTTCAAAAGAATAAAGGGCCGACGATTATCGGCCCCTTATCATTCGTGTCAGACAGAATGCCCAATTTGACATTTATCCTTTTGCAGCTGCGTAACGCTCTGCAACGGCGTCCCAGTTGACGACATTGAAAAATGCCTGGACGTAATCCGGACGTCGATTCTGATAGTTCAAGTAGTACGCGTGCTCCCAAACGTCGCATCCGAGGACGGGCGTGTGACCGTGCATCAATGGGCTGTCTTGATTGGCAGTGCTTTCAACGTGCAGCTTGCCACCGTCATAGCACAACCAAGCCCAACCGCTTCCGAAGCGTGTGCCTGCTGCCGCAGCGAATTCTTCTTTGAATTTATCAAAGCTTCCAAAAGCTTCATCGATTGCTGCCGCGAGATCACCGCTCGGAGCACCGCCACCATCGGGGCTCATAATTGACCAGAAAAGTGAGTGATTTGCATGACCGCCACCATTGTTCTGAACGGCCGTACGCTTATCTTCTGGGACCGCATCGAGATTCGAGACAACCTCTTCGATCGACTTATCAGCAAGATCGGTGCCCTCGAGGGCAGCATTTACTTTCGTGACGTAGCCGTCGTGATGTTTTGTGTGGTGGATTTCCATCGTTCGAGCATCAATATGTGGCTCGAGCGCGTTGTAGTCGTAACCAAGTTCTGGAAGAGCGTAACCCATTTGTTTTCCTGTGTGTTGACGTTATGAATAGCCGAAACAACGAGACCGCATTTCGGGCGACTGTCCAACAGGAAAGGATATCGCATCCGTGAAGATGCTGAAAGATACAGGATTCGCTCAAATCTGGGACAGCGACCCCTGAGACAACTAGCGACCTTCGGAAGGGCAACCGGCCGATTCCACTCGAACCTGATTTGATTCGTCAGTCAGCATTAGATACCGTCGAATTTCGGCCAGCAGGTTGGGGGCCAAATCAACGCAATTTATTGAGAACCAACTACGACGAGCTTCGCGAATCACGACGCTAATAAAGCTCTTGTTTCGCGTACCGCCACGCTCCATCGCAACGTTTTTTTCGCGGAACTCAAACGTGACTCGGAATCTGCCGCGACGACTATAGTCATGGCGATCTTCGAGCTCCACTTCGATGGATGCGAAATCTGATTTCACGTGTCGGATTTCTGCGTCCAACTCCGTGATAAACCCACGAAGCTTCTCAACTAGAACAGAAATGGGAGTTTGAGTGACAAATTCTTCTTTGATCAGAGAGCGTTTGCCGTCGTATTGCCATTCGATTCCCGAAAGTGAACCGGCTTTGACAGAGTCCATTTCTTCGCCAACAGGAGACGACACAGCAACGACCCGGTTGCGTCCCATCTCTTTCGCCCTCAATAGGGCTGTGTCGGCACGGACAAAGAAGTCGGTTGGCGTGTCAGAGGGTCGCAACTGTGTTACGCCAAAACTGGCCGTGATGCACTTGCCATCCAACATGGGTTGAGCGGTCACTTCCAAAGATTGACGAATCTCTTCAGCACGTTCAATCGCGGAATCAACGTCACACTGTGCACAAAGGATAACGAACTCTTCGCCGCCGAAACGACAGACGAGGTCTTGCGCGCGAACAAATTCTTTGAGCTGGCTGGCAAACGCGACCAAAGCCAGATCGCCAATATGATGGTTGTAGTTGTCGTTGATTGATTTGAAGAAGTCGATATCGCAAACGATGATACTCGCGTTGAAATCGTTTGCCTGCTGGCAATTGGCGACCGTCTCCGCAAGCACCCGTTCGAATTCACCTCGGTTCGCAACCTGAGTCAGTGGATCGACAACGGAAACCTCATAGAGGTCTTTCAGTTGCTTTTGAAGATCCAACTGGACGGAAGAATCGTGGATCAGAACAACTGCGCCCAGCACAATATTGTTATTATCGATCACTGGCGTTGCCGTCACGACGACATTTACTTCACGTCCACTCGGGCCGACGATACGGTAGTCGCCTGACTTAATTTTCCCACTTTGAAGACATGCCGCAACAGGACAGCATTCGCCCGGGATTGGCGCACCGTGGGTGTCGTGAAGACACAACAACGTAGGCCGGATCGTCTGGCCAATCGCGTTGGCAGACGTGCGACCCGTGATTGTTTCGACAGCTTGGCTCCACGCACCGATACTGTATTCTCGATCGACAAAGATGACGCCTTCACGAAGACACCAAAAAAGTGTGTTCAAATAGGGCAACAGGACTTTCGTCGCGTCGTCAGGCGTGATCAAAGTTGAATTGTTGGATTCGTTTGACATGTCGCACGTAAGAAAGTTGTCAATCGTTTGAGCCAAATGTTAGGTTGCCAATTAGAATGCGGCGACAAATCGCAGACAAAATCGATTTGATTCATGAAGCAATCCAAACACCCCAAAGTTTCATTATTGGAGTAAATCGATCATGCGGATCGTATCGATTGAACACGGCAGTTCCGAGTTTCTCGCACTCGATAGAGAAGAGGGATTCGCGCAACTGACCGAAGATGCGGGTTTCCCGGAATCGATGAGGGAGCTAATCATTCATTGGGGCAGACTGCAGCAGAAGATTGAATCGCTAGAAGGACAGCCTTGTTCAGTCATTCATCAAAGCTCGCAACTCAAGGCACCGATCGCCGATCCTGGAAAGATCATTTGCATCGGAAAGAACTACGCAAGGCACGCTCAAGAAATGGGCGGTGAACCGCCCTCGATTCCGGTTGTCTTCAGCAAGTTTAATACTGCAATAGCGGCACCTGATTCGAACATTGTCCTCCCAGCGATCAGCCAGAAAGTTGACTATGAGGCCGAGCTAGTGGTTGTGGTTGGAAAATCCGGCCGCAACATTGATCGAGCAGACGCAATGAGCCATGTGTTCGGCTATTGTTGCGGCAACGACATCTCCGCGAGGGACTGGCAGAAGGAAAAACCGGGCGGGCAGTGGCTGCTTGGTAAAACATTTGATGGCTTTGCGCCTCTCGGACCTTGCATCGTGACAGCCGACGAGATATCTGAACCGCACAATCTGGAGATATCACTGCGACTCAACGGTGAAACCATGCAGCATTCCAACACCAGCCACATGATTTTCCGGATCGACTTCTTGATCTCACATCTCTCACAGTTTGTAACGCTTGAGCCTGGCGACCTGATTTTCACTGGCACCCCTGAAGGAGTCGGGGCAGGGCGAACACCCCCAGTGTTTCTCAAAAGCGGTGATCAACTCGAAGTCGAAATCGAAGGAATCGGGACTCTGCGTAACGGTATTGCCGATTGCTAGCGTTAAAGTTTACCGGAGGACTTAGGCAATCGGGCTTCGCACCGGGATGACTTCATTCTCTCGCTCTTGTTTGCCGAAAACAGAGTACGCAGGTTTCGCATTCCCTAAGGGCCCATAAAATCATGGTCACACGTCGCACCGACGCTCGAAGAAGACGTGTGCTCAGTGAGGAGTTCGTTCCGACTGATGACACCGTCGTTGCTGGCAGGGATAGGCCGATGCAAGCGTATTCCTTTGGGGCGAATCGACGAAACCAGCCAAAAACAACGGACCTGATCCCCAAACGTGCGACGGCTCTGAGCCTGTTCTTTCTGTTCATTTTTTCGTGTGTCGCTGGCATCAACATGCTTGCTTTCAACGCCACGGAGCTGATCAACGTGATTGGCGAAGCAGGAACGAAATCGCTGGCGTTGTTCGGCACCGGAACACTTGCGAACTGGTTTTGCAGCATTTGCCTGCTCCTCTGTGCTGGAATCTGCTCTCAGCTCTACTTGTTACGTCAACATAAACGGGATGACTACGGCGGCATGTACCGAGTGTGGATCCTCATGGCAATCATGTTCGTTATCGCCAGTATCGATTGTGCGATCGACCTGAGATCCATTGCTGCGAAGCTGTTTGAACACCTGACTCACCGCTCACTGCTGCAGACCTCATGGCTGATGCTGACCATCGAGATGATTGTGCTTGCGAACATCGTGATTCGGATGCTATTCGAAGTCCGCGCTTCTCGACTTTCCCTTTCAGCCGTCCTGCTTGTATGGATGGGATTTGTGGGCTGCATTGTGCTTCGGAATGTTCAGCTTCCGGAAAGTCTTGCATCATTTGATTACAGTTTGGCTTACGGAAATTGCATGCTGTTGGGATGTGTGGGATCGCTTGTGTCGCTGACGGTATACGCGCGTTTTGTATTCCTTCACGCTCACGGATTGATTGAGTTAAGAGTCGGAGCAACCAAACCCGTCGCCAAACCCGTCGCCAAACCCGTCGCCAAACCCGTCGCCAACACCGAGCTAGAAATCGAGCCAGAATTCGCAGTAGTGACACGCTCAGATACCAAGCTCGCCGCCTCAAATTCACCATCGAGCTCAACGCCTCAGAAAACCGCTGCTCCAGCAAAAACCCCTGTTGCTTCTCCACTTGCGGCCAAGCAGGCGAAGATTGTCTCCGCTACCAAAACGACTTCCAAGCCTGTACCGGCGAAAAAATCTAAGCCAGCTCTTAAAACGCAGAGAGCGGTTGCTCAACCGAAACTTGCGACGCCTCGAAGCAAGCCCGCTGAAGTGAAGAAAGCCGCTGCCCCCACTCCGACACCAGCTCAAAAGGCACCAACCTTAGACGAACCACCTGAAACGCTCTCGATGAGCAAAGCCGATCGCAGAAGACAGCGGAAACTGGAAAAACGTGCTGCCAGGGCAAGAAAGGCTGCCTAAGCACCAGAATGTCTGGTTTTGACCCAAGCTTTGGCTTGCGAATTGCCGAAAACGCCGTTTACGAGACCTCGGTTTTTGCGGTTGCAGGTGCTATCTGAACGGCTATAATTCTGCCTCTCGATTTTGATCAACTGTATAATTTTGTATTTCTGGATTCATCATGGCTCGCGTTTGTGAAGTTTGTAGCAAGGGCCCTCAAATGGGAAACAGCATTGATACTCGCGGTAAGGCGAAGTATCTCGGTGGTGTCGGTACAAAGATTACCGGAAAGACGCGTCGTCAGTTTCGTCCGAATCTGCAACGGATTCGCGTGGCACTTCCGGGTGGCGGATCAAAGCGTATGAAAGTCTGCACAGGATGCATCCGCAGCGGTTTCATTAAGAAGGCTGTCAAGCAGAAGCCGTTCGCACTGCCGAAGGCATAACGTCGACCTCCATTCAACTTGCATTAGAATCCGAGCCACCTGCTCGGATTTTTTTTATAGCTTTGACATTGAATCATAATTATTCACAACGACGGGCGGGCGATTGAGTCACTTGAGGTCTATTTCACGCGAAAGTAAGCGAATTGGTCTGCGAAGTATCATCCTTTGAGTGAACGGTTCAATTTCTACATAAACGCTCGACAGATCGAAGAAAACGAATCTTTTTGAAAACTCTTGCCCACGCCTCGTGAACAATCCCGGTTGAAACCATCATGTCTCAGTCGCCCACTTCTGCTCAAAAGATCGCTTCTCTCGCCCGCATCGAATTGACGGACGATGAGTCGTGCAAAGTTCAGTCGGAATTTGATTCGATTTTGGCGTACATCCACCAGCTAGACAAAGTTGAAATCCCGGAAGGGACCGAGCCTTTTTTCGGAGCGACGGAGTCCGTTAACGCCGTTCGCGGAGACGTCGTTGTCTCCAGTTTTGATCGCGACATAATTCTTGAAAACGCGCCCGATTCTGATGGTGAGTTTTATCGCGTTCCTCCCGTTTTCTAGTTTGCGATTCCATGTCAGTCCTCGATCACTCCATCGAAAAGCTTGTTCAACAAGTTTCTGCCGGCGAATTTTCCGCTGCTCAGTGCGTTGATGAATCCATCAGCCAAATCCGAGCACAGAATGAAACGCTGAACGTTATGATCAGCACCTGCGACGATGCGGCTCGCGAAAAGGCAGCGGCCATCGACGCAAAAATTGCAGCTGGCGAAAATGTCGGACCACTCGCTGGCGTTCCGATCGCGATCAAAGACGGAATCTGCACTGCGGGAGTTCGGACAACGGCCGGTTCAAAGATGCTGGAGAACTTTGTTCCTCCTTACGACGCAACGATTGTGCAGCGACTCAGCAATGCAGGAGCAATTTGCATTGGCAAAGCGAATCTCGACGAATTCGCAATGGGCAGCTCGACAGAGAATTCATACTTTGGGGTCACGAAGAACCCTTGGTCTACCGAATGCGTTGCTGGCGGTTCGAGCGGTGGTTCCGCGGCGGCAGTCGCATCCGGAATCGCAACGGCTGCGATAGGCTCAGATACCGGCGGCTCCATTCGTCAACCCGCATCCTTCTGCGGCATCACTGGCATCAAACCAACTTACGGACGCGTCAGCCGCTATGGCTTGATCGCGTTTGCCAGTTCGCTGGACCAAATCGGACCGATGGCATGGAGTGCCAAAGATTGCGCGATCCTGATGAACGTTTTGTCAGGGCACGACGCGAAAGATTCCACGTCAGCTCGTAACAGAGTGCCCGACTTCGCCGCCGACTGCGAGCAGGACATTAAAGGCCTTCGCATCGGCGTTTGCAAACAACACTTCGAAGAAGGTTTGGACGTAGATGTTCGAACCAGCGTTGAAGAGGCGATCAAGACTTTGGAGTCGCTAGGGGCCGAAACGGTTCAGATCGATTTGCCTCACACGGCCAATGCCGTCGCAACGTACTATGTGATCGCTCCCTGCGAAGCGTCCAGTAATCTCTCACGCTTCGATGGCGTCCGCTACACGTCGCGTGAATCAGCGAACGACCTGATCGGGATGTATTCAAAAACACGCAAAGTGAACTTCGGTGACGAAGTCATTCGCCGAATCCTGCTGGGCACCTATTGCCTCTCTTCCGGTTACGATCACGAGCTTTACAAGAAAGCCTCGCAAATTCGTCGCTTAATCAAGAACGATTACGATGCGGCGTTCGAGAAAGTCGACCTGATCGTGGGGCCAACGGTTCCAACGACTGCTTTCAAAATTGGACAGCACTCGCAGGATCCCCTCGCGATGTATCTGGCCGACATCTACACCGCATCCGCCAACCTCGCCGGCGTTCCCGGGATCTCATTGCCTTGCGGACTTTCAGCGACGGGCATGCCGATCGGATTGCAACTCCAAGCCAACATGTTCTGCGAATCGATTCTGCTGCGGGCAGCTCATCAATTTCAAACTCAATCGGATTGGCACCTGAAAAGGCCTCAATCATGACCACATCCATCGACCGCGACTCGATCAAATTCAGTGACGCGAAACTGATCATCGGCCTCGAAGTCCACGTTCAGTTAAATACGGAATCGAAATTATTCTGCGGTTGCTCGACGACGTTTGGCTCGGCTCCCAACACGCAAACTTGCCCCGTATGCACGGGAATGCCCGGAACACTACCGGTGCTCAATGAAAAAGCTCTGACGCTGTCAATCAAAACAGGCCTAGCGCTCAACTGCGAGATTGCCCGATACACGAAGTGGGATCGCAAGAATTATTTTTATCCAGATTTGCCCAAGGGCTACCAAATCAGCCAGTTCGACAAACCGGTTTGCGGCGAAGGCTTTGTCGAAGTCAAAATCCCAAAGAGCGATGATCCTGCGAGAAAGATTCGACTCGAGCGTGCTCACCTAGAGGAAGACGCTGGAAAAAGCATCCATGACGAATCGGGCAAAGGCGGCGAATCGAAAATTGACCTCAACCGAACTGGCACGCCACTGTTGGAGATCGTCACCAAGCCAGACCTCCGCAGTGCCGAAGAAGCAAGAGCTTTCCTGACAGAACTGAAACTGATCCTTGGCTACGTTGCCGTTTCCGATTGCAACATGCAGGAAGGAAGTCTTCGCTGTGACGCGAACGTCAACCTGCACTTCGAAATCGATGGTGAAACGATCGCAACGCCAATTGTGGAAGTCAAGAACCTAAACAGCTTCCGTGCCGCCGAGCGCGCGATCACGTTCGAATCGCAACGTCAATTTAAACAATGGCGAAAAACGGGCGAATCGATTCACGACGCGCCGAAGCAAACTCGCGGTTGGGACGACAGTGCACAACGGACGACCCCGCAGCGTGAGAAGGAAGAATCAGCGGACTATCGATATTTCCCCGATCCGGATCTGATCGCCGTCGTTATCACAGAGGAAGAAATTGAAACGGCCCAAAGTTCGCTCGGAGACCTTCCAGCTGACCTACGAGCGAAACTTGAAGCTGACTACGGCCTCAACGCGTACGACTCCGACGTGATCGTCAGCGCGGGCCGCGAGATGGTGGACTACTTTCGCGCAGTCGCTGATGGATCAGGGCAAAGTGGCAAACCAAACGGAAAGATGGCGAGCAACTGGGTCGGCCAGGAAGTCATGCGCTACCTCAACGAGCACAACGCGACGATCGATCAATATCCTGTTTCGTCCGATGCTCTGGTAAACCTGCTGGCTCGAATCGTCGCTGGCGAAGTCGACCAGACTCGCGGCAAAGAAGTGCTTGCAGAAATGCTCTCATCGGGATGCGATGTTCAAGCCGCCTTCGACAGACTTGGAATTGTAAAGGTCGATCGTAGCGTTCTGGAAAAACTCTGCCAACAGCTGATCGAAGAGAATCCTTCCGTTATCGATGAGATTAAAGGTGGGAAAGTAAAGGCAGTGGGTTCACTGATCGGCAAAGCCCGTCAAATCAACCCGAATGTCAGTCCCGGCGTTCTGCGCGAAGCACTATTGAAAATAATTGGTATTTGAAAACCGCGACCATTTTTGAATAATCCCCCAATCGTCCAAGGATGGGCCCAACAGAATTGGTGGAGGAATCAAATGACAAAGCGTAAATCTTCTGAAGGTTCGACCGCACTTTCAAATCGCATCGACGGCAAAGTTGCCTCGTGTGACTCCGTCGGAAATCTGATCACCGACATTGCCAACGATTCGGTGGCTGGCCTAGTTGGAGACGAAAACGTCACCGTGAAGTTCGGCGCTCACGAAACGTTTGGCATCTTCCCAGCAGAGCATGGAGAGCCCAATGCGACGCTTGTTGCGAGCCTTGGTGAAACCGGTTTTGTAAAAATCGAAATCGTCGGAATAAGCTTGCGTGACATGCTGGGGATCAAGGAGGGCGTCGAAGTCGCCGTTGCCTGGTAATCTATTCCGGCCGTTCCGATCGTTCGTTCAAAGTTGACGGTTTGTACGCACATGTTTCATTACACAAAGCTGTTCAGTTGAGCCAAACTTTCTGTCAGAGAACAAAATTTGGCAAAAAACTAACGTCAGGCGATTTGACAAGTCGATATCCATAGTGGATCGGAGAGTCGATCCAACAGACGCGAGGGCGAGACACGGACCGTCTCGCATCAGGATAAAGTCATGGCATGACGATGGAGCGACATGCCGTGACTTTTTTTATGCGCACGTCGCGTTCATTATGCGCACGTCGCGTTCATTATGCGCCCTGCGCATTCATTATGCGCCCTGCGGATTTATTGGACTCAAAACCTGAGGTCCATCGATGAAGTATACTTCTGGGTAGCGACAATCTTTGCCTTGGAGTCAGCCATGTATCGATCACTTTCTCTAACTCTTGCAGCCATCATTTGCATTTCTTGCGGCTGTGCCAACGAACCACCTGCGCCCATGAATGCAATCGCCGTAGCCGCTGAGCCTCAACAGCAAACTGATGAAAAAGGCGGCATCGGAGGCAAGATGGCTGATCTGGTTGAGCAAGCCAAGTCGAAAGCTCCGTCTCTCGATGACGTCAAGAAGATGCTAAACGATGCGGGAGATGCGACGGGGCAAACGACAGACGATACCATGAAATGGGTCAACGAAATCTACAAGTCTCTCAGCGATCGTGGCATGACGTCGGCCAAGAGTGCCGGCGACTGGGTCGCCGAGGACTGGAGTAGCATGTACGCGTGGCAGTACAAAGTCGTCAGCGTCGACAGCAAGCAAATTGCGGACAATCCAGAAGTCCTCGCTGAGAAACTTAATGAAAGCGGCGAACAGCGATGGGAGTGTTTTCATGTATCTGATGGAATCGACGGGACAATGTTCTACATGAAGCGACGGAAGAAAAGTTACCTCAAACACGTTCCGCTCAAAGACATGATGAGATTAATTCCGCTGCTTGATAACGATAATGGTTAGGACCCAACCGCATCAATTTTTTGCAAAGGCAGATGCACCAGCATCGGCGATTGTCGTCCTCGCATTGGGCATGGCTGGCTTGATCAAGCGTCGACGCTAGACCGACGATCGATTCGGAAATACGATGAAGCTCAGGATCGGTCTCGGTTCCGAGCTGATCTGCCAGCAGCTCGTCGCGCCGGCTCCATAATTTCTCCCAACGATTCAGGCAACGCCAAGCTCACTTTTTCGAAAGAGGCTCGCTCTAGGTAGCCTTCGCTTCTTCGGCGACAGGATCAAATTCGAGGTAACCCTTGAGCCAGTTTACCGCGATATAAAACGGAATCGTGTCCAACAACGCCGCCGCAACTTTGAACATGTAGCCGGTCGCGATCAACAGGAGCAGATGCTGATTCAACGTGGCACCGTCAGCCGGAGGTGGTAGCGAGCGAGCATAGAAATGAGAAATCAGAATCACGGCAATCGTATCTACCAGTTGGCTGATCAGCGTTGAGCCATTGTTCCTTAGCCACAGATGTTTGCCTTTGGTGAATCTTTTCCAAAAGTGAAACAGCCAGACGTCGCAGAACTGAGCCATCATGTACGCGATCATCGATGCGACGACCGCTCCAAAGGCCATCTGTTTAATCCGATAGAACGCGTAGTCAGGAGGCACGACGGCCTGATACTCGACACCGGATTCGGTTTGAACTTCGACGACCTCTACCTTAGGAACACCGGATTCATCAAAGTCTGGCTGCTGAGGCAGCAGGGCTCCCAACCACAGAATGAAAACCACCCAAACATTTAGCAACAAACCAACAAAGACCAGCCAGTTGGCTCGCTTGCGTCCGTAGAATTCGCTAATTAAGTCAGTGCAAAGAAATGTGATTGGGTAGGGCAGAACACCTACGGCCAATGCGAAACTGACCTGTCCCCATTGCCCCCAACTGAACGCATAATCGCCGGCGGCATCTTTCGACATGCTGGCCAAAACAATAAAGCGGCTGATTCCCAGCACGTTTAACAACGCCAAAGAACCCAAAAAAATCCCGGCCAACAGAAGAAACACACGTTCGCGGCGAGCATGAAGCTCAGATGCTTCGATGGGATGCAGTTCAGTCGTCATAGCGTCAGTCTAGCGAATTTAACTTGCTCGAGGGAAAGCCCGTTGATGTCCGCCATCTAGTTTCGCAACGTCTTCGCGTACTCTTTCATCTCACTCATGATCGCTCCGAGCAGCTCTTCGGAAGTATCCGATGAAACCTTGATCATTTCGACGAAGTGTTCGATCTCATGATCTTCGGCCGGACACCCGATGTTCTGCCCTTTAGCATTATTGGAACTGACCAGCTCTTCCCCTTCGCCATCAAGAATCACCATCCAAGGCAAACCGCCCTGGCGGCCCTTCATCAATTCCTTTTGCACCTCTTCACCGCCTTCCATTTTGTCTGTTTCGATTTTCACGAAATGGAACTCATCTTCAAACAATGCCATGTTCTGATCGAGAAACTTCTCGAGTTTTCCGCACCAGCCTCACCACTGCGCACCGAAGTGAACAAACAACTTTTTGTCAGCAGCTTTTGCATTGGCAACCGCATTGCTCAGAACATTCTTTGCGCTCGCGCTTGACGTTTCGTCATCTGATTCTGAAGACGTTTCGGCGGCAGGCGTAACATCGGAAGTACTCGGCACTTCAGCCGGAGTGCCCTTAGCTGCTGTATCCGTCTCCGGAGTGCAGCCTGCAAGGAAGACCACAGACGACAACAGACAAAAAACAATAACTCTCATCACAACATCCAGTTGGAGGATTTGACTGGCCAGAAACAACCGCCTTGTTCCTGCACGGAATCGTCGTTCCAACATACAGGATACAGAGCCAGCTTTCATCGATCGAGCGCGGTTATTGTCAACTTTTTTCGTTTTCGATATCGGAATCCAAAAACGGCCGTAACGAAACAAATTACCAACCGCCCAATCGATTACAATTTGGCTTTTTCCTGTCTGTTGAAAATTCACGATGCCACACGTCAAACTTCTATTCGCTTGCATCGCGTTTAGCTTGAGCCTGACTGCTATTTGTCCTGCCGCGCAGGAAACGCAAGGTAGGGAACTTATTGAAGCTGTTAGCCAAGCCACAGCCCGTCATCAAGCCGCGATGGTCGCTTACAAGGGAAAGCTGTATCTGATCGGCGGCCGACGCGTCAATCCGGTGGACGTTTACGATCCGGCAACGAACAGGTGGACTGCAATGTCAGAAACTCCGATTGAGCTTCATCACTTCCAGGCAGTGGTCTACGACGATGCGATCTACATGATCGGTGCCATGACCGGAGGTTGGCCAGAGGAAAAACCGCTCGAGAAAGTTGTCGTTTACTATCCAGAAAAAGACGAATTCAAGTTCGTGCATTCCATCCCCGAGCCACGTCGCCGCGGTGGTGCAGGATCGGTTGTTTACAAAGACAAGATCTACGTTGTTGGCGGTATCACAAACGGGTACCTGGACGGTTCTCAGCCGTGGCTGGATTGTTACGACCCGCGAACTGGAGATTGGATTCCGCTTGGCGACGCTCCTCACGCTCGCGATCACTTTTCGGCAGCGGTTGTCGGCGGCAAACTTTATGCCGCGGCGGGTCGGACAACATCACAGAAGACCGAGCAAGGATTCGACCTAACCGTCGACCAATGTGATGTCTACGATTTTGCATCCAACACGTGGAGTTCGGTAGATAAAAGCGTGTCCATCCCAACTCAACGCGCTGGTAACATGGCGGCATCGATCGGAGGCCGCTTGGTTATTGGGGGCGGCGAGAGCGGCACTCAAACAATAGCTCACAATGAAGTTGAAGGATTTGATCCGAACACAAGAACGTGGACGAGCTTACCTCCATTGAACCGAGGACGGCACGGCACGGCGTTCGCAACCATTGGCGACTATGTCTATACGGCTTCTGATTGCGGCAATCGCGGCGGCGCGCCCGAATTGACTTCCTTCGAACGAACAAAACTTCCTCTGGTTCCCGCGATCTCATTCGATGTCGCGAAGGGCCAAACAAAGACGCTTTCCTTCTGCGGTCCAAACACCTCCGAGAAAGCGACGCCCAATCCATTCACCGACTATCGATTAATGGTCAAATTTTCCCACCCGGTTTCTGGAAAAACAATCAGCATTCGAGGATTTTACGCTGCTGACGGAAACTCCGCGAATTCATCCGCCGATTCGGGCAACGTCTGGCAAGCCAGATTCGCCCCGGACAAAACGGGGAACTGGAATTACACCGCGACACTTTTTCAAGGAAAGGACATCGCGATTGGCGATGGGGAAGAATTCGCCAGGGAGGTTAACATTGAGAATGAGAATAGTGGCAGCTTCATTGTTGGCGTCAAGCAGAGCAGCGAAACGGACTTTCGAAGTCGAGGCCGCATCATCGCACACGATGGCCACTTCCGATTTCAAAACACGGGACAATATTGGCTTAAAGGTGGCACCGACAGCCCTGAAAACCTGTTGGCGTTTGAAGACTTTGACGGAACCTTCCGCATCAAAGCCAGCAACGACGATGGCGAAGCCAGCACCGACGATCAGATCCATCGCTACGCGTCACACCTTGCAGACTGGAAAAACGGCGATCCAACTTGGGGCGATCCAACCAAAGGAACCCAAAAAGGAAAAGCTCTCATCGGCGCATTCAACTACCTCGCCTCGAAAGGGATCAACTCTTCCTACTTTTTGACGCTGAACATCAAAGGCGACGGTAAGGATGTTTGGCCGTACGCATCCCCCGACGACTTCACACGATTCGACTGCAGCAAGCTCGACCAATGGGAAATCGTTTTCGAACACATGCAAAGCAAAGGCATCATGCTGCACGTGCAGACTCAGGAAACCGAAAACGAAACAATGCTCGATGACGGCGACACCGGACGTTTGCGAAAGCTTTACTTTCAGGAACTGATCGCCCGTTTCGCTCATCACCCGGCACTCGTTTGGAATCTCGGAGAGGAAAATGGCCCAGCAGAGTGGACGCCGATTGGCCAAACGCCCGATCAACGCATCGCGATGGCGGACTATATTAAGGCTTCCGATCCGTACAACCATCCGGTCGTCATGCACACGCACGCCGATGAACATAGCAAAAGCGAGTTGCTGACGCCGCTGTTGGGCGCGAAGTCGATCGATGGACTTTCGTTTCAGGTCGACAAGCCTGAAGCCGTTCATGCCGCATCGAAAAAGTGGTTCGACCTTTCAGCAAAGGCCGATCATCGCTGGCTGATCGCGATGGATGAAATTGGCCCGTGGATGCATGGCGTCGTTCCGGATAACGAAGGTGGAAATCACGATCAACTGCGGCGACAAGTCTTGTGGGGCAGTTTGATGGCCGGTGCCGCCGGAGTCGAATGGTACTTCGGGGCAAAGCATCCGCACAACGATCTGACCAGTGAGGACTGGCGGCAGCGCGAACGAATGTGGGAACTGACCACCATCGCTCGCACGTTTTTTGAAAATCACTTGCCGTGGTGGAAAATGCGCTCGGCCGACCAACTGCTTTCGGCCAAAGATGGTTACTGCCTGGCAAAGCCCGGCGAAGTCTACGCGGTTTATTTGTCGTCGTCGCAGGAAGCAACACTTAACCTCAGCGGTGAATCTGGAGCTTGGACCGTTCAATGGTTCGACCCTAATGGTGGCGGCGAACTCTTAACCGGCAGCCCACCTTCATCCATGGCATCGAGCACGTTTTCACTTGGCGACCCGCCCGCCGCAGATCAGGACTGGGTAGCCTTGCTGCGTCCCGAAAAGAAGTAGCCTCTGTATCGGAAGCGAGTGTATCTAAATTGCGGAATATTCAGTCGCTCGCGTTTCTGGCTGGTATTTCCTGAAAATCTATTTTTTCCTGTTCCTAAATGGAAAACTCCGCGTTTTGACAACATTGGGGCAACCAGTTGGACCCGTGTGTCTATTTCGGAGCAGGAAAACTATGAATCTCATTCACAACGCCGTACTTGTATCAATTGTTTCGTTGGGACTTTGTTCTACCGATTCGTGTTCGGCAAACAACATTCTTCTAAACGCGAAGCAATTGGAAGCTCTTGCTTTCGAGATCTCCCAGGATCCGATTCGGCTTTCGCCATCTTCTGGTTATGAAATGGTCATATTCCAAAGACAACGTGGCGGACAACAGCAACGAGGAGGAGGCGCAGCCGGACGTGGCGGACAGCAACAACGTGGCGGACAGCAACAACGTGGCGGACAGCAACAACGCGGTGGTCAACAACTACGTGGCGGTGATGAGCAAGGCGTTGATGGGCAGTGCGACGAACAGGGAAATCGCCAGGGTGGAATGAATGCCACTCAGGTTGCCGAGCGGATGATGCAAAACTTTGACGCCGACGGAGATGGATCTCTCAACCAGCAAGAACTAACCGAAGGCCTTAGAGCACTCGAGCAGTCGATGCGACAGCGGCAAGGTCAGGGCGGACAACAAGCGCAGGGCGGACGTCAAGGTCAAGGACAGGGTCAGGGTCAAGGACAGCAAGGTCCGCGTGGCAAGCGACCGCCAAACCAGGATCGCGCTGCTGGCGGCGAGAATACAC
>CAYGUE010000074.1:0-31895 GCA_964352885.1 uncultured Pirellulaceae bacterium
GTTGAATCGTTCAAAATCGCCTACTGGACGCCCGTCGTCGTGAATAATTCCGGTTTAAGACCGCTTTTAAAACTGCCTTGCAAAAGCAGCTCGGTTTGTCCCAGACCGTGAAAATCAAGAAGTGCCCGTCGGGGCCAGACTTGCCTACAGGTTTTGAAACCACTTCTATTCAAATCTGTTAAAATCCGAGTTATGCGAGGAACAATCCCGATAAGAATTTACCCTCTTGCCATTGTGGTTCTGGCGATCTTTTGCGCATTTGCGAATCTCTCGTTGGCGGGTCAGGAGAACTCTGATCAAGAGCCCAATTCGCTCGACCAATGGGTTTCTCAATTAACTGACGATTCGCCAGCCAAGCGCGAAAAAGCAGAGTTGGAGATACTTAAGTCGGGCGAGGATGCTTTGCCCGCAATCAAACGAGGATTGCAAAACGGCAATCTTGAAATTCATGATCGTTGCAGGATTCTTCTGGAGAGAATTGAACGCAGGCGAAAAAAAAAGTTCTCGAAGGATTTCCTTGATCTCAACACAAGCGAGGAAGAAATTGGGCAGCTCAATGCTTGGCCGAAGTTTCGAAAGTTCGCCGGTGAAGATGATGTCTTGCACCGAAAACTGTTCCTCAGCATGTGTGAAAAGATTCCGTTGTTATTCGACAACTATAATTTCAGGTCTCAGTTGACAGCGCCCGCGCTCAAGCAGTCGGCCAGAATGGCACTTGTTCCCGACAAGCATATTAACGTTTCGGCAGACTTGCTCTTGATGTCTTATCTGTTCGTCGCTGGACAAGCGAGAATAGAGCAGGCTGAGGATTCATCGGCGAGTGCTTTGTTCAATTCTGTCGAAGTGTTGGAAGCGGTGAATTTCATTTCCAATCCTGAAAACGCATCGGTCGTTCGAAATAGTGAATACCGATTGATCATCGACGAAGCGGTAGCAAGTTGGCTGAACATGGAAGTTACCAGAGATGGATTTCCGGACGAAACGAAATGGAATTTGATCTACCAAACGGGTAACGCTTTTTTGATCGACCAGTTGGAATCTAGGTACAATTCATTCGAGATTTCAGAAAAACTGAAATTTCTCGCAATCGTTTTGAGGGCGGCGAATGTGAATGACAAGAGTCTTGCAACGAGATGCTTGAAGTGGCTGTCTAAGCCAATGGCGGACGATTCAAAAGTTCTTAAGTCGAGGTATCGAAAACGGCCAGCTCAAACTGTTGATGTTACGTTGAAAATGCTGGCGGATGCAGTGGCGGCGAAAGTTGTCAATCGCGAGGCAGAGGAATCGGAAAAGATTGAATTAGAGAAGATCTTTGGTGATTTTCCGCTGTCTGCGTCGGGATATTCGATCCTTAAGGGGGAGGAAGGGGTTCAAAAGCTGTCTCAACGGCTTCTAACTCGCCAGAGTGGTGAAATGTAAGTAGAATAACGGTGCGTGTCGAGGCAACATGCAACTGAACGGAACAATCGAAACGGAGACGGGGTAAGGACGTTGCAGGGTATGAATATGTAGTAACCGATGGGGTGAGCTATGCAGTCTACAAACCACGGCCAAAAGGTAACTGCCGGAGCAGCACAATCGCGGCTGTCGGATCGCGCCGAGTTTCCTACGCTTGACGATAATGCCGCTACAGCAAAGGTGGCAAAGCCAAATTTTACCGCTCGGTTTTCCGAGATGGTTTTGATCAACTTCGAGGCCGACGCCAAGCTGCTGAAGAAGATCACCCCTAAGGGTCTTGAACCTGATCTCTATCAGGGAAAAGGTCACGTCAGTCTTGTCGCAAAAACAGTCCGGCAGCTTCGATACAAAGGCTTGCCCCTAAGCCGTGATTTCGCATCGGTCGGATTGCAGCTTTACGTTCGTGAGCCACACAACGGCGACTATCGATATGGCACTTTCTTTCTAAAGCACTTCGTGCAACGCTCCATGGCGGCATGGTTCATGAGCAAGCTGACGCAGAGCGAAGTCTTACAAATTCCGATGAAAATGAAGAAAAGCAAGGTTCCCGTGAACCGGCCTCCAGACATCGAGTATTTGTGGAAAATTCGTGAACGCTGGAATGACATTCGAATCCGTGGTCGCAGTCGCGTCAAAGAGATCCGGCCGGATTCTAAGATCGGATACATCCTGCGCCATGCTGATCGCTATGTTGTCAACGAAAAGGGCATTTGGCGATCTGAGCTGTCGACACCCGAATGGATTATCTGGGACGTTGCTCAAGCCAAATTTGACTGCGACGTCGAGCATCTTTTTGGTTCGCAATTTGTGAAAGCAATGGCCAAAAGGCCGGTATCCGTGTTTCTTTCGCGTGGGAACGCGGTTTCGCTTTCAAAGCCGGAATTAGTGGAACCTGCCTGACTGTGAAACAAATGGTATAGTTTCGGGTATTAAAGTAGATAGCTCGATTCATGTCCTTTTTTTCTGGTTCCACTATGTCAAAGCCGATTTTTTCTCGCATTGGTTTTTGCGTTTCTCTCATTGCTGCTTTCCTCTTCAACTCCTTGACCGCGAACGCTCAGCAATCGGACAAGAAAAAGGAGGAATCCAAGACGTCAGTCAAATCTCCCAATGAACGGTTCTTGCGGATCCGCCGCGATGAAAAGGGCCGGCCGGTTGCAATGGAGACCAGCGTCGTTCGTTACCAGATGAAAAACGAAGATGGCGAAAACGTGGTCGTTGATCTGATCGGTGCCGTGCATGTTGGTGGACCTGAGTACTACGAATCGCTCAATAAGCAGTTCGAAAAATATGAGTCGCTGTTGTACGAATTGGTGGCTCCTGAAGGTACCGTCATTCCAAAAGGCGGGCGCGTTGAAGACGGGAGTATTTCGCTGAACCCCATCGGCGGCATCCAGAAAGGACTGAAGAGCCTGTTGGATCTTGAGTTTCAGCTTGAGAAGATCGACTACACAAAAGACAACTTTGTTCACGCTGATATGTCGCCTGAAGAATTCGGCGAGAGCATGTCCCAAAACGAAGAAAGCCTTGGTGGCTACGCTTTGAAAGCCATGGGACAGAGCATGGCGATGCAGGCGTCCGGAAAAGACACTGGAACTGCCGGAATGATCATGGCGATGTTCTCTAGTGACAAATCGCTTCGCCTGCGACGAGTGATGGCTCAACAGATGATTGACATGGAAGCCGGACTCGCGATGTTCGAAGGTAAGAATGGCTCGACGATCATCAATCATCGAAATGCGAAATGCATGGAAGTTCTCAAGCGGGAACTTGCTTCCGGTAAAAAGAAGATTGCTATCTTTTATGGTGCTGGGCACCTCGCCGACATGGAAAAGCGCCTTGTCAGCGATTTCCAAATGAACGCGGGCGGACAAAAATGGTTCCCTGCTTGGACGTTGACCAAACGCAAATACCAACGATAGGGTCTTTGGCAATGCTCTGATCACGATCAGAGTGACAGACAATCTTCAGGCTGGTCGATTCAATCGATCAGCCTTTTTTCGTTGGCCTGTCTCTGCGTTTACAAACGCAGAGTTTTTCATCGTGGTCGCACAAACTTGGAAAACTTTGGCACAGCTTTGACGTAGACGTCCATTAAATCTCCAGAAACCAGTTTCCCCATTTGGGTGCTGGCTGAATCAACGACTCAATCTCTGAAGAAACATCCACTCGCTCACGAACATGGCGGGTTCGTACCTAACCAACTTTGGCCGTGTTGACTTGAGGCAAATGGCAACTGCGACGCCTAGTGTCTCTTTCCTGAGCGAACCATGCAATTTCAAGACCCGGGCGTTACATCGAGAATCAACGGAACTTCGTCCGGAAATAACTTTCGCGGAGATTCAGCGATGGCTCGTCGCGAACTGACTCCGTTTGAACTTACGAAGGACGGCGACATCTTCGAAGGTCTTGATTGCAAGGCAAAGGACGTTGCTTCGTTTTCCATTGAGATGTAGAACCGCTGAAACCTCGCGATCACGCCATTGGAATCCATTCCGGACTCATTTAGCCCGCTGGCAACTTCGCGAACGACAGGCTGGGACTGAGCGATCCAGACTTCGCCCCATCCCTCTTTCACCAAGTTTCTTCTCTAGAGAAAAGCGGTTGAAGATGACCGTGCATTCAGCGAACTCTGGAGGATTCAAAATCATTGGTGAGGAGTCAGCTTCATCTTTTCGCTGCCTGACCGAAGAAGTTTGTTTCGTCAGCTGCAGTCACTCTGCAATCAGAAATGGTGGCGGAAAACGTGGGGTTTTGACCCCCAACTCGATTTTCACCAATAACGGATGTCCCTCCGCGAATACCAGGACAACAACACTTGGTTAGGGAGGGAAGATGACTAAAATTAAAGGTAAATCGGTTTCGCCCCGCAAGCCAATCGTTCTTTACGATCACTTGCCTGGCATCCTCGCAGGATACCCAGCGGTCCTATTTTCAGTACTTGGAATTGTTTCGCTTTGGTCGGGAGTGAACCCGCACATGATGTTCTGGATTGGACTCTGTATCATGTTGGTCTGGTATGTAGCCTTTAGGTTTAACATGCCCAAGAGCAAGTTCTGGTTGATGTTCGGCCTATTAGGAACCTTTGCCGGGATTCCGGTGGCTCTCGAATTAACTGGAATCATCCGGCCGTTCTACTGGCTGGGTAGTTTGCTTGGCACCATGACGCCGGCAGTCAACACCGGAGCATGGTTTGTGATGGCGATCGTGTTCGGAATAATCTGGGCCGGTAACCTGGTTTGGAGCCGAACGCACCTCAAGGTGACGATCGACGAATCCGGCCTGACACTGAACCGATTGGGTGGTAAAGGTGAGCGATTCGAATTGATCGGCCTGAAAACCGAGAACGAACCGCTGGACTATCTGGAACTGTTCCTCTGCGGAGTCGGATCACTATCGCTCAAAACTCGAATGAACAAACCGATTTTCAAGATGCATCGGGTGGTTGGCCTGTACCGCACACCATGGTTCCCGTTCTTCACGAGCAAACTCGCTCGCATCGAAGAAATGCTCAGCTACCAAGGCAAAGTCTACTCGGTCGATTCAGATCGACTCGACGCAGCCGAGCAAGCTGATTCGGATGGCATGGATCATGACGACGACATGTTCGATGAAGCCGCAAGCGAATTCGAAGAGTTCGACACCGCGGACACTGGAACTAGATAGTTTGGCCAATGCAAAACAATAGCCCGGGCGTGAAAACGTTCGGGCTTATTGCTTTTTGCTATTAGAAAACTTCGCGCCACTGCGAAGTCATTTGTCCCGGATTATTCACGTCACCCTTGAATAGTCCAAAATGGTAAACGCGACGCCCGTCGTCGTGAATAATTCCGGTTTGTGTGTAACTCAGATTCTTATACCCATTCCAATGTCTCACCGAAATTCTGTCGGAATTTGAGCAAGTCCAACACGTTTACGGTGCCGTCACCATTGCTGTCAAATCCCGCGTCGAAGTTGTCATCTCCTGCTGAGGACAGATAGGTTTGACGGAAAGGAAGCAAGTCAAACACGTTGACGGTGCGGTTTCCATCGCCATCGCCATAGAAACGATAGAAGTTGTCAGCCTCATCATCACCGAATATGAAATCATTTCCGCCGAACAGAGATCCATCTACGGTTAACTGATAGTTGCCATCTTTAAGTGAACCGCCGTTTTCGGCCAACGCACCCGCAAACGTCACCGTCACAAGAGACTGACCGGATGAATTGTCGATCGTCCAATCAAAGTCGACGGACTGGCCCGTTTCACGCTGAACTAACGTCAGTGTGCTCGACTGGAAATCAACGACGTTGCCAAAGTTCAACGTCAATTGGTCGACATTCGAATGACTGTTGCTGCCATCGCCAACGGTTATTTCGACTGGCAATTGGTTGACGTTGTGACGTAGCAGATATTCGCCTTCTCCGCTGTTAGCAGTCACTTTAATCAGGAATGTTCCTGACTGCGTAGCTGTGTGTACGAGTTGTTCAGAATCGGTGGCAATCGAACCACCATTAGGATCAATCAACTCAACACGCAATTGACTTGTTTCCTGATCGAGTCCATTTTCAAAAAGGTTGGGCCCCGCACCTGGTAACGAAGCGTCAATGAACAGGAGCTCTCCTGCAACGAGTTCAACCGAGAAGTAGTCCGTGTCAACTGAACCGGCTGAAAAGACCAGATTGTCGAATGGAGTGATGTCGGTTCCAACACCTGCTGCAACGACGAAAGCAATTTCGGGCGTCGCACGAGAAATGGTCAAAGTTTCTGAGGCGCCGGAAGCCAACGAACCGCTGACAACTTCTTGCAATAGATTACCTTGCAGGTCATATGCTCTCAAAAAGCCAACGTCCGAGGTGTCGTCCGATCCGACGTCGATCGAAACGGTGGTTTGCAACGAGTTAAAGTCTGCTTGAAACTCAGTTTCGAACTCACGGAACCCGTTTGACGCAGAATCGGATGGACCAAATACTCTGTCTCCCGTCGGTGCGCTATAGCCGCTTGCAAAGGCAGCGTAAATGCCTCCTCCGTTGACTGCGTTAGACAGCGTTACGCCCTCAAAGAAGTCATCCACTCTTTCGCCATTGTCAGCAGCATCCGGATCGATCGTTCCCGTGCCCACATTCGATACAAATCCAAAGACGCCGATGTGTTCATCGATCGGGAATGCATTTGATGAATCATTTGGCTCGACATCCAAAGCCGCTCCGCGGGTCACGACAAGATTGTATTGGGCACCAAGGCTTCCACTGACTCGAGCGTAAAACGTCCCGCCGTTTTCGTCAGAAACGTCAGCGACAACGCTATTGAAGTTGTCCGTTGCGATTCCAGCTTGAACAAGATTTCCGCTGGCATCATAAAGGCTGACCGCGACATCTCCGCCACCGGTGGTCACGGAAGCAGTGACGGTTGCCATTTGATTTGCGTCCAAGTCGAACTCGAACCAGTCATCAGCTGACTCCTGCGGTGTGATCGAAATGCTATCGTAGGCACGACCATCATCAGAAAACGCGTAGTTGTCGTACTGTTGGAACTTGACTTTGAAGTCGTTGCCAAGTGTGATTCCTGCTTCGCCTGCGAGCGTCGCCAAGTCGAACGATAGTTCAGAGAAGGCTCCGTCTGTATCGTTGTTGGTCCCGGTCAAAATCGTGAACCAGTTGACTCCATCGGCACTGATTGCAACTCCATCACCATCGGAGCTTCCAGAGAATGTATTGGGCAGTGGATTCGTTTCGTCAGACCACTCAGCGTGTGAAAATGTCAAAATCGGTTTGGACGCTGGATCGAGATCAACGCTCAAGATAGCCTCGTTCAAGTTGTACGTGTCGTTTTGTGTCACGTCCATGAAAAGACTGAAACTCCCGTCTGCGGCTGTCACGCCATCCGTAACAATAATTCGGCCTGCCACGTTCGATGAGGATGTCGCCCACTCGGAACCCAGCGAACCCGATTCAAAACTATCGGCGTACAGAGCCGTTTGACCCTCAAGTTGGGCCATCACCGCCAGTCGGTCGACTGATGAATTTGCCCCGAACGTAACGGAAGATGTCTCGATGTTTTCGGCTGTGGCGAGTGAGTTGTTTAGAGATCCGTTTTGCCATTCAGTTTCGAATCCGGAATTTAAAAGCGACAAGGCCTCGAAGTCGCCGGACGATCCAGCATCACCAAGGATCGAGATCTCGTAGGTTCCAGTTTCGCCAATGACGATGTTCTGCAGCATTGCTGATGATCCGGTGTTGGACCCAAGCAATTTGCCCGACGGATCATGCAGTTCGACGGTCGGCGTCAATCCGTTGGTTCCTGCAATAACGACTGAGAACTTTTGGTTTGCGTCCAGGTCAACTGGAATGCTCACGGTTGAACCAGCGGCGACGGAACCGTTGGCCGTGCCACGGTAGATGCCCGCCCCAAGTGACTTGACCGAGGCGAAACTAAAGGTGGGAGGTTCAGGTCCGTAGACTCCGACGGCATCCCATGCCGCAGCGGTTGCGTCGTGTTGTGTTGAACCGGCGCCAAACAAATCGACAGCAGCCTGCAATGCGCCTTCCCGTGCTTCGGCATAGTTTGAATTTTGGTTCAGGTAAACCGAGAGGTTGCGATAGGCAATCGCTCCCGCATCCTGCATCCCGATTCCAGTCACATCGTACGCGTCCCCGTTGTCATTGGTTCCGGCTTCGCCGACGGACAGAATGTAAAACCACTTGTTCTGCACACCGGAGTTGATGTGAACACCACCGTTGTCTCCCGTTCCTGTGTACCAAGAATTTCCGAAATAGGTGTCCGGATCACCGTACTGATTCGGATTGGCCATGTTTCTCAATGCACCGCTCCCACCGATTCCAATGTCGTCGCCCATCAACCAGTCATTGGTGCCGGTGGCATAGTTCTCGATCGCCTCTCCAAAGATATCCGAGAAGGATTCATTCAGAGCGCCCGATTCGTTTTGGTAAATCAAACCGGCAGTGTTCCCTGTGACTCCATGAGAGACTTCGTGTCCAACGATATCGAGTGATACCAACGGGCCATAGGAAGTCCCATTGCCATCGCCATAGGTCATTCGGGAACCATCCCAGAACGCATTCACATAGTCGGTTCCGTAGCTGACGTAAGACCTCAGCGTCGCGCCATTGCCGTCATAGGAATCACGTCCGTGTTCGTTGAAGAAATATTGAAGCGTCTCCTCTGCTCCAAAGTGAGCCTGAACTCCGGTGCGAACGTCGGATGCCGTGAAGTTGGTCGTTGTACTGGTGATGTCAGCGGCACCGCCGTAGCTGGTGCCGTTGTTCAGATCATAGGTCTCAACACCATTAGCAACCTGCCGCAATCGAAACGGGCCGCTTACGTCGTCGGCGGTAAAGTTGACCGTGCCGTCATAGAGACTGGTTCCACTGGCCGCCACATCTGCGTGGTGGATCTGGTCGTGCGTTTCAAGGATGCTGCCCGTACTTGCGTCTACAAAGATGTTCTGACGGGACAAAGGTGCCACCGCGTAAACATCGAACTTAAATGTTAGTACCAAGTCGCCGTCTTCGGTTGGCAAATAAATCAATTCGCCTTCCGGTGCCTGGTTCGAGTAAGTTTCATGGTCGTGAGCGTCATGGCCGTAATGTGATTGCCCCGCCAAACAATCGCAACACATACAATCAACATCGTGATTGTGGCCAGTATGGTCGTGTTGAAGCGACTCCCACATGTAAAGATCAGCATCCACAAAATTCAATGCTTCGCTGAGCGCATCTGCTTCACTGAGCGACCGGTCTGAATCAACTGCGGCGTATTCAAGGAATGAACCACTAACACTGACAACGATTCTGTCCTTGATGTGAGTTGTGTAAGTTGCACCTTCGATAGGAATGTTGCCGTGATATTGCTGATGCTTCAGGTGAGCGAACCCAATTTGATCACGCACTAGGCTTGTGCGGCGAAACGTATCTTCTTGACCGGCACCGACCACGTCACGCAAAACGTCAAAACGCTCCTGCATTGGGACAGGTTCCGCAAGAGTCCGAATGATCCCGGTACCGTCCGAGAAATCAAAAGTCGACGCAAATGCATCGGCGGCGAGCAGGTTGCGATGTTCCAGCTGACCGTAACTCAAGTTGGTCGATGAGCGATTGCCTCGAACTGAATCTGACTGCGGGCGGTTTTTCATTCCATATCCTTAAAAAGGTGGGCTGTCGCGAATTGCATCCATTTCCATGTCTGCCGGGGAGGCATCGACTACATGACGATTCGACACTAATCCTATCTTACTATGATTCACTGCCTTTTCGACCAGTCATCGACCTCGATAGAGTTTGAATCGGGCGATTATTCTTTCTGTTGTAAATGAGACTAAAATACTAAGAGCCAGGTAGACTCTCCCTCTTTCGGGCTATGGCGATGCCCTTTTAAACGCACCGTTTGGGAAATGAAGGCGATCATTCTTTCTGTGCAATCCCTGGAGGCTCAAGTCGCAGTCCAGTCAGTCTCACCGTTTGCATTGCAATGATTGCAAGAATCGCTTGCGAAACGTTGATGATGATCACGAAAGAAATGTTCATCGCTTGAAATGAAAACAGAACGTATTCGGCGATGCAAACGGCGGCACACACGCCGATTGATATCAGAATCCAAATCGCCGCATTGTGATGAACAAACGCGCCCCAGATGATTGGGAATGCGATTAGTGAGTTGCCAATCGTCAAGTACAAGCAGAGTACAAGCATTTCCGGACCGCTGCCACCCCCACCTGAGGACAAGTCAACCTTGTCAACGAAGGTCTGAATCACTGCAACTGAAACAGCAACGACCGCAGTCCAGATCATCAGCTGCTTGATGCCGAACTGAAACTCTGATCGATCAATCAGAGTTTTAGTTCGCGACTCTGGAAAACGAATTCGCCACCCGTAGCCTCGCGCCACCCAAATAGGAATCTGAAGGAAAATCCATTGAATGAGCATTGGTCCAGCAATTGAAATCGCGGTCTCATGTCCTCCGCCGTCGCGCCAGGCGACGCGATAAAAGCAACCGGAAAAGAAGAGTGCTGCGATTGCTGCCAAGCCAACACGCATCCAGACTCGCATCGGCGCCATCGATGACCAAACAGCCGAAAGCAGGATTTGAACCATCAGCAGTCCAATGAGTGCCGCTGCAGATTCTGGCTCCTTGATTTTCACGGCCAACGCAACACAAATGCTCAGCACGATCGTTGCAATAAATTGCGTGATTAAAAAGTACTTTGCAAGTTTTGCAGATAGCGGCATGGTTGCCTATCGTTGCCGGAGCGCGTTCACGACTTGCAATCGAATTGCTCTGAGAGCGGGAAACAATCCGCCAACCAAACCCATCGCAAGTGCCAGGATCATTCCTAGCGCTAATATTATCGGGCCGAAACTGAACGAAAACGCGATCTCACTAAATGTCGAACTTTGCGTTCCGCCCGTGATGCCGTTGAGAGGCAACGTTGCCAAACAACCAAGAGCCCCGCCTAGCAGGCAAATTACCAGCGATTCTGACATAAAGGAGATGAGAACGGCGCGTCGTGAGAAACCCAACGCTCGCAGCGTCCCGATTTCCCGACCGCGACTGGCGACCGCCGCATACATCGTGTTTGCAGCCGCAAACATCGCTCCGATCGTCAAAAAGAGGGCGATAATGCAAGCGATTACAATCAGCGATGTCGATGAAGCCTTCAGGCCTTCGAAGTAACTCTCTTCCGTGGTCGCCTCAAGTTTGAATTGTTTGTCGTTTTTGATCTGATCAATCAAAGCCAAACGCGTGTCTTCGTCCGGCACGCGAAGGTTGACAACCGAGACGGCACCTTCGATTCGTTGAGCTGCTGTCAAATCGCGAAGATCTGCCCAGACTTCGGATTCAGCAGCGCTGCCGCCAGCCTCGAAGAGCCCAACCACTTTAAAAACTGAATTGTTGATTTCCGTTTCTTCACCGAGCCCAAGATCCTGAAAACGATCGGCCATGCGTTTGCTGGCAATCATCTCGTTGACGCCAGGTTCCAGATCGCGGCCTTCGATAATTTTGAAATCCGGTCGCAGAAGGCGACTGGCTTTCTCGGTGCCTCGCAAAATGACGTTTGCAGTCTTGTCTTGACCGCGACGAGGCTTTATCAGGATCGTGACGAATTCGCGCGCTACCATCGATTGCCCTTTGGCGTCTTCTCCGACGCCTTCAATTGTCAGCAAATCTCGAGCCACTTCTGGATCGATGGTGCTGGACATCTCATCGCTGGAACCTTGGCGCATTACGATCAGGTCTTCAAGATCACCGGATGAGCCAAATGCATTATTGATGCCCTCAATCATGCCGAACGTGAGAATCGAAGCGAACACCACGATCGCAATCGCGATGACGGTAAGCAATGTCGTTACCCAACGAACGCTAAGGCTGCGTAGGTTGTATTTAATCGGAATCATACGACTTGCCTCAATCCATCAACAACGGATATTCTTGCCGCTCGAATTGCTGGAACGACTCCACTTATCAAGCCGATCCCACCGGCGACGCCAACCATCCCAAGCAACCATGGCCCTGCCAGACGCCAAATTGGAAACGGAAACATGCTCGCCGCGATAGGGACCGTTGATAGCAAGTGCAGCAAACCCAAGCCAACCGCGATTCCCAATAGTCCGCCAAGGCAAGAGATCAGAAACGACTCGCCCAATACCATTGTCAGAACGCGTTGTTTTGAAAAACCGATTGCTTTCAAAACCGCCACTTCCGTGGTTCTTTCGCGCATTGACATTGCCATGGAGGTGGCAGTGACGAGGGATAGAGCGAACACGACTGCCAAAGAAACATAGCGAATGAAAGTCTGGACATCGCCTAGCATGTCGGCAAACATTTTTGAAAACGCCGCTTCGGTTCGCGTGCGAGTTGCATTCTCAGAATTGGTAAACATGGCATCTATTTCGTCGCACATCGCCGCAGTATTACTGCCTGCTGCACACTTCACCTGAATTGAGCCCGCGTTGCCAGAAAATCCTGGTCCTGCTGCCTTGAGTAATTCGTCCAAGTAATTCCAGTTGAAGTAAACTGAGCCCGTGTTGGCGGGTGCTTCATAAATCCCAACAACAATGAGTTCTAGGTCAACTTGATAAATGCTGCTTTGGAGCGGAATTTTTTCTCCGATCGTCCACTCCATCGAATCGGCAAGTTGCTTGTCAATGACACATCCGTTTTTGACTTTTTGGAACTCAGCAAGTTGGTCTTCCGGGATGTTAACTTCAGCGAGCACGTTGAAAATCGAATTCGGTTCAACCGCGAATTGGGCAAACAGCGCTGGTTCTGACTTATAGCTACCGCCAAACCATGCAAATGGAGATGCCGCCACGATGCCGTCCATTTTTTGGATCTTGTCGACATGAGCAATCGGAAGAGGAGCCGCGAATCCCATCTTGTTGAGTACAACCACGCGGTCGTGTTTCGAGGCTTCCTTGGCGACCACTTCCTGAATCTGCAAATATCCATAGAGGATCGTCATCAATGCTAGGCTGAACCCGACAGAAATGATCGTCAGCAAAGATCGCAGTTTGTTCCGCGTAACGTTTCGCCAGATGTATTTGAGTAATTTCATGCTGATTGCTCCGCTTTTTGAACTTCGGTGTCGCTGACAAGTCGTCCATCCAGAAGATTCAAGTTACGCTTTGCACGAGCAGCTGCTCTTGGGTCGTGCGTCACCATGATGATCGTCTTTCCAAATTCTGAATTCAGACGTTCCATCAAGTCGAGGATTTCGCCTCCGGATTTCGCGTCCAAGTCACCCGTTGGCTCGTCGGCAACGATCAAAGTTGGATCCGTCGCGATGGCTCGGGCGATGGAAACGCGTTGTTCCTGTCCACCAGAAAGTTGTCGCGGATAGTGATCCATGCGATCCGAAAGTCCAACGATCTCAAGAGCCGTTTTGACTTGCTGGGCTCGTTGACTTTTCTTCAGCGGCGTCAACGTCAGTGGCAGTTCAACATTCTCATAGGCGGTCAGCACGGGAATCAAGTTGTACATTTGAAAGATGAATCCCACGTGTCGCGATCGCCATTTCGCGAGTGCTGATTGCGATGTCTTTCCGAGGTCTTGCCCGCAGACAAATACACTGCCTGAAGTCGGTTTGTCCAAGCCTGCGATCAGGTTCAACAGCGTTGACTTTCCGGAGCCAGATGGGCCCATGAGAGAAACGTAGTCACCGGCTGCAAGTTCGAGGTTCATGTTGTGCAAGACCGTCAGCACGTTTTCGTTTTTACGGAACTCTTTACAAACGTCTTTGACGACCACTACCGGATCGTTGTTGGATTCAGACATGGATTGCCCAAGTGAAGTAGAAGTGAGAGAGTTGAACTGTCAGATCAAATGATAATGTATTCGTGGGGCGTGGTTGTGGCTTCCAGCCGCAATCATTTGAATGAATCGAATGGTCGGCTTCCACTATCTCTTAACCGGAATTATTCACGACGACGGGCGTCGCGTTTACTATTTTGAATAATTCAAGGGTAACGTGAATAATACTACGATTTGAGAAATTCACGCAGTAGTTGAATTGCCAAAACCGCAAACAAGGAATTCGTGCGCTAATAAAATAGGTGTTCTCTGGTTCGACGCCCACGCCTCGTGAATAATCCGGGCTTAAAAAACTGCGGCTGGAAGCCACAGCGAATTAACTGGTGACTCTCACCAGAGTCCCATCTTTCAGCCCATCAGGCGGACGAACGATGACACGTTCCTTGCCTTCTAAGCCGCTGATGATTTCCGTTTCGCTGTCCTTTTCTTCTCCAATTTCAACCTCAATCGATTGGGCTCGCTTTTCGTCATCAACAATCCAGACGACAGAGTTGCCATCGGAGTCCGTCACGACAGCAGTGCTCAACGCAAAAACTCGAGGTTCATCGTTGGCATCTTTTTCAGTGTCGGTCGGCAAGAAGAATACGGTGCCACTCATTTCTGGGAACAGAAGATCGTCCGCATCTGAAATCGCGACTTTGACTTTGATTGTTGCGCGAGCACGATCGCCCATCGGGATGATCATCCGAACTGTTCCGTGATACTTCTTGTTCGGCACGGCATCGACGGAGATTTCAGTTTCCTGATCGACAGAGACGCGAGAGATGAAATCTTCTTGGACATCGCAAGTGATTTCGAGGTTGTCCAAGTCCGCGATCGTGGCAACGCTACCTCGCCCCGAACCACCACCCATGCCGCCGGGCATGATGGATTCGCCGACTTCCGCATCTTTTGAAATGACCGTGCCGTCAAAGGGGGCACGAATGAACATGTTTTCACGAAGCTGTTCCGTTTGACTTCGCTGCGCTTCAGCAAGCGTGATGTCAGCTTTCATCGAATCGTACTTGGCCAATGCTGACTTGTACGCAAACCGCGACAGGTCGAATTCGGATTCAGAGACGCTACGAGATTGACGCAATCGTTGTGTCCTTTTCCAGTCGACTTGGGCTTGCTCGATCATGATTGCCTGCTCGGAAAGTGAAGCTTTCGATCGGGCCACGTTCGCTGAAGCAGCAGCCAATGAAGCGTCGAGGTCTTTGTGGTCAAGCTCAGCGAGCAGTTGGTCCTTGGTAACCTTTTTGCCTTCTTCAAAAAGCACTAGGTTGATTCTGCCTGCTGCCCGTGCACCAATGCGAGCTTGTCGCTGAGAGCCAAGATATCCTGTTGCGACGACAACAGCGTCAGCCGATCGACCTTTTTTGACTTTGACGGCCGACAGGCGAACCTCTTCCTTTTTGTTCAACGCGTCGGTCAAAAAGTTCTGGTTGTCGCCCAGAACCGACGAAGCTTTGTCGCCAAAATTTTGCCATGCGAACCAGCCACCGCCGCCGAGGACCGTGAGCAGCAAAAGGAGTTTCCAGCCACGGCCAGATCTCTTTTCAACATCGCGGTTGATACGAAGCGATGCGAGGGCGTCGGAAGAATTCGAATGGGTCGGTGGAGATGCCATGTGCACTAGATTACACAGGGCCTCGCAGCCAAGCAACTTGAAGGCCCAAACGAATCGAATGTTCCGGCTAAAAAAGGTGCACACCGGAATTCGCCCGGTAGGTCCCCTTTTCCGAAACGGCCGTTGAGCCGAATTCTAGACATCAAAAAAAATTTAAAAAGCTGGTCGGTAAGCCGGGTTTTGTCGTGGATGATCATTTATCTAGGCGAGCCATTGCTGACACGCTCGAGCAGCCTACCCGAAAGTCGTAACGCGGCGGGCCGCCACTGCTTTCTGTTTGGCTTTGCTTCGGGTGGGGTTTACCAAGCCACCAGAGTCACCTCTGGTGCTGGTGAGCTCTTACCTCACCGTTTCACCCTTACCACGCAAGCGTTGTGAACAACGCTCCGTTCGGCGGTTTGCTTTCTGTGGCACTATCCCTAATCTTGCAACCGGTCGGCGTTACCGACCACCCTGCCCTGCGAAGCCCGGACTTTCCTCTCGCGAATAAATTCGCCAGCGATCACCTAACCAGCGGTTGCATGGTAGTAAGGAGACGGGGTTGAGAGAAGGGTTCGCGGAAAATTTTGTGTTTCAGCGCCATTAGGCCTAGTTTGCGCCGGCGATTGCGCCAACCATCTTCATAAGCGAACCACCACCCATTGGCTTCACAACAACGCGATCTCCGTCGAGCAATGCATAGTCCTGGTTAGATGCAGCACCCTTAAGGCGGCGTTCGTACTTAACTGGCATTCTCAAACCGCGGCTCTTGCCTTTGTGCTCGACGACGCGAAGGATCTCGACATCCATCGAGCGGAACTTCTTGACGGCTCCAGACTCGGCCAGTGCTTCCGAAACGGTCGTCGATCCGGTTAGCTGGCCATTGTACTGTTTGGGGGCACCAAAGTTCGGATGCATCTCGACGGAGTAGGATCCGTTGGCGGACGCCACTGAGGCATCGACTGGTAACTCTTTGCTGGTCAACGACGTCATCGTTGAACATCCTGTTGCCAAGAAGGACAACGAAAGGACGGCTGTAAGAGCAAGAAAGTTGCAAACGCCGGTTCGAGCAAGTGACTGGTTCATCAGGCTACCCATCAATTTGGTCGCGCGGATGACCCGCGCCAATGAAATCCCCCTTCATTCCTAATCCTCATCGACGACCTGACAGGAAAAGTTTAACATCGTTGAGGAAAATCAGCCGTTTCGCCAAGATTGCCTCGTAGATCGGGGATTCCATAGCTAGCATTCGACGCAATGAATAATTGGAAAGACAAAGTAGTCGTCGTTACCGGCGGATCCGCAGGGCTCGGCAAGGCAATCGTCGATGCGTTCGCTGCGGTCGGGGCGACCGTGGTTAGCATTTCGCGTTCGAACCATGAAAGTGACGGCAATGTGTTTTGCGTTCAAGCCGACGTGACGAATGACGATTCCGTTGCCGCCGCGGTGGAATCAATCCTTAAGCGGCACCAACGAATCGATGTCTGGATCAACAACGTTGGGCAGTCAATTCGTGTGGCGTTTGAAGAAGCATCGCTGTTACAGTATCGCCAGCTGATGGAGACCAACTTCTTCGCCGCAGTCCGTTGCAGCATCGCTGTGCTACCACATCTCAAAGAAACCTCTGGCTCGATCGTTCAGATCGGAAGCCTTGCCGCGCGAACCGGTTGGCAACACGTCGCACCGTACGTCACCAGCAAACACGCGTTGTCAGGGTTTGCTCATCAGACACGGATCGAGGGTCCCAACAACGTGCACTCGTTGTTTGTTTGTCCCGGTCCGATTCGCCGCGACGATTCGGCGACTCGATATCAACAACAAGCTTCTGAACTGGACCCGGGTGCGGCCGCACCTGGCGCTGGGGTGAAGATCTCCGGAGTCGCTCCCAAGAAATTGGCTCAACTGATCGTTGCTGCGGTTGAAAAGAGGAAACCCGAATTGATGATCCCGCGAAAAGCTCGACTACTGTTTGCCGCCCTGCAGATCAGTCCGAAATTCGGCGACTGGATTTTGCGTAAGTTCTCTTGAGGGATATCCGGAATTATTTCAGAGCGAGCGAAATGCATAATGGTCAAAGAGTTCACTTCAGGATAAAACAGTGGCTTGATTCAACGATGTAGCTGTTTGGAGTAAATTTAATGGGTGCTTTTGACGACATTCCCAAGATCCAATACGAAGGTCCTGACACCGACAATCCGTTCGCTTTTCGCTGGTACAACCCGGACGAAATGATCGAAGGCAAATCGATGAAAGACCATCTTCGGTTCAGCGTCGTCTACTGGCACACTTTTCGCGCCAATGGCTCTGATCCCTTCGGAATGCCGACGCTCAATCGTCCTTGGGATGACGGATCTGAGTCCGTGGAGAATGCAGTGAATCGTGTTCGCGTGGCGTTCGAATTCATGGAAAAGCTAGACGTGCCCTACTACGCGTTCCACGATCGCGATGTCGCACCCGAAGGACAAACGCTTGCCGAGTCACACGCGAACCTTGACACCATTGCGGATGCTTTGGAAGAAGAGCAGAAACGCACCGGCATCAAGTTGCTTTGGGGCACGGCGAACATGTTCTCCAATCCACGGTTCATGCATGGAGCCTCAACGAGTTGCAACGCGGATGTGTTTGCCTATGCAGCAGCACAAGTCAAGAAGGCGATGGAAGTCACGTTACGCCTCGGCGGCGAGAACTACGTTTTCTGGGGTGGCCGCGAAGGCTACATGAATCTCTACAACACGGACATGAAACGTGAGATCGATCACCTTGGACAATTCCTCAACATGGCGGTTGCCTACGCTGACGAGATTGGCTTTGATGGTACTTTCCTGATTGAACCAAAGCCCAAAGAGCCAACGAAGCACCAGTACGACAGCGATGCTGCCGCTTGTATTAACTTCTTGCGAGCCTACGGCTTGATGGATCGTTTCAAGCTAAACATCGAAACGAATCACGCGACACTCGCTGGTCACACGATGATGCACGAGCTTGACTATGCCGGTGCCCAAGATTGCCTAGGGTCGATTGACGCCAACACCGGCGACTTGTTGCTTGGTTGGGATACGGACCAGTTCCCTACCGATCTCTATTTGACAGCCCAGTCGATGTTGGTCATTCTCAAGCACGGTGGGATTGGCAGCGGTGGTGTCAACTTCGACGCGAAAGTTCGTCGCGAGAGCATTGATCCAGCTGATTTGTTCTACGCTCATATTGGCGGCATGGATGCGTTCGCTCGCGGCTTGAAAATCGCTGCTGCGATTCGCGCAGAAGGCGGATTGGCTGATTTCGTCGCACAGCGATATAGTTCATGGGATTCCGGTATCGGTGCCGACATCGAAGCTGGCAAGCACGATTTCAAATCTCTGGCAGATTACATGCTTGAGAAAGGCGAAGCTGATCCAAATACGAGCGGTCGCCAAGAGTACCTCGAAAACCATATCAATCGGTTTATCTAGAGGTCGCTTCAATAAGTTCATCTTGTTTCTACTTGGTCTTGGTTCGGGAATTGTCGGTTTCCAAATCAAGGCTTTTTTGATTATTGGTTACGTTTGCGATCAAGCTACAACGGAGTATTGAACACATTCCGATGTGGTCGCTCTAAAGTGGAGATATCTCGCGTCTTGTTTTTGGCTGACTCCTTTCGAAAGAATCTGCGACTCGCTACAAAGAGGGTCAACGTATAAAGCCCGGCTACATAATGGGACTCAGCATGTTTCGGTTACGACTTTCGCTCTACACGCTCCTTTCGATTGGGCTGCTTGCCCCGAGCTTTCTTGCCGCACAAGATGGCTCGCAGGGAATGCCAAAAGAAAACGTGATTGACGTGCCTGCGATCGGCGAAGGCTTGTGCGTGAGCAACGTCTTTCAGTCGAACATGATCCTGCAGCGCGACAAGCCAATTTCGGTTTGGGGCTGGGCTGACGCTGCCGCAGAGGTCACAGTGACTTTCGGTGGCAACCAGCAAAGGGTCACTGCCGCAGAAGATCGGTCGTGGAAAGTCACTTTGCCTGTGATGGCCGCTAGTTCAGATCCGCACACGATGATCGTCCAAGGTTCGGACAGGACGCTGGAACTGGACAATATTCTGATTGGTGATGTCTGGGTGCTTGGTGGGCAAAGCAACATGGAGTTTCCTCTGGACAGGATCGAGAACGGTCAACTCGAAATCGTTTCTGCCAACTATCCGAACATCCGAATCTTGACCGTGCCAGCTTTGAATGGCCCCGACCTCAAGTCCAGATTTCCTCGACTTCACGAGTGGAGCGGATGGTTTGGCCGTCACTATCGCAAAGGCGACTGGGATGCTTGCACGCCAGAAGTCGTCCGCGAGCTTTCTGCAATCGGCTACGTGTTTGCGCGGCGAATTCACATGGCAACTCAAATCCCAATTGGAGTAATCGATGCGTCGCGAGGTGGCACCACGGTCGAGACTTGGGTACCGGATTCAGTCCTCAGAGAAATGGACTCGGCTGAAGTTAAACCTGTCTTGGAAGAATGGGATCAGAAAGTTTCAACTTGGGATCCCAAAGCGGACTTAGAGAAGCGCGCCAATAATTTCCGTCAGAAGGTGGCGAGGTTTGAAAAGGAAGGCCGCGAGATGCCTCCCAACGAAACGGAGCCTACCGAATTGCTTCCGGGGCCGGCAATGGATCAGAATCGGCCCGGCAACTGCTTCGCCAGCATGATTGGCCCTCTGCAAGGATTGCAAATCAAAGGGGCAATCTTCCATCAAGGGTACAACAACTGCTTCAATGGGACCGAGGGAACCATATTTTACCGTCGCGTTTTTCCAAAAATGATTTCGGCGTGGCGCGATGCTTTTGACGATCCCCAAATGCCGTTCGGTATTCTGTCGCTCTGCACCGAAGGGACTTCGCAAACGCTCGACAACTACTGCGAGATGATGGCCAACCCGGGGCCTTACATTCGCGAAGCCCAATATCAGACGTTTCTTGAATTGTATCAGGCGGGAGATAAAGGCATTGGGTTCACAAGCACCTATGACCTGCGGCGGCGTTGGTATCACCCGCAACTTAAAATTCCCGCTGGAGAACGAATCGCGCGTTGGGCACTGGCGACTCAGTACGGACACGGCGGATCGATTCGTTGGAAACCGCCAATCGTCGAGGCGATGAAAGTGGAAGCGGGGCATATCCAGCTTCGACTGGACGAACCGGCCGGCGCTGTTGATAACGGTGGTCCGATACTTGGTTTCGCAGTCGCTGGTGAAGATCGCAAGTTCCAGCCAGCGAAGGCCGAGCATTTTGTGACTGGCAAAGACGATCGAGGCCGACCAAAAATGGACAAAAGAGTCCTCGTTTTGAGCAGCCCAATGGTTCCTGAACCTGTGCACTACCGCTACGCTTGGGCCCGCAGTCCTCTCGGCAATTTGCAGGCTGAACGCATGACCGACATTCCTTTCGCAACACAACGCAGCGATGACTGGACGCTTGAAAACGTTCCGGTAGGTTTGTTTGAAGAAACTGTCACGAGCAAGCTCAACCGGCAGCAGCAAAAATTGCAGACAGAGGCCCTTCGCAAACAAGATGTCGCAAGAACTTTGGCCGAAGCGGAAGCTTTGAAAAGCACAATCAAAGAGAACTGAACTCTCGCCACCACGGACCAAGCGACAGAAAATCATGACTCATCAAACGCAAAATTGAGCCCCTTTAATGCGAACGACACAAGCAATCCTTCTCTTCCTGATGACGATTCTCTATGCGATCCCCGTGCAAGCCCAGCAAATGCCAGATGAGTGGTCAGACGGAACCACGGAGGCGCGGCTGAATGCGATTTATGAGAAAGGAGAGTTTCGTGCCAAGGGGTTTGCAGGAAAGTGGTGGGCCGACAGTTCTGGGTTCTCGGTTCGAGAGGCTGTCGGTAATCGCGAAAAGCGCGTTCTGGTTCACTACGATGCCCGAACCGGTCAGCGTGTTGAACAGAAACCTGCCGAGCAGCCGACAACTGATTCGCGCCGACTTCATTCACCGAATGGAAAACTCCGTTTAGAGAACGAGGCTCGAAACCTGTTCGTGATCAATCTCGAAAGTGGCGAGCAAACTCAACTGACGAATCGTGATTCGGATCGCGATGCATGGATTCGCAATCCTCAGTGGAGTCCCGACGGTAAATACATCGCATTCACCGAAACCGACAGCAGCAAAGTCAAAAAGCGATCCATGCTCGTCCCCACTGACCCTTCCTATCCTCGCGTTCGTGAACAGCAATTCGCGAGAGTCGGTGGAACGATCACATCGTTGCGCGTCGGAATCGTGGACGTGGAAGGAAAGCAGCAACAGTGGCTGCCGATCGAATCACCGAAGGAAGGTTTCTATCTTGGGCTCGTGGAGTGGGCTGGAGATTCGAATGAGCTGCTTGTTGAACGATTGAGTCGATCTCGTGATAAACGTGAGTTCTTTCTTGCTTCGCCTGATGGCAAGTTAAAGAGAATCTTCGAGGAATCCGATCCGGCGTGGGTGGTTGCCAGTCAAGCCAAAAACTCGGGGTTGATGTGGATTCGAGACGGACAGGCTTTTATTGTGATCAGCGAAAAAGACGGTTGGCGACACGCATACACATATTCGCGTGAAGGCGAAGAGTTGTCGCTTCTAACGCCTGGTGAGTTTGACATCATTGACCGTGCGGTCGTCGATGAAGGGGGTGGTTGGTATTACTTCTACGCCTCGCCAGACAACGCAACGGAAAAGTATCTGTATCGCATTCCACTAGACGGATCCGGGGAATTGGAGAGGATCACACCCCGGGACCAGCCTGGAACGCACGACTATGATTTCTCTCCAAACGCCAAATGGGCTTTTCACACTTACTCAACTTTCGATGCACCGCCGATTGTTGAACTGGTCGAAATCGAAGGTCACCGAGTTGTCAAAGTCGTTGAGCAGAACCAACAACTGCATAAGCAGGCAGAGGCAATTATCTCTCGCCCGACAGAATTCATCCAGCTCAGTATCGCTGACGATGTCAGCATGGATGCCTGGATGATCAAGCCACGCGACTTCGACGAAACCAAAAAGTACCCAGTCTTTATATACGTCTACGGCGAGCCGCATGCACAAACGGTTTTGAACCAATGGGGCGCCGCCCAAAGTCACTTCCTACGCGTCATTGCCGATCTCGGGTACCTCGTCGTGTCGATTGACAATCGCGGCACCCCGGCACCGAAAGGGGCTGCTTGGCGACGATCCATTTTTGGTAGCTTGGGGCCCCTGTCGACGGAAGATCAAGCGGCGGGACTGAAGGAACTTGGGCGCACCCGTCCTTACGTTGATCTCTCTCGAGTCGGCATTTGGGGTTGGAGCGGAGGCGGATCGAATACATTGAATGCTCTGTTTCGCAAGGGCGACGACTATCACGTTGGTATCGCCGTCGTCCCCAAGCCGCAGCCTCATCTCTACAACGCCTGGTTTCAAGAGATTTACATGCGAACCAGAGAATCCAATCCTGACGGATACAAAAAATCGGCGCCGCTGAATTTTGCAGATGGCTTGAAAGGCAAGCTCCTGATCATCACCGGCTCAGGCGAGACAAATACCCACATTCAAATCATCGAAGGACTGGTTGACCGATTGGTCGAGCTTGGCAAGCAGTTTGACTACATGGTCTATCCGAATCGAAACCATGGTCTTCGCGAGGGAGATGGGACGTTGGTTCATGTCAGAATGCTGATTGCGCGATATCTGCTGGAACATCTTCCTACTGGCCCCAAGTAGGACGGCGGTCTCCGCCGTTTTTGATCAGTGGGAACCTCTGACCTACGCTATTTATAAGTGGGGACGACTGAACGTAAGCTGAAGCATATTAAATTGAATGAATAGCAAGTCTCCGAGTCACCCCAATTCCAATCGCGCTTTGAAGTTATGCACATCACGTGACGCCGTCATTAACTGCTTGAGATTCATGATTTCGCTGCAATGTTTTGGTGTTGCCGGCCGTCTTCTTTTTAGTTCGATGGAATCCGAAAGTGACATTTTCGAATACCTGCTGTTCGAACGAGGCGTCGCGGAAAATATTGCTCAGGCAATCGATGATTTTGGCGCCTACGGCTGTCTGGCTGCCTCCGCTGTCTTCTTGCTCATTCCGTTGATTCAAATCGTGTGGCCAAAGTCAAACTTTGGTTCTGATTCAGTTGGGAAGCGTTGGCTGGAAATCGTTGCCGCGATATTCGTGTTCGTTTGGAGCATTGCGAACGCATTGTCCCACACTCTGCGTGGCGAACTTTATTCGGAGCTAACGCTTGGCGAAGTCGCCGTTCGAATCGCTTGCCCAATTGTTTTGCTTTTGTTGCTAAACATGTCCGGCCCCTCCATCACTCACATTTCAAGCGTTGCAAAGTGGTTGCTGACGCTTGCTATCTCGGTGACGTTTGCTGTCCATGGATATAAAGCAATTCTGTTGCATGGTCCATTTGTCGATTTGATCCTGTTATCCGATGTGCGAATGTTCGGCTTTGGGTGGGAACAAGAAACCGTTGAAGCCATGCTTTGGGTGATCGGCTGGCTCGATGTTTTCCTAGCCATCGCGTTGCTGTTGACTCGATGGCGAATCATCGCAGTTTACATGTTGGTTTGGGGATTCATTACGGCGATCAGCCGAACGACAGCTTTCGGATGGCCCGCATTGCAGGAAACGATTGTTCGAGCAGCGAACTGGGGTGCACCTCTCGTGTTGCTGTTGATTTGGCGATGGGAGACTGGACAATTGGATGGCGCTGGTGCAAACTGCAGCGACTAAGCGAAAGGTTGTTGCCCGGGATTCAGTCAACTAAAATTCGGGGATGCATACTTACACAAAAAAGCCTTCGTTAATCATCAACTGTTTCTGTCTGATCGCTGTTCTTGCGAGTGCCGCAATGGCTGATGTTTCGGCCAAAACGGAGGAGACTTCAGAAGCAATAAATGCCGGCGTGTCGATTGGCGTTGAAACTCCCGATGCCCCCGTTGCTGTTCGCGAGAGTGCGAAGCTGGAGGGAGTTAATCCTGTCCATTTTCGCGTCACTTGGACTGATAGCCCTTCCGAGAACGCAACGATTTCATGGAGCACAGCCAAGCCTGCCAAAAAAGCACTCTTGAAATACCGCGTCAAAGGGTCGATGGATAAAGAATCGACGCTGGCGCCGGAGACTGGGCAGTTCATCGGCGGTGAAACGAAGCTCTATTTTTACCATGCGCCGCTTACGGAATTGCAGGCTATGACTGCCTATGAGTTTCAAATTTTCAGCGACGATAAGCAGTCGAAGAAAATGTACTTCGTGACGGCGCCCGATGATGACCGACCATTAAGTATTCTCTGCGGTGGGGATTCGCGATCAGATAAAAAAGAGCGACGCCGAGTCAATTCGATGCTTTCTGATTTAGTTTCTCAATCCTACGCGAACGAAAATTTGGACGACGATATTTTTGCGTTGGCTCATGGTGGCGACTACGTGGCCTCGGGTAAAAAGTTAGAACAGTGGACCGAGTGGTTGTCAGCAAACGAATTGACAATGGGAGCCGATGGTCGGATGCTTCCGATCATTCCTGCTCGCGGTAACCACGATAGCGGCACGATATTTAATGATGTGTTTCATTGGCCTGCGGATGACACAAACTACTACGGAGTCAATCTTACCTCCCAAGTTCGGTTGGTAACGCTGAACACGGAAATCAGCACGGCAGGCAAGCAACAAAAATGGCTGCGGGATGAGTTGAGGCGTTCTCGCCCGCTGAATCGATGGTTGCTCGTTCAGTATCACCGTCCCGCTTACCCTGCCGTTAAATCACCCGGCTCGGCTTTGCAAAGCTGGGTGCCAAGTTTTGAAAAATACAACGTCGATTTGGTTTGCGAGATGGACGGCCACAATATCAAGCGAACCGTTCCTATTCGGGGCAACGTTCGGGATCCGACTGGCATTGTTTACATCGGCGAAGGCGGGTTGGGTGTTAGTCAGCGCACGCCAAAAAAAGAACGTTGGTATCTGAAAGATCCCGGGTTTGCTTCCGCTGGTTCGCATATCTTTGTGCTCACGTTCGAAGCGGAGAAACTTACCGGACGCTGCGTTGAGTTGAATGGGAAAGTTGCCGATACGTTCTTGCTTAAGCCACGCGTGCTTGATGAAGAGTCGAAGAAATAGAAATTGCTGTCGCCTGCACTGCGTTTGCTAAACTCAGTAAATCGCACCTTGGCAACCGGATCCCGCTCCGGCGGTACATCCAAAACAGTGTCTTCCAGTAATGATGCGACGTCCGTTGAGTTGGGCAGCATTGAATTGATCAATCGTCGTCGGTGCAGAACCTTCAACGCCAAGTTCCAACATCTGGTTGAAGTCGCAATCGTAGAGTTTGCCTTCCCAGCTGACGGACAGTGTCTGTCGACACATGACGCCCTCTGCCGCAGCAGGGTTGAAGGCATCGACTAACTGCTGCATATAATCATCGTATTGATTCGACTCGAGAAGATGATCGAGGTAACGACTGATCGGCATGTTCGTGATCGTGAACAAACGCGAAAACTCAATTCCGTATCGTTCAAGAAGCTGTTCGCGATAGGCCGCCTCCAGTTCCGATTGCGACGGAGGCAAGTTGGCTCCGACGGGATTGTATACAAGCGTTAACTTAAGATCGCTGTCAGGTTTTCCGTAGCCCAACTCATTCAGAATCTGCAAGACCTTGATCGACTTTTGAAACGAGCCATCCCCTCGCTGTGAGTCCGCGTTTTCTTCCAGGTAACATGGAAGCGACGCCACGATTTCGACTTGGTTGTCTGCAAGGAACTGAGGCAGTTCTGTGAAGCCGTTTGCCAACAGGATCGTGAGGTTGCAGCGATCGATCACATGACAGCCAAGCTTTCTGGCTTCGGTGACAAGGTGTTTGAAGTGCGGATTCATCTCTGGTGCACCGCCGGTAAGATCCAACGTCGAGATGTTGCCGGCTTTGATCGCGGCAAGGCACGAGTTCACTGTCTCGAGTCCCATGTTTTCGACTTTGCGATCCGGGCCTGCATCGACGTGGCAGTGTTGGCAGGTCATGTTGCATAGTTTGCCAACGTTGACTTGCAATATCTCAACTTGGCTGGACTCAAGCTCTGGAAGCTGATGTTTGGCAAGCGTCTCATGAAAACGTGGCAACGAGCCTGCGGCGAGGATTTCGACTTGTCGCTTTGCCGCCGCAAGTTCTGAGCCGCGGCGTTTGAGAGAGAGGACGGGTAAGTTCACAAGGTTTCCGCGTTGGAAGTTGATAGAGTTGTCTTCAGATTATGCTTTCGGCCATCGGTTGCCGTCAATGGCGTTCCTTTGATGTACGTTTTGGTTGTGCCCTCTGACACAGATGAAGCGATTCATTTTCTTACGAAGCGGAGCCCTTCCAAACGTAGCAGCCAAAGCTGGAGAGTGATCGCGATCCAGCAAATGAAAAACAGCCCGATCCAGAGCACAGAGGACGGACCCCTGAGTAAAAATGGTGCGGCGATGGCTGCCACGATTGAGGCCAACGATGCAATGAACAGCTTCTTTTTGATGGCGTTCCCCAATAGGGCCCACGTTCCTGCTAGGGTAATTATCACCAAAACCGCAATGAAGGTCGTGGCAATCATGAAAATGTTTGGAGACATAGTCCTTGCACTTGATTCGGTGAATCCAGACAGAAATTGGACGCCACTGATGAACAGGGCGACGCCTGCTGTTGTGATCATCAAATGCGAGATTCCAAATTGTAGTCCATCGGTCATTGTCTCTCTGGAATCCGGAACTTCAAATCGACCGAAGATTAGTTTGGTGATTTCCAACGTGATCCAGATAATGATAGACGTAATTGCGGAGATTGAAGCGCCGGTCCAATCAAAACTCGATCCCATCGAGTAACCTAATGCAAAGGCTGTAAGCGTGATAATGAAGGGAGCCACAAGAAGTCGCCACCAACGATATGTAATTCCGAGCCAGATGCCCGTGACGCAAGCTGACGAGAGCATGAATGCGACGAAAAACAGGACTGGAATGTGTTTCCCGGGCGTGATCCATGGGTAAGAGCACGCCGCAAGCAAAGGCAGTGCAATCGTAAACAGCCACGGGCGTAGCATGAATCGCTTTCTCTTCGATTCCACTTCCAACGCTACTACACTCATGGATACAACTATCGCTCGACGATCAGGTCCGCTTCATCGAGATAGCGAAGCAGAAACTCCTTGATCGCGTCTGCTGGAATCGCCAAGGATGCAACTCGCACCGATCTCGCAATGTTGATCCCACAAAACTGACCCTGAAGATTCACTAGTGGGCCGCCGCAATCAAGCGGATCGATTACCGAGTCGTGGACCAACACGTCGGCAAAACCACTGCGGCGTTTGCTGAACGGACCTCCACCCCAACGATCGCGTTTTGAAATTTTCGTGAGCGCTGGAACTTTGTCAGCTACTTCTAAGAACTGGCCATTGCGTTCAAACTGAATCGAAATCAGATCACCCGCGAGAACTTCTTTCTCGAAGCGATCAAACGCGGCCTTTGTGGAAAACTTCTTTCGGTTGATCGAGAGCAATCGGTCTCCGACCAGCAGTCCCAATCGCTCGCCTACCGTCCGAGGGTAAACGCGGGTCAACTTCATTTTGCCATCCAGAATCAAACCCATGTCGATGCAAGTCTCGCAGTCCTTATCCATCGCTTCGGGGGACGGAGGTGCGGTCGTCATGCCAATTCCCAAAGACTGACTTGCTGGGCCAACGCCAATGACGAGCTTGCCGTTGGCCAGTTGGCCCGACGTTGTAAAGGCAATCGATTGCAAAACTTTAGCAGGTGATTGTGCTCCAGAATGCAATGTGAACACGGCGATATCTTCCGTCTCGTCAAATCCAAGAAGTGCCCCGGACCAGATCATATCCTCGGCTTGGAATCGAAGCTGGTGATTCGGAACGTCGCGGACAAGGCTGTACTTGGTCAACACGTGGCCCTTGGTGCTGACAACCGTGCCCAGAGCAACACGTTCCTCAAGGCTATGTATTTGGACGACGCTCTTGTCGAACCCTTCGGCGATCAAAGCTGTCGCGTCGATGTACGGTTGAGCGGTTCGCTGATAGATTTCTTTTGGTAAAAACGGCTGGGCAGGAACCGTTGGCCGAAGTGTTGCTGCTGGTTTTGCTGATGCGCTGGGAATCGAAAAGTTGGCGTCTCGCTCCAAAACGACTACCGGATAACGCGAAGTCTTCCTGGGTGGTGTGGCCTGTTGCTGCGCTGCAGAGATTTCTCGGCCAGCCACAATCGCGAACACGAAAAACGCCGTCGCGGCGATTCGGTTGAAGCCAAGAACTGGGAGTTGAGTATTCATGATGCGTGGATCGATTTAAGTCAACGCTGGTCGAGCGTCACAACGATGTCAAGGTTGACTCCGAATCGGTTGATTCCGACAGTGATCTGATCACCGCCAGTGCGAGTCGCGAGATATTTTAGCAGTTCGGCAAAACTTTCGATGCGAGATTCATCGATTTTCCAAATTACGTCTTCGGGCAATAGTCCGGCTTTTTCAGCAGGTGAGTCACGCCGAATGTCGCGAATACGGACGCTTTGGCGGGATGATTCGCCGTAAATTCCCAGATAGGGATTTTTCTTTGGAGCAGGCTGAGCGGCATTGGTTGTTTTGACGACGGTCGCGGTAGCGATGTCGACATCCTGCCTCGACATCATGTACTGCCAGTCCTGCCGATAGCGATCGATAGGCACATGAAGGTTCTGAGTCACGTCCAGTCGAACGCTGCTGTTGATTCCCAGCAAGTTTCCGTTCAGGTCAACAAGTGCACCCCCAGAGTCGCCGCCCATGATCGGGCAGTCCGTGACGATCTTTCCTCGATATTGTCCGGTGACTCGACCGATTCTTGCACTCGCTGGTTTGTCGCGAGGCCACGAAAGCGGATAGCCAAACGCAACGCACCATTGGCCAGCCTGAGCCGTGTAGTCGGGAGACACTGTCTTCAAGTAAGGCCATGTTCCGCCGCCAAGAAGTTGGATTGCTGATGTGTCATTCGCTGCATTGGAGCCAAGGGTAATTCCTTTGACCGTTCGGCCGTCCTGCAGTCGTATGATCAGAGTCCGTCCCGCCTTTTGCGTGACATGCGAGGCCGTGATGACGATTCCTGAAGGCTTTACGATGACTCCGGTGGCGGTTTCTCCGATTGAAACGACGCACGGCAATACGCTAGGAATGACGGTCTCGACCATCGCCTCAATGCGTTGAAGTTTCTTCAAATCGCGAAGCCTGCTCTGATAGTCAGCGAGGTCAAGTGCTGCTTCGACTTCTTTCGGTTCTGGATGTGCAAAAGGAGTTCTGGTCGAAGGAGCTTCGGTCGAAGGGGATTCCTTTTCCTCTTCATTCGATTCAGCGTCTGATTCAGAGGCAGCAGTTCCCTCGACGGTTTCCCAAGGACTCTTCGGGTCGCTTTCCGTGACCTGATTTGATTCCTGAGCTTCATCGTTCTGAGGAAAATCCGTTTGCTGGACAAGCAGCGAAGTGCAAGGCAAGACCCCAACAACAAGAAGGCCTCGCATGAAATTGAATAGCTGCATCGCGAGCTTTGGCAAAGAAAGGACCGGGTTCGAATCAACAATCTATTTTAGATCGTTAATCGTATTTGACAAATCAATCGTCGTCGTTGGTTCGGATTTTTCGGAATTGGAAATCAACGTTCGAATTGCGATCGCAAGCACGCCAATGTAAACGCTGGCGAGTAACAGTTCTCTTAAACCGCTTGCGGGGCCGGGCCACCATTGGCAGTGGGTCTGTAGTCGCCATAAGCACAAATGCACAAGTGTCGCGACAAGCAACCTTCCGCAGGTGTTAACCGACTTTAACGGCGAAAACAAAAAATAGATTAGGGTGACTGACAGCACCGATTGCCATCCCAGCCAAATTCCGATCAACAGCAAGCAGGCAAATCCTCCGCAGGGTTTGACGTGGCTAGCGAATCGAATTGCCTGAAAACAGATGTAGCTTGCGACGATGCCAAGGCCAATTGCGATCGCGAACTGTGCTGGGCTTTCCAGCAAATACAGAAACGGACTCGAGATTGATTCGTTCGAGTGATCTGCGAAACGGAAGTCCACGATCCCGGGCGGTGGCAAAGCACACTGAATGCCGAAGGCCGCGACGATGCCCACGAAGACGATGGAGATCGGAGCGGCAAACTTTTCGGTTGCTGCAATTGCCAAGGTAAAGATCAGCGAAAGCAACGTCAGGTGATATCCCAACATGATCAACAGATCAGCCTGGGGTGCGAATAGCACGTTTTCAATGCCCGCGAACTGATTCGGCGTGCGAAAAGGAATCGTGATGCCACCGGAAGCCGTTTCGGCCAAGAACAGAATTAGAAACGTAGCTCCCAGAACCAGCTCGGCGATCAAATAGCGGACCGGGATCGGAAGCTCGCAGTTGGCGCATTTGCCTCCGTTTCGCATCCAGCCAAGCACCGGCAAATTGTTGCGAAAGTTCAGCCTGATGTTGCATTGCGGGCAATGGCTGGAGCCAAGAATGCTCTTCCCGCGGGGAATTCGCCAGGCGACGACATTTAGAAAACTAGCGAAACAACTTCCGACGAAGAATATCCAGATCCAACAAAAGACATACATCACAACCACTTGCGATTGTTGCAAGACGCGAAGGACCCCGTTCCAGAATTTGCCAGCTGGATAGTAGTCAAACTGGATCAGCAGCGATGTTGCCGCCGGAAATACGAACATCAGAAGGACAAGGATCGTGATCCCCGACCAGACAACGACATTCAGAATTCGGCCGGCAACTTTTAGCATGCTCAACTCGCGTAGCAATTGTAAAGCTACGCATCGTCCTCAAGGTTGTTGTGGGAACCGTCGCAAAGCATGCCCTTGTCAGAGTTTTTGCATTGGCAAAAATAGCAGAGTTCAGATTTTTCTGCCGTGAAAACGACTGGCTTGAAGTTACTTCCGGCGTGCTTGCCGTCGCAAAACGGTTGCGATTCCGAGAGGCCACAAGAGCACCATGCGTACTTTTTCCCTTCTTCAACTTCGACTTTGGCTGGATTTTTGGCGGCGACTTTTGGCTTGTCCATGAATGGCTCCTTCATGATTGCGGACGAAACTTGAGTAAGATTTGCATGTCACTCTAATCATTGACGTTCAATCACGAAAGTCGTGCTGGACACGCTTCGATCGGTCACGGAAAACCTGATAAAGTAAATGTTGAATTTTCTTCCGTCCGTTTAATTAATTTGCGGTGAAGCATGTTTCGCGCTCGTTCAAGTTTTCTATGGTTTGTTTTGGTCGCTTGTGTGAGCGGATTTTCTGTCGAGACTTCAATCGGGCAGGAATGGCCTCAATGGCGAGGTGCCGATCGCCAAAACCATTCTGCAGAAACCGGGCTGTTTGAGAAATGGGGTCCAAACGGGCCGAAGCTTAGTTGGACCGCAGAAGGCCTCGGTAGTGGCTATGCAACGGTTTCCGTAGCCGGCGGGATGATCTACACGTCCGGAAATACGGACTCCGCTCAGCAAATCTCTGCATATTCGCTCGACGGCAAAATGTCGGCGCGCGTCATTCTCAGT
>CAYGUE010000075.1:0-31201 GCA_964352885.1 uncultured Pirellulaceae bacterium
AACGGCAAGCCGTAGGCGTCAGTGTTTGGCGACCTGAAACGCGGACGCCAGAATCAGACAACGTCATCGATCAAGTCGCGGACCTCGCGAGCATTATACGTTGGTTCGACAGGAATTCGCAGCAGTGGTAAATCGGCTGCTTCGAAGGCATCGTTCACGAAAATATCGCGTTCGATGCGATCTGGACGATTGTGGGACGCATCGTCCAGCTCGATGCACACGACGGGCTCCAGCGATCCCGGATCGCAGAGGACGAAATCGATGTGCTTTGAGAGGATCTTGTTGAGCCATTTTCGCCCGTTCTTGGAACCTTTCTCGACTCGGATCAAATCTGCGATTCGAACCATTGCGAACACTTCAAAGTCATCCAAGACAGCTTTATGGAGCGACTTATAAAATCGCAGCTCGCTCTTCGTCACCAGCGACGGACGTTTGAAGTACGGCATCCTCGCTGGCAGCGAGTGCATTCGCAGCAGCAGAAAGATGGCCGCGAACACAGCCACGCCAACCCAGAAGGGCCAGTATTCAATCAGGATGCCGATAAGCTGGTTGAGCATTTAATATTTCGCGAACGTAGCTCTCGAAGAATCGTCTGGTAACATTGCCACACAGCGCAAATCATAACCGCCTCGTAAGCAGGGGATCGATCCAACGGCAGGCCCCGCAAGCGAATGAAAATCGTCCGCAGGGAAAGCTGTCCATCCGTGTGGATTGCATCCGCGATCCCTCGCTGACGCATTTTGAAGTTGCACTACTACAAGCCCGAAGCGCCAGCGAGTGAATAATTGCATGGATTTTCGACTCACTCGCTTGCGCTTCGGGCTTGTATTGAACGCTTCGCGTTTTTGGGTTTTCAATGGTTATTTCCAGATAAAATCTGAATTTTGATGCAAAGCGTGCAACTTCAAAACTGACGCAACGGGTTATGATTGAACCGGCAAACCGCTTTTTATCCGATATTTTCCACTCAAGACAGACCAACTTGGCTGTCATCGAACGCGTGTCGACCACTGAATCGAAAACTGACCTGAAACCCCTGAAAATTGGCGATCTGACGATCGGTTTCCCTGTCGTGCAAGCCGCGCTTTCTGGCTATAGCGATTGGCCGATGCGAGTCATCGCCCGACGGCTTGGTGCTCCGTACACGGTTTGCGAAGTGATGCTGGACGAGTTTCTGGTGAAGCTAAAGGAGCGCAAACGGACCAGCCACTTCTTGCATATCTCCGACGAGGAGCATCCTGTCGGCGGTCAGCTGATGGGTGCCGAACCGGAGCAGTTCGCGGCCGGAGCCATGAAGCTTGTGGAAGCCGGCTTCGACATCATCGACATCAACTTCGGCTGCCCCGTTAAGAAAGTGCTGGGTCGTTGCCGCGGCGGCTTTCACCTAAGCCAACCCAAAGTTGCCTTGGAGATCATCAAACGCACTCGGGACAACGTGCCCACAGAGATTCCAGTGACGGTCAAAATGCGACGTGGCATCGACGACACGCAAGAGAGCCGCGATCAGTTTTTCGAGATCCTCGATGGAGCGTTTGAGATTGGCGTCGCCGGAGTCACCGTTCACGGCCGCACGGTCAAGCAGCGATACGTGGGACCAAGCCGCTGGGAGTTCCTCAAGGAAGTCAAACAGCACCTCGGCGACAAGATTCTGCTGGGTTCAGGAGACCTGTTCACTCCGCAAGATTGCCTCGACATGATTGCCCAGACCGGAGTCGATGGCGTAACGGTTGCCCGCGGAGCCATCGGAAACCCGTGGATCTTTCAGCAGACTCGGGCAATTGCCGCTGGCATGCCATTGCCCGATCCGCCGACGCTTCACGAGCAACGAGAAGTCTTGCTCGAACATTATCGGTTGGCTGAATCGCTGTACGGCGAGAACAGGGTAGGGCAGTTGATGCGAAAATTCGGCATCAAGTATTCGATTCTGCATCCACAGCACAACGAAGTTCGCAGCTCTTTCGTCAAAGTAAAACAGCGGAGCGACTGGGAAACGGCAATCGAGAAATTCTATTCCGTCGACGGCCCAGGAACTCATCCCGATGGCCGGATGCACAAGGCCAAAGGCAGTGACTGCACAGGCTGACAGCGACATACAAGCACGAAGCGTAAGTTTTGAAGATGCACACATCGCATCAAAATTCAGATTTCATCCGGAAATAGCCACGGGAAATGGGAAAATCGAACCGTGCACATACAAGCCCGAAGCGCAAGCGAGTGAATCGAAATCTCCTGCGATTATTCACTCGCTTGCGCTCTTGCGCTTCGGGCTTGTATTAGTGCAACTTCAAAATGCGCAAGCGAGTGAATCGGCTGCACTATTTATTCACTTGCGATTCGTCCTTGTATTGCCCAAACCGGCAGCGAAAAAGAAATAGCGCATAAAAAAAGTCGCCTCTCGAGAAGGCGACTTAATATACGTTTCGCTTAACCAACAAGTGGTTTATGAGCGACGGCGAACAACGCAAAGTCCAAGTCCGGCAAGACCGAACAGAACAGCTGTTGCTGGCTCAGGAATAGCGATGATCAGGTTGTCAACTGCAACAGATTCATTGTTGGACGAATCTGATTGACGCAAAGCGAATGCATTGAGAGTTTGGCCACCACCCGAAGCTGCACCAAATACTGTCTCGCCATTAACGGTTAACGAACCTGTGCCGTCAGCGAGATCGAAACCAATCAGAACCGAAACAGTATCACCAAAGCTGAAGTCATTTGTAAGAATAGCTTCAGCAACACTCGAATCAGATGAAATTCCAAGTGTGTAATCGCCAGCACCGGTAGGAGCTGAGATGTCAACACGCGATCGAAAGTTAAAAGAACCTGCAGTAAAGAAGTGGGCAAAGTACTCAAAATCTCCGCCACCAATAACTGTAGAAGCGTTAACGTTGATGTCGAATGCCGCAGTCAACACTCCAGTAGATTTCGTCAAGAATTGGAGGTTGGCGTCTTCAGACGGCACGCCGTGTTGAACAACGGCTTGTCCACCAGCAACCAACAGGTCGCCAACGGTACCGCTGTGATTCGCCCATCCTCCATTGGGAACAAGAGATCCATCTTGGTAGTCGAAGTTATCAAATGCAACCACGTCAGCTTGTGCAAAACTCGCACAACTCAAACAAAGGGCTATCGCCCAAATAATTTTCTTCATGAAGTATCTCCAGTGTGTGTGAAAGGGGGCTTCTCGTGATCAACGATGTGGGGTCATTTTTACTGGGGTCATGGGGAAACACAACAGATAACCCGAATATTCGCTCAAGTTTAACAATACAGAACGAGCCTAATTGCCCATTGTCGATATCGACCAAAAGACTATTGAAACTTCGGAAAACCCTACCCTGCCCGCACAACTAACACATTTGGAAAAAACTGATGCAAGAATCCACTAATGGAACTTAAGGGTCAGATATCAGGCCGACAACGACGCCCAACGCACTACTCGCTCCTCAACCGCCCAAGCGCCGCCTTCGCGTCCTCTACCATATTCCTGTAGGTGACGCTCTGCGACAGACGCTCCAGCATTTCGAGAGCCGCTGAATTGCCCAACAACTCGAGCGCCAGAACGACTCGATGCTCTCTCCGCCCGGCCGCGGTTAAAATGCCGGGCCTGAGCTGTTCGACTCGCAGTACGTTCTGGATTCTCCATTTAGCTTCCTGAGATCCATCCTCCAACTTCCGTTCTAACAGCGGTCGAATTTTATCGACCATCGCCTTTAGCATCGCCGTCGCTCTTTCACGAACCAAATATTTGCGGGCGTCAAGGTCTTCGATCCATTGGTTCGCCAAGGCTTCGCCCTCGTTCGAGTTCAGGCCAATTCGATCGGCCAGTACATCCATCAATAGCTCATCGCGTTGCAACGCACGATAAAGCTGATTCGTTGCAGCCAACGATACCTTCGGATCATCACTGCCAAGCTGATTCCAGACGCGGTCAAACAGAAAGTCACCATCATCTTCGATGGCAGGAAACAGACGGTCTCGCAAGTCCCAAAAAATCACCGATCGATCAGACGAACCGGAAGCTCCACTTGCCAAACAAAACAATTGGGGCGGCGTTGCCAAAGCGTAAATCCTAGCGGTATGCCCTTCGATTCGATCGATCGCTTTCATGGTCACCAAATCCCAAACAACAATCGAGTTGTCGTAATTGCTGCTAAAGAGAAAGCGACTATCTTTCGAGAATGCTGCCGTCACGACGCGACGTTTGTCCGACAATGCATAGGAGTATTTTTTCGCGTTCCGCAAATCGAAAAGTTTCAACGTCGCATCGCCGTAATTCAGCTCAGCGAGTAAATTCAAATTCGGTGACACGAGTGCTCTTTTGGGAACCACGTTTGGTGACGGGTCAATCCTCTCGTTTTTCTCGTTGTCCAAAACCTCCACCGAACCGCCATTTTGGAAGACCGTTATCCGCCCATCGTCAGACACTCCGGCTGGCAGAATGATTCGCCCTACCAATGTGGATTTTTTGACGGTCGGTTTCGAAGGTAGCGGCCAACGATATTGATGAACGGTGCCCTTGCCGATAACCACCAGTTGCGGCGGGTCAAGCGAACGAGCGAGCTTGAAGCCTGGCTGTTTCACTTCCCGGGCCATCGTGCCGTCCTCCACGTTCCACAACTGAGTTGCTCGCCGGTTCCCGGAGACAACAAACTTGTCGTCGGGAGAGAACGTCAGATCAAGCACATTTTGTGTTGGAATGATCGTCTGGAGGATCTCCTGTTTAATATTAAGCAAACGAATATTCTGGCGTCTGTCTCGAGCCGCCAACAGATTGCCATCGCTTGAAAAACACAGGGCATAGACCCCAATGGCTTCCGGATTACGATCCGTTGCCCCGTAACGCCAAACAGCGGATCGAGGCAAGTTCTCGGTGCTCCAGAGCCCTTTCGCCGCCGGAGTCTTCACCGGCGTCTTCTCTTCTTGGCCCAGCGAATTCTGTCCGATTGAAGAAAGTAATCCCAAGATCAGGATCAGAATTGCGAACTGCATCCTGATCGGTGACGCTTCGAATGCGTTTTTACCCGACTTTACGATACCGATTTTGCCTTTGTTGATGAAAGGAGTGCTATTCGAATGATATCTGATCCTGCTTCTCGTCTCGTTTTTTCGTATACTTGATTCATGAATTCAGGGAAAAAATGGCAATCGAGAATCTTTATCGTGCTCGCGGGCGTCGCGTTGGGCTACCTCGCCCGATTCGTCTGGCCCCCGGAAGTGCAAAATGATTTGCCGACTCGGGCGTTTAATGAACCGTTAGCTGAAAACCCTTCCATCAGAGAACTGCCTATTCTGCCAATTGATGAAGATTCTGAATTCTCGATTCCACTCGAAGAGTTCGAGATTCCGTAAACGAGAGTTCAAGATTTCTCTCAACGCTCCCAATCCTGACTCTGCTATGATGGAACACATGCCGGACGCCTCCGAACAACCCAACGAAATGGACGTCGAAACCGATTCGGTGATCGCTGAGCAGCCTGCGTCTGCCTCCCCAGCACCTGTCGGCAATTCGCATGAGGACTCAGGTCGCAGTTCGAACCACCAGCCGTCTTCTGTTTCAATGCTATTTCTGATGGCCTCGATTCTGTTTCTGGCTTCATGGTTTGTGGGTCCTCGGTTGGTTGAAGAATATCAGTACGCTTCCGCAAAAGGAGAGCTACGCGCCGAGTACGAAAACGCCGTTACGATCCTTGAGAATCAGCCTCTGAAGCAAGTTTCAATGGCTTCTCAATTGGTTGCTCACAAAGTCAAACCAAGTGTTGTCAGCATTCGGACCAGAAAGCTCGACGAAGATAACGAATTCGGTCGAAGTGGCTGGGACCCGACGGCCAACGTAATGGAAGGATTCGGATCCGGCGTGATTATGTCGAGCGATGGCTACGTAGTTACCAACGCGCACGTTATCGACAATTCAGAGAAAATCTTTGTCGAACTCCACGATCGCCGCACGTACATGGCCATCGAGGTGGGGCGCGATGTAATTAGCGATATTGCTGTCCTGAAGATTGAAGTGGATGGGCTCATTCCCGCTCAATGGGGCGACAGTGAGGATCTCGAAGTGGGTTCGATCGTATGGGCCGTTGGTAGTCCTTATCGCTACGAGCAAACGGTTACTTCTGGAATCATCAGTGCCAAGAACCGTCGTGGCGATCCAGAAGGACGCGTGAAAAATCTTCTCCAGACCGACGCAGCGGTTAACCCCGGAAACAGCGGTGGTCCGTTGGTCAACGCCGACGGAAACGTTGTTGGCATCAACACCTCCATCTTCGGCAAGACATTTCAGGGAATCAGTTTCGCGGTGCCAAGTGCGACCGCCCGATTCGTCTATGAGCAGATTCTCGCGCGGGGCAAGGTTGTTCGTGGCTTCCTAGGCGTCACACCTTACGAAGTAACGCATCGGCATGCGACACGTATGAACCTTCCAGACCTGAAAGGTGCTCGGCTGATTAGTGTCAAACCCGGCTCTCCGGCGGATCGAGCAGGCCTTCTGAGAAATGACATTGTTCGTGCGTGGAACGAAAAACCAATCGACAGCTTCAACAGCCTCTATCGCTTGGCGGAGCGGTCTGACCCGGGGTCGGTAGTCCAAGTTTCCCTGCTTCGAGACGGCGAACCGCGAAGTGCATCCATCACAATCGGCGAAGCTCCTGAGCAGCCACAAAGCCGCTATAAAATCCAGATTGCCGAGTAGCCTCTTCGCCAACTAAACTTTCGGTCCGGAAGCCAAAACTTCGGCGCTCACGCCGTCTTCGTAAGCTTTAAAGTTTTCACAGAACAATGCTGCCAGTTTCTTTGCTGCCTGATCGTATGCACTTCCATCTGACCACGATTCTCGTGGCTGTAGCATCTCGCCGGGAACGTTCGGGCACTCCGTCACGATCTCGAAACCAAATACCGGATCCGTGATCATTGGAGCGCTCTCCAGCTCGCCGGAATGAATCGCGTCCATTACCGATCTGGTATAAGAAAGCTTCATGCGTGAACCCGTACCGTAGCCACCTCCGCTCCAGCCCGTATTCACCAGCCAGACGCGAGCGTTGTATTTTTCAATCCGGTCCGCCAACATCTCTGCGTACTTGCCCGGATGCCACATCAGGAACGGACCTCCAAAACATGGCGAGAAAGTAGCCTCTGGCTCATCCACGCCCATCTCAGTTCCGGCAACCTTGGCTGTGTAACCGCTGATGAAGTGATACATCGCATGAGAGGGCGACAGTCGACTAACGGGCGGCATCACACCGAACGCATCGCAGGTCAAAAAGATCACGTCCGCAGGATGGCCGGCAACGCAAGGAATCTTTGCATTCTGAATGAATTCGATCGGATACGCGCCGCGAGTGTTCTGTGTGATCGAATCGTCACTGAAATCAACGCTGTGATCTTCCTTGTCGTATACCACGTTCTCCAAAACCGCACCGAATCGCAACGCTTGAAAAATCTCCGGCTCAGCATTTGGCGTCAAGTCGATCGCTTTCGCATAGCAACCACCTTCGATGTTAAAGATCCCGTTATCCGACCAACAGTGTTCGTCATCGCCGACTAGCAATCGCTTTGGATCGGCAGACAGTGTTGTCTTGCCCGTCCCCGAAAGACCAAACAAAACTGAAGAAGTTCCCGTTTCCCGATCGGCGGTCGCCGAACAGTGCATCGACAAGACATTATTGCGAGGCATGAAGTAGTTCATCATCGTGAACACGCCCTTCTTCATTTCGCCGGCATACTCTGTCCCCAGAATCACCATCTCGCCCGGATGAAGACTCACATCGACGCTTGTCTTGGAAGTCATCCCCGACGTGTGTCGGTTTGCTGGAAACTTGCCCGCGTTGAAGATGACAAAGTCTGGTTCGCCAAACGTCTTTAGCTCTTCACGCGTAGGACGAATCAACATCGTATGCATGAACAGAGCGTGATAGGGTCGAGTACAAATGACTCTAACTTTCACCCGGTACTCAGGGTCCCAGCCGGCATACGCATCGACAATGTACAGATAATTCCGCGTATTGAGGTAATCGATCGCCCGTTCGCGGTTCACTTGAAACACATTGTCATCAATATCGATGTTCACCGGCCCCCACCAGATATCGTTTTCAGAATCCTCGTGGCGAACAACACGCTTGTCAGTTGGCGATCGCCCGGTTTTTGAGCCGGAGTAAGCGATCAGTGCTCCCGAGTCAGCGATAACCGTGTCTTTCTCGAGTCGAAGCGCTTCCTGATAGAGCATCGCAGGAGAAAAGTTGCGTCGAATGTCTTCAACTTGGATCCCATATTGATCTAGGTCCAGCATGTTGTGGCTTTCGCTTATTGGTAGTACGGGTTGTGCTTTTGTTTGGTTGCCTACAAGCGCCAATGGCGTTGTCGACCCCGGTGTTTTTGGATAAAGGTTTTGTACATCGGATCACCCAAAATTTCACCTGGGCAGACCGTCGGTACAACCGGAAAAAAGGCTATCTGTTCCGCGATCCTTGTATGACGGCAACATCCGGCGGTTTTGGGACGAATCGAAGGGGTTGAGATTGATTTTCGGACCATACAACTGCGATATCCCATCAAGGGTGTGCTTTCCTTCCGGAAGAAAATGCACATCGCTTATGTCAATGAATCAAGGACGGGAGTTGTCATGGCGCGGCAGTTTGGATGGATATGTTTGGCCTTGGGTCTTTTCATGATGTCGGCTCAGACCAGCCCGGCACAAATGCGAATTGGCCACCAGTTCCCACAGCGGGCGTTTCGCGCATTGGGACATGGTAACGGCCCAGGACATCATCACTGCAATCCTGGCCCGGACGTAAGCTACTACAATTCGTGGTCTCAAAAGAATTCGTTTCTGGTTTCACAGTCGCCCCAGTACTTGAGTCGTTATGGACACGAAACGGAGCGTTCTCCAATGCAGTTGCTGCACTCTGGACAGTCACCGTACGCTCCCAGCACTCCAATTGGGGGTTTCTACGGCAACACAGTCCCAATGAATGCCGATTTCGTTCCAAGCAAGCCCATGCCTAATGCAACAGAGGCCAATTCGTACAAAAACGAATTGCGAGCGGACGATGAAGAAAGCGTAGAGAGCAATTCTGCCAAAGACGGATTGGAAGCCAACGACGAAAGCAAGGCGGAAGATCGGTTCGAGACTGAGGCCGAGCAACTGGAAAAAGAATCCGAATCGCGAGAGTCACGCTCCGATAAGGCTCACGGTCCGGATACTGCTTTCCTTGCAACTCCGAGTGTTTTTCTTCCAGTCCGCAATCCTGTCTATGGAAGCGGGAAATAGCCCTCGATTTCCCTCTCTGGTCGCGAGTTAACCTCGATATCAATGCTTCACTTTGTCTGATGACGGAGTGAGAATCTCAACGGCGTGAACTAGGCGAACGTCATGGCGACAGGGGCCTCGCAATAAGGCCAATAATTCTTGCGTGAGCAAGAACATCAACGGACGCTGGGTCGGGACTTGGCAGGAGCATCGACGACTACGGTTCAAAACAATTAAATCGAAACGCCAAGCAATTACGCATAAAAAAGAACAGTCAAAAAAACCGGAATCTCGAGACTGCCAGCGGCGCAATTTTAAACCAACTGGTTGTGTACTGCCCAAACGGCGGCTTGAGTCCGATCGTTGACGTTGAGCTTCCGTAAAATGTTTTGCACGTGCTCTTTCACCGTCTCAACACTGATACCTAGCGACTTCCCAACCTCGCGGTTGCTCAATCCCATCGATACGTGACGCAAAACTTGCATCTCGCGATTGGTTAGATCGGCCTGTGGGGTACCTCCATTGTTTCGCATGCGATTTCGGACGGTATTCAACAAGCTGCCTGCCGGTGTTGGTTCACCTTTGGATGCTCGGATAATCGCGTCAAACAACTTCTGAATCGGAGACGACTTGAGAATGTAGTCGTGACACCCCAACGCAGCGGCGCGTGCCACGTGGGTCGAATCAGGATAGCCAGAGAAAACCACTACCGGTGGACGTCCTGCAAGCCGCTCAAATTTCTCCAGAGACCGCAAAGCATCTTTCTTTCCCAATCTGGACTCCATCACGAGAACGTGAGGGCTGAGATGCTCGACCACTTCCACCAAACTTTGGGGAGTCGTCGGATTGCCAACGATTTTCGACTCGATTTTACATATCTGAGAACGGATCCCCTCGACGACGATCGGGTGATCGTCGGCAATAACAATTTCCAGCGGCTTAGTCGCAACAATCATTAAAGATGTCTGCATTTTCAAGGAGTAGAAATAGAAAGGTCCAGTATTGGTTACCCGCTCCCCCGAACGGGTAGCCGCCACATTGACCGGTGAAATTCACACTAGGCAACGTCAATTGCCCCAGAATAGATTATTTCTGATTGAAAAATAGATTTTGAACGCAGAGTCGGAGTTTACGACCTAGATATCTTCGAGCGTTGCGTTTTTTCATCACTGAACCTTCATCGTTTCTTCACAAATCAAAATCTCACGACATTCTGTTAATATGGCCAAAGAATCCCCAAAGCCAATACGCCTGCTTCTCGTCGATGACGATCAACACTTGCTCCAATCAATGGGTGAGTGGCTTGATTCTCAAGGATTCGACATCCAGATGGCGATAAACATCGCGGAAGCGAAAAATCGACTCGCCAATGCGTCGTTCGACGTCGCCTTGATCGATGTCAGACTCGGCAACGAGGACGGGTTTGAACTGCTCGAGTACTGCAAAAACAGCGTCCCCCAATTGGTCGTTCTGTTGATGACTGGCTACGCCACCGCCGACACGAGTATTGAAGCCGTGCAGCAAGGTGCAGCTGATTTGCTGACGAAGCCGCTTATTGACGACGAATTGTTAATGGCCATCGAGCGAGCAATGTCGCGACTTCAGGTCATTGAAGAAAACAAGAGTCTCAAAGCACAGCTCGATCACAAGTTCGAAAAGTCAAACATCATTGGAAGCGATCTGCGCATGCAGAAAGTTTTCGACATGATCAACAATATCGCAAACACCAAAGCGACCGTTCTGATCACCGGGGAAAGCGGCACCGGAAAATCGCTGATCGCGAGAGCCATCCATCAGCGATCAAACCGCAAGGATGGCCCGTTTATAGAAATTGCGTGTGGAGCATTGCCAGAAAATTTGCTTGAGAGCGAACTTTTCGGGCCCGTTGCGGGCTCGTTCACAGGGGCGCCGACGAACAAGGAAGGAAAGTTCCAGCAGGCTCATGGCGGTACCATTTTCCTCGATGAAATCGGAACGGCATCGCCGGGGCTACAAGTCAAACTATTGCGTGTCCTGCAGGAATTCGAATTCGAACAGGTTGGCGGTAGCAAGACTTTCCGCACGAACACGCGTGTTGTTTTAGCAACCACCGAAACCCTCGAAGAAGCGGTTGCTGAATACCGGTTCCGGCAGGATTTGTTTTACCGAATCCACGTGTTCAATGTCCTTTTGCCTTCGCTTCGTGAGCGTCCGTCGGACGTTCCAACGCTTGCGATGCACTTTCTGAAGAAAGTCTGCAGTGAGGAAAGCCGGGAGCTGGACGGCTTCAACAACGAGGCCATCCAGGCAATGCAAAGCTACAGCTGGCCAGGCAACGTACGCGAACTTCAGAACATTGTCGAACGGGCAGCCTTGCTCGGCAAAGGGCCGGAACTCGGCACTCAGGATCTTCCAACTCACATTGCCAACATTTGCCCACAGGCAATGATTTCGATCGCACCACCCGGCACTCGCCAAACTCTGAAGGAAGCACTCGAGGGCCCGGAAAGAATGATCATTCTGCAGAGCCTTCAAGAGAACAACTGGAACCGCAACGAGACGGCGGAACAGCTTGGAATCAATCGCACAACACTGTACAAGAAGATGAAAAAACTTGGCCTAGATACACCGGAGTACGCTGAAATTGCTGATCCGCTGGTATAAGTATGGCCAAACACCTGAGCAATCACTGGCCAAGCGACTACAAGGATGGATCGGCGGCAGTGCACTTACTTAGAAATGCGTTTCGCGATCATGCGATCCGATCTGGACTCGGTAACGACGACATCCACCAAGTCGTTGTCCGCAACTCCTTCAGCATGAAGCTCGACGTTGCCGTATCGGCAACTCGTTCCCAATGCCGCGTTACGCTCGAATCCCTCTGATACTTTCTCGACTAGCACTTGAAGGCGCTGACCGACGAGACTGCTGAAGTATTTTGCTCGCAACTCCCCTTCCAGTTGCTTGACGACCTTGCCTCGCTGGGACTTAATGTTGCCCGGGATCTGATTTTCCATTTCAGCCGCTAGCGTCGTTCGACGCGGACTAAAAGGGAACATATGGATCTTTGAAAATCCGATCTGGCGACAGATGTCCAGCGAATCCTCAAAGTCAGCATCTGTTTCGCCGGGAAAACCTACGATCAAGTCAGTGGAGAACGCAGGCAAGTGCAACGCCTCCTTCACGACTTCGCAGCGATCAATGATGTGCTTTCGTGTCCAGCGGCGTTTCATCGCGCGAAGGATTCGATCGGATCCGCTTTGAACACAAACGTGAAGATGTGGACAAACCTTTTCCGAGTACTGCTGCATCACTTGAATCAGCTCACGAGTGACTTCGGTTGCTTCGATACTTGATAGCCGCACTCGGAAATCGCCGGGCAGTTCACAGATCTTGTAGACCAAGTGTGACAGACGCGTCCATTCGTCCTTCGGTTTGCCTTTATTAAAATCGACACCATAGTGCCCTAGGTGAATACCAGTCAGGATCACTTCGCGAAAGCCGTTGTCGATCAGACGTTTGACTTCGTCGATGATATCTGCAAGCGGACGGCTTTCCATCCTCGGACGAACCGTTGGAATGATGCAGTAGCTGCACTTGAGTAGGCAGCCATCCTGGACTTTTACGTACGCCCGATGACGACCGTCGAGCCCCGAGATTCCGTTGGGGATATCGACGACACCGAATCGGCCTAGCAAATCTGGCATCTCTCTTTTGTCCGTGACGACTTCTGACACGCCTGGCAGCGCGGCGACCGCTTCAGGTTCTCGCGTCGCGTAACATCCCATCACGACGATTCGAGCGTCAGGATTCTCACGATTCATCCGCCGAATAATTTGGCGGCTTTTGGAGTCGCCTTCATTGGTGATTGTGCAAGTGTTGACGACGCAAAGGTCAGCTGGTTGTGAGTCCTCAGCGTCCGTATATCCAGCTCTCAACAGCCCTTCGCGAAGGAACTGAGTTTCGTATTGGTTGACCTTGCAACCGAGCGTTACTGTTTTGATCGTTGCCACGGAATTGGCGGAGCCTCTGAAAGAAAAACTTGGGGGCTCAAAGGATACTCCAGAGACGATTTCCCGGCAAACGGATTTATCAGCTCGGCGTGAAACCTGGCTCGCTGAGCAAACTATCCAAAATCCAATGTCTCTGCCTGGTGTTGAACGTGCCTCGTATGCACGTCGATGTAAATGTCCCTGACCATATCACGAGTATCAGATTCCGTAGGGAACTGCGATGAAAAATCTGACTCCTGATCCAAGGTTCCCTTCGCCGCATGAACCAGATGGCCGATCAGGTCCGATGGGCTTTCGTCACCGACGGCAAAGCGAATCGTTGTTGCAGACATGCCCGCACGAGCCAATGCGTCGTCATCCAATTCCGAGTGGGTCGTCAGGGAAGGGCAGCTGACGATCGTATTCGTCTGCCCAAGCGAAATCATATGAGCAAAAGTTGGCGATAGAGCATCGAAAAATCGCTGAAACGCCTTCTTCGAAACACCGTTAACGCTGATCGTAAACAGCGGAGCTGGCAGTCCAAGGTACATGTATCGTTCGCGAAACTCAGAGTTCATGTCGTCGCCAACGGCGCTGCACGTAACATCGATGTTCGGATGAGCATCGAGAAACTTCGCGAGGATAATCGTGTTGATACATTTCCGCAGCATCCGGACTGTCAATGTTTTCATGCCCTGTAGAACTTCGAACGCTGCGTCTGCATTGAGGAAAGCTCCTTTGACATAGTACACATTCCAGAACATGGTTTGATCCCAGGAGTGCTCTCCGGTGTCCATTCCCTTGGGCATAAACATGTTCTCATTGCGGCCAATGACACAGCCAGCAATTGCTCCGCCTGACCCGCTGAGGTCTTTCGTATACGAGTGGATCACGTAGTCGGGACGTTCGGTCTCGTCCTCTCTGGCGAGCGAGCGATACAGCATCGGCGTTCCAACCGTCGCGTCGAGCATCACAACAAGTCCTTCGGCATGAGCCCGGCGACAGATTGTGGCAACGTTGACGATATAGCCATGCGGGTTGCAGGGAGACTCAAGATAAACATAGATCTTTCGCCCTTGAGCCAATCGATCTGCGTGCTTTTCCCGCGTCCGTTCAAGACACACGCTGAATTCGTCTGCGGTGTAGCCATCGAACATCTCGACTGCGATATCAAGGTTTCCAGGCTTGGCGTACCAGTCGTTGATCAACTGGTAAGCTCCGCCGTAGATATTGCGACTGGTAATGATGATGTCGTCGCGACCAAGAACGTGGGACAGCGTCGAATCAATCGCTGCCATGCCACTGTTGAAGTTCCACGCAAGATACTCTTCGGCGTAAGGGCCAGCCTCAAGATCTACGATGTGGTTCGCAAGGCAGATGCTGGTCGGGTTCAGTAAACGAGAATAGATCTCCAGCATCAACTCCTTGCCTTTGAATGCGTCGGCAATCCATTCAGCACAGGCGTAGATGTAGGTCGCCGTCCGCGAGATAACGGGCGTCGCGCTGAAGATCGCCGTCACGTTGTCGAAAACAGCGTACGGTCCTTTGGCTGCCGATGTTTCACCTGAATAGCCCAATGCCTGGTACGACTTTCGAAACGGGTTTTGCACCGTATCGAGCATCTTGGCCAACTGAAACGAAAGGAACTTCATCGAATTGAATCGGTTGATTTTATCGGATTGAGGCAAGTTTGAAACTTCGGCCATGGTCGTCTTCCAGAGACAATCGATATCCGACTGTGCCTCGTACATCCGTCGCACGATTTCGCTCAACGATACGCCATATTCGCTGGCCGGATCGATACCAAAGTGCTCCAGTTGCTCAGCAGTCAGATCCGTCGCACTCTCTCCAGTGGTCGAAGTCCGTAGTGGCGACAGCAAACGCATTGAGTCAACTTTTTGGTTCATCTGAGAGTCGTCCTAAATCGGGGAACGGAAGTGCAGTTTGCTTTCTTTGCCACGTCGCTGATGCAACCGGCCACCAATAGTATCCGCATTGTCCCGCTTTCGGATAGCGGAGGAGCAACAATCTCGATGACGCTTTTGCGCTTCGTCCTGCTCGCTAGCGAGTTCCCTGTTCCTTGTCCCACGCATTTATGCCATACGTTAGTTAATCACGTCTTTAACCAAGGGAATCTGCAATGAGGCTTTCATTTGTTTCGACGATTTTTCTCAGCACGTTGGCCCTTCCATTCTGCATGACGGCAGACGCAACCGCTCAGTCGCCGGCTTTGGTTCTCGGTCCGTCCAAAGTAGAAACCGTCGCCAGCCCACTCACCAGTTGGCAGCCACGAGTCGAAGGAGAGACAGAATTGACTACTGGTGTCGCCGACGCAAAAACTTCGGTCGTCGTTGAAGTCCTCTGCGTAGCCGTTAATTTGGATTGCGATGTTCCGCTGAAATCATTTTTTAAACCCGGTTCGTTTGAAGTCCACACGGGATCGATGCCTTCGATTGATGCGAATTCGAACGTTGGTGTAAGTCGCCTGAGTAATGCAAGTGCTGCGTTGAATTCCACCACAAAAATGGCTGCAGCCTGTGAGTCGGTCCGCCGTGCGATGCCAGTGATGTTGGCAAAACTGGACAAGGAAGGCATCTCCAAAATGAAAGCAGCTCTCGGCAGCCATAAAATGACGGCGGCACCGAATGCAACCTGCTACTCAGGACAGGCAGCAACCGTAAGCGACATGTGTCTTCGTCCTTTCGTTGTCGGCGTAAAGCCAATCGTTGGCGATGACGCAGTTGCCCATCAGCCAATCATTCAGACAATCGAAGATGGATACATAATTCAGCTCACTCCAGTGATCAACGACGGCAAGATTGATTTGAACGCAAGTCTCGCTCACTCGACAGTTTCAAACGTCGAAACTTTCACGTTTTCAGGTACGCAAGACGCAGGAGTGACGGTTCAGATCCCTGAACAAACGTTGAAGCAAGTTAGCGTATCGACGTCTCTGGAAGACGGAGAAACGCTCTTTCTGGATCCGCGTCTGCAAATTGAAGTCGACGAAACTCAAACGTCAAAACTACCGTTCAAAAAATCAAAAACGGTCGCGTCGACAAAACAGGTTTACTTTTTGGTGACGGCTCGCATCGTCGTCCAAGCTCCGGAGATGCATCTAACGAACGCAGAATGACCATCCCAAGTATCTTTGTGTTCTGTCTCGACAAGTAACGGATGTAGGATTTGCATCAAACGAGCGATATCGATTGATTACGAGCTTGAACGAATCTTTCCTGCGTACTGCAAAACGCGAAAGCCCAACCTGTTCGAAAAACTTTTCCTAGATTCTGCAAACCGATTGGACGACAAAGGTTCGCGCGTTAATAATTCAGCTTCCCGAGCTTGATCAATTGCTGGATCCTAAGATGAATCTCCGATGTAACGCCGCGTTCGTTGTCGTTCTAATCCTGTTTTCTTGGTTGTTTTCTGGGGCGACCGACGCTCAAACCGCAAAGTGGGTGAATCCGAACGGTGGAAGCTGGACGATCCCCGAAAATTGGGATAGCGGCGAATCGCCGGGCACAGGCGAACCAGTTGATGTCGTCATCGACCTAGAAACTGGCGGACCTTACGAAGTTTTGGCGAATGCCGCGGGATCAATCGGCAACCTAACGATTGACTCAGCCGACGCCATCATCAACTTTGTGGGCCGTTCTCTGAGAGTCGAAAACACAATCGATCTCGTTCAAGGGACATTCAATTTCGACAACGAAACATCGATTGACGCAGGGGAAATAAAGCTAAACGGCAACCAACCATTTTTTGAATCGCTTGCGACGTTTGAGCGAGCATTGATTCGCGGTGACTTCAACACAATCAGAACCCAAATCTCCCTTCAGCAAGGCGCTTCGACGACCGGGCGAATCGATCTTCGCAACAACTCCACTTTGCAAACGCAAGGAGACTTGGCTATTGGAGACACAACGACGTTAGATGACACATTCATCCTGCTGTCCAACTCAAAAGTGTTGGCAACCGAAAACAGTCAGCTCACACTGGGGGCGAACTCAAAAATCACCGGACTGGGTAGGGTTGGCGCAGAAGACTCTGCCACATTCATCAATCAAGGCAGCCTTTTTGCAAGCGTGCAAGGCAAGGCGTTGGTGCTAACTTCAGGCACCCCCGGAGTTCCTCCGACTGACGACGGAGCGATGTTTGTCAATAAAGGAATCATTCGCGCAAGGAACGGAGGAATCCTCGTAATTGAGCGTCCGATTCGAAGAGAAAGATCTGGGCTATTTGTCAACGAAGTGGGTGGCCAGATAATTCTCGAAGGTGGATCAGAGGGATTCATCGGGCAAGACTGGATCAGTCGAGGTCGAATTGATATTCGCAATGGAGCATCGCTGGTGATCGACGCCGATTTCACGACTTCCGACCTACAAAGCATTGTTCCGCGAGTCAACAGTGAAGTTATTGTTCGTCGTGTTGAATGGGACAATCGCGGTCAGTCAATGAACTTTGATCGCCGCTCTGAGCACTTTCTTTTTGACAGGACAACAATTAATGGTGGAGTCATCTTTGCCAGAAACGCTCCGCTTCGGCTCGATGGCCGAGTTACTTTTAACGACTTGCGATACGTTGGCGACATTCTGGTGGACGGTAATTTTCACATTCTTAATGCCAACAACAGCCAGCTTGTTGGAAGGGCGAAACTTGTCGGGATAAGCCCAACTTTAAATTTCCAAAACAGCGATTTATCGGAAGCGACTCAAATTGAGCTCGTCGGTACGGCAGCGACACTGAAAATTGAAAACGAGAACAGTACTCTCCGTTGGAACGGGTCGCAAACGATATCCGGTGCTGGTGAAGTTCAGATTAACGGAGAAGGACAAAGCCTACGCAACTTCGGAACGATCGAAGCAAACCTTTCAGGTAGAAGGCTCTCTTTGATGGTTGCCGATGGCATCAATGACTTTGTGTCCAACCGCGGATTGATACAGGCCCAAGGTGGAGGTTTACTTCGAATCGAGGCAGACAATGGGCTGATTTATAATCACCAAGAGGGTGTCATTCGCAGTGGCGAAGGCTCAATGGTGGAAGTCTTTGCTGAACGGTTTGTCAATCATGGGACAATTGAACTGCTTGAGAACAGCTCATTGATCCTTGAAAGCAACTATACAAATTCACTGCTTGAATCGATCACTCACGAGACTGATAGCGCGTCCATCTTCCTCGATGGCCTACTCAAACTGGAAGACGACGAAGTCTTCATGCCTTCCGAGCGATACGTAATCGGCGACCGATCACGGTTTGACGGCGGGACGATCGACTTCAGCCGGTCAAATCAGCTTGGGACGACTGCGGGCATGTTTGCGAATTTGACGATTGACGGTGATGTTCGTGTCACCCATTCAAATTCGGTCGAATTTTCTGGTGTTACGGCAACGTCAGGAAATATTCAGATCGATGCCGGAAGCCTTCGACTATTGGAAGAATCTGTCGTCGCCGGAATGATCGATGTCGATGGACCAGATTCGGTTTTGAAGGCTCATTCAGATTTCACGACCGCAGGAACCGAAATAGTTCTTCACAACGGGGCCCAAATGGAGATCGGTTTTGGGCAAGGGTTCACGCTATCAGAAGGAGCATCGATTTCCGGCAATGGATTTCTTAGCCTGGAGGTTCCTCAGTCCTCAATCCGATTCACGAACCAAGGAACGATCGATGCTTCTGGCCCCGATAGCCAGTTGAGCCTCGCCCGCGAATGGGCAGACAGGGATGAGTTCATCAATAACGGAGTCATGACGATTCGCGATGGTGGCGTCGTGAATACCGGGAAATATACGCGACAGTTTGAGGCGGATGCGAAAGTCTTGCTAGACGATGGTACTTGGTCGATTAGCGGTTCGCTCTTAGTTACAAATGGCGAAATCTCGGGGAACGGTTTGATTGAAGCAGACAACCACTTTTTTTATGGCGGAAAAATATCTCCGGGCATCTCGACTGGGCACTTACAACTTACCGGAGATGTTTCCGCAGGTCCTCCAGTTAGCATCTTCGAAAACATGGCATCGGGAGAAGTTGAGATGCTGTTCGATATCGGCGGTGCAGGTCGAGGAGAAATCGATGGCTACGACTTTTTGAGCATTGATGGCGATCTCAATTTCGGAATTGGAGAGTTGTTTAGTCTCCACGTAAACACATTGGGGGAAACGGCAATCGAAGACCTTTCGGGACGTGAGTTTTCGATTATTGAAATCACCGAAGGGAGCGAGATTCAGGGGACGCTCAAAAACGTACTCAGTGGTGGCTATCTAACGACGCTCGACAATCGATTTGACTTCCAAGTGTTTTATGGTGCCGACAACTCATTCGGTTCTAACCAAGTCACGCTCACTAATTTCAGCCTTGCGTCTGTCAACTTTTCACTGACGGCGGTTCCAGAGCCCAATGTTGTTCTTTTGATTGCGTTTGCTTCAACGATCCTTGCAACACGGCGACGAAAGGCTTGATCGCCCCATTCGCGTCGCTTGGTAATTTGTGCGACAATAGCGTTTAATATCCCAGACGCCTCTCACGCTTTCTGATTCATGAATCACCAAGAAAAAGTTCCCGCCGGCAAGCATGATGCTTACTGGAGGAAGAGCCTGTACATTGTCTACTTGATCCTTGCTGTATGGGCTTTCATTTCGCTCGGCTGCGGAATTCTGTTTCGGGAATTCCTGGACTCCGCGATGCCAAGTGTTGGCCACGCTCCATTCGGATTCTGGATGGCACAGCAGGGAGCCATCATTGGTTTTCTGGCACTCCTGTTTCTGTACATGCTGCTGATGAACAGGCTCGATCGCAGTCATGGATTCGGCGAGGACGAAGTAGAATGAGCCAGGATCTTTGGAACTATCTTTTCATCGGTGCAACGTTCGGGCTCTACATCCTGATCGCATTTCGAACCCGCGCCGCAACAACTAAGGAGTACTACGTTGCCAGCGGTGGCGTGTCTCCATTTGCAAACGGCATGGCGACTGCCGCGGACTGGATGTCTGCTGCGACGTTTATCTCGATGGCCGGAATCGTTGCTGCAAGTGGCTACGACGCGTCAAGGTTTCTGATGGGATGGACTGGCGGGTTCGTGTTACTAACAATTTTAATCGTGCCGTACCTGCGAAAGTTTAACAAGTTCACCGTCACTGACTTTCTTGGGGACCGTTTCTATTCGAACTTCGCCCGCTTCGTCGGAGTCGTCTGTGCGGTCTTCATTTGTATGACTTACATCATGGGTCAGATGCGTGGCGTCGGCCTGGTGTTTTCGAATCTGTTTGGCGTCGAAATCTGGCTTGGTGTTCTTGTAGGAGCCGCCATCGTTTTTTTCTACGCGGGACTCGGTGGCATGAAGGGCATCACCTACACTCAAGTTGCCCAATACTGCGTCATGGTTTTCGCCTACACAATCCCAGCGGTTTTCATCTCGATTCTGTTAACAGAGAATGCGATCCCACAACTGGGGCTCATCGGCAATTACACCAAGGATGGCGCTGAGGCCGCCGTTCCACTTTTGCAAAAATTAAATCAGCTCAACACAGACCTCGGTTTCGCCAGTTATACCGATGGTAGCCTGACAACGCTGAACATGTTCTGCATCACCGCAGCTTTGATGTGTGGCACGGCAGGATTGCCTCACGTGATCGTTCGTTTCTTTACCGTAAAATCCGTGAAAGCAGTTCGGAAATCTGCATGTTGGACGCTGTTATTCATCGCCATTGTCTATCTGACGGCACCGGCAATTGGAGCTTTCTCCAGAACAAATCTCATGTCCGAGATCCACAACTGTGAGTACTCCAAAGCTCCGTCATGGTTCACCAACTGGGAAGACCGCGGTCTGATCGCATGGGTAGATAAAAACGATGACGGCGTCATGCAGCATCATGCTGGCCCAGCCTTTGAGAAAAAACCCACCTTCGCTTTGGATCGTGTTGCAGGACAACCACGTGAAGTCACCAACACGCTGACCGAAAACCCAAACGAAGTCTACTACGACAGAGATATTCTGGTGATGGCCAATCCGGAAATGGCCAACCTTCCAATGTGGGTCGTTGCACTCGTAATGGCGGGTTGTGTCGCAGCGGCACTTTCGACAGCCGCCGGATTGTTGCTAGTGCTTTCGACGTCGATCTCCCATGATTTCTTGAAGAAGATCGTTAGCCCTAACATGAGCGACAAACAGGAAGTGTTTTCCGCGAGGATTGCTTCATTCGCATTCCTTGGAATCGCTGCGTACTTTGGCATCAACCCTCCCGCAGAGTTTGTTGCCAAGACCGTTGCATTCGCATTTGGTCTAGCTGCGTCGTCGTTCTTCCCAACCATCTTGATGGGCATATTCTCGAAACGAATCAATCGAGAAGGCGCGATCGCGGGCATGATCGCAGGCATCGGATTGACGTTGGGCTATATCGTCTATTTCCAATTCATGGTCGATCACAAAAATTACTGGTTCGGGATCTCACCAGAAGGCATCGGTTTCATCGGCATGCTGGTAAACTTCGTGGTCGCGACGGTGGTCTCGATCGTGACACCTCCGCCACCGAAAGAGATCGTGGATATGGTGGAGAGCATTCGCACGCCTCAAAATGCTGGAAGTGCCACGCATTGAGGCTTGCAGATGCCGCCAGGAATCGTTTACCGTCTAGGCGTCGGCGTTTTGTCGCGTTGAAACACTGACGCCTTCGGCTAAACGTTAAACAACAAACGAGAAGCGGAGTCAGATTTGACCAACAAAGCAACCGTCGAAGTCTCGCTCGAAGAGCGAAGCTACCAAATCCATATCGGTTCGGGACTTCTTTCTCAGCTCGATCAACTCTGCGGCACATTTACCGCCGATCGCCATGTCCTGATCATCAGCGACTCAAAGGTCGCGCCGATTTACCTTTCAAAAGCCAAAGAGGCATTCGCACCTATCGCCGCACGAATCAATTCGATTGTCGTGCCCGAAGGAGAATCTTCAAAGAACCTCAGCCAATGCGATCAGCTCTGGCAGCAGATGATCGAGTTGCCGTCCGATCGCCAAACGATCGTTGTCGCTCTTGGTGGCGGCGTCGTTGGCGACCTCGCTGGATTTGTGGCAGCTGGATTTGCCCGAGGCGTCGATTTCATTCAGATTCCGACTTCGCTGCTGGCCCAAGTCGACTCCAGTGTTGGCGGAAAAACAGGTGTCAACCTTCCTCAAGCAAAGAACATGGTCGGTGCGTTCTGGCAACCGAAGACCGTCATCATCGACATCGATGTTTTGAACACACTCGATGATCGCAACTATCGAGCGGGGCTGGCCGAAGTCATCAAGTATGGCCTGATCATGGACGCCAGCTTGTTTTCTCGAATTGAAGAAAAAATGGACTCGATTCTTGCTCGCGATTCGGAACTGGTCACCGAGCTGATCCAACGATGCTGCCAATGCAAAGCGGACGTCGTCACAGAAGATGAAACGGAAACATCAGGCCGACGAGCGATCCTCAATTACGGTCACACCATTGGCCACGCCATCGAGGCCGTTTATGGCTACGGCGAATACCTTCACGGGGAAGCCATCTCCATCGGCATGGTTGCCGAAGCTGAAATGGCAAAACAACTCGGCATGGTTGATGACGCCTTTTGCGATCGGCAACGAGCAATTTTTAAATCGGCAGGCTTACCCGTCGCTTGCCCAACAGGAAAGGAAACCGAGCTGATCGACGCGATGACTCGCGACAAAAAAGTTGCTTCGGGAAAGCTGAAATTCATCCTACCGACGAAACTGGGTGATGTAAAATCAGTTTCTTCCCCGTTGTCAGATGTAATTGCAGCCGCACTACGAGCGTGCTCTTGATCGCTTAAAGCCTCTGTCATGGAACAGGTTTTCCCATGTTAAAGTGGATCGAAATTTCGCTGTTGGTCATTGCATTTGGGCTTTTGGATCATCTTCAGGGTCGCCTTGATGTGGATGATGTCATCCAGCCTCAAAGCTCGGCCAGCTTCTGAGTTGACGAAGCGCTAATGCATGCTCAACTCGTAGAAATCGAGATGAACGACTTTCAGTTCGCCATCAATTTCCGCGACGAATGCAATAATAGACATATCGACCACGTCAGACAGTGACTCAACGTCGCGGTTCCAAAGCGTTGCAAGCAATTCGCGAGACACGTCGTCAAGTTCGCAATCAAGAACGATGGCAACTGATCCTACAACTTTCTCGAATGGGAATCCAATCGCAAACCGATCCGCTCTAGGCTTCAAGGGTCCATCTTCTCTAACAAACTCCTGGATGAAGTCTGTTGACCTGAAAGGTTTGCCGAAAGCTACACTTCCCGGCGAGCGGGCCACTTGCATCGATCACGTCGTCATCAGAATATGCGATTACAGTCGAAACAGACCCGTCGGCGTTCGTGACGGTCGGCGATTCCTATGGAGAACACCCTATGAAAATCAATGGAACATAACCAAAAAAAAAATCTGTTTATTCCATCCCCTCATTCACGTTCTCCCGAAAAAAAAAATTCCACACTCGCAAAGGACAACAATGATCATAACGCTGACCATTTCAGCCGCAAACTTCACCGCTTTGCTGCGACCAGAACCATGTTTGTCGTATCCCTCACTAGCGACCATATTTTCACGCTGGTGATTTGCCATGAGTAATGCGATAATTATGCCGCCCAAGTATCGTAAGAAAGGCCCTCAATGATGGAGCTGCCCCCTAGTGACTTCGTTGCTGAGAAGTCGGAAGAATACGATTCTGATTCACAGCAACAGTTCGAACGTCGAAATGCGGCGTTACGTCTACAGATGGTTCAAGGCATCGGCCCCAGAATCTACGGTGACCTGATCGAACACTTCGGTTCACCAGAGGGTGTGCTCTCCGCTAGCCCCAGCGACATTCGCAACATCCCAGGGGTCGGTGCGAAACTTAGCAGCAACATCGCTCTTGCATCCGACACCGACATTGAGACACTGCTCGACTGCTGCCAAGGCCACGGGATCTCAATTTTGCAACGCGGAACGGATGGCTATTCGAAACGGCTTGAAGAAATTTATGATCCGCCAGCGATCCTGTTCGCCAAAGGTAAGTTGCAATCCTGCGATGAACTTTCGATCGCTATCGTCGGAACGCGTCACGCGAGCAGCTACGGCATTAAAGTCGCCGATCAATTGGCACGCGGCCTTGCCTTGGCCGGCCTAACGATTGTTTCTGGACTCGCTCGCGGTATCGATGCAGCGGCTCACCGTGGAGCACTCGCTGTCGGCGGCCGAACCATTGCGGTGCTCGGCGGTGGTTTGTTGAAAATGTATCCGCCCGAACATCAATCGTTAGCGGATGAGATTTGCGAGTCGGGAGCCGTTCTTTCGGAGTCGCTTCCAATGCAAGCTCCGAAAAGCGGTTCTTTCCCCCGGCGAAATCGAATCGTGACCGGATTGGCCCTTGGGGTCATCGTAGTCGAAGCGGCCGATCGAAGCGGAGCCCTCATATCGGCTCGACTCGCAAACGAACAGGGCCGCGAAGTCTTTGCCGTTCCAGGCCGCATGACAGATCGAATGTCAAAGGGCACCAACGCACTCATTCGCGACGGTGCGACAATGGTCCAAAGCGTTGAAGATGTTCTTGAGCAGCTTGGCCCGATGCCAACCGCAGCGAAAATCGAAACTTCATCCGGTGAATCACTCACCATTCGATCCCCAGCCGAATTGAAACTAAATGAACAGGAAACAACGATCCTGCAACTGGTATCGGAAGACGCAACAGAAATCGATTGGCTGATCCAGCGTAGCGAGCTTTCCGCCGCCCGAGTGCTGTCAACGGTTAGCGTCTTGGAAATGCGACGGTTAGTCCGGCGGGTAAGCGGGACTGCTATTGTTCGAATCTAGGATATCGGTTGAATGAGTTTTTTTCAGACACTCGTTTTCATACTCGCTTGCGTTTGGACTGTTGATATCGCAAGTGCGCAAGAGGCATCTGAGCGCAAGCGATTCAAGCACGAGAAACATGGAGCCATCGTTTTCGCGTCGGGTGATGGCTACGAACTCAAGTGCGACATTTATCAGCCAAAGTCCAATGAACCCCGTCCTATCATGCTGGCGATTCACGGTGGAGCTTGGACAACGGGTACGAAGTTCGCGATGTTTCGCCATGCGAGAATCCTTGCCAACCGCGGATATGTGGTGATGGCGATCAACTACCGGTTGGCGCCCGATCACAAATGGCCTGCTCAAATTCACGATTGCAAACACGCGGTGCGTTGGATTCGCGAACACGCGACAGAATACAACGCCGATCCGAATCGCGTCTATGCTTTTGGCTATTCGGCGGGAGGTCATCTCGCATCCATGCTGGCAACAACAGGCAAAGACGACGGCCTCGAAGGCAAACTTCAAGAACCGTATTCCAAACACAGCTCTCGAATTCAGGGCTTAATTGCTGGTGGTTCACCGATGGATTTTAGCTGGGTTGGCGAAGACTCAACGACGTTCAAATACTGGATGGACGCGACGCGAGCCTCTGATCCGGAAAAGTACGCTCAAGCTTCTCCGACAACATTCGTTACACAAGACGATCCGGTTGCGGTGATCTTTCACGGAACGTCCGACAGTCTGGTCCCTACATCTTCGCCAGAAACTTTCGTTCAGCATTGTCAGAATGCGAACGTAGATGCGGAGCTAATCCTTGCGGCGACGGGTCATGTAGGAGCATTTTCAAAAACAAGTCTGTTGATCGATAGCCTAGCTAAGCTGGAAGCCATGTTGGCGAAAAAGAAATGCAACGAAAAAATCAGATCCATCGTTGATTTAGTGAGAGCATTCACGAAGTCAAAAGGGCATCTTCCCAATTCCATGAAGGACTTAGGAGAATTCGCTTTCAAGACCAAAGAAATAAGACCGTCTTCGTTCGAGAAAATGACATTCAACGAGCGCGACGGAAAACCATTTGAAATTCGATGCAGCTCTCAAGCTGGCCCAATCGTCAGCGAAGCCGTCGGAGCCAACGGCGAGAAACTCTCCAGCCAGCGATAGTTGGCTGGATCGTAAGCCAGCGATAGTTGGCTGGATCGTAAGCCAGCGATAGATGGCTGGATCGTCAGGGCTGTCCGCTGACGGTTCCTAAGACGATGATTCTTTCGGCTCAGTTGAATCTTCCGATTCCGTTTCTGTCGTCTCGCCTTCTTCCGTTGAAGGCGTCTCATTGGAGATTTCTTCGGACGCACCCGAATCGGTACTGTTCGCAGCATCTTGGGAATCGACTTCGATGTCCTCCGTTGACTCTTCGCTGCTCAAATCAGTGGCTGAAGCATCCGAACCGGATGCGGCGGGAGGCTTTCATCAGCCAGCTGGAGCAGCTCCAGCCGGTTGCTCGGGAACTTCGCATCCGAAAACGAACATGCAAAAAGCAAGAAAAACAGCCGCTAAAGTTTTACTCATATGTTTACTCCGTATAAAATTCGCAGGTCCATACTAGCTGGTCTGTGTCTATGTCTGCGTGATGAGAACAGTATAACCACATTTTCTCAAACGCGAAAACGCAAACTGGCTCAAGCTTCGTGCTTGAAAGCACACTTTTTTCACTTTGCATGAACCTCTGCTTGACTTGGCATTGCCGCCCGTGATGCGACAGCTGCTTCGTGAGAAAGCAAAAAAGTAGCTCGGTCTGTCCCGAACAAGAAAACAGACGTCCCAAATCTGGAAATAATGCGTCTGCGATTCTAACGCATTGGGATTGCCACGATTCGCTTTGCAACTCGAAGTTTCGCACTTCGGCTTCGCGAGTTCGCATCCAGCTCTGCGTCCGATGCCGTGATGGGCTTGCGGTTGATCGGTTCCATCTGATCGCTTGCGTTGATCGACTGTTTCACGATGCGGTCTTCGAGCGAATGGAAACTTATGATGGCTGCTCGACCGTCCAAATTCAGGAATTGCGGCAAGCGAATCATGGTTTCCTTGAGGAACTTCAGTTCTTCATTAACAGCGATTCGAATGGCCTGAAAGGTTCGCGTCGCTGGGTCGATCGAATGGCCCTTTGATCGTGGAACACAGGAACGGACGACTCGGGCGAGTTGCTGCGATGTCTTGATTGGCTCGGCCTGCCGAACCGCAACAATCTTTCGCGCAATTCGTCGAGAGAGTCGCTCTTCACCATAGTTGTAGATCAGATCAGCCAGATGTTTTTCGCTGAGCCGATTAACTAATCGCCAAGCCGGTTCGCCATCGAGTCGATCAAACCTCAAGTCCAGCTCTCCTTCGTTCTGAAAACTGAAGCCGCGTTCCTCGTCAGCCAACTGATCACTTGAATATCCAAGATCCAATAGAACGCCGTCTACCGCATCGATGCCCAATTCCCTTAGGTGTTCGGGAAAGTCCGCATAGTTTCCATGGATCGGAATGAAACGCGGATCATCGATTTTCGCCGCCGCGGCCTCAACCGCATCAAGATCGCGATCGAGCGAAATGACTTTGCCTTCGGGTCCAAGCATTGCAAGAATCGCGGCAGTGTGGCCGCCTCCGCCAAGCGTTCCGTCGACGATAACTTTGCTGCCCGAAGGTTCTAAGCCCTCGAGGACTTCATCCATCAGGACAGGGATATGAATCGTCATCAACTTTGCCTAAGCAGGCGTCTCCAGTTTGGTTGGCGGGGCTGTCGTGACCACGTCACTATCGTAAGCCGTCGCAGTCGCAATGATGCAAACCATCACCGATTTATTTTTCGGGTTGGTTACCGCACCGGAAACATCGGCTGGTTCAAGCCTTACATTGCAGACGGCGTTGTATCCCATTTCTCGCGCTTGCTCAATAAGCTTTGCCAACGTTTCGCGACGTGCCCGCTCCATCAGCGAATGGTAACTCTTCATCTCACCGCCGAAAAACTTACGAAACGCACTTAGGAAGTTCTTAAAGTAATCGCTCGCCACGACGGTCTCACTGTGGATCAACGTCGGCGTTTTCCCGCCAGCAGTTGGGCTGAGGAATATTTTCGACTGAGTCTGCAACGTTAATCGGTTGACGGCTTCTCGCCCTTCGAGTTTTCCAAAGTGACGTTTTTCCAAGATCGTCCCGACGGTGAACCCAAGAATCAAAAGGAAGCCGGTGATCGCCAATCCAATCAGTATTCCCATTGTTATCTCTCTGTTTCGTCTTTGATTGAAATTCTGACGCTACGCAATTGGCTGCACGACAACGCCCGTTCCGTATGCATAAAGCTCAGCAGCACCTGATGTTACGGCGCTGGTCGTGAAACGAACGTTAACAATCGCATTTGCACCGAGCTGCTGTGCCTGGCCCATCATTCTCTCAATCGCTTCACGTCGTGATTCAGTCAGCAGCTCTGTGTAGCCCTTCAGTTCGCCACCGACGAGGTTCTTGAAACCCGCAGCGATGTCGCGTCCAGCATGTTTCGCACGGACGGTGTTGCCCTGAACAATTCCTTTGACTTCGACGACGCGATAGCCTGCGACGGTTTCTGTATTGACGACAATCATGTCTGCTTTTTCCCGGTTGATTGTTTGAAAAACGGTGAGTTCATAATGTAGTCAATTTCCCAACCCGTGTGTCAACGCAGCACGCAAACTTTCACTGATCGGATCAATCGCTACGTCTTCAAGGAAAAACAGACTTTTGGCAAACGGAATCGAGCCACTCCGGCGAAAGGGTGTGCAACGCTTCCACGCTGGATTTTGTTTTTCAAGGACCGACGACATGGAATGTCAAATTCGAAACGTATCGCGATGCTGCTTCGCCATCGTTGTCGCGGTCTTTCTCTGCGCAACCGCATCGACAAGCACTTCTGCCCAAACCTTCGATCCGCTTGGCAGGAGCCTCTTGTCCCAACAACGCGGAGTCTTGGCACCTCAGGGCAGCACGATAAATTCCTTGGGGATTGGACCAGTACCGCGTGGCCAAAGTTATCAGGGACCGCAGGTTCAACCCAGAATTCAGCAGACGCAGCAACCTGGGTTCCAACCACCGGCTCCCCAATTCCAGCCGTTTCAGACGCCACGCTTCAATCCGCTTCAAAGCAACGTCGTACAACCATCCAATTATCCCATTGGACCAGCATTCACCCGCGCTCCGAAGGCTCCGCCTTGCGGAAACGCAAATTGCAACGATGCGAACTGCAACGGCAGTTGTAAGAATAGCCAACCCAAGAAACGCCACTTCATTCCGCGGATCGACGGCGTTAAATCGCCCGGACAGAACGGACAGTTGTTAATGACGCCTTCGCGAATCGTGGCTCCCGTCGGAAGCGAAGTCGTCGTGCTGGCAGGCATTTGCGGTGGCGATGGGTACTTCGTCAAGAACCAACCGCTCGAATGGATGCTCTCCAATGACAGCGTCGGGCAGATCATCGAAGTCGGCGGTATGCAGCACCCAACGTTCAACAAAGTCGTCGGGCCGAGTGCAAGGAAGTTCGATGGCCAATATGCTTGGGGCCGAACGGGGCTCAAGCCACTAATGCTGACTCGTGGCACACCGACTCCTGCGGATGACATTCAGCTGCTGAAAGGCCAGACGTTTTTGAGTCTTTCATCTGAATCGCCCGGGACGACTTACCTCACAGGCGTTGCACCAAAAGCTGAAGGCTGGGATCGACGCCGTTCATCAACACGAATCCATTGGGTTGATGGTAACTGGGCCATTCCAACACCGATTTCAGCGACCGCGGGGACGGTTTCTCCGCTAACGACGGTTGTCACTCGATCGGACGGAAGTGGCGGCGTTGAAAATTGGAAAATCCGCTACTCGATCGTCGGTGGAGCACCTGCCGAGTTTGCTCCAGCGGGCTCACAGACCGCGGTGGCAACCACCAATCGCAACGGTGAAGGCATCGCTCAGATCCGCCAGAGGGCAGGGCAGTTTGAGCCAGGTGTCACGCAAGTTCGTGTCGACGTTGTTCGCCCAGCATTCGGCAGTGAGCCCGAATTGGTCGTCGAGAGTGGACTGACTCAAGTAGCCTGGAGTGCTCCAGCGCTGACGATTCGTGCAATCGGACCGGCCGAATCGGTCTCTGATGAGCCGTTCAACTATCGCGTTGAGGTCACCAACCCGGGCGATCAATTGACTCGCGGCGTCATCGTCACAACGAAAGATTTCGATCCCAGCATCGAGTTTATTTCGAGCAACCCAAAGCCAACGCAATACGGCAGCCAGTATCAATGGGAACTGGGAGACATAGCTCCGGGTAGCCAACCACGTATGATCGACGTGCAGCTGAAGAGCAAGAAACGCGGTAACGTTGGCATGTGCTTCGAAGTCGCCAGCGAAAGCGATCGGCTTCGAACAGAAGCGTGTGCTCAGACGGAAATTTCTGGAGCATGCATCGGCATTGAAGTGGCGGGGCCGGAAACGGCAAAGGTTGGCGAAGAGATCGTTTTTGAAATCGGATTGGTGAACCAGTGCGATGAGCCGCTGCGAAACGTGCAGCTTCGAATCACTCCCGATGCAGGACTGGTCGCTCAGGGTCGATCGTCTCGTGTCATCGAAACGACGATCGAAGAGATCGCGTTTGGCGAACGTAAGAATATCCCCGTTGGTTTCCAGGCAATTCAGGCCGGACGGCAATGCTTCCGCTTGGACGTTGTCGCGGATGGCGGACATGACGCTGGATTGCTGGAATGTGTCATCGTTTCACAAGAAGGTTCCTCAGGAATCAGTCTTCAGCTTCAGGGCGGAACGCCGATTCAAGTCGGTGAAACGACCCTCGTGCGAGCCGTTGTCACCAACACGGGAAATGTGCCGCTTAATTCGGTTGCGATTGAAAATCAGTTCGAAGAAGCCCTTCAACCGGTTGCCGTTAGCGACAATGCGACCGTCGCTGAGGACGGAAGCAACGGCAATCCGTTGCTTTTGGAAGTTGGCCGATTGGAGCCCGGTGACTCACAAGCGATCGACATCGAATACAAAGGCCTGACTGTCGACGGCAATGCTAACATGCTCTTTACGGCAACATCCGCCGAAGAAGTGACTGACTCCGAAGAGCTTGCGATTCGAATCGGCCCCGATAGCGGCAACGACACTCGCGGCACTGATCCTGGGC